>JAQTWZ010000076.1 GCA_028689055.1 Sulfurimonas sp. | reverse complement strand
AAATGAAAGGCATAATCCTAGCAGGCGGAAGCGGTACGCGCCTCTACCCAATCACAAAAGGTGTATCCAAACAACTTGTGCCTATCTATGACAAGCCGATGATTTACTATCCGCTTTCGGTGCTTATGCTTGCTGGTATCACAGAAGTGCTTATCATCTCTACTCCAAAAGATCTGCCGCGTTTTGAAGAGCTTTTGGGCGATGGAAGTGATATCGGTATGCAATTTTCTTATGTTGTGCAACCTTCTCCAGATGGACTTGCTCAGGCGTTTATCCTTGGGGCTGATTTTATAGGCTCTGATGATGTTTGTCTTGTGCTTGGTGACAATATCTTTCACGGACACGGACTCACAAAACTTCTCGCTTCTTCTGTCAAAAACGCAAGCGAAGATAAAAACGCAACCGTCTTTGGCTACTATGTAAGCGATCCTGAGCGTTATGGTGTGGCGGAGTTTGATGAAGCGGGCAATGTGACATCTATCGAAGAAAAACCGACTGAGCCAAAAAGTAATTATGCAGTGGTGGGTCTTTATTTCTATCCAAACGATGTCGTGCAAAAAGCAAAGCTTGTCGTACCGTCGCATAGAGGTGAGCTTGAGATTACTACACTCAACCAAGATTATCTCCATGAGCAGAGGCTCAAAGTGGAGCTTATGGGTCGTGGCTATGCATGGCTCGATACAGGTACACATGAGTCACTCCTCGAAGCAAGCCAGTTTATCCAAACAATCGAAAACCGTCAGTCTCTCAAAGTGGCATGTATCGAAGAGATAGCCTATGAGATGGGATATATCTCAAAAGAAAAACTCTTAGAACTTGCAGAACCGCTCAAGAAAAACCAGTATGGACAATATCTCATCAGACGTGCTGCACAGCCGAGAGGATTGAAGTAGTATGCAATTTACAAGAACAGCTATTCCTGACGTCATCATCATCGAGCCAAAAGTTCATGGAGATGAGAGAGGTTACTTCGTAGAGACATTTCGTGCGGATAAGCTTGAAGAGTTTTTGGGTTACAAGATAGACTTTTGTCAAGACAACGAATCAAAATCTTCTCGTGGTGTTTTACGTGGGCTTCATTATCAACTTCATCCTGCTGCACAGACTAAACTTGTGCGTGTAATCCAAGGTCGCGTTTTGGATGTAGCTGTTGACATCAGAAAAAACTCTCCTACATTTGGTGAGCATGTGGCAGTAGAATTATCAAGTGAAAATAAAAAACAACTCTTAGTGCCAAGAGGATTTGCCCATGGCTTTGTAGTGCTTGAAGACGATACGATTTTTGCTTATAAAGTTGATAACTATTACTCTCCTGAGAATGATAGAGGCATTGCGTTTGATGATGCAGCTTTGGGCATCGACTGGAAGATAGCTCATGAAGAGCTAAACCTCTCAGCAAAAGATAAAACGCAGCCTAAGTTAGCTGACACTCAAGATATATTTGAATACGGTGTGAATTATTACACCCCAAGAGTACTTCCTCGCCAAGGCTCACAGCGTGCATAATGTTTTAGTCACTGGGAGTAATGGACAACTTGGTAGCGAAATTAAAGAACTCTCTTCTGAGTACAGATATAATTTTTTCTTCACCGATAGAGAGACGCTTGACATCACTGACAAAAACGCAGTTGCTGCATTTGTAGAGCAAAACAATATCAATGTCATCATCAACTGTGCTGCTTATACAGCCGTAGATAAAGCAGAAGCAGACGAAACAAACGCAGATGCGATAAATCATCTCGCAGTAAAACAGATGGCAGAAATCTCCAAAGAGAAAAATATCCAACTCATCCATATCTCTACTGACTATGTATTTGATGGCAAAAACTATAAGCCTTACAATGAAGAAGATACAACAAATCCTAATGGCGTTTATGGAGCAACAAAGCTTGCTGGAGAAAAGGCAATTATCGCGCTAAACCCTATAAACGCAATCATCATCCGTACTTCCTGGGTCTATAGCTCTTTTGGAGCAAACTTTGTAAAAACAATGCTGCGTTTAGGCAAAGAAAAAGAAAGTTTGGGTGTTATCTTTGATCAAGTAGGCACACCGACCTATGCAAGAGATTTGGCAAAGGCTATTTTGGAGATACTTTCCTGTCGTCCTGAACTTGATTCAGGATCTCAAGTACAGATCTACCACTACTCAAACGAAGGAGTACTTAGTTGGTACGACTTCGCAAAAGAGATCATGCGTATGGCAAAACTGGAGTGCGTGATAAACCCGATAGAGACCAAAGAGTATCCGACACCGGCAACAAGACCACACTACAGCTTACTCAACAAATCAAAGATAAAAAAAGAGTTCAACCTAAGTATCCCTTACTGGAAAGATAGTTTGGATGAATGTATGAAAAAAATGGGAGAGAGAAGATAGTGAGCAAAACTCTTTACATTATTGCTGGTGCAAATGGAAGTGGTAAAACTACCTTCGCCTTGACTTATGCTCATCTTAAAAATTTACATTTTATTAATGCAGATGAAATAGCAAAAGCTTATGATTCCAATGATTTAGAAAAGTACAAAATAAAAGCTGGCAAAGAATTTTTCAAACAATTGAACTATAATCTTAAAAACAATGATGAGTCTTTCATCATAGAAACAACCTTGTCTGGTAAATACTTAATAAGAGTGATTGAAGAGGCAAAACAGCATCAATTTGAGATAGTATTAGTGTATCTTTTTTTAGATGATGCAACTGAAAATATTCTCAGAGTAAAAAATAGAGTTCTCAATGGTGGGCATAATATTCCAGTCGAAGATATTAAAAGAAGATACATTCGAAGTCGTCAGTTATTTCTTCATGTGTATAAAGATCTGGTTGATACATATCTGATTTTTTTTAATGGTGATGACAGTTACGAACTTGTTGCAGAAAATGAAGAGATTTTAGATGAAAATTTATATATACAATTTTTAAAAGGATTTGAAAATGAGTGAGATAGCAAAAGAGATTCTTAAAATAGCTTCTAAAGCTGTAAAAGATGCTCAAAAAAGAAGCTTAGAAAATGGTATTGCGAATGTCTATAGCAAAAATGGAAGAATTTACTTCCAATTGCCTAATGGAAGCATTACTGAAACAAAACCAAAAGAATATATGAGTTAGGAGAGAGAAAATAATGACAACTAGAAATATACTACTAACAGGCACAGCAGGCTTCATCGGTTCAAACTTTGTGCCGTATTTTTTGGAGAAATATCCAGAGTACAATCTTATAAATTTAGACCTACTTACCTATGCAGGAAACTTAGAGAATCTAAAAGAGTGCGAAGGCAATCCTAGGTACAAGTTCATAAAAGGTGACATCTGCAACCGAGAATTTGTCGAATTTATATTTAGTGAGTACGACATCCAAGGTGTCATCCACTTCGCGGCAGAGTCTCATGTGGACAACTCCATCAAAAACCCAGGTGTATTTGTACAGACAAACGTCAACGGTACTTTTACTCTTCTTGATGTTGCTTATAAATTTTGGATGGATAAGCCCTTTACTTACAAA
>JAQTWZ010000053.1 GCA_028689055.1 Sulfurimonas sp. | reverse complement strand
AATCGAATGCCATGTGCGCCATACTTCGATACTCCCGATAATACTCTAACATCATCAAAAGCTGTGTCGCTACGGATAAACTGTTTGGTTTGCCCCCACGACTCTTTTTCTCTCTATGGTGCGCCTCACACACTTTTAGCATCTCTAAAAATGTCTCATATTTTTCCATACCTCTCTAAAGCAACTTTTGAACCGCTTTGGAGGTTATGTAAGAAGTCTAGTCAAAAACTCAAAAATTCACTCAACTTTCCTCAGATAACAATCCAAGAAAAGTTAAAAAATGAAGTGAGTACTTTTACGCTACTGTAAAGGTGGATTTTAGAGGTGCCCTACATTCCCCAAAGTCGGTTACTCCTATGAAAATGATACAAATAATGAAATTAGAATTTTATTTTATGGACATTATTGTATTGCCTATTTTATCAAAGATACAGAGACTATAGATATTTTAGGTGTATTTCATGGAGCATTAGCAATAAAAAGATATTTATAGGTTCAGATATAACAAAATATAAGAACCCGTAGGTTACCTAGCGGTTACTAATTAGCACTATTTAAATACCATCATATTTGCAAATCCAGTTTTTCCACTTACTTGAAGTTTAGATAACACTCAGTACGAGTGCTTTTGCTTCTTCTCGGATGCGGACGAGATGTTCGGGTGAGATGAAACTCTCCGCGTAGATTTTGTAGATATCTTCTGTTCCCGAAGGGCGTGCGGCGAACCAGCCGTTTTTGGTTGTGACTTTGAGTCCGCCGATGGCTGCTCCGTTGCCGCTTGCGTTTGTGTAGATTCCCGTGATCTCTTCACCTGCTAGAGTTTTTGACATGATGTCGCTTGGCGAGAGTTTTTTGAGTTTGGCTTTTTGCTCTGCGTTTGCCACAGCATCGGCACGCTCGTAGTACGATACTCCAAACTGTTTTTCAAGTTCTGCATAAATTACCGAAGGGTCTTTTTTGAGTCTCTCTGTGATCTCAAAAGCAAGAAGATTGAGGATGACTCCATCTTTGTCACTCGACCAAACGCTGCCGTCTTTGCGCAAAAATGAAGCACCCGCACTCTCTTCGCCGCCAAAACCTATAGTCCCGTTGCAAAGCCCGTCCACAAACCATTTGAAACCTACTGGCACTTCTACAAGAGGTTTGCCGATGGCCTCAGCCACACGGTCTATCATGGAGCTTGACACAAGAGTTTTTCCTATCTTGAGATCTTTGCTCCAGCCTTGGCGATTTTGGAACAGGTACCAGATAGCTACGGAGAGATAGTGGTTTGGATTCATAAGTCCTGTTGGAGTTACGATACCGTGACGGTCAAAATCGGGATCGTTGGCAAAAGAGAGGTCAAATTTGTCTTTGAGACTTACCAGTGAAGCCATAGCATAAGGCGAGGAGCAGTCCATACGCACTTTGCCGTCATGATCACAGCTCATGAAGCTAAAAGTCGGATCTACCTTGTCGTTAACGATATCAAGGTGCAGACCGTATATCTCGTTGATTTTTTTATAGACCTCTATGCCTGAGCCACCGAGCGGATCGACACCGACTTTGAGTTTGCTCTGTTGGAGCAGTTTCATATCTATAATTGTGTCAAGCGCTTGGACATACGGCGTGATGAAGTCCATCTTCTGCGTTTTGGCGAGCGCTTCTTCTTCACTCACATTTTTGACACCTTCAAGATTGTTTTTGATATATTCGTTTGCTTTTGCCTCTATCACTGAAGTCGCATCCGTATCAGCCGGGCCGCCGTTGGAAGGATTGTATTTGAAACCGCCGTCTTGAGGCGGATTGTGCGAAGGTGTGATGACCACGCCGTCACAAAGTTCTTTGCTACTTTTGTTGGCTTCGATAACGCTAAAAGAGAGCACGGGTGTGGGCGTATATCCATCATTTGCCGCGATGATACACTCTACGCCGTTTGCGATAAAGACTCTGAGTGCACTCAGCTGTGCCGGAGTAGAAAGTGCGTGTGTATCTTTGGCGATAAGCAGTGCGCCTTTGACACCTTCCGCTTTTCGGTAGTCACAAAGTGCCTGCGCAATAGCCAAAATATGCGTTTCGTTGAAACTGTTTTTGAGTGAAGTACCACGATGCCCAGATGTTCCAAATACAACACGCTCTTCTGCGACGCTCATGACAGGTTTTTTTTCATAATACGCCGAGATGAGCGCGTCAACATCTATCAAATCCTCTTTATTTACCAATTTTCCTGCGTTTGGGTGAGCCATATATTTCTCCATCTATGTAATAGTAAATTATAACGCAACTCATAGATTTTTGAGATAAATCACTACTTTAAAATCTATCTTTTGCAAAATGTGCGGCACTAAAAAGGGCGGTCTCTGTGTTGAGTGATATCTCTATTTGTAATACTATCTGACCTTACATTAACAAAGGATGCATCTACGATACTCCCTTCTCTGGCTATCACTCCGTTGTTAATGAGTGTATGTGTAAAAAGTTCAAAGAGTTTCTTTGAGAGTTTTTTAGCTTTGAGCTGTTCTTTAAAGAGCCAGATAGTTTTCTGATCAGGAACAGTGTCTCCAATCTGCAAGCCTAAAAACTGCATAAAAGAGAGTCTATCTTTTATCTGGAATTCTGTCTGTTCATCTGAGAGATTGTAGTAGCGCTGGAGAATAAGAATCTTGAACATCATCAGCCTATCAAACGGTGGTCTTCCGCCTTGTGCTTTTGCCTCTTTATAAAGTGCCTCTTCGAGAGGTTTACGAAACATCTCCCAGTCTATGACGGAATTGAGCTTTGCAAGAGGCGGTTGATGTGCATTTATCAAATCCAACTGATACTCATAGTCAAATAATCCTCTGCTCTTCTTGCTCATTCTCTTCTCCGCTACTTTTGATCTTGATATCTTTTATTTTATCGAATTGCTGCTTATTGGAAAATATGTTGGGTTTTTAGAGGTGCCCTTTAGGAATTGGAATGGGACAAGTAGAAATTCAAAATATAGGACTTTGCTTTACGCTTGAAATCTTGTTTTTCAGGGGGTGACTATATAAATCTAATGTAGAATCTGAGTTTTGCAAGAAGTTTATAGTTATTGTGAATTTTGTAAAATTATAACTATTATCAGAGATTTTTATATTTTTTGTGTTAAGAAGTGCCTAATATACGCTTTAATTGGCTTTTTTTATTTATTCGCTACATTACGAAGCAGTACTCAAAAATTGTTTAGATTTAGGTGTAAAGTTTGAGAAGATAAATTGTTTTGTGATATAATATTTTTTAGTTCTTAAAAATGGAAGATTATGAAAAATTCTGTATACAAAAAAGATAACGGTGATTCGATTTATTATAACAGTGCAGAAGATATAAAGATTTATGCAGCAAAAATAAATGAAGAACGAAAAAAAAGGGACTCTTTCGCTTCTCAAGAAGTAGATGTGCATAAATATGTTTTCTCACCTGAGGGCTGGGAAAATTTTGTTCTAGCATGTTATATTATTCTTATTCCTTATATTGTTGGTGTTTTGTTTCTTTTTGTATTTATTGCAGAAGTTGCGTTTGAGAAATTTTTGCTTTTAGATATGAGCTCTATTATTATTGTATGGGCTATTGGTTATGAAGTTATCGCAGTTACCCTTCTTTTTTGGATTTTAATCTCTTTTATCTCTTATCTGATTCAATCTAAATCAATAAGACAAGCCAATAATCCTTATAAAGCCCGTCGATAGATTAAAAATTATCATAGTAATTTTTTGCTATAATCCCGAAAATTAACTTTTCAGAGCAAAATATGAATTTTATACAAACGCGTGGATACGACAAAAACAGACCAAAAACTGTTACTTTTTCTGAGGCTATTCTCTCTCCGATAGCTTCATTTGGCGGCTTATACGTTCCAGAGAAGCTTCCACAACTCGGTGAAGCTTTTCTTTTAAAACACCTTCACTCTTCTTATAAAACTCTAGCATCCGATATGCTTTCTCATTTTGAGATAGATATAGACAAAAAAGTGATAGAAGAAGCACTTGCTTTATATGACAATTTTGATGATTCAAACAATCCGGTGCCTGTTGTGAAAGTAAGAGAAAATCTTTATGTAAGCGAACTCTATCATGGGCCAACTCGCGCGTTTAAAGATATGGCGTTGCAGCCTTTTGGCATCGTTCTCTCTTCTATTGCTCAAAAACGCAATGAAAACTATCTCATTCTTGCCGCAACAAGCGGTGATACAGGTCCTGCAGCGTTAGAGACTTTTAAAAATCGTGCAAATGTTCAAGTAGCTTGTTTGTATCCTGATGGCGGAACAAGTGATGTGCAGCGTTTACAGATGGTTACAGAAGATGCAAAAAATTTGAAGGTTATCGGTATTCATGGCGTTTTTGATGATGCGCAAAATGCACTCAAACGTCTTTTGGCTTCTAGCGAGTTTAACGCAGCTTTGAGAGAGAAAAATATTTCACTCTCCGCTGCGAACTCCGTGAACTTTGGACGTATCATCTTTCAAATCATCTATCATATCCATAGTTATCTTGAACTTGTACGCCAAAACGCAGTGACTATGGGCGAAAAAGTATATCTCAATGTTCCAAGCGGTAACTTCGGTAATGCTTTAGGCGGATATTATGCATGGAAAATGGGACTTCCAGTTGAGAAAATTATCATCTCATCAAATGAAAATAATGTACTTACGCAACTTATCAGAGATGGAAAATATGACCTGCGTCATATGAAAGTTGTCAATACAACTTCTCCTGCGATGGATATCCTCAAGTCTTCAAATGTTGAGAGAGTTTTGTTTGACTTATTTGGTGAAGTAAGAACAAGAGCGCTCATGGAAGATTTGGAGAGTAAAAATGCATATGAGCTTACTTCTCTTGAACTTGCTACACTTCGCGAATATTTTGATGCTGATTTTTGTAATGGAGATGAAGGCAAAGCGTATATCAAAGAGACTTTTGAGAACAACGGCTATCTTATGGATCCACATACTGCGACATGTTTCAAATCTTTTGAGACTTGCTCAAATCCTGAGATAAAAAGTATCATCTATTCTACAGCTGAGTGGACGAAATTTTCTCCGGTTATTGCCAACGCACTTACGGGAGAAAAAGATGCAGAGGATATCATAGCGCTTGAATCCATCTCAAAAACAGCAAAACTTGAAATCCCGGCAATGGTAAAAGGTCTTTTTAGTAAAAAAATCGTTCAAGACACCGTGATAGAAAAAGAAGATATTGAAAAAGAGATATTGAAGTTTTTATAACTCCTTAGCTCTTTTATGCGCTTTTTCGATAGCGCTCATGCAGGCACTTCGTACATTTCCGCTCTCTAGTGCCCCGTATCCCGCCGCCGTTGTCCCGCCTGGGCTCATGACGCCGTCTTTAAGCAGTGCAGGGTGGATATCTTGTATTAGTGTTCCAAATCCTTCAAATAGACCACGCATGATAGCCATAGCATCATCGCGTTTGAGACCTTCTTTGACTGCTCCATCCGCAAGTGCTTCTGCTATAAGTGCCAGATACGCAGGTCCGCTTCCTGCAAGTGCTGTTGCGATATCTATCTCTTTTTCACTTCCTAGCCACTGCGTTTTACCGATAGCACCCAAAAGTTGTTCCGCTTCTTCTCTAAACGCAGTATCACCTGTGAGTGTTGTCATAGATTTATTTACGCTTGCAGCTAAGTTTGGCATAGTTCGCACCACTGCGTTTGTGTTGATATTTTTACGAAGTTTTTCTATGGAAGTTCCAGCGAGAACGGAGTAAAGAACTCTTGCTGTTCCTCTGAGTTGTGCGCCTACTTCTTCTACATTCGCAGGTTTGACACAAAATAATAGAGTTTTGCCCTCTATGTCAAAATCCTTAAGAAGGTGTTTTTTGATTGTTATGCCAAGTTTTTTTTCAAACACTTCCAAACTTTGTAAGCTTCTTCCGACAACTTCAATCGTATAGTCAGATTTTAGGCCTTTTGCAATGCTAAGTGCCATATTGCCACTGCCGATAAATGTGAGAGTTTTTGACATATCAATCCTTTTAGTGTAGTATAGCACGAATGAAATAAAGACAAAATAAGAGAAATTTTGAAGAAAATAGTGCTGAAAAATGGAGAGTTTAATTTTTCTTTGTACTTTTTAAGAGAGTTTCAAAAGGAAAATAAAAATGGAAAAATTTTTACAAGAGGCAAAAGCAGCGAGTAGAGTTCTCTCTACACTCAGCACAGCAGAGAAAAATAGAATCTTACATGAAATGGCATCTGCACTTCGTAGTAACACGATGGATTTGCTTGAAGCAAACGCAATTGACATGAGCGAGGGTAAAAAAAATGAACTTACATCGGCGCTCATGGACAGACTTTTGTTGGATGAAAAACGCATCGATGCAATGGCGGTTGCGATAGAAGAGATAGCAGCACTTAAGGAGCCAGTGGGTCGTGTTTTGGATGGCTGGGTGACTGAAGATGGACTTAAAATAGAAAAAGTCAGTATTCCTATCGGAGTCATCGGTATCATCTACGAATCGCGTCCAAATGTGACTTCAGATACCGCCGCACTTTGTTTTAAAAGTGCAAATGTTTCTGTGCTCAAAGGCGGTAAAGAGGCTGAGAACTCCAATAAAGCAATAGCAAAAGTTTTACAAGCGGTACTTGAAAAAAATGGACTTCCAAAAGCACTTGTCTCTCTTATCCCGGACTCTTCACGAGAAGGTGTGGATAAACTTATCAAGATGGACAAATATGTGGATCTTATCATTCCACGCGGTGGAGCAGGTTTGATCGCTCATGTAAGCAAAAACGCAACGGTGAGTGTCGTCAAACACGATAAAGGTCAATGCCATACCTACATAGATAAAGAAGCAAAGATCGATGATGCTATTGCAATAGCACTCAATGCAAAAGTACAGCGTCCGGGTGTTTGTAATGCGATGGAGACACTTTTGGTGGACAACGCTATAGCAAAAGAGACACTGCCACTTTTCAAAGCTGCGTTTGATAAGGCACATACACAGCTCAAAGGCTGTACACAAACGCAGAGTATCATCGAGGTTGCAAGCGCAACGGATGAGGATTATGATACCGAGTATCTGGCAAATATACTCAATATCAAAGTTGTAGAAGGTGTGCAGGGGGCGATAGAACATATCGTACGTTTTGGTTCAGGACACTCTGAAGCCATTATCACACAAAACATCACTACAGCAGAAACTTTTCTAAACGCGATAGATGCAGCAGTTGTTTATGTTAACGCTTCCACGCGTTTTACGGATGGAGGTGCTTTTGGTTTTGGCGCAGAGGTTGGTATCAGCACAAACAAACTTCATGCCCGTGGACCTATGGGCATAGAAGGTCTTACGACGTATAAATATAAGATTTACGGAAGCGGGCAGGTGAGAGGATAAAACATCTCTTGATGTTCTATTTGTACTCTCCGATGTTTTGTATGAGTCTATGAAGTTGTTCACTATACTGATGTGCTAGAGTGAGATAACTTTTTTCATCAGTGTCTTTTAATGCCTCTTTTATCTCTTTGATAACTTTGTTCAAGTTGTCTGCACCGATATGAGAAGTGATGCCGAGTAAGTCAAGTAAATATTTATCTGCAAGAATAAGTTCATTGTTATCGAGATATTCAAATATTTTTGTATCAGAATCAGAATATGTTGTTACAAATTCGTCAAGAATTTCATGATAAAAATTTGCATCTCCTGCACAAGTCTCCAAGCCTTTTTCAACGTTTAGTTCATCATATGTAAAATATTTTTGATTTTCTTTATCCTCTGTATAAATATACAAAATATCATAAAGTGCATCGATACGAAGAGGTTTTTCCAAATGCCCATCCATACCGGCTGCGAGCATTTTTTTGATATCGGATTCTGATGTATCACCACTGAGTGCTACTATCGGAATATGATTATAATTCGTATTTTTTCGTATAGCGTTTGTTGCCTCAATTCCACCCATAATAGGCATTTGTGCATCCATAATAATAAGTGTAAAATTTGTATCAGTTTGGAGTATATCAAGTGCTTCTTGACCATTGTTTACGATGATAACGTCGATGCCGCTTTCTGCAAGAAGTCCGGAGATAACTTTTTGGTTGATGAGATTGTCTTCTGCGACTAAAATCCTTGCTCCGGAAAACTCTTTAAAATCTTGTTTTGTTATTTTATCATGGATAATAAGTTTTCTTTTTTGAAGCGTTTGAACGCTCTCTTGAGATGAGACCGTATCCTTTACTGCAGTAAAATCACCTTCTTCTCCCTGAAGTTTTTGTATAGCAACGGTATCAACTTTGTTTTCTTCAGGTGTATCCGTAGTTTGTGGGAGTTCAGCCACTAAGGCTTCTTTTTTGCTTTGAGATCTTTTGAATAATAAATAAATAAATATAAGTATGCTAAGAATTAAAAAAGCACTCGTAAGTATCGAGGTATCAGAATTTTGAGGAAGTTCTGTTTTTATTGTTTCCTCATGAGCTACGGTTTGAGAACTATGCGCCTCAGTAGTATTGACTTCCTCAGCAACAGCGACAGCAACATCTTCTTGCGTGCTGTTTATTTCTTGCGGGCTTACGACTGAAGTGATATTTTCCTCCGCGACTACAGCAGGAGCGATGATAGTTTCATGAATTGGCTCATGTACTTGTCGTGCTTGTTCTGGTATCGCTCCAACATTTTTTGGAGTTGTGGTTATAGTTTTTCGAGGAAGTTTAAAAGCGTATGCCCCTTTGTATTTTTTTTGGATTATTTTAAGTGCGGTTGCCAGTGTTTCTTCATCTTTAAAAGGCTCAAGTGTTACCAAATAGTAACTTTTTTGTTGTTTGTATTTTGTGTAAATAGAGTGTTTTACAAAAAAATCTTTTTTTTGGTTCATTACTTTTTGGAGCTTTTTTTCTTCGTCAATAGCTGATTTTTCTGAGCTATATGCACCTGTTATTATCTGAAAATCTACACCAAAAGCAAAACTAAAAAGTAGGGATATAAGCCAGAAAAATTTCATTTGCGAACCTTTTTTTTATTTATAATACAGTATAAACAATTAAATTAGACAAAATTCATGTATAATTTACTAAAAATACAGGTGAAGGTTCTTTTTGCAAAATATTCCGCATATCCCAGTTTTATATCGAGAAGTAGTGGATGTTTTCAGCTCTATTGAGACTGGAATAGTGATAGACTGTACTATGGGTTACGGTGGTCACTCTTCGATGATACTTGAGTCCAATCCAAATATAAAACTTATCGCAATAGATCAAGATCAGACGGCTATAGATTTTTCAACGCGCAGACTTGCGCCTTATCAAGATAGGGTAGAGATACGAAAGGGAAGGTTTTCTTCTGTCATAAAAGAGATACTTCAAGAGTATGAAAATATCAATATCAAAGGTATTCTGGCAGATATCGGTGTCTCTTCATTGCAGCTTGATCAAAAAGAGCGAGGTTTTTCGTATGAAAGTGACAATCTGGATATGCGCATGGACAAAGAGTCGGTTCTGAGTGCTTTTGAAGTTGTCAATCAATATCCAAGAGAAGACATCGAGCGAATACTTTTGGAATATGGTGAGTTGAGAAACTACAAAAAAATTACCTCAGTTATCATGGAAAACCGTCCTTTTTCTTCAGCAAAAGAGCTGGGAGAAGCTGTAAAATCTTATATGCCTCATGGCAAAAAAATCCATCCTGCGACTTTGCTCATGCAAGCCATTCGTATAGAAGTGAATGATGAACTCGGTGAACTCCAATCTCTACTTCAAAGTATAGAAAAAGCAAATATTCCAAACGCAAAAGTTGCCATTATATCTTTTCATTCGCTAGAAGATAGAATCGTCAAACAAGAGTTCAGCAGATGGACAAAATCATGTATATGTCCGCCTGAAGCAATGCGTTGCGTTTGTGGTAATAATCATGAAATAGGTAAAATACTCACCAAAAAACCTCTGATGGCAAAAGATGATGAGTTAAAAGAAAACGCAAGAAGCAGAAGTGCGAAGATGCGTGTTTTTCAGATGGATAGAAGATGAGTGAAAAAAGTGAACTTTTAGACGAAGTTAAGGTCGTTCTCGTACCGAAGAAAGTTCTTGACTTTAGCTATTTTTTAAATGTTTTTTTGATTTTGACGCTTGTATGTATCTTTGCATTTCCGGGCGTATATATCCATCAGCAGATCTATTTTAAAAGTAGAGATATCTCCAAACTCAAGTCAGAACATGACACGCTTAAAGAAGAAAATAGAATCATACGTGCTTCTGTAGAATCTATACGATTTAAAAACCAAATTCTCGATACGCTTTTTTAGGAATAAAATGATTCGCCAATTTATTGCATTTTCTATAGATAAACCGCTGTTAAACCATATTCTCTTGCTCTTCATATTTGTGATGTCTCTTTTCGCTTATATAAACATTCCAAAAGAGATATTTCCTCCTTTTGCAACAGATAAGATATCTGTAACGGGTGGGTATGTCGGTACTTCAGCAGATATACTTGACAAAATGCTTGTGCAAACAATAGAAGATGATATGCAAAATATTGATGAACTTGATATCATCAGTACAACTATCAAAAATGGTTTTTTTACTATTCTTGTGGATATTAAACCAGGCTCTGACAATATCGCTGTCTTAAATGATGTCAAAGATATCGTGAGTAATGTCAAAAAAGATTTGCCTGCAGATATGTCTGAACCCATCGCAAAGATTCATACAAAAAGTTTTCCTCTTGTTCTCATAGCTTTAGCGGGTGATGCGCCAAAAGAAGAGCTGCTTTTACGCGCAGATGAGTTGAAGTCACAACTCAGCGGTTTTAAGGACTTAAGTGAAATAGCTATACGCGGTGATGCAGATGAAGAGTTGGTTATCACAATCAATGAACAAAAACTTTTGGCATACGATCTTGAGCCATCTCTCGTCATTAATGCACTTAAAAATATAAGTTCGATTTTTCCGGTGGGAACGATAAAAGAGAGAGGCAACCATCTTTATATCTCTACTTATAATGGAGAAAAAGATAAAAAAAGTGTAGAAGATACGATTATTACTGTAGCCAAAACACGAGTAAAGATAGGTGATATCGCTGATATCTCATTTGAACTCAGCGAAGAGAGTGAGCTTTCACATTATAACGGAATGAGAAATATCTCTATAAATGTCACAAAGTCAGAAGAGGGAAACGCAATCGCTCTCGTCAAAGATATCCGAGCACTCCTCAAACAAAACGAAGCGAAATACCCAAATCTCAAATATGAAGTCTATACCGATACATCTGTATGGATCAAAAATCGTCTCAATACTGTTTTTGCAAATATCGTTTTTGGTCTGATGCTTGTGTTTTTATCTATGCTTATTTTTATCAATCGAGGTATTGCGTTTGTCGTTGCTTTGGGGATACCTGTGAGTTTTATGATAGGGCTTGTTTTTAGTGAACTCAGAGGTGATAGCTTAAATATGCTCTCACTGCTTGGAGCGTTGATAGCGCTAGGGATGCTTGTCGATGAAGCCATAGTTGTGGCTGAAAATATTTACAGACACCTAGAAGAAGGGATGGAGAGACGCGAAGCGGCTATTGTGGGTGCTACAGAGATGTTCCCTGCTGTACTCACAGCCACACTCACTACAGTCTTTGCGTTTTTACCTATGCTTTTGCTTAGCGGAGATATGGGGACTTTTATCAAGATTATTCCTATTATGATTACGGTACTTCTTTTATCTTCACTTTTTGAAGCTTTTTTCTTTTTACCTCTACACGCACATGACTTTTTGCGGGTTTCAGAAGATAAAAAATTTACCTCAAAGATATGGGACAAACTTTATTTTTGGTACGACAATACTTTACATTTTGTTTTTAGAACCAAAATTATCTCTTTGATGCTCATAGTGGTAAGTATCTTGGCTTTGACATTTGTTTTGGCGAAAAACTCAAAATTTCAACTTTTTCCGGATTTTGATACGACACAGGTCTATGTTTCCGGCAAGGTAAATATCAACTCTGAACTCCAAGATACAGAAGAGTTTGTCGCAAAAATAGAGAAGATACTTTTGGCAAAACTCTCCAAAGAAGATGTCTCTTCTGTGACATCTGTGATAGGTTTTCGCATGGATGCGAAAAATGCTGTCGAGACGGGCGATCATTTGTTTCATATATTTATAGACCTTCATGAGCGCGCACCTTCAAACTTATTTGATATTTATATAAGCCCATATCTTTCACTAGAATATGATGCAAGCGTACTCAAACGCCAACGGGATGCGGTGGATATCAGTAAAGATGTAGAGGTGATGGTAGAGTCGCTGCGAGAGCTCAAAACAAACGATGGTTTGGTATTTGAAGAGTTGATTGTCAAAGTACCTGGAGCTGGAGTTGTGGCTCATGATATCGAAGTGAGTTTAAGCGGAAAAAGTGAAGATGCAGTGCTCAAAGGTCTTGAAGAACTCAAAAAAACTCTTGCTTCAATCAATGGTGTCAATAATATTGCGGATGATGCAGACATCGGAGAAAAAGAACTCAAATTGCGGGTAAACGCATACGGTCAGGAACTTGGTTTCAATGAAGAGAGTATCTCTGCAGCACTTCGCTCGTACTATCTCAAGGGTGAATATGGAAAAATGTTCAACGATCATGGGCTGGTGCGTATCAAAATAGAAAGTAAAGCAAATGAGAGTATAAAATCTATCCAAACGATGCAGTTGCAAGTCCCCTCAAGCACGCAATATGTTGGGCTTAAAGATATTTGTGATTTTGTTATGGTGCAGGGTTTTGTCGCACTCAATAAAGAAGATGGAGTCCGCATACGCAGCGTTTTTGCATCTACGGACAAAAAAGTCATCACCTCTGCAGAAGTCATGCAACAGATGCAGAGTGTCTTTGATAAACTTAGTACAGAGGGCTACAAGGTCGATGTAAAAGGGGAAGAAAAAGAGAACAATAAAAATAAAAAAGAGATGATGCAAGCGGCAGTTATCGCTATTTTTCTTATATTTATCACACTGGTTTGGCTTTTTGATTCTGCTGTGAAGTCACTTATTGTTATTAGTACTATACCGCTTGTTTTGCTTGGCGTTTTGGTCGGGCATCTGCTCATGGGTGTTAACTTAAGTATGCCTGGAATGATAGGAGTTGTGGGGCTTGCAGGTGTTGTAGTCAATGATGGGCTTATTATGGTGAGTTTTATCAAAGATGCCAAAGATAGTGAAACGCTCATGAAAAAAGCCAAAACGAGACTGCGTCCTATTTTTCTCACTTCACTCACAACCGTTTTGGGACTTGCATCACTTATCTTTTTTGCTTCAGGACAGGCGTTGATTCTCCAGCCTATGGCTATATCTTTGGGCTTTGGTATCGCATGGGCAACGGTTCTTAATCTCGTCTATGTACCACTGCTTTATGCAGTTATCTACAAAATAAATCCACCAAAAAGAGTAAAAATATGACTATGAATAATACACAAGTGCCTTTTGGAATGCGTCCACCTGTAACAAAACCTATTCCTGAATTTCTTATAGAGGTTGGCGAGGCTGGGATACGAGAGTTGATTAATAAACATTATGACTTGATAAAACAGAGCAGTATTGCACATCTTTTTCCGATAAACGCAGAAGATTTTGAAAAAGCAAAACAACATTCAAGTGATTTTTTTATCCAGATTTGTGGTGGGAGAGCTTATTTCAATGAAAACCGCGGAGCACCTCAAATGATAGGCAGACACGCTCCGTTTCGTATCGACGCAACTGCCCGAGAAATCTGGCTTGAACTCTATAAACCGCTTCTTGAAGAACTTCAAAAAGAGGGTGTTACAGAGACTTCTTTGCGCTTATTTTGGGACTACCTTGATATATTTTCTTTATGGATGATAAATACAAAGTAAAGTACCGCCAATCAGAAAAATATAAGGATTTATTGACTATAATTGCGCCCTACAAAGCAAACGCTTCGTCGCAAACAGTGGGTCTTTAGCTCAGTTGGTTAGAGCCCTCCGCTCATAACGGAGTGGTCGAGTGTTCGAGTCACTCAGGACCCACCACCTTAAAAATACCTATTTTAGGTACTTCCAATGACTTTAATAAGACAATATGAAATAAGCAAAAAATAGCTTACCCCACTATGCTCTAGATACGTCGCTAATTCTAATATCAAGTGCTATTTCCACCTAAAATTAACTAGTGTAACTTTCTACTCATTTACTACGCCAATTCTAATTTCCCCAATTATAAATTCACTTCTCTAATCTATATTGCTAATTTAACAAAGTTAGTGCAACCCACCAACTGACGTGACCAAGTTTGCATTGGTGCCATAATCTCACTAAATCATTATTTATGTTGCAAAATGAAACATCTATAAAAAATTTATAATTAACGATTTAAAAATCAATATTATTTTTTGAATGAACAATATCACTAATTTCTTTCAAATCTACTCAAATGTCTTTATTAATATATATAAAAGTTATATATGTGTTATACAACTATTGTGTTTATGTTATGTAATTATTGTAACAAACTATAAGTTGAAATAACAATTTTTTTGCTAAATAGTGCAAAACACACTCTATATGGGTATTGAAAATGCAAGTAAAAAGTGGACAATGCCTATTTGGAATTGGCGGTTTAACACTTTCTCAACTAGCTATATTTTTTGAAGGAAGGTTGGATGAAGCTTGGCTTTGATGTATCAGAAGGGAGTGTTCAAGATTCCGTGTCAGCATCGGATAGTTCCTAAAATTGTATCACAAATCTAAAGCATCATCAAGCCGTCCATCGAAATGGATGGCTAACTGAGAGATTGTTAAGCTCCAGTTTCTT
>JAQTWZ010000052.1 GCA_028689055.1 Sulfurimonas sp. | reverse complement strand
TAAGGTTATTACTTTTATTTTTTCTCGTAACAATGAGTATCAATCTTTTTATGTCCGCAGGAAGAACTGGTCAATTTTCTTTATTTATTACCTTAATTTTACTTAGTTTAATTTATTTAAGAAAAAATATAAAACTTATAATATTCTCGTTCTCAATACTAGTACTTGTATTTTTTATCGCTTATAATAATATGACTACATTTCATGTTCGGGTTAATGAAGCAATTAATAACGTTGAGAGTATTGTTAACAATAAAAATGTTGACACCAGCTTTGGCACAAGGATTATGGCATTTAGTACTATCCCTTATTTAATGAATGAAAATAATATTCTTTTTGGCGTGGGGATGGGTGACAAAGCCTCATATGTAAGTACTACATTAAAAAATGATTACCCATATAGATTGGAGAGTTTTGACATACATGGTTTTTTACATAATTCTCATTTAGAGATGTTGGTGTCAAACGGACTTGCTGGGTTACTCTTGTATTTTTCAATATTTTATTTTTTACTTACAATAGTTATAAAAGATCCTTTTATAAAATACATGGGCTACTCCTTAGGAATATATCTATTATGCTTTGGGATGGTTTCAGACATTTTCTTTTATCGAGCGATAATGTCAATATTTTCATTATTTTTAGGAATTATAATACTGCAAAATCAATCAGAAAAAGAGAAGGAAAAATTAAATGAATGCCACTGAAGTAGACAATATTACAGAGAAACAAAAACTATTTTCAATTTGCACTTTAATGACAAATCTTTCTGAGTACAAAGAGATGCTTGAATCTTTTAGGAATGCAGGTTTTTCAGATAAAAATTCAGATTTTCTATATATAGATAATAGTAAAGGAAACAAATATGACGCGTATTCTGGAGTAAGAAAATTTTTAAATTCTGCTAAAAATAAATATATTGTCATCTGTCATCAAGACATTTTACTAGACTTTGATACCTGTGACACACTTCTTCAACGCATCAAAGAAGTTGATAATATTGATACTAATTGGGCTATTTTAGGAAATGCTGGACATAGTAGTTTCAATGATTTTAGACTTAGAATCACAGATCCGCATGGAGAAAATAGATTTAAAGGACCCCTTCCTGCAAAGGTTTACGACCTTGATGAAAACTTTCTTATCATTAAAAATAGTGCTCAACTCAGTATTTCAAATAATATAGATGGTTTTCACTTTTATGCAACTGATATATGTATCATCGCTGATATACTTGGCTTTAGTGCCTATGTGATAGATTTTCATCTTTATCATAAAAGTGGAGGTAATTGTAATAGAAGTTTTTTTGAATCCAAAAAAAAATTGATAGACAAGTACACCTATGCTTTTAGACCTCGTTATATGAAAACCACTTGTACTAAATTTTTTATTTCAGGCTATGCATGGTTAAATAAATTTATGATGCAAACATACATGTATAGCATTCGAAAACGTCTTAAATAATTAATCAAACATCCTGTTTAAAATCTTTTTATGAATAACTTTACCCCAAACCTACAAGTATCATAAGAATACGCGACTGATTCTCTTGCGAGCTTCAAATAATATGCTGCACGCGTGTAGTTTTTCTTTTTATAGTGCGCACGAACACGTGCAAGGTACAAAACACTTTTACCTTTATTAATAGCAACAACAGATGCACCTTTTAAATTTTTAGCATAATCCATAGTATATAGCTGCGCATTGAAAAGTTTATATGAAGATGCACTTTTGAATATCGACTCCGAATACACACGATAACTTCCAAGTATTTCCGGAATCACTCCAACACTTCCATATTGAGTTTTAATCATATGAGCCAACTTATCGTGCAACATTAAGGTATGAGGCATACTATAGAAATGTTCATCTAAAGAAGAACGTCTAAACATATTCGAACTGTTAATAATATGATTTTGAATAATAATATTATTAATCCCACCAACAGTTGCACTACGTGCTTTCGTTTTGCCTGTAATATTTCCCTCTTTATCAATAAAATAAACAAGATGGTGCACCATACTGTAATCTTTATTTTTATCCAAAAAATCAACTTGTTTTTGCAATTTTCCAGGGAGCATAAGATCATCCCCATCTAAATGGGCAATATATTCACCGATAGCCGCTCTTGTAGTTTCAATATAATTTCCAGTATGCCCAAGATTTTTTATTCTATATATAGGTTTTATTATATCGGGATACATTTGTGCATATTTTTTTAAGATCTCTGGTGTTCTATCTTTCGATGCATCATCCCCGATAATAATTTCATAAGGAACATTTAACTCTTGAGCTAAAATACTATCAAGCGTTTTTTCAATAAAATTTTCTTGATTATACGTAATAACTGTTACACTTAGCTTTATACTAGCTCCTTTTAATATGGCAGTTGTAAACGATTTCTTTGAAAAGAATTATATCTAAAACCTAATTTAGATATAATCCAACACAAAATTATTTAGATTAAAGATATTAATATGATTAAAATAGCGGTAATTGGATTAGGGTATGTAGGGCTTCCGTTGGCACATGCGTTTAGTGAGAAATACAGTGTTGTAGGTTTTGACATATCTACGTGGCGAATAGATGAGTTAAATGCCGGTCACGACAGAACTATGGAACTTTCAGATACCCAAGTGAAAGAGGCCCTAGCAAACGAGATGAAATTTAGCTTAGATCCTAACGATATCAAAGATTGCAATGTCTATATCATCACCGTCCCTACTCCTATAGACAAGAACAAAAGACCCGACCTTACACCGCTCATCAGAGCAAGTGAAACCGTGGGGAAAATTCTCAAAAAAGACGATATCGTTATCTATGAATCCACTGTTTACCCTGGAGCTACGGAAGAAGATTGTGTCCCTGTGCTGGAAAAAATTTCAGGACTAATCTTCAACAAAGACTTTTTTTGCGGATATTCACCGGAGAGAATCAATCCTGGTGATAAAACTCATACAGTGAAAAATATTTTAAAAGTGACTTCTGGCTCTACTCCGGATATAGCAACAATAGTTGACAATCTGTACAAAAGCATCATCACTGCGGGCACGCATTTAGCCCCGTCTATAAAAGTGGCAGAAGCTGCGAAAGTTATCGAAAACTCTCAAAGAGATATCAATGTCGCTTTTGTCAATGAACTTGCTATCATTTTTAACAAGCTGGGTATTGACACAAACGCTGTCTTGGATGCAGCAAGCACAAAATGGAACTTTTTACCTTTCCGTCCAGGTCTCGTCGGCGGGCACTGTATCGGAGTGGACCCTTATTATTTAACACACAAAGCACAAGAAGTCGGCTACAATCCTGAGATTATACTTGCCGGACGCAGACTCAATGACAATATGGGAATTTATGTCGCAAATCAGGTAATCAAGCTCATGATTAAAAAAGGGCACAAGATTGAAGGCTCTAAGATTTTAGTTCTTGGTATCACTTTCAAAGAAAACTGTACAGACATAAGAAATACCCGTGTCGTAGATGTCATTAATGAACTCCAAGAGTTTGGATGTGATGTTGGTATTCATGATCCATGGGTTAATAATAAAGAAGTTGAGGATGAGTACGGTTTGTCTACTCTTGATTTCAAAGATATTGATTTAACATCGTATGAAGCTATAATACTGGCCGTTGCGCATAGAGAATTTATTGATTTAGACCTTAGCAATACCTCAAATTGTGTTATTTATGACATTAAATCCGTACTCAAAAATAGTGACGGAAAGTTATAATTTTGAGCATACAAAATAGAGAAACTCAGAAAAAAGCTCCCACTGCTGTTATCTGTCTCTCTCCTAATCGTGGAGGAATGGAGCTTGCTGCAATTAAATTAGCAAAAACTCTTAGTAAATATGTAAACATAACGGTTATTGCACAAAAAGATAAATTTATTCATGAGCAATGCTTGAGTAATCAGGACTATAATGATCTCAAATTAGAAACCATAGCCTTTAGCTCTAACTTAAGTTTATCCATTATCATAAAAGCTAGAAAGATCATCCAGCAAAACGGTATTAAAAATGTAATCTTCGTCGGTGCATCTGAACTCAAATCTCTCTATTTTGCATTTCTCGGTCTCGAGATTAACCTGATAGTAAGACACGGAACGACAAAATCCACTCCAAAAAAAGATTTTTTTCATAAGCTGATCTATTCTGACGTGGCTGCTCATGTAGCTATATCCAAACATTTGGAAAAAAATGTCGCTTTTATTGTTCCCTTTGGAACAAAGACAAAACTCACAACTATCGTTCCCTCTATGCCAAAACCGCGTTCTCTTCATAAAAAAGAATCAAACAATAAACTGCAACTGATACATGTAGGCAGAATCACTCCCGGAAAAGGCTTAAAAGAGGCCCTTTTGGCTTGTGAGATACTATACAAAAATGATATTGCTTTTGATCTCAACAGCTATGGCGGGATGTATAAAGAGTATCAGAATGAGTTTGAAGCTTTTGTTACTTCTCTCGAATATAAAGAGTCGTTTCATCTGGTCGGATTTACAAATGACATTTATAATGAATATCCAAAACATGATATCTTTATCTTTCCAACAAAAGGTGAAGGATTTGGAAATGTGATGATGGAAGCTATCGCTCATGGAATAATTATTTTAGCTTTTGACAACACGGCAATTAGCAATTTCAAAGAGATGGGATTTCATATCCATTTGGTCAAAGACGGTTCTGTGACTGAACTCCAAAAACAACTTTTATATATAGCAAAGAATTTAGACGGTGAGATAACGCTCGCACAGCAGAACATCCAAAAAGCCGAAAGAATTTTTTCGGCCCAAAGAGAAGCAGAAGATTATCTCAAACTTTTAAAGTAACTGATTTAACAGACTTGCGATGCTAAACGCAGCATAACAACCCACAGAGGTATAAAAAAACTTAGCTTTAATTATCTACGGAATGGGGAGCAAAAACCCATACACGACTAAAAGATCGTTCATCCAAAGACTTTGATTATCTTTGTCATTTGCAAATAATATAAGTTAATACGGAAGACTACGCATGGCTATTAAGCCCATCTTCACACACATACCTTTTCTCTTTTTTATTTTTGTTAAACTTCTCCCACTGTTCCGGCGAAGTCGGATTATTCTGTTTTTTATGAAAAAGGTGGAAAGTATTGGCAACGTTTTTGCAAGATACGAGTTCAAGTCCATAGGCTCGAAATCTCCAATCCAAGTCCATATCATCTGGCAGAGATGACTCGCCGTAACTCTCATCAAATCCATTAATAGCCATCATATCATCTCTAAAACAAGAAAAATTACATCCAATGAGACTAGTATTTCTTTTTCTATTGCCTATAAATTTCTTATAGATAAAAGAGTTTGGATTGATATATATACCCTGCTCAAACCTTGCGTTTCTATCAAACATCAAAGAAAAACCTACACATAGGTACCACTTCTCCAAAGTATAAGGTGTAAGTGAATCTTCTCTAAATTTTGTAGAGAGTGCTGCATTTAGATTGACGCGTCTGCCTGCGAGCACTCTGCCTCTTTGCGCAAGAGCGACATGTCCTGCTACAAAAGTAGAATACGGGATGATATCGCCGTCCAAGAATATTAAATATTCGCCAGAGGCTTTCAAAATACCGTTGTTTTGAGATCTGGATTTTCGTACTCCGATATCTTCTTGAAACGTATGCTTCACGTCCAAATCTTGAATTGATTCTACATACGCTTTCATTTGTAACGCATCATTGTCTTCAGCCACAATCACTTCAAAGTTTTTATATGTCTGCGTTTTGAGCGCTTCTATAATAAGATTGAGCGCTTCTGTATCCTTGTAAACAGCTATGATAATACTAACTTTCACTCAAATCCTTTAGTATATGAGATAAAGCAACAAACTGCTTTTCATTTGAAAATTTCTCTGCACATTTGTCTTGTCCAGCCTGTGCAAGTCGCTCATGTAGAGATTTGTCTTCTACAAGTTTCTCTATCGCCCTCGCCAAACTCTCTGCGTTTTGACTCTCAAACAAGAGCCCACTCTCACCGTCATCGATGATTTCCACAACACCGCCGCTGTTTGCGCCGATAACTGCCGTTCCTACTTGCATCGCCTCTATGAGAACAAGTCCAAATGTTTCGCGTTTGGAGGCCAAAACAACTGCATCACACAGTTGATAAAAATGGTGAGGATTTTTCATAAATCCCAAAAAGTGGATATGCTCTTCAAGCCCTCTCTCTTTGACATCTTTTTGTAGCATTTCCAAATAAGAAGCTTCCATCGCATGACCGACGAAATAGGCACTTACACTCAAGCCTTTTTTCACCAGTAAATCTACAGCTTTTATCAGAAGATACTGCCCTTTTGCTTCGTTAATGCGCCCGACCATGCCTATATTAAAAACACTCTCTTCAAAACCCAGTTCGGTTTTTAGCTTCTCTGTTTCATGATGAGCGAGCATCTCAGGTTTATCCGAACCCATATACAAAACCTCTATTTTTGGGCGTATATCCGCAGGGATAAATTTCTCCAGCTGCTCCTTGACCTGATACGTCACAGGCAACATGAGCGCGATATTTTTATATAAAAATCTATGATAAAAATCATCCTTAAATCTCGTCATCGTCATATTTCTCGTCTGTACGATTTTTGGCTTTTTCTTTGAAAGCAGTTTTGCCAAAACGACGAAAGGGATATCTTTTGTCCAGTGCATATGTACGATTTGCACATCATTTTCATCTATTATCTTGGCCAATTTTTTGGCTGCGGCAAACATAAAAAAGTTGCTCTTTTTCTCTATGGCTACAAAGATATCATCCGCATCATAATACTGCGCTAGTTTTGAGCCTGCGTTTATGACGGAAATGACGTTAAAATCCTCTTTGAGCGCTTTTGCGGCTCTGACCATATAAAGCTCCAAACCGCCTAAATCCGGAGACATACATAGTTCTATAATCGTTTTTTTACTCATTGTCCTGCATCTCCAACATCAAAGCATATTTCATATACGAGCTAAACGCAGAGATAACGGCGACATTCCAGCCGTTGATCCCGTGAAAAGCTCCGCCTTTAAGAACGAGTGCTTTAAATAAAGCACCCAATCCATGTAAAAACGGATCAAACGCAGAAGCGCGTTTGCCCTCTTCATGAGCGATTTTTGCACCTCTTGTGATAAACTTATGACTTGTTTGTATCATCTGCGCATAATCGTCATAAGAGTAGTGAAGCATATCGGCATCGAGCGCTTTGACATTGTCCGTTTTGACTCTTGCATGCCCGCCCGCCGTCGTAAATCCGCACTTACTTCTGCTGTAGAGCCGCGTCACTCTATCTGGATACCAAAGTTTGATAAATGCCTTACCAACATAGGTTTTTCTCGCAAAAGAAAACGCATCATAAGGAGTGTTTTGTAAATCAAGATTTTTTATAGCTTCTATTGCGTTTGTGTCGAGTCTCTCATCCGCATCGATACTCAAAATCCACTCGTTTTTCGCCAGCGGCGCACCAAAAGCTTTTTGCGGACCGTCACCGAGATAAGCCTGTTTTACGACTCTCGCACCCAAAGACTCGGCTATCTCACAAGTTCTATCTGTACTCAAAGAGTCGATAACCAGCACCTCATCACATAATTGTTGCACGGATTTGATGACTGCTTCAATGTGTTTTTCTTCATTTAAAGTTATAATATTCGCTGTTATTTTCATAAATATAATCTTACCACAGTATATGTTTGATACAATTAAAATAAAGGTTTGTGATGTTTTATCTCTTCGCTGTGGTTTTGCTTTTGCTTCTCTATTTCTTTCTCATCACCAAGCGAGCCAAAAAATACAAATATAATACTTCCGAGGATTATTTGTACAACTTAGAGTCCAAACTTCTTGTGCAAACGCAGCTTAGCAATAATACGATTGAATTACCGCAGAATTCTAGTGAGTATGACACTCTATTTCTAAAAATAAACCTTTCTAGAAATCTTCTCTCCTACTTTCTCAAACCTTCTATTAAAATAGAAAATAAAACACACTATTTTGAATACGGAGCAAGAGGAATACGCTATATCAACATCTCTCACCTCAAAAATCAAACGCTAAGACTAGCACTCAAAAACGCAACTCTTGCAACTCCTGCAATAAGCATCTATACTTATAAAAACACTGTAAATCTCACAAAAAAAACACTCATTTTAGCTCCCCATGCTGATGATGCAGAAATCGCTGCGTTTGGACTCTACAAAAGAGCAAGTGATGTAACAATAGTCACAATCACAGCCGGAGAACACGGCAACTGCAACTACTGTGATCTCTACAAAAACAAAACGCAGGCATCTCTTAAAAAGGCAGAACTGCGAGCTTTTGATGCTCTCACTGTTGGACTTTTTGGGAATGTGCCGATAGAGAACTCTTTGGCTCTTGGGTATTTTGGAGGAAGTTTAGAATGGATGTATACGCATAAACATACGCTTGCTACATCGAAGATCAAGGGTATCGATACGATGCAAAGTTTTAGAAAAATCTCGCACGCAGCTATCAAACTCACCCAAGATGTACCAGCAATTTATGAATCTTTCTTAAACGATTTAAAAGAGATCATCATCCAATCAAGACCAGACTATATCATAGCACCTCACCCAGCTATTGACTCGCATCCAGATCATAAATACACAACTTTTGCACTCCTTGAAGCACTCAAAGAAACGCAACATACATGTAAACTTCTCCTCTATACAAACCATCTCAAACGCAGTGAGACCTATCCGATAGGCGCGATGCACTCGAGTGTTTCATTACCACCCAATAGACAAGAGTTTTATTTTGATTCTCTCTATTCATTTGAGCTTGACAAAGAACTTCAAATCGATAAGTTTTTTGCGCTTGAGAGCTTGCATGATTTGAGAGATTCGCTTATCTTTATCTCTTTGGGCAAAGCATTTAAACATTTCAAAAAGATGTTTAAAAGAGTTCTCAGTGGTAAAGATAAAAGCTATTATAAACGTGCAGTAAGAGCCAATGAGCTCTTTTTTGTAGTGGAGAGTGAAAATATAGATAAGCTATTTGACGTATAGATCTCTATATTTTTGCACGATAGAATTTGGCAAAAAAGGATCTGTATATTTGTCAAAGTCAAACGCTTGCGTTTGTGACACAACTTCCACCATCTTTTTTGCAAACTCTTCTATAGAAAAATCGACCATATAATCTTCCAATTCATCGACCATAATATCTTTAACACCACCTAGTGATTTGGTAGAGAGTACTTTTGTATGGCAGGCAAGTGCTTCGACAAGAACCATCCCAAAACCTTCTGCTTTTGAGGTAGACGTAAGCAAGCTTGCATTTTTAATCCAAGGATAAGGATTTTCAAGCAGTCCAAGCAATATGATATCTTCTTCTAAATCTAACTCTTTTATTCTCATTTCTACATTTTGCAGAGCATGACCACTTCCAACAATGACTAAAGGCATAGCAAGATGTAACTGCTCTTTTGCATATTTATATGATTCGATGAGAAAAGGGATGTTTTTATTTGGAGTTATTCTTCCTACACTGACTATATAAGGCTCGTCTTTATTTGGTATGTACGCTTCTGCTTTTTCGCGGACGAGCATAACATCTATGGGATTATGTACAACATTGACAGATTTTGCTTCGACTTGCACAGCTTTGAGGACTTCCAAAATTTTCTCTTTTACTCCACTTGAAACGCCGGCAAGATTTTTTCCAGCATAAACGCACTTGATGTAGAGTCTATCCAACCATGAGCCGTGTCTGATAAATACACTCTCCACCATTTGTACAACCCGATCATCTCTAAAGGGCCAGATAAGCTCAAATGTCCCATGTCCTCGCATGATTATGAGATCAAATTTTCCATACTCTTTTTCGAGTTTTTTTAACTTGTAGCTAAAGATTGGAGCCAAAAGTAGGCCGCTGTAAATAAAATAAGAGTTTCGTACAATACCATTTAGAAATTTTGCAAGTACTGCTAAAAGTGCCCCGACAAGAGTAAGATTGAGAAGTTTGTCGAGATTAAAATGGTGAAAATGGACACTCTCTTTTGGAGTAAAAGCTCTTTTTTTATCTTTAAAATAGATAAGATGGGATTCGTGGCCTGCATCTGCGAAGGCCTCAGATAAGTTGACCGCAACTCTCTCCATTCCCCCTATTTTCAAACTTCTCACTACTACAGCAACGCGCATTTAAACTCTCCATATTAAAATGTTATAATAGCGCATCAACTAAACAAAGCAGGTTAATTTGTCTCACAAACTCTTACTCAATCCGAAATACAAAAATTTTGAAGATGATTTACTCAACATACAAGAGATTTTCAAGAGTTCTGATGCAAGTATCCACAAAGCCAGAAACGAACTCAAAATAGTAGAGCTTCATGGGATAAAATGCGTCGTCAAATCTTTCAAAGTCCCACATATTATCAATAGAATCGCCTACACACATTTTCGTGAGGGTAAAGCAAAGAAATCCTACCTAAACGCAATGAAACTCCAAGAATTAGGCGTTAATACTCCCGAAGCGATAGGCATCATCGAGTTTTTTAAAAACGGTTTACTTGCTGAGAGCTATTTTATCAGTGTCATGGAAAAAAACGACTTTACTATCCGTGAAGTCTTTCATCACACTGTCAGTACCTACGCAGACATACTCAAAGATTTCGCAAAATTTACCTACCAGATCCATCAAAAAGGCGTCTGGCATGTTGATTATTCACTGGGAAACATCTTAGTCACCGTGGAAGACAATGGCTTTAAATTTTCACTTGTTGATATCAACCGTATGGAGTTTAGAACAGTCTCCCCTTACGAAGGACTTACAAACTTCAACAAATTTTGGGCAAAAGATGATAACGATCTTCTCATACTCGCAACAGAATACGCAAATCTTTCCGGAGTCGATGTCAAAAAAGCTATAGATATCGTTGTCCATGAGGCAAAATTTTTGGAAGCGAAAGTGAATTTAAAAAGAAAACTTAAAACTTACAAATATATTATCAAGACAAAAAAAGAGCTTTCAATCTAATTTAATAGCTAAACTTTTAGAAATTTCTGCACTTGCTTTGTAGCTCCAATGCGTATCGTCTGGGTAATAAACATCTATTACATCGTTGTCAGTTAGCTTTTGTAAAATAAGTTTTGTATCTACGAAATAATAATCATGAGGAAGTTCTCTCAAAAGTTCATAAAATTTGCTCTGTGGATATTTATTCTTGACAATATATTTCGAATAAAGATTATATTTATCAACGGCAGGCATAAAATAGAGCTGAGTATTTTTTTGTTTTAACAGTTTTTGTAGTGCATTTAAATTATCATTTAGAAGAGAAATTGATCTTTCATTCGAAGCGTCGATATTTGTTAAATCATCTTTAAAATAAAGGAACTTACTTTGTTCTCGCCCTGAAAATAGCTTTTTTGATACTTCAGATAAGTAGACACTTGAGAAAAAAGCTTTATCATCAAAATAATATAATATCGAGTATAAAAACGCATTGTAATTCAAATTATTCACCAAAGAAAGTTCAGGTTTTTTATCATCATATTTTACTTGAAAATCTTGTAATAATTTTTCTTTATTTAAATTAAAGTTCCAGTCAATTTCCTTTGAAAATCTACCAATGCAAGTTCTTTCAACCGATTCTAAAATTATTATTTTAGGAGAAATTTCTTTTAAAAATCCACTATTGTATAATGCTACAACAGTTTCAATATAGCCCTCTTTCAATGGCTGAATATTTAAAACAGTCAAATTTTTGTCTGTAGCAATATAATCTTGGTAAAATGGATTCTTTCCTGCTGCTGCTCCATTAGAAAATGAATCTCCAATTGTCACAATATCAATCTGTTCTATTTTTGTAAAATCATTATGTTTTCTTGGTAAATCATTCAAAAGCTCTCTTTTTGAAAAAGAACTTTTAAGATAGGACATTCTTCCTAAATCACCAACTTTAAGATTGTCACTGGGCTGAAATATTTGCTTTGTTATCGTAAACCAAACAAATGCGTGAAACAGTACAAATAGCAATAGTAATACAAGAAATATTGATACATATTTTTTTGCGCTCATAATTTTCCTAAAAATTAAAATATAAAAATTCAGATGCCGTACTAACAAGGGAAAGAGCAACAAATAAAAAAGCAATATTGAGCAACAAATTCGATACATCAGCTTTAAATAATCTCATTTGTTCAGAAGAATTTCTAAAAAGAAGAATTACTAAAAAGCCTGCAATTATCCAATTTAAAACTCTACTTCCATCACCAATATGCTGGGTGACTTCTCCAAAGAAAATTCCGTTAATATTTACTAAAGAAGGCAAATAGACCTCATATTTGGAAGGAATTACAATAAAGCTTAACCCTGCCATTCCTTCTAGGACTTTTAAAGCATCACTCCACTCTTTAGCTCGAAAGAAAATCCAAGCAATATTAATAAAATTAAAAGTAATAAACCAAGACAGTAAAGCTGGTAGCTTAAAGCCAAAAGATTTCCATAAATGGTTGATAACTAAAGCAACGCCGTGTAAAAACCCCCAAAAAATAAATGTCCATCCTGCTCCATGCCATATACCACCAAATATAAAAGTTGCCATTAAATTTGTAGAAGTTTTTAGAGAGTCTTTTCTATTTCCGCCAAGAGGAATGTAGATATAATCTTTTAAAAATCTTGAGAGTGTTATATGCCACCTTCTCCAAAAGTCTTGAATACTAGTGGCTTTATATGGAGAATTAAAGTTAACAGGAAGTTTTATATTAAACAATAAAGCAGCACCTATAGCCATATCAGTATAACCGCTGAAATCAAAATACAACTGAAACGTGTAAGAAAGACTCGTTGCCCAAGCTTCTAAAAAGTTTAAAGTTTCTGCTACATCAAATCCATTTGTTGCCCACACAGCAAAACTATCTGCAATGACAACTTTTTTAAACAATCCAACAGAAAATATAAAAAGCCCCGTAGCAATATTTTTATAGTTTTTGACAAGATTCCACTTGGAGGCAAACTGCGGCATCATTTCAGAGTGATGGACAATAGGGCCTGCTATCAGTTGAGGAAAGAAAGTCACAAAAAGTGCATAATTTAAAAAGTCATACTCTTTTGTTTCACCTCTGTAGCTGTCGACAAGATAAGCGATTTGTTGAAAGGTGAAAAAACTTATTGCGAGAGGAAGAGCTAAATGAAGCAAAGGAACTGAACCATTAAATGCAAGATTAAAGTTTTCAATAAAGAAGTCACTGTATTTGAAATATCCAAGTAGTGTAACATTTGAAATAATTCCAAATGTAAGAAGAGATTTTTTATTGACTTTCGCTTTTTGAAAATTCTCATTTAAAGAGTTGCCGATGACATAGTTAAATAACATAGATGCAAGAATAAGAGGCAAATATGCGATATTCCACCAAGAATAAAAGAAAAGTGAGCTAAAGACTAAAAGGCCTTTAGCTCCAGTGACAAGGCGTCTGTTTAAAAGATAAAAATAGAGGAAAAATGTTAAGGGTAAAAATAGAAATATAAACTCGTAACTGTTAAAGAGCATTAGATTTTTTCTCTTATACGTTCAAAAAGCTCACTGCGTTTTACTGCATCCTGCGGTATCATAAAGTGCTCTTGCAGCTTCTCATCCCCGACACCTCTCCATCTTGCAGCACTTGCGAAAAGTGTGTCTGCGAAGAAAGTCATAGTTGGGCAGCCTACGAGGGAGGCTAGATGATAGGTCCCTGTGGATGTGCTTACAAAAAGTTTGAAGTTGGCTATGAGTTTTGCGAAATAAACGATGCCCTCAAGTGAGAGGTAGAAGATGACATCTTCGCCTTGAAGGCGTTGTCGCATCTCTTCACAAAGCCCTTTTTCGTCTGGTCCAAATGTCAATACAACTTGATATTTGCCATATCTACACACTTCTCGTATCAAAATCGTATATTCATCCAGATTCCAGTTCGCATCCGAGGAGCCGCCAAAACCGACATGAAACGCAATGATTTCTTTTTCTATCCTATACTCTTTACAAAAGTTATCATAAACGTTTTTTGCATCTTCAAACGCAAGTAAGGGTTTTTTATATCCGAGATGTATATCGCTAAAAAGTGCTTTAGTAAGTTCTAAATTGTACTCAAATTCCGCCATCTTCACTTCGCTTCGTCTTTGTGTAATGCGCTGAGTATAAAATATTTGTGCGATTTTTGTCGCTGGTGCGATGCGTTTTGGGATACCTGCCAAAAACTGCGCAAACGCGACTCTTGTATTGGAGAAAAGCGTTATCGAAGCGTCTATTTTTGCCTCTCTTAGTTTTTTGGCAAGGGCAAAAACACTCTCCCCTTCATCGACTATCACCTCATCGATAAAGTCACATGAGCGAGCCAAAGTTTTGTTGAGTGGCGCTACAAACGCCACTATCTTATTCTGCGAATTATGCTGTTTGAGTACATACATCGCAGGCAATGCGGTGATAAAATCCCCTAGTTTGTCATTACGAACGACCAAAATACGCATCAGTCTCTGCGCTCATGTAAAAAAGAAGCGAACTTCGGTTTACCCAGCTTTGTAAGACCAAAATACGAAAATGTCACAATTGAGCCCATTTTTGGCGGGTTTGCTCTTTGTGCATCGCTAAATCCGCTACCGATAAAAAACTGCGTACCATTTTCAAGTTCCACCTGCAAACTCCCCATCAACCCTCTATATTTTCCACTGCCTTTTTTATAGCCGATGACTTTGGCTTCAGCATCCTCTGCTTTTTTGACTTTGAGTATGGAGTCGCTTCGTCCATCAAAGTACGGTAATGAGCCATCTTTTACCATGACACCTTCACCGCCGCGCTCTTGTATCTGCTTATGAAACGCAGCCAAATCTTCTTTATCTTGACAAATTTTTTGTTCTATGATTTTCACATGCGTCAGTTTTTTTGCACTCATATAAACC
>JAQTWZ010000075.1 GCA_028689055.1 Sulfurimonas sp. | reverse complement strand
GATTTGGCACAAAAGATGATAGAACTCAGCGGTAAAAAAGATATCCAAATCAAGTTTACAGGTCTGCGTCCGGGAGAAAAACTTTATGAAGAGCTTCTTTTGGACGAGAGTGAGAGTAAAACGCAGTATGAGTCGATAACGGTTGCCGCACCTACACATTATGAGCGCGAGAAGCTTACGCAGGATATACAAGAACTTCTACATTCGGATGATATGCTCAAAAAACTTAAAATGATTGTGCCGGAATTTCATCATCAGCCAAACGAATAACATTTAAAATAATAAGGAAGCCTATGGCACTTAAAGCAACGATTTACAAAGCGCTTCTCAATATCGCAGATATGGACCGCCATTATTATGGCGAGTTTAACCTTACACTAGCGCAGCATCCATCTGAAAACGACCTGCGTTTGATGGTGCGTTTAGTGGCGTTTATGCTCAACGCGCACGAAGATTTACAATTTACAAAAGGAATATCACAAGATGATGAGCCTGATCTTTGGATAAAAGAGATGAACGGTGATATCAAGCTTTGGATAGAGTTGGGTCAGCCTGATGAAAAACGCATCAGAAAAGCATGTGGACGTGCACAGAAGGTTATCATCTATACTTTTCAAGAAGGCATGGCACTGGCATGGTGGAAACAGATACAGAACTCTCTCACACGTTTTAAAAATCTGCAGGTCGTATTTCTCAAAATTGATGGTGATATAGAATCGTTGGTAGAAAGAAGTTTCTCTTTGCAATGCAACATAAGCGATGGGGAACTCAGCGTAATTAAGAATGAACAAACTGTCCTTGTCCAAGAAGAGCGATGGAAAGAGCTTTAGAAAAAATCTCTTTTGAGAGTGAGCAAACTTATTTTGTTTATATACTGCGCTGCGCTGATGCAACGCTTTATACAGGCATTACAAAAGATTTGCACAGACGCGTCCATGAGCATAATAGTTCTTTAAAAGGAGCAAAATATACCCGAGCACGCCGACCTGTAACATTGGTTTATAGTGAAACTTGTGAAGATAAAAGCAAGGCACTTCAAAGAGAATATAAGATTAAAAAATTGTCACGTTTGCAAAAAGAAGGGATATTGTTAACGCAAAAATAAACGTGCCCATCACGTTTTCATCTGGATACCTGATTACTTGGAGATGCCAAAGAAATGTTAAGGATGGAAGTTTCAGAAATCAGATGACTTTTTATAGATTTTCAACACTATTTATACTGACAAAAAATAGTGCACTAAGAGGATATAAGCTTAGGTCATCTCTAAAAACTAGTTTACCGCGTTTCACCCATTATTAGGAAGAAACAGCGCAATATTGTAAGATTTTATAAAAAAGGAACTGTTTTTGCTTTGATAGTGAAATTCTCTTGTAAGGAAGCCCTATAGCATGAAGCGCGCGTTGTTTATCTTGATATTTTTTATACTCAGTGCGCAAGCTGCTACAAATATGTGGACACGAAGCGCAGAGGCTTATGGGATAGATCCGAGGCTTCTGTATGCTATCTCAAAAGTAGAGAGTAATATTCGTCCTTTTGTGATTTCTGTAAATTTTAGAAAGATAACAAGAACGCAGCGTGAGAGACTCTACTCCGTACTTCGACAAAAAAACATTCCTTTTAACACCTATACAAAAGTCATCGAAATCAACAGCCAAAATCTCACACAAGCCCAAGAGATGATTGCATTTTTGGATCAAAATCGCTACCCGAGTTTTGATATCGGACTAATGCAGGTGAACAATATCCACAAACAAAGACTCCTCTCTCACGGCATCCCACTCAATGCCTTGCTCCAAGAAGAGACAAATATCAACGTCGCCTCAGAAATTCTCTGGGAATGTTATAAAAAATACCGCTCCAACAACAAAGCCATCAACGCCTACAACGGAAAACTTGCAGGAAATCCTTACTACTCCAAAGTCTCAGCAGAACTCAGAAAACTCCTACTCCCACACGAAAACAGCTCTAAGCGTCTTTTTTATCGTATCAGCTAAAATATTCCATTTGGAGTAGTTGTAATTCGTTCATGGCTTGTGGTCCTTTTAATACCCCATTCCATTGAGTTGATTAGCTACGTGTTTTGCATAATTATCCGTCATTCCCACTATATAGTCAATAACTCTTTGGTACATATTATACAGATTCATATTAGTAGCTGGCTTGTCATCATCCATTAGCTCTAATGCTCTTTTATTTCTAAATGAGAGCTTTTTAATATCTTTTTTATCATTTAGCTCATATACAGTAGGTATTAAATTATCTAGGAGCATCAACTTTTATCTCAGTAGGAGTGTAATATCTTTTTTTGCACAATAATTTATTCCACATGTGTATTTCCTTCATTTAGTTTATTCAAAACTTCAACGAGTTTATGTACTGTCGTTAAAGGATTGTTGCTTTCAGGATTATAATCAACTCCATAGGATTCTAAAAGTTTTTTCGCATTTCTCATAGCTACTTCTTGAAGTGGTTGAAGCTCATCAAAAATTAGTTTTGTAAAATTTGCTTGTTTTATATTCTCTTTATTCATCTTTGCGAATTTATGAGGGTTTTTTTCTTTGAGTTTTTTAATAAGTCGTTCATTTATTTCATCTCTCAATAATGCCGTTGCGATATAGTCAAAATGCAGTAGATACCAAAGTTCAAAAGCATCGTTGCTACAAGCCACTTCTACCTTGTCTTTTTTAGCTTGCAGTAAAACAAGGTTAAAATCCTCTTTACTATGTCCTCCGCCATTTACTCTTTGTATATCTCGATCGATGACAATCCATTTATGCATAAAATCTTTGTAAGTTTTACCACTTGAAGTTTTGTGTTTTTTCAAATCTTCTAGCACACCGCTTGGGTTCGTATGCTTCGGTGTAGCGATTACAAAAGAATCAGGAGTAATGAGCTTATCGTCCAAAAGTTTTTGCACAATCATCTTAAAATATGTCGGTGCAGAGACACTATCCTCACATGCCATAATAATATCGGGTACTTTTTCTCGATGCTCTTTTTGACGTTTTAACGCTTCTCTCTTTTGTTCTTTATCTCGCCCAAAAATCTTATCACTGCCACGTCTTGCCATAACTAAAACTCAAACTTCCCAAGATACGGAATAGCGCCGTACTTGCCTTGGATGTAGTGCTTTTCAAAATCATCATTTTTGCGTACACCTTTAAACTCAGCAAGTGCGTAAATATCTGTAGCGCCGTATTTATCTTTTTCACTGAGCCAAATTTGATCACGTCTGAAAATATGTGGTTTTAGCAGATTCGTGTCGTGTGTAGCAAAAATGAGTTGCGCATTTTTTGTGTTAACCTCTTTATTATGAAAAAGTTCAATAAGATGTTGTGTAAGTGTCGGATGTAAACTTGCATCCAATTCATCAATCATCAAAATTTTTCCCTCCTGCAAGGTGTTTAAAATCGGAGCTGACATTTTAAAAAATTTCTGTGTGCCAACAGACTCTTCATTATCAAGTTCAAAAATTGCTTTTTCAACCTCATTATTATTTTCATCGTAAACTTTATGGTATGTATTTAGAGAAACTGCTTGCACACCACCGTCTTCAAGCATCTTCTGTTTAATATCATCAGGCAATGGAAGCTTTTCGATAACATCATTGGATAAATCTTCTTTTTCTAAACCAATATCCTCAATCCCAATATCCGCTGTTTTAACAAGCTTAATAATCTCACTTTTAAAATCACTATCTTCCATCTTTTCCATTGTATAGTTACTATAACCTCGACGTTCAATTCCGTCAATTAAATTAAATCCCTTAAACCACTCTAAAATACTTTTAGCAATCTCTCCGTCGTTTTGGTCGCATTTCCATAAAAAAAGTTGATTTTTGGAGACTTTGATTTTCGATGAAGCGGCATCAAAAAAA
>JAQTWZ010000051.1 GCA_028689055.1 Sulfurimonas sp. | reverse complement strand
TCTACTTCATTTAAAATACGAACTATTTGACTCTCTGTGAATCTACTCTTCTTCATTCTAACTCCTGCAATTATTTTAGCAGAAATTATCAACTTATTTTTGGTCTAGTTTTTGGGGAGGGTTACAGATATTTTCTATCAATTTACTGTTAGATTTATTATCGATCCAGCTTTCAAAAGTGATATTTTGTTCATTATATTTTTTGACTATTTCATATTCATCTGAAATTTCTTTTTTAAGCTTTTGAATAACCTTATTTAATGAATGAATTGTACTTTGTGTATTTTTTGTTTTTCTTTCATTTTTTGTATTTGAGTTTCCGTATCATTCATATCTTGTTGATAGTCATAAACAGCTTCTATTGAAAATGTTAATTGATTTTTACATACTGGACAATTTCCATTTTCAGGATTTTGTTTTTTATGATTGCCTTTAACTTTTTTTAAGACACCTAATCTCGTAGTGTAAAAGCTTAATTCATTACATTTATTAATATACTCTTTTTCTTTTTCCATAAGAGTATCTTGCTTCGTTTGATACTCCTCAATATAACTTTTCGCTTTATTTTTAAAATTTTCATCCATTAATTGTGTTAAAACTAAGTCATCATTGTTTGTTTCAATTTCACTTAAAAATTTTATTTCATTACTGTATGTTTCTTTTTCTTTTTCTAATCTTTGCTTATCTAATCTATCTATATTATTTTCAATACCCAAATAATAATCAAGATAGTCATTTTTAAAGTTTTTATAAAACTCCAATCCTCCAAATGATTTTCTTAGGTAAACCCAGCCAGTTGATTGAGCTATATAGTAAGCTAGAAACATTGTTTCAATTGAAGCTTTTGTCATTGTGTCTTTTTGTTGAAGAAGGAGATTAAAGCCAAATAGATTATGCAAATATTCTTTTAATTTACTATGCTCAGCGGCATTGTTTCCCCCTATCCCAAAAAAGCTTTTAACGGCTTCATCGTCTTTTTTGATATATATATTTTCGTCATCTCGTATGATTACTAAATTAATAATTTTATTATCTTGTTTCAATTCACAATCTAATCTAAAAATTGGATTTTCACTCTTTATTTCGCTTAATTGTGTTTTAACATCATTAATACCAAATGTATATAAGATAGCTTGAATAAGCGTACTTTTACCAGATGTATTTCTACCATAGATAATATTTACACCATCACTAAACTCTGTAAAAAAATATTTTTTTGCATTTTCAGAGTATGCAAAAAAACTTTTATATTTTAAAATAGACTTCATTTTGTTCCTTCTCTTACCTGAATATATGAAGCTAAAAGACTAGCTTTTGTTGTGATGTCATCAAATTGGGTATTATGATTTCTACTGAATTCAGTAGAAATTTTTTTTAAACCATCTTCAGGACTATAACAATCTGATAAATCTATTATAGTTACAAAATTAAATATTTTTTGATGCTCGACTGCTTCTAAATCTTTGAAATAATCAAAAGCATTTGCAAACTCCATTTCAAAATGGTTATACTCTTTTACAGATATTTTTAAAATTGGAGCATATACATCTTTTTTACTTTTCCACTCATCAAATGCTTTTTGTTTTGTTGTAATAATATTTAAGGCTTCATTAATTTGTTTACTTTCAACTCTTTTACTTTTATCCAGCAACGAAACAATATTGTCTTGATTAAAAGTTAATTCTATTTTTCTAAACAAACTTAATAATGTTTCTACACCAGCTTTTGGATATAAAATTTTTGTATCAAAAATTTCAACAAATTTACCTACCAATTGGTTTTTTTGTTCATTAATATCTGTAGATAACGGAATATATTTAAACAATAAACTTTTTAATTCTGACTTGTGCATCTCTTCAACGAAATTTTCTATTGTATTTTTTGGTTTTTCGCTAAGCTCAAGATACTTTATAATTTTATTTCTTTCATTAATTATATCTTTTGCAAGAGCTATCTCACGATTTGATACAAAATGCAATTTATGAAAGTATGTATCAGTTTTTAATACCGTTTCTTCTTTTAAATCTAAACCTATTTGTAACATTTTCATAATTATTTCTTCAAATTCTTTATTGGTTATTGTCCATTTTTTGGATGATTTTTTTGCTTGATAAGTATCTACACTTTTTATGAAATCTTCTTCACTTAAATAACAAAATAAAAAATCGTCATGATGTTCTAAACAAATAAAATATTTACTATTTTTTATATCATTGTATTGTTCCAAGAAAATATATAACGCACAATGTTTTTGAAACTCATATCCACCAGCACCATCAACACCGCTATTTGAATACTTTTTTTTAGCCATTTTAAATCCCTTCCACAATCTTAATCTCATCTTCGGTTAAATCATAAAGCTCATAAACCATTTTATCTATCTCTTTGTCGGTTGTGGAGATTTCCTCTTTTAGTTTACATGTATGGGCTTTATCGTTTTCAAAAAGTGCTTTCCAGTCGTTTTTGAAGTTGCGTTCTTCTAGTTTGTCTGTGAATTTTATCTTTTTAGCTTTTGTGTACTCTTTTACAAATTCATCAAACTCCAACTCTTCAAAATTTTGGAGTTTCTTTGTGAGTTTTTCAAGGTTGAGTTCATTATAAAAGTTTTGTTTTGTCTCTTGAAGCTGTTTGTTGAGCGAGAGCATTTTGTCTGCTTTTTGGATGAATGGTTGTTGGTTAAATTCAAAATTTACAATTGGCAATCTTTTTAAATTTACTGCTTTTACTTCGGCAAAAGTTCTTCCTTCTTCAGGAACTAAAAATTTATAATAAAAATCCATCAGTTTAGAATTTAAAATGCAAACTAATGTTTCATAATCAAACTTTTCAACATTGATTACAATGTTATGTACATTATTTAAAGACAATAAACCTTGATAATCAATCGCTGATATTATTTTGTCACTCGTTTGTCTAACCATTATTTTTTTCTGAAAAAAATTAAAATTCTTTCTTGGAGCAGCTAAATTATCTCCAAATTTAATCCAATCAGTTTTTGAAAGAGTTATTATAAATTTATTTATACTTCCTCCAACAACATAATTATGATAACTGTCATCTATTTTATAATTAGCATCATAAACTCTATTTTTTAAATCTTCTTTTGTTTGTTTTGGATTACCTTTGCCAACTTCATAAGGTTTAATTCCATTTGGTATATCAACTATTTTTTCCAATTCAAAACTATCTTTTAAAATCTTATTTATAACTTCAAGTTTTTTTCCCTCAAATAAAAGATTAAAACCTAACTCACAACTACTTATCCAATCATTTTGAGAAATTTGTTTATAAAGTTTTGTTTCAACTTCATTTGAATTATCATAAAAATTTGTATTGATGTTTTCATTGATATTCTTATCTTTTGATAAAGTTATTATCGAAGTTTCTGCTGTAACATCTTCAAAAACTTGATATCTAAAAAGTAGTAAATTTTCAAAATAACTATTTTCAATAAGATATTTTCTCAAAGTTTTAAAATAAAACATCGTAAGCCAAGTAGATGGAACAATCAAAGATAATTTTCCATCATTCTTCAATAATTTATAAGCTTTTTCCATAAATAAAGTATATGTATCGAGTTGATATTCAACTGTTTCAAATTTAGAATAGAAATAGTCTTTTTCTTCTTTTTTCAAAGTCGCCCCATACGGCGGATTCCCAATCACCACATCAAAACCACCTTTAGATTCTGAATCAAGTTCAGAATGACGAGGTGCAAATACTTCTGGAAATTCATCTTCCCATACAAAAGCATTTTCGGCTACAGATTTATCATCTATGAGTGAATTTCCACATTTGATTTTATCATTGAGGTTTGTTAAACATCTCCCTTTTTGTGCCGTTCTTAGCCACAAACTGAGTCTTGCTATCTCCACCGCATCTTCGTTTATGTCCACGCCGTAGAGGTTGTGTTCGAGTATGCTTTTTTCTATCTCGTAGTAGGCGGTGATGTCGCCCATGATGACCAAATCTTTTTGGAGGGTTTCGTGTTCTTTTATGAGAAAATCAAGGGCTTGATTGAGAAACGCTCCACTTCCACATGCCGGGTCTAAGATTTTGAGATTTAAGAGCCAGTTACGATACGCTTCTAGGTTTTCTTTTTGCGTTTGCTCTTGTTTTGTTGGCTTCTTTGGATTATTTGGCGGTGTGATGTTTGTGAGTTGCAAAGCTTCTCTTTTCTCATGACAAAGTTTTCCAAGAGTATTTTCGACTATGTATTTTGTGATGTATTCGGGTGTGTAAAATACCCCGTCTTTTTTGCGTTTGGATTTTGTTTTGTCAAACGCTGTGTGATCTATATTTGCTTGAAGTTCTTCCAAGTCTGTCAAACTCTGCTCAAATATATGCCCCAAAATGTTCACACCGATGTCACTAAGAAAATCATAATCGCTTAACTTTTGCGCTTCTATGTCAAGGCAATTATCATCTATGATGAGGCTATCGAGAAGCGCATCTTTTGCAAAAAGTCCGCCGTTGTACTTTGGGATAGAGAGTTTGTCATTGCCTGCGTTTATAGCATCAAAATAAAACTTGTAGATGTCGTAGAGTGCGTAAGAGCTAAACTTCTGCGCCTTAAACTCTGCTCGTATCTCTTTGATGGTGTTTGGATTGAGCAGACCTCTATCTTCGGCGAAGAGAATAAAGATGATACGGTCACAGAGTTTTTGCGTCAAACGCAGAAGAGTGGATTTGTCTAAAACAGCGTCGCAACAAGGGAAATCGTCACCCTGAACTGGATTCAGGGTCTCTTGAGATTCCGCATCAAGTGCGGAATGACGGGGGTGCGTGTCGGAATGACGAGAAAAATTGTTTTTTACGATATTTTCAAAAAGATGGGTACGAAACGCACTGAAATCTTTGTAGAGTTCTTTGGATATTTGCTGCTCAAAGTTATCTGATTTTTGTTTTATCATGAGCGGAATATCTTTGCTGATACTTTCATAAGAGAGTATCAGGTGGAGCTTTTTGAAACCTTCATAGTCGAGATAAAAGAGGTTAAACTGCTCGTACGCCGTCTTTTTGTCTATATAAAAACGCAGCTCGTCAAAGTTTGAGATGATGATATATTTTGAGTTTGAGTGCTCGTTGTGGTATTCAAAAGTCTGCGTTTGGACTTTGTCGAGGTTTTTTGTATCTTGGGCTTTGAGCTCGATGACACCGACTATCTTGCCATCTACACTTATGACTCCGTCGGCTTTTTTGGAGTTTGTCTCGTTTTTCTTTTCGCGTTCGAGGTTGTAAGCCTGAGCGTTTGTAGTGTCAAGCGTGTAGCCTAGGCAGTTTTCAAAGATGAGCTGCAAAAATTCTGTTTGAAACTTCTCCTCTTTGACCTCTTTGATATACTCTACTTTGGAGCGATATACTTCAAACGCAGCCCATCTTTGCGCGACTAAAGCTTCATCTTGTTTGTAGGATTTTAGGATAGATTTTTGAAAAAGAGACATAGTAGTAAACCTTGTTTTTTTGTGGAAATTATAATATCAAAATGAACCAAAAAATAACATTTTAAGCTTTTAAATTCTCTCAAATCTTCTTTTGTGTAAAATACGCTATCAAGCAACAAAGGCAAATATTATGAGTATTTATAGAGAGTATGACATCAGAGGAATTTACGAAAAAGAGCTACATGAGCAGAGTGTGGTGCGTATCGGATATGCACTTGCAGGCAAGATAGAGGGCGAATATGTGGCGGTTGGGTATGATGCGCGTAGTCACTCTCCGATACTTTTTGAGTACCTCGTTCACGGTCTAAACGCAGGCGGCAAAAAAGTTCTCGATATGGGACTGGTTCCGACACCTGTGAACTATTTTGCAAACTATCAAGTGTGGGCGATAGGGGAGATGAATGTCACTCCATCGGCTTCTGTGATGATAACAGGTTCACACAATCCCAGCGAATATAACGGTTTTAAAATCACGGTAAACAAAGCGCCTTTTTTTAGTGAAGCTATCTATGCTTTGGGGCGTGAATGTGAGACGATGGATTTTCCTAGCAAAACGCAGCGTGAAGTGACAAAGATAAACGCAGTAGAGAGATATATAGACTTTTTGGTTGAGGAGTTTGAGCATCTCAAAGGCATGGAGACCAAGATAGTCTATGATTGCGGTAACGGTGTCGCAGGCGTAGTCACGGAAGATATTTTTCGCAATCTACAGCTCGATGCCAAGGGGCTTTATGTAGATCCTGATGGGACTTTTCCAAATCACCATCCAGACCCTTCAGATGAGCACAACCTAGAAGATGTCAAAAAACTTCTCGAAGCAGAAGGTGACATCGCGTTTGCTTATGATGGAGATGCCGATCGTATCGCTGTTTTGACACACAAAAACAATATCAAAGGCGATATGATGGCGCTTTTATATACACTCAATATGGATAAGCCGACGGTTGTCGGTGAAGTGAAGTGTTCGCAAGTGATGTACGATGAGCTTGCAAAACGCGGCTCAAAAGTCATCATGTACAAAACGGGACATTCAAATATCAAAGTCAAGATGCAAGAGGTAAACGCAGACTTAGCCTGTGAAGTAAGCGGACATATCTTCTTCAAAAACCGTTATTTCGGTTATGATGATGCCATCTACGCGACACTTCGTATGTTGGAGCTGATCCATATCGGGATAGATTTGGATGCAGAACTTGCAAAACTGCCTCAGGTTTTTTCTACAGAAGAGATAAAAGTAGAAACGACAGAAAAACAGAAGTTTCAAATCATAGAAAAAGTAAAAGAGTTGCTTCAAAACCCACCGCAAGGTTTTCCTGTGATACGCGATATCATAGAAGTAGATGGACTTCGTATCAACTTTGAAAACGGCTGGGGACTTGTGCGCGCAAGTAACACGACTCCGGTGCTTGTCACGCGTTTTGAATCGACTTCAAAAGAAGAAGCAAAACACTATGAAGATGCGATAAATGATTTGATAGTGGAAGCAAAACGCAGCTTAGAAGCTTAGTTTTTAGAATTAAAAAAATTTAAGGAAATTTTATGAAAACTCATACACTTTTGATGCCTCTGGATATGCATCTGCATTTGCGTGATGGAGTGATGCTTGAAAATATTGCACCACTGAGCGCGTACAGTTTTAGCGGTGGGCTTGTGATGCCAAATCTTGTGCCTCCTGTTTCCAATTTGGAGGATATTAAAGCCTACAAACAACGCATCATGGCGGCTGTGCCAAATGACTATTTTGAGCCGTATATGACTCTTTTTTACAAGAACTATGACAAAGCATTTTTGGAGAGTGTTGCAGAACATATCACTGCTATCAAACTCTATCCTGCAGGGATTACGACGAACTCTGAGGGCGGTGTCTCTTCTTTTGACGTAGAAGAGATGCGTCCGACACTGCAGAGTATGAGTGAGCTTGGTATTCCTTTGTGTGTGCACGGCGAGACGGATGGTTTTGTGATGGATAGAGAGGCAGAGTTTATGAGTATCTATGAACTTTTGGCAAAAAACTTTCCAAAACTCAAAATCATCATGGAGCATATCACGACAAAAGCCGCGGTAGATATGCTCGACAAATATGACAACCTTTATGCCACGGTAACAGTGCATCACCTTATCCTCACCCTTGATGATGTAGTCGGCGGCATGATGAAACCGCACCTTTTTTGCAAACCTATCGCCAAGCGTCCTGAAGATTTGGAAGCACTTTTGAGTGTAGCGCTTGATGCACATCCAAAGGTTATGTTTGGTTCAGATTCAGCGCCGCATCCGCAGCACAAAAAAGAGTCTTGTGGTTGTGCGGCGGGTGTTTTTACCGCACCTATCGCATTGCAGCTTTTGTGTGAGGTCTTTGACAAAAACAACAAACTCGGCAATCTTCAAGCTTTTGTGAGTGACAATGCACAAAGTATCTACGGTATTTGTCCGGAGTTTAAAGAAATAGTCCTCGAAAAACGACCTTTTGTTGTACCTGAAAATTATTCAGGTGTTGTGCCGATGTATGCCGGAGAGACTATCGGATGGGCGATAGAGAGTGTTGATTAGGATTTTACTTCTTGAAGACGATTTGCTTTTTGCAGAGACTCTGAGTGATCTGCTCGAAGAAAATGGCTACGAGGTCGCTCATGCACCAAATGGGCAAAAAGCGCTCGATTTTGTTTATGCGCAAAAATTTGATATCTATCTTTTGGATATCAATGTTCCTCTTATCAATGGTGTGACGCTATTAGAAGAGTTACGCGGGTCTGATGACAATACGCCTGCTGTTTTTTTGACTTCACACAAAGACAAAGAGATGCTCAAAAAGGGTTTTTTAAGCGGAGCGGATGATTATATCACCAAACCTTTTGACAGTGATGAGCTTTTGCTGCGTTTGCACTCCATCGTGCGCCGTATCAAAAAAGATGTTGTAGAGAGTGTCGGTTTGCTTGTACATGATGCTACGCACAAGCGTATCTTTTATGATACACATGAGCTAGAGCTTTCAAAAAAAGAGTACCAGCTTCTTGTGTTATTGATGTGTCATGCGGACAATCTTGTGCCAAAAGAGCTGATCATGGAAGAGTTGTGGAGTGCAGGGGAGAGCGGAAGCGAAGGGGCTATCCGTGTCTATATCAACCGCATCAAACAGTTACTGCCTCAGATAAAGATTGAAAATATACGCGGTGTAGGATACAAACTTGTTTCGTAACCTGCGTTTGAATATCTTTGTCTATTATTTTTTGACAGTGGCTGCGTTTTTGGGTGTGCTGCATTTTCTTCTTGTTGTAGCAGCGGTAACAAATCTTTTTTTGCTAGTAAGTGTGATGCTCTCTATCGTTGCACTCTCGGGAGTTTTTATCTCCAAACTCTCCATCGATCCGCTGGAACAGTATGTGAAAAATCTCCAAAATCTTTCCAAAGAAACACTTCATGAGCTCAATCTGCCTATAAGCACTATCATGACAAATACCCATATGCTCAAGAAAAATCTTGATGATATAAAATCTCTCAAACGCATCGCACGGATAGAAAGTGCTTGCAGTATGTTAGAACAGCGTTACAATGAACTTGATTATATGATAAAAACGCAGTCGCAAAAAAGTGTTCAGGAACATTTGGATCTCAAAGAGTTGATGATACAAAGAGTTGATTTTTTTCACTCTTTGTATCCGCAGATCGCCTTTGTGACTGAGCTACATGAGCACTTTATTTTGAGCGACAAGATAGGCTTGAGTAAGGTCATTGACAACATTATTGACAATGCTGTAAAATATTCGCCAAATAGCAAAAAAATAGAGATAAAGATATATAATTCCACGCTTCATATACAGGACTACGGTTGTGGGATGGATGAGGTAGAACTATTACATATTTTTGACAACTATTATCAGAGCAATGAAAATATGAAAGGCTTTGGAATAGGACTCAGTATGGTGAAAAGATTTTGCGACAACAACAGAATAGATTTGGTATTTAAATCAAAACCAAAAGAGGGTACGACCGTACTTCTACATTTTAAGGAAAATTAATGCAAACAGAAAATTTATTACAATATGCCGAAGGCGCTCTTGATTATGGAGTTATGGGACTTTTGATTCTTATGAGTATCGTCACTTTATGGCTTTTTATCGAAAGAATGATGTTTTATAAAAGTGTTCGTATTGAAGATTATTCTCATAGAGATACTTTGGAGATGGATTTGACGGACAATATCAGCGTGATAAGCGCTATCGGCTCAAACGCTCCTTATGTCGGACTTCTTGGTACGGTTATCGGGATTATGCTTACATTTTATACGATGGGTGATGCCGGAGCGGTGGACGCGAAAAAAATCATGTTAGGTTTGGCGCTTGCACTCAAAGCTACAGCGATGGGACTTATCGTAGCTATGCCTGCCATCGTCGTATATACGATGCTTCTTCGTAAAGTAGAAAAAATACTCACGCGTTTTGATGTCAAATACGAGACAAAGTAAACACAATGGCAAAATATAAAAAACAGCGTAAAAGATTTGATGAGATAAATGTCATCCCTTTTATTGATATTATGCTTGTGCTTCTTGTTATGGTTCTCACAACCGCAACATTTATCAAACAAGGTATCATACCGGTAGATTTGCCTGAAGCAAAAGCGGCTGAAAAAGAAAAAGTCGAAAAAGAGGTCACTGTTTATGTAAACGCAAAGGGTGAGATGTTTTTTGAAAAAGAGCAGGTTGACCTGAAACAGCTTGAAGAAAAACTCTCAACTATCTCAAAAGAGCAGACAGTCGTACTCAGAAGCGACAAAGAGTCCAAGTTTCAAGACTTTGTAAGTGTGATGGACATCCTCAAACGCCTCAAACATGAGCAACTTTATATTATTACAAAAGAGTAAAATAAACTTTTAGATCTCCAGAGCGCGTAGTTCTTGGACGATCTCTCTTTGGCGAAATGAAACAAAAGATTGGATAGTTTCCTGATCTTTTGTGCAGACGAGAAGCTTAAAGATGACACTAAAAACCCCCTCAGACTCCTTCCCGACTTTTATCACTTCTACGGGTATAGAGAGCTCTTTTTTGTTTTTATTCCATTGGAGTGTCATATCGAGGACGATGTCATAATTTAGAGAAAAAGAGCAGATACTTGGCAAAACAAGTTTGACCGTATCTATGGAGATACTTTTGAGATAAGCTACTTGATGTTTTTTGTCATGTTTGAGTGTCACAGGTATATGTTTTTCGACTTGTACGTGTACGCATCTGCGATTGAGAGCAGATGCAGTGACAAAGTGAAAAGATCCGATTTCTATGGTATTGTTTGTTTTATCGATACGCAAAACACTTGCACGAATATCTTTTTCAGGTCTTTCTCGTTTGATAAATATTTCGTTTGCAAGTTTGAGAGAGTGTACTGCAACTGAGCGAAGAGCAAGAAGTAGTGAACTCTGATATACATCCAAAATTTTTGCATCTGATTCTATAGGAAGTTCTTTATAAAAGTTGACAGTATCTAAAGCTTTTTTATTTTTTTGCATCAAATAGCAACTTTTTAAAAATTTTTTTTCTAAAAGAACTCTCTCAGTTTCTTTTTCTAAAATCTCTCTATCGTCTTGTATATAATCACTACCATGCTCGTCAATATCTCGTATAAGACTTTGGATGCGTTGTTCTACACTGGTTTTTGTGTCACCTTCTATAAGTGAAACTATAGCTATAGAAAATTTTGGGTGCAGGTTGATAGTCTCATCAAAAACGATAGAGCGACCCAGAGCTAAAATAGAGTTTGCATAAAGTTTAACGGACTCTTTTGTAGTATTGTCACACACTAGCGCGAACATATCTCCATCGATACGAGCAAACAATCCTAACTCACTAAAAGAATCAACCACCTGATCCGCAAACTCTTGTAAAACGACATCGCCCATCTCAACACCATAGATTTGGTTGATGTTTTCCAAATCTTTTATTTTTGCTACGATGATGGAGACCGCCTCTTTTTTCTCGTTAAATAGAGTAAGTTTTGTTTCAAGCTCTTGGTCAAATTTGAGTTTATTTGGGACATTAGTGAGAGCATCAATGTAATTTTGAACCGCAATCTCTTCGTTGGATAGATTTGGATAAAAAGTCATTATATATTTGTTCGATTCTTCGCAAATTTTACAAGGCACTTCACTCACCAAAACTCTGTAAGGGATTTTTTCTTTGTTTGTAGTTTCGCGTATAAAAATTTTATTGACAGACTCTTTATTATTGAGCACTTCTTCGAGCCACTTTTCATATTCTTTGTCTCTAAATTTTTTATCCACAAACTCAAAAGAGTCAAATATTTCCCATGGAGTTTTATATTTTGTATTGAACTCTTTTATGTTTTCTACATGAAAGATATTTAAAAAAGCAATGTTTGCATGGATGAGATTTTTTTTACTAAAGGTTATCGCAGGATTTTCTTGTTGCTCCAAAAATGCCTGAAATTCTAGCTCATGTTCCGAAAAATCAGGGGTATGTATCGCATCTGAGATATTCAAACATTTGTTCTGATAATACTCCAAAACGCCCGCAAGATTTTGATTGAAAACATGGGAAAGCGCATCAATAATGTCGGTGTTTTCGGATGTAATCAGTTTCACCGCAGTGAGTTCAGCTATCATAGAAGCGCGAAACTCCATACAAATGAGAAAAATTTCTCGTACGCTTATGTGACGCTCAATCATATAATCGATAAACTTGTTCATAATAGGACAGTTGCCTATTTTTTGTTTGCCTAAAAGTACATCCGCAAAATAGGCGATAATCTGCTGTGCAAAATACTCATGAAATTTTTTTCGACTTACTTTGTGATAGTTGAAGATATCCACCATCGTCTGGTTTCTCATCCACAAAGCAGAGATATGCTCTTTTTTGTTGTGCATATAAGTACTGATTTTATTTATGATTATTTTGTTCTCACTCATTAGTTCTCACTCATTTGTTATTCAATAGGCTTTATCAAGAAGTTTAATTTGAGAATTTTTTTCTATTGGTGTTTGTCTTTCTTGGGATATATTTTGAGCACTTTCCTGTGTTGCGTTTACCTCAAAAAGCTTCTGTTGCATTTGTGGAATATCATGAAAGAGCGTGCTGGCGATAAAAAAGAGAACCATAATAACCACCACGCTGGCATATAAAAGGAGGTAGTTTTTGATATGACCTGATTCAAAAGGATTTTGCATTGAGAACTCTTTTTTTGCCTCAATTATAGTAAAAGATACTTACAATTGAGAGTTTTCATGAAATTTGAAGGCAATTTTTGCGTTTGCGATGGCATGATAGAGTGCTATTTTTTTCTTTAAAGGCATCCATTTTATCAAAAATGTTGCTAAGGCTTCCCAAAGTGAAACCCAAGCAGCAACCGTCAAACCTTCGGCAATAACGGCTACGCTAATGTACTCTTTTACTAAATCACTTTGATTAAGCAAGATAGAAAGTGTTGCCATGATGAGACCGATAAGAAGAAAGATAAGAGATGAGCGTAGCATCGAAGCTACTTTTTTGCCCGTAAGTTCCTGCATATATATAAAAAAGTTTTTGATACTTTCTCGGACTCTGAGGATAGCTGCTGCATCTGCGTTTACTTCAAAATTGAACTTGATGATAAAGGCACTACTTCCTATCTCGCTTACACTCTCTACGAGATATAAAACCAAATCTTCATTTAAATCTTTTTTTAAAAAATGTGCCTGTTTGTCAAAGTCGTTATACAAATCTTCGATTTTTTCTGTTGAAACATCGATGATAAGCGTACCATCTTCATTGCGCTCATAACGTTCAAGTATTTCTTTTTTCATTTTATTGTTCTACTATTTTTTATATGCACTATGATAACAAAAGTACTTTAAAAGAGATGAACTCTCCAATCAAAAAAGATTGAAGAGTCGAGGGTCACTTAGCAGAGCCAAAAGTGGTAGAGATATACTCCGCCATATCTTCATCAGAGATTTTGCCTTCTCGTTTTTCAATTTTTTTGAGATTTTTTTGCATTACAGAGTGGTAAGATTTCGCATCAAAGTCTTGATTACGAAGATCTTTCAATTTTGTTACAAGTTCTTCTTTACTCAAATTATTTAGCGGAGGACCGTAGATGTCTGTTTTTTCCTCTGATGAAATACCTACAGCGTTTGCACTTTCAGGTTTTACTCCAGATTTTTCCTTTATCATGGGTACGCCATTGGCTGTAGCACCGTGACAATTGGCACAACGAGACTCAAATACAGCATTTGACTCTGCTTTTACTGCAGAAGCCGCAAGACTTGATACAACTAAAGACGCCAGACTTACGATTAACAATATTGATTTTTTCATTACACTATCCTTCTGATGATATACCATCATTATATAAACTATAAGATAAAAAAAATATAAATAAACGACTTGAATAATTGTGAGAAAAAAGATTTTATTAGATTGGAAAATTGTGTTTGTGACAACGCTTGCGGTTGGGAACCTAAAAACGCCAAGCAGTTGGCGTTTTCTTGCGCGCTAGTCCTCGTCGGTCCTTCGGACATCGACTGTGGTTGGGAACCTAAAAACGACAAGAAATTGTCGTTTATTCTTCGCGCCAGTCCTCAGCGGTCACTTTGTGACAACGCTTGCGGTTCCGAACCTAAAAACGCCAAGCAGTTGGCGTTTTCTTTACGGTTCTCACATCATACCCGGCATGCCTTGCATTGCGTTGCTCATGTTGTCATTTGAAGAGCTTGCTTCTGGAAGTTCGAAGATAGCTGCTTCAGTTGTGAGGAGGAGACTCGCAACGGATGTTGCGTTTGTAAGCGCTACACGACCGACTTTAAACGGATCGATGATACCTGCTTCAAACATATCTACATATTCGCCGGTAGCAGCATCAAAACCGATGTTTTCATTTGCTGCGTTTACCACGCCGTTTACTACAACACCTGTGTCATAACCTGCGTTTGCTGCGATTTGTTTCATCGGCGCTTTTACAGCACGAAGGATGATTTCACAACCGATTTTCTGATCGCCGCTAAGCTCAAGGTTTACTTTTGCAGCAGCACGCACAAGTGCCGCTCCACCACCGATAACGATACCTTCTTCAACAGCAGCTTTTGTCGCTGAGAGCGCATCATCGACACGGTCTTTTCTCTCTTTCATCTCAGTTTCAGTTGCAGCACCTACCTTGATAACTGCCACGCCGCCGCTGAGTTTCGCTAAACGCTCTTGAAGTTTTTCTTTGTCATATTCACTTGAAGTCGCATCGATTTGGACCTTGATTTCAGCGATTCTTGCTTTTACAGACGCTTCTTCTCCTGCACCGTTGACGATAACCGTATTGTCTTTGTCTATAACGACGCGTGAAGCCTGTCCTAGCATCTGGATAGTTGCACCCTCAAGTGTGTAACCTGTTTCATCAGAGATGACCACGCCTCTTGTGAGGATAGCGATATCTTGAAGCATAGCTTTGCGACGGTCACCAAAGCCGGGAGCTTTTACCGCAGAGATATTTAAAACGCCGCGAAGTTTGTTCACAACCAAAGTTGAAAGTGCTTCACCTTCTACATCTTCAGCGATGATAAGAAGCGGACGAGAAGTTTTTTGAACTTGCTCTAAAACAGGAAGCATATCTTTGAGTGAAGAGATTTTGTGGTCACAAAGAAGTATCCAAGGGTTTTCGATTTCAGCTACCATTTTTTCAGTATTTGTGATGAAATAAGGACTGAGATATCCACGGTCAAACTGCATACCTTCAACAACGGCAAGCTCATCAGAGATACCCTTTGCCTCTTCTACCGTAATAACACCGTCTTGCCCGACTCTGTCCATTGCTTCAGCGATCATCTCGCCGATTTGTGCGTCAGAGTTCGCAGAGATAGTTGCAACTTGTGCGATCTCTTTTTTGCCGTTTACAGCTCTTGAAGATGCTTTTAAATGCTCAAGTATTGAAGCACAAGCTTTGTCCATACCGCGTTTCACTTCGATAGGGTTTGCTCCTGCAGTGATATTTCTGAGACCTTCACTGAGTATTGCATTTGCCAAAACTGTAGCCGTCGTCGTACCATCACCAGCCTCATCGGCAGTTCTTGAAGCGACTTCTTTTACAAGTTGTGCGCCCATATCTTCAAGTTTGTCTTTGAGCTCTACTTCACGTGCAACAGATACACCGTCTTTTGTGATGATAGGATTGCCGTAGCTTTTTTGGATAAGGACATTACGACCGCGTGGTCCCATTGTTACCTTTACAGCATCTGTTAGTTTTGCAACACCGCGAGCCAATGCATTACGCGCATTGTCTGAAAAAATCATCTCTTTTGCCATTTTTTCTTGTTCCTTAATTTTATGTTATGTGCCGCTATGGCGACTAAAGCTTGACTCCATTGGAGTCAGATTGTTTTTGTTTATCTAGTTTCTTAACCGATGATTCCAAAAATATCGTCAATTTCGATTACGACAAATTTGTCGCCGTCGAGTGAAACTTCATTCCCTGCGTATTTACCAAAAAGAACTTTATCACCACATGCAAGTTCTGTTACCTCTTTGCTCACCGCTACAACCTCACCGCGAGAAGGTTTCTCTTTTGCATTATCAGGGATGATGATGCCAGAAGCAGTTGTACTTGCCTCTTCTACGCGTTTTACCAGTACTCTTTTACCTAGTGGTTGAAAATTCATAATACTCCTTTTTTTATCGATAAATTATTTAAAAACGCAACTGTATCAAATGTTGGTAAATTAAAATTTAATAATGAAGTCTATCATTATAGTGGTTTGTTTGCCCTTAAGTTCTTTTTTATTGTGACAAAAGGAAAACAAAAGCTTTGCGTAGATATAATTCCGACCTACAAAAAAGATGTCAGGGTAGCTCAGCTGGTTAGAGCACTGGTCTCATAAGCCGGGGGTCGGGGGTTCGAGTCCCCCCTCTGACACCATTTATTTGTAGCTTTTTTACATTCCGGATTAGCTCAGCGGTAGAGTAGGTGACTGTTAATCACTTGGTCACTGGTTCGAA
>JAQTWZ010000007.1 GCA_028689055.1 Sulfurimonas sp. | reverse complement strand
AGGAAGCATCTACGATACTCCCTTCTCTGGCTATCACGCCGTTGTTGATGAGTGTATGTGTAAAAAGTTCAAAGAGTTTCTTTGAAAGCTTTTTTGCTTTGAGCTGTTCTTTAAAGAGCCAGATAGTTTTTTACCCTCAAGGGGTACCTAGTGATCAGGAACAGTGTCTCCAATCTGCAAGCCTAAAAACTGCATAAAAGAGAATCTGTCTTTTATCTGGAATTCTGTCTGTTCATCTGAGAGATTGTAGTAGCGCTGGAGAATAAGAATCTTGAACATCATCAGCCTGTCAAAAGGTGGTCTTCCGCCTGGTGCTTTTGCTTCTTTATAAAGTGCCTCTTCGAGAGGTTTACGAAACATCTCCCAGTCTATGACGGAATTGAGCTTTGCAAGAGGCGGTTGATGTGCATTTATCAAATCCAACTGATACTCATAGTCAAATAATCCTCTGCTCTTCTTGCTCATTCTCTTCTCCGCTACTTTTGATCTTGATATCTTTTATTTTATCGAATTGCTGCTTATTGGAAAATATGTTGGGTTTTTAGAGGTGCCCTTATGAAAATTGTAGAAATAAACAAAGAAACCGAAGTATAAATTTCGGTGCTATACAGGTGCTATTTATTAGCACCAAATACAAGTTTAATAGTAAATTGATATATTGGAAAATCCGAAATTACGGTATTTAGTCGTATATTAAGTTGGCTCCAATATTCGGAGCTACAGCGCTCAAAATCCCCAAAAATACTTACTATACATTTTAGACAAAATTACAAAATAGCTATAATCACCGTTTTAACAAGGTCACTGTTTGCTGCTGATAATTCCATAGCGTCTGATAATTTCTAAGAAATTGATAACCCATACCCACACGATTTTCCTTACCAACCGTAAAATGTAGATTATAAACTGTATCCAGAGGGATTCCCTGATAATATAATCCTTTCAATGTTGCACGAATATGAGGAGCGTAGGTGGCGCTGAGATGGCTACCTGTCTCAATATGCAACTTTCCTTCTCGGATCAGCTGGTCACGTAATTCTGGAGTTAACTCAAGAGTACCTAAATTTCCTGTATCCATAAATCCACTAAGCCTATGTTGCGCAATTTGCAGAGGTATTTGCGGCATTTTTCCATAAGCACCCGTCGGAGTGTAGTGCATTGTAGCTATAATATTTTTTGCTTCCGTTAGTTGCGCTGGCAATGGTCTATTTAACGGGTAAAAAGTGATATTTTGATGGTCATAATTGATTAAAAAAGCGTAGTTGTGTACAAACCCATAGCCCATGGTACCAAGAAAATCAGGAGTGATACCGACCTCCAAAAAACTAAAATCAGCATGCGGCAGATTTTTTAATTCTTCAAAGTGTACATCTCCATCCAATTGTAATGAAGTAATTGCTTCATTTTGAATGTAAAGCTCCAAAATTTGACCCGATGCAGCCTTCCCTTTTCCTAAAAACTTATCTTTTTGCAGTGAGAGATAATGCCGATTAAAGAAAAAAGGAAATTCAGTAGCGGTGTCGAAAAGAAACTTACCCATGGTGTTATTCACCTTTGCTGGGACAAGTATATAGCCATTAATGAGATGAAATGGCAAATCAAATGTGCCGCAATCCAAGTGGTATTGATTGTATGCAAACGCAACATGAGCAGTTGTAGCTTTTTGTTCGGAAGCAGAGCTAGCGTTACAAATAAATAATAGCACACAAATCAAGCCGATACACAGATTTTTCATATATTTATCTTCTCTAGTTTTCATCAGTTTTAATTCAAACGAACATTAGCTTCTTCTTTGAGGTAAATTGTTTTACCTTGTTTGATGGTTTGTAACACACTTATATTACGTAGCTCCTGCGGCTTGATTTTAAGCGGATTGGCGGAGAGCACGACCATATCAGCAAATTTACCCGCCTCCAATGAACCCTTACTCTCTTCTTCAAAATGTTGCCAAGCCGCCCAAAGAGTTAAAGATTTGAGTGCTATTGCAACCGGTAATCGCTGATCAGCGCCCAAAATATCATGACTGCGTGTACGACGGTTCACAACTGCATCTAGTATAGCAAAAGGATCAGGAAAGGCTACTGGAGCATCATGATGCTGGGTAAATAACATACCTCGGCGTAGTGCCGACATAGCAGGCGATATGCGTTCAGCACGTACTGGACCCAGTGTTTCATCGCGATGCCAATCACCCCAGTAATAAGTATGCATACCAAAAAAAGAAGGAACTATAGCTAACTCCAGCATGGCATCAAGTTGATCTTCTCGCACCGTTTGTGCGTGAATCATGACTGTACGTCGGTCCTCTTTAGCATACTTTTTCCAACTCTGGCGTACAGCGTTAATCATCTGATCCGACGCGGCATCACCGTTGGTATGCACCAACAACTGCCAGTTATTTGCGTAAGCTATATCTACGTAGCTAACAACCTCTTCATCACTGAGTGCCGGATAACCTCGATAATCAGCCGATTTGCCACTAGGGGGATGATGATATGGATGTGTCATATAAGCAGTTTTCCCCTGCGGTGAGCCATCAAGGCTTAGCTTCACACCACCGATGCGAAAATGCCCTTGATAGTAACGTTGGTACCAAGTGCTTGTCATGATATCAGCGGTAAATGATTGGGTGATATCAGGGTAAGAGACCACATCCAGCAACATTTTTCCAGATTGCGCCAATGCCATCCAAGTACGATTTGAATTTTCATCTGAACGTCCATCTTGACCGGTTGTAAAACCAAACTTAGCATAGAGTTTTTGACCTGCAATCAGCATTGCGGCATAATCTTCTGGTCGGGGCTGCACAAGCTTCATACCAGCAGCAAACCAAGCAGTTTCTTCTAACACACCATTGGGTGTTTTACCATCGCTTTCACGCTGAATATGACCACCAACAGGATCGGGCGAATCGGCATTTATACCAGCCATGGCAAGTGCCTTACTGTTGAGTACACCAATATGCCCAGACTGATGCATGGCTAATACCGGTAATTGCGTACTGACTGCATCCAATTCTTGTCTGCTTGGTGCTCGTTGCTCTTTTAATTGCGCGTCATCATACCCAAAACCTATTACCACCTTGTGGCTTTTGGCGATTTCACCTGCAGCATAAACACGTAATATTTGTTGTAAATCGGCAATCGATTTCACCTCTCCATCGGGTGGTGCTAACAAATTGGCAGAGACTGCTTGCAATCCTGTTAGAGAAACATGCCCATGAGCATCCACAAAACCAGGTAATAAAGTTTTGTGTTTTAAATCCACCAACTGTGTAGCAGCACCACGAGTTTTCATAACCTCACTTTTGCTACCTATTGCGAGAATGTTACCTGCCCGTACCGCCAACGCTTCTGCCTGAGGTTGTGCGTCATTCATTGTGACAATATCACCGTTTATATAAATTTGATCAGCAAACTCAGCCCCCAAGCAGGGGCTTAAACTTAAAAATACCGTGAAAATTATTCTCTTTATATAAAACACAAAATATTTTGTTGTAGTATTAGTAAAAATACATTCAAAGCTACGGTGTAATTTCACGAAATCCCCCTTATATAACTCTTATTGAACAAACATTATATATCTAAAATTACATATTCCATCCAAACGCAGTAAAAATATGCTCAAATGTCTTATCAAACGCAGCTCTAAAGGTCATTATTTCATGTGTGTAGGGATGTTTGATACGTAGCGAATTTGAATGTAACAAAAGTCTGTGGCAGTCAAAATTTTCTCGTATGAGTTTATTGTGCTCACCTCTGCCGTAATTTGTATCGCCTAAAATATGATGCGAAATATGTTTCATGTGGCGTCTGAGCTGATGTTTTCTGCCTGTCTTTGGCCAAAGCTGCACGAGAGAATATCGTGTTTTTTCATAGCGTCCAAGAGGCAGATTAAGTTCGACTTTGGCAAGTGTTTTATATCTCGTTATAGCAGTTTCAGCTTCTTTGTCCTTGCTTGCATTTTTATCCGTCATCTTGTCAAGCTTCACACTCAAAGCATAATCAATCTCACCTTGCTCTTGTGTATATCCACGGACAACAGCCACATAAGACTTCTCGATACTATGCATCTCAAACTGCTGACTCATCAGTCGTGCAGTCTCACTATCAAGTGCAAATAAAAGTACCCCTGAAGTGGGTTTATCAAGTCTATGCACAGGATAAACCCACTGCCCTATCTGATCACGCAGCATTGCCATGGCAAAATAGATTTCATCTTTATCTATCATCGATTTGTGCACCAAAAGTCCGCTTGGTTTGTTGATGGCAACGAGATAGACATCTTGATATAAAATTTCTAATTTATAATTATTCCACATGCAAGATTTTACTATAATAGCCCTATGAAAAAAGCCAATTTACTCAAAAACGTACCTACAAATCTCAAAGAAGAACTCTTTGAAGAGATACTTTCTCATGAGCACATCAAGATAGAGCGTATTGTCTCAAAAGGTCACACTTCACCCCAAAGCGGCTGGTATGATCAAGAAAATAATGAATGGGTGCTTGTTTTGCAAGGAGAAGCAATCCTTGCGTTTGAAAATGGAGAAATACGGCTAAACGCAGGAGAATATTGTAATATCCCTGCTCATGTAAGACATAGAGTCGCATGGACACTTCCTGCTCATGAGACGATTTGGCTAGCTATTCACTACTAAAGAGCGTCTATTTTGCGTCGCGTTTTGTTGTTTTTCTTTTTTTCTTTGTCACTGGTTTGACAAAAGATTTTGTAGCTGTTTTAGACTCTTGTTTTGGACGAGCATTGGATGAGTGGCGTTTTGGATTTTTTCTCTGAAACTTCACTTCGGGTTTTTTATGCTCATTTTTGAGTTTGAGTTCTTCTTGGTCTTTACGTCTGATAGTCGGATCAGGTTCAAAACCTTCTATGACTTCCTGAGGTATCTTCATCCCGATAACTCTTTCGATATCTTTTATATCAAATTTCTCGTAAATATCAAGCAAAGATATAGCTTCACCATCACGTCCCGCGCGACCTGTACGCCCTACTCTATGCACATAGTCCTCAGGAACCGAAGGGAGCTCGTAGTTGATAACATACGGGAGTTCTTCGATATCTAGTCCACGAGAAGCGATATCTGTAGCGATCAAAACGCGGATTTCGCCTGCTTTGAACTGTGTGAGAGTTTTCATACGGTTTGCGAGTGTTTTATCTCCATGGATAATCCCACATTTGAGACCATCTTTTTGAAGCTCCAATATCAGCGCATCCGCACTTGCTTTTGTGCGTGTAAAGACCAAAACCTGAGGAAAGTTGCGTGAACCTATGAGATAGGCTAAAAGTGCCGCTTTTTTGTCAGTATCTACAAGATAAGCCACTTGGTTTATCGCATCTACTGTTGAGTTTTTCTTGGATGTTTCGATAAACGCAGGTTTTGTAAGTACAAGTTTGGAGAGTTTTCGGACCTTGTCACTGTATGTTGCTGCAAAAAGCAGTGTCTGGTGGCGTTTTGGAAGCATCGTATGGACTTTTCGTATATCTTTGGCAAACCCCATATCCAGCATTCTATCCGCTTCATCAAGTACGAACATCTCAATACCTGAAACATTTAAACCTTTTTCAACATGCTCCATAAAACGCCCTGGAGTCGCGATAATGATATCCGTACCTTTTTTCAGCGCACGTTGCTGATTTTCAAGATCTTTTCCACCAACGAGTATTTCGCACTGAACATGCATATGCTTCGAGTAGTTTTTAATATCTTCATAAATCTGGATAGAGAGTTCACGTGTCGGAGAGAGGATGACAGCTTTGATAGTTCTATCTTCTGAACTTTCCACATTTCGTAATTTTTGTAATAAAGGAAGTGCAAACGCAGCCGTTTTACCTGTTCCCGTCTGCGCAGTAGCAAATATATCACTTTTTGCAAGGACTAAAGGTATAGCTCTTGTTTGTATCGTTGTAGGATGTTCGTAGCCTAATTCTTCTATTGCTCTCAGAAGTGGCTTGATTAGCCCTAATTTTTCAAATGACATTTGTGCTCTTTTTTAAATAATATGTGCAATTTTAGCATACAATTACCCACCCTACCCTTCATATAGATAAAAGTGCCAATATTTTTTGCATTATGTCTTTATTTAAAAGATTTTTTTGATATGATTTATCACTTTTATATCACGGTAAAATAGTTAATTTTTCAGTCGAGGTGCTTTTTGTTTTATCAATATCTTCAAAAACTCCTAACTCTTGGTGTCTCAAACAATGACAGTGAAGCTGTACGCCTGAAAAAAATGTCTCTCACTATGCTTCCGCTTATTATTGATCCTGCAGGCTTTTTATGGGCTCTTGTTTATCTCTCTTTGGGTCATTTTCTCTCAGCTGCCATCCCCATGATTCACACACTTTTTTCCATCCTTGGGCTTTGGCATTTTCACAGGACAAAAAATATTGTATTTTTACAAAAAACGCAGCTTTACCTGACGCTTTTACTGCCATTTTTTCTTATGTGGTCTTTGGGCGGCTTTGCACAGGGAAGTATTGTGATGGTTTGGGCGTTTTTTGCCCCTGTTGCGGCGATAATACTCAACAAAAACGAAAAATCCTACTACTGGTTTTATGCTTTTTTAGTTCTCGTGATTTTTTCAACGCTTATAGATACATGGCTCATACAACACAACGAAAATCCTCTCCCCAAATTTATCGTAGAAATCTTCTTTTTGCTCAACATCGCGGCGGCTCTTTCAGGTATATATTTTCTCATCAAACACTTCATCAATGAAAACGAAAAAAATGCACAAGAAAAACTTCATCTCAAAAATGAAATCCTCAAACAACACACAACACAGCTCTTCGATAATCTCTCTTATCTACAAAGCTATAAAGATACCATAGACAAAAACCTTATTGTCACACGAACAGATCCAGAGGGAAAAATCACCTTTGCCAATGATAACTTTTACAAAATTTCCGGCTTCACTCCCCAAGAAGTCATAGGAAAAACGCACAGCATCATACGCCATCCCAATAATGCAGACACACTCTATAAAAAAATGTGGGCAACAATCACATCTAAAAAAACATGGCAGGGACGCATACAAAACATGCGCAAAGATGGTTCAGGATACTGGATAGACACAACCATAGCACCTATTTTTAACAGAGATGAAGAGATAGTTGAGTATATCGCTATACGCCATGACATCACAAAACTCATCAGACACCAAGATGAACTCACGCAAATGCTCTACACAGATCAGCTCACTTCTCTTGGCAATCGTAATGCACTCATCAAAGAGTTAGAAAGTGGGGATGATTTTTCTCTAATGCTGATTAATATTGACAGGTTTAGTCAGGTCAATGATTTGTATGGGTCAAGCTTTGGAAATGAGGTACTTATCGCTTTTAGCCGCAGACTTCAAGATTCGATTGCTAAAGATTGTCAGTGTGAACTTTACCGACTTAATGGCGATGAGTTTGTGATGCTTTTTAAAGATTGCAATTCGCTCCAACTCATACAAGAGGTCTCTCGTATCAAAAACAGTATCTCCGCGCAAGCCCTTATCGTAGATGAACAAAATATCTTCTTGAATTTTTCCATCGGTGTTTCACAAGAAAATAACGAAGTCCTTCTCTCTACAGCAAATATGGCTCTTGAAGTCGCTAGACGCGAATCAAAAGATGTACTTATCTACAACTCTTCACACGCACTCAACAAAGAGTATGAAAACAATATCTTATGGATAAAAAAGATCAAAGATGCTATTGCAGATGAGAGAATCGTTATGTTTTATCAAGAGATTGTGAACATACATCAGGGAAGCGTTAAGAAGTATGAAGCACTTATACGCCTCATAGATGAAGATAAAAAAATCATCTCACCTTACTTCTTTTTGGAAATCGCTAAAAAAGCAAAACTCTATCATGAGCTTACAAAAATAGTCATCAAAAAAAGTTTTGAGGCATTTGAAAAGAGCGAACATGAAGTCTCTATCAATATCACCATAGATGATATTTTCAATGAAGATATCAAAAATTTCATCTACGATTATGTCCAAAACTCTCCCGCTTCCAAACGTGTTACATTTGAGATTGTGGAGACCGAAAATATAGAAAATTTTCAAATCGTAGAAGAGTTCATCACAAAAGTCAAATCTTTTGGCTGCAAAATAGCCATTGATGATTTTGGCACGGGATATTCAAATTTTGAGTACCTCATGCGTTTGCAAGCGGATTTTATCAAGATAGACGGAAGTATCATCAAAGAGATTTTACATGACAAAAAATCAGAGCTTATAACCTCGGTCATCGTTGCCTTTGCAAAAGAGATGCAGATAGAAGTTGTAGGCGAATATGTAGAAAATAAAGAGATATACGAAAAACTGAGAGAGTTGGGAGTACAAAATTTTCAAGGCTACTACTTTCATCAGCCAAGTATAACTTTAGAATAAAAAACACTTCCAAAAGGGATACACTAGATAGGAATGTTCAAAAATATTAAACCTTACCTACCATCTCTTCAGATATGAGCAGTTTGTTAAACTTCAAAAGATACAAAGAGTGTAGAAACTACAAAGAAAAAGGGAAAGGAAAATTGAGTGAGTTTTGCGCGTAGCCTGCCCTTGGACTATCAATCAAAAACTCAAAATTCACTCAACTTTCCTTGAGTAAGAACTCAAGAAAAGTCTAAATGCCCATTAAAAAAAACCACCAAAAATTATTTATGACGACATCTATAGCAACTCTGGGTCAACTCTTTCGTAATCTTGAATGTGAACTCGAAGCACTCGCCATTTCGATGCATCTTTTTTTTGCCAATATTCACAAACATAGCAAATACCGACGATAATCTCAGGACGAATAAAGAATAGCACTACATTATCGCGTTTATCAGCACTTACGCCAAACAAACTATGTTTTATGTGCGAAAGTTGAGAAGTTTAACTATAATTGCGGAATTATTATTACAAGGATTTTTAATGTTCGGAAGAAAAGAACTAAAAGTATATGATTTAAGCGCTGATGCATTAGCAAAACTTCAATATGCAAAATTTGAAACAAGCAAAGGGGATATCTGGGTAAAACTTTTCCCTGAGGAAGCTCCAAATACAGTTGCAAACTTTGCAGACTTGGCAAACAGCGGTTTTTACGATGACTTAAACTTTCACCGTGTTATCCCTGGTTTTATGGCTCAAGGCGGTTGTCCTCACGGAACTGGCACAGGTGGACCGGGTTATTCTATCCCATGTGAAACAGCACTCAACACATCTCGCCACACAAGAGGAACACTCTCTATGGCGCACGCTGGACCAAACACAGGCGGAAGCCAGTTTTTCATCACGTTTGCTGCAACACCTCACCTCGATGGCGTTCACACAGTTTTCGGCGCAATCGAAAAAGAAGATGCAGAAAGCTTCAAAGTTCTTGACAGTATCAAAGGCCAAGACGGTATCATCTCTATCAAAGTTGTAGAAACTAAAGAGTAAATCTTTTCTACATACCATCATCAATGGTATGTAGCCTATCCGCCCACTTTTGACGGATAGGTTGAAATTGAAAAGAATATTTTTCAGAATTTGACAATAATGTTTTTACGATTGCCTGCTTATCAAAATGTGTATCTTTAAGCATCTGATTTAATATAAAAAATTCCAAATATAAATTGTTATTAAATATACCTGGATCATCTGATGCTAATACAATATCTGGAGAGTTTGGATTTTGTAGCCATTGTAATATATGGTGTTCTTTAAAGTTATTATAAAAACTAATCCTTGTATTACTCGTAATCATTGATTCAATTGCTATCTCTTTTTCTTTTAATAAAGCTAAAATTTTATTTTGTAGGAAAATTATAATAGAATCTGAAATATCATTTAAATCAATTGTAACAAGCCTATTATATTGAGAATAGCTTTGTATAGAATGGTACTTGTTAAAAATTGCCAACTGATTTTCAGTAGGTTGATTAATTGCCTCTTTTTTCTCTCGCCATCTATTTTCAAAAAAAGTCTTATAATCTTCAAAATTCACTTCTAGACCATAAATATTATTACAATATTTATTAAATTCTTTTTCTGCAACTTCATAGCCGATATTGTATTTTGAGTTATTTTTAATAACCATCAGAACAAAAAACAAATTATCTAAATGCTCACCTTGTTTCATTACAACCGTATTGTTTAATTTTTCTTTCCAGATTTTAGGGTTAAGTCCTAAAGCTGTGGCATGTCCTATTCTATCTTTTGCTTTCATATCTAAGCACATCACTGCTTCATAAATATAACGAATCCCAGAAACAAGATGTACAAAATCTTCACCTGCATGAAAAGTCATATTTATATGTTTATCAAATCTTTTTTTCGCTTGTTCTCTTATATATCTAAAACTTGACGCAAAAGCTTCTGGTCTTGCATAGAGTTCATTTCCAGCTGCATCAATAGCATTTAAAAAATCAAACTTTTTAAAACTTGGATGGTTTTGTGGTAAATACTTTGGCTTTGATAGTGATAGCAATCCCATAATAGAAACTACTCTTTTATTTAGTTCTGATTTAGTTTTGGAATCTCTTAGATAAATATATTTAGGATTTTTTTGTTCTTTATGCTTTATAAAATGAGTAGTTACTGAAATAGTTGGTATTGCTAAAGGTTCTTGTAATTTATCATTTAACTTTTTATATTTCTCATAATCATTGATTATTTTAGAGTATAACTTGGTTGTATTGTAAGTTGTATTTTTAGGTGCAAATCTAAGTTCTAAATGTTTTAGTATATTAGTTTTACCTACACCTTCTAATTGTTTATATCTATCTACAAAGCCCTTATCTTCATATTGATCTCTTAATTTACTATCTGTAATTCTTTGAAACTGAGAAAACCCGTATTGACTTAATTGCTGTACAAACAGCTTATTGAATAATGATTGTGCCAAAATATAATAGTGAAGCAGTCTGCTATAAATATCTTTTTTTGTATCAGCATCAGCCATGGTGTTGAAAATTAAATTATAAAATTTCACTTCTCTATAAATTATATTTTTATTATTAAATTTTTTCTGTCTTTTTTTTGCATTTATTCTTATCTGTAAGTGCTTATCAAAGACTATACTTGAGGACAAATACTTTTCCCATTCTTTATAATCATTCGGGTCATAATCCACTTCATAAAGTATATACTCAAAAATTGATTTTGATTTTTTCAAAACGTCTATAAAATCTTTAATACTATCTATCCCATTTTGCTTAAAAAGAATAGCATTATCTTTAAATGACTCTTTCAAAGCCAAATATGCTTGGTCAAGATTATCCAAAAAATAGTGCCAATTATAAATTGTTTCAGATGTACCGTTGATATGCAGATGTGTTTCTATCATTTTTGATTTGGTTAAAGCTTCTTGTTCACTATCTTTTGGTATCGGCAGTGATGAATGATAAAACTTAGTTTGTTCTGAGTTTTTTATGGGATAAGAACTAAAAAGCAAAGGTGGAACTAATGTTAATAGATTATTCCAATTAAGATATAAATCTTTTTTAATATATCCTGCTTCATCAAAATATTTTTCATTGATTAGTCGTATAGATTTAACTGAATAATATGAAAAGTCTTGCTTAAAATCTTCAAAAAACTGCTCTATCAAGTTTTCATGGATTTGGTCTGGAAAATCATATCGCAACTCTCTTTGAGTTAAAAACACATCTTCTTTAATTAATTTTATATTGGCAAATGATGCTTGTTTATACCTCTCTAGAAGTCGCTTCGAACTTAAAAAAGTCAACGGTGTTAATATATCTATATCAATGAGTTTGTGAATCATCTGCTTCTATATCATTTTGAATATTTCTTAGAAAACGATCTAAAATACTTTTTCTTGGTGCAGTAGCTCGTTCATTACCAGTTTTCAAATGATCCCAAAGTTGATCTCTAGTCTTGATTTTTCCATTTTTTATTTCAGTAATAAGATTATCAATATCTTTAGAATCTTTTTTTGTGATTTTCTTTAAATCACTTTTACTAATGTATTTTTCTACTGTTTCGGTTGGTTCTAAAATAATCTCTGTAGTTTGTTTATTCTTAATATCATTTAATACTACTTCTTTTTGACTACCTGCTTGTAATCTTAATGTTCCAAAGGATGTAATAATTCTATTTTTATCTTCTTGTGTTATCCAATATTTAGTATCAGGAATAACAAATTTTGCATCATCAACAAAACAATATAAGATTGGACATAAGTACATGTATTTAAAAAAATCTAATTTTTTGTATTCATTGTAAAAATTTTCACTATAAGTTTCACCATAAGCATTTTCAATATTTCTATATAAGTTACTAGGAGATGTTACACTTGAATAAGATTTGTAAATCCCTTTGTTAAATAATATTTCTGTAATTAGTAAATTAAAAAAAACAATAATTTGTGTTGAAATAAAATCTTTTACTGTAGTAATTTTTTTACTTTGAATTTCATTGTCATTTTTTTCAAGAAAACTTTTCCATATGGTATTAATTTGTGAAATAGAGAACATCTCTACAGTGTCTCTCAGCTTATGCCATTCTAATAGGCTTTTATATAAATTATTGTTCAAAACATCATCTGCTTTTTGGCTTACAAATAAATGGTCATTACCGTTAAAATAATGAAACTCTTCAAAAATAGAAGTTAAATAACTTTGTGCTTCTTCGTGGTTTTTCTGTAAAAACTCATGCAAGAAAGCAAATAAATTGATTATGCTAATGCTACTTTGCTCGGCATGGGCTATTCGACCTGACTTTGATAGTAAAATATCTAAAAGAAATTTTTCGTCTATATTGCCAGATTCTTGAAATTTATCAGCACCAATATATCCATGAGCCTTAGCATATTTATGGAATGTATATATCGATTTAAAGCCTATAAGCGAATTTCTTGCTTGAATATATTCTTGAGAGATTAAATTTATTTGTTCTTCCATGGAAATGGTTGAGTCATGCTTTAATTTACGCAAAAGCCCATTTTTCCCATCTTCTGTTTGCTTGTCTTTTCCTAGTATTTCTAAATATGTAAATCTCGTAAGCCATTCAAAGAATGTATATAGATTAGAACTGATTGTTGTTGTTAAATGTAACCCTATTACCATTAAAAGTAAATTAATATCTTTATTACGTAAATTCATAGGAAATTGACTTAGTTTTTCAAAAGAAAACTGTTTATCTGAAAGTAAAAAAAGTTTTTTTGCCATTTCTTGTAGTACAGCATTAGGAGATAAATCTTCATAATCTAAATGTGTAAATTTAAATCTTGCAGTATTTGTAATAAATACATTGCTTATAGCGTTGATAAGTCCTTCTGCATCATTCTGATTTATCAAGTGTACATAAAATATTTTCATATTTGTTCTAATTGGAAGTTGTTTAATAAGATTAGATAGCTCTTCTTGTTGTGATTTGTTTTGAAAATTAAATAAAATTTCACTTACATACTTGTAAATTGATTTTATAAGTACTTCTTCACCAAAACCTTTCACATAGATTTCTTCAGTTTTTTTAGTTAATTGATAAAAGTTTTCCAAATATATACGATTTTCAGGCTTTAAAACTTTTATTAAGTACTGTTCCTCTAAATCATTAACCAAATCTTTTTTATCGTGCCATTCCTTGTAAGGTAAAATTTTTCTATCGAAATTTTCCCACTGCTTCATTCGCACAAGCGATGAATATAATTCCCAATCACCAGAAACAAATACTTGCAGTTGGCATGAAGTCAAATATTTTCTTATGGTTTCAAGTACCATCCAACCTTTATCTATATTTGTATCTATATCATCAAATACCAATACAAACATTTTTTTATTATCTAATAGAGGTAAACTCTTAGAAATAAACTCATTCAAACTCTTTTCAAGATTAAGCCCAGAGCTTGCATGGTCTAATCCTTTTTCAAGTATCAAAGCTCCATCGTCAAAAAGGTCATTTTTCATAATATCACTTCCAATACCATCAAGAAGTTTTAAACCATCTCCAAGTTCAACCAAAGATTGACTCCACTCTTCCGTTGCTTTATTTTTTACTGTATCAGCTATCAAAGATATAATAGAAACTAAAATATTTTGTTTTGTCTCAAAAAGCGTTGGATCGATTATGTCTAAAAATACAAGTTCATCTTTATGACCTTCTAAATCATTTAATATTGTTTTTAAATTTAACAATAAACTTGTTTTTCCACTTCCTCTTTCGCCAAGAATAGTTATAGTGTCATGTTTTCTATCATTGCAATTTTCACTATTAAGTTTATCAAGTCTACTGCCCACTAATTTTTTTATTTTTTCTATTGCTTTTTTTTGCAATAAGTTATTTGCTTTAAACCTTTTGCTAGCATCTAAAGATTCTTCTATTTTGATTACGATTGGTTCATTTTCTTGAATTGTTTTACTATTCATTCGTCAGCCCTTGTACTAGAGAGTATAAATCTAAGTCTTCTTGTGTTCTTTGTTCTAACTTTTGTGCCTTTTCCCATTCTGTCCGAATATGTTTTTCCTCTTCTTTTGTAGGAAAAAATTTTGTAGCACATTTATTTTTGTTTGCTGTGTATTGTATTGAAAATCTTTTTAAAGTATTTAAAGAATAATATTTTTTAATGTCGCTATCTGTTTTGAGAAGTTTTAAAATTTCTTTTGCGAGTCGAATCTTCTCTCTCATCTCTTTTGGTAAAGAGAAACTATTCAAGTTTAATTCTAGTTCTTTCGTATATTTAAAAGCTGTTAAATTCAAATCACCCTCCAGTATCCACCTCTGCTGAATTAAAATTATTTCTTCTTGTGTAATGAGTGGTTCTTCAATATTTTTTTGTAATTCAACAAACTTTTTAAATGCTTTTTTGCGTATATCTAAAGTAAGACCTTTTGGCATAGTCATCCCATATTTAATATTATCTTCGCCACCTTTATCATAAAAATCTCTAACTTGTGTTCGATGATTATAAACATCTCTTGTCTTTTCCCAACCTTGTTGTGTAAACTGCCAAAACCAATCCCTATATCCATTGTAGAGTTCCAAATCTTTGTAACCACTCTGCATTAATCCGTCTAAGCTTTTATCTTTATCTCTTACTAAATAACATTGCCAACAGCCAAATCGTGAAGTTCCACAGCCAAGCTTCCCTTCATCAATATATTTCCCACCTGCACCAACAAAGGAACATTCAGATGCATTTTTATCACTAGCATCGCTATAAAGTTTCCATAAAAAATCAACATCAATCAACTCGTTTGTTTGGCTCAATAGATAGCTCCATACTTCTTTTGTTGACCAATTTTCTATGGGCATGAGATTTGAAGCTTTTGGATAACGATCATTTAATTTTAAATCTGTTCCCTTAACGGTTCTTTGTTCAATTCGTTCTTGCCTTTTATATCCCTCATCACTTCTTGTACCTAATACTGATATAAACTCTCCAGAGGGGAATAGCTCTTTAATTTTTTTATCTATGGGTTGCACTTTTAATTTATCCGTACACCAACGTAATGTTTGACTTGGAGGTGGCATGCCTACACCAAAAAGTTGAACATTTAAAGTGTTTTTCATTTCAGGAACAACTTCAATAACTTCTATCGGCAATTTATGCTTTACTGAAAATTCTTGAATTGATTTTAAAGATTTTTGAAGATGTTCTAAGACAGGTGGTAGTTCCGCAAATGTGTTTGAGTTTAAAATATAAATTGTTTTTTTAGGATTTTTAATTTGTTGAAGCATTTTAATTACTAGATAGACAACAGCACTACTATCTTTGCCTCCGCTATATGCGACGCAAAAAGAACGAGAATCATTAAAATAATAATTCATTAACATATCCACTGCTTGTGTTTCGTAGTATTGCAGCATACCTACTATAAATTGTGTTTGTTGACTAATTGTCATATAAATCCATACTTACTTTTTTTAGTGAGTGTACCTAATGTTCATATTGAGTTTAATTAAAACCGATAATAAACTTCTTAAGATATGGCATATCCTCCCATATTCCCCAAAAAACATACTGGCTCTTAAAATCCGCTTTTTTTCTTATATTTTTATCTTCTGTTAAAAACTAAAGAGAAGAAACTATTTTGCTATACTTGCAAAAAAAAATCAAGGAAAATATATGTTGGTTCACATCTGTTGCAGCGTTGATTCGCACTTTTTTTTAGAGAAATTGCAGCATGATTATCCAGATGAAAAACTCACCGGATTTTTTTATGATCCCAATATTCATCCTTATTCAGAATACCAGTTGCGTTTACTTGACGTCGAGCGCTCATGTAAAAAACTCGGCATTGATTTACTTGAGGGTGAATACGATTATGAAAACTGGCTTCAAGCCGTTCGTGGGCTTGAAAACGAACCCGAAAAAGGGGCGCGTTGTGAAGTCTGTTTTGATAAGCGTTTTATCACAAGCGCAAAAAAAGCGCTTGAGATTGGGGAAAATAAAATCACCACAACCCTACTCGTAAGTCCACTCAAATCCCAAGAACAGCTCAAACGTGTAGGCGATGCGTTTCATGCCAAACATGGCGTGGAGTTTATCGCAGTGGATTATCGCTCAGGCGGAGGCACTCAAGACCAAAGCCGTGTCACTAAAGAGGAACAGCTTTACCGTCAAGACTACTGCGGCTGTATTTTTGGACTCACGATGCAAAGAGACCAACAAGATAAACTGATGGATGAGATGTTCTCTCCGATATCAAACGCAACACTTCCTGCTTCTATAGAAGAGAGACTTGCGATGTATAAACGCAGGATGGAACTTGAAGATGCGGGCGTAGAATACAAAATCATAAGAGAAAAATTTCTCAACTACCGACAACTAAATTTCAAAGTCACAGAGGGCAAAAATAAAGTTCTGCCTGCGTATGCATTAAGCTACTCTACGCTTCCACGAAAAAAAGCTCAAGGCAAAATAGAGTTTGAGAGTCAAAACGTACACTATTTCAACCGTGAAGAGATTAAGTTTATAAGTTTAGATTATTTTAATGAGCTGTGTCAAACACAATATCAAGAGATACATGAGCTTATTTTTAATCCTCCCTCTTTAGAAAAAGAGTTAAAAATACGTGAAATTATCTCAGGCTCAAACTACGATTTAAGCCCTATAATCGTACTTAAATCACTCTTAGATACGAAACTCGATATCTATCTCGATACAAAAACGTACGAAGACGTCAAAGAAAAACTAATCATTCTATAATAAAAATTTAGCTAAAATTGCCAAAATTATTATGAAGGCTTTTATATATGACTATGGACGTTATGGAAATTCAAAAGATCTTACCTCACCGTTATCCTTTTTTACTCGTTGATCGTGTAATGGATATCGTAAAAAATGAAACACTTACAGCATACAAAAACGTATCAATCAGTGAACAAGTATTTCAAGGCCATTTTCCTGGTCACCCTATCTATCCTGGTGTTATGATTTTAGAAGGTATGGCTCAAGCTGGTGGTATCTTGGCGTTTAAAAGTATGGATGACATGAGCGAAGAAGAAATTGCCAACAAAGTAGTCTATTTCATGAGCATAGACAAAGCAAAGTTCCGCGCTCCAGTAAAACCGGGGGACAGACTTGAATACCGTATAAGCGTTATCAAAAGAAAAGGCTCAATCTGGATGCTTGAAGGCAAAGCGTATGTCGATGATGCTCTCGTCTCAGAAGCTGAACTCAAAGCTATGATCGTAGATAAATAAAGATTAGAGCATGAGCAAAATATCACACCTAGCAGTCATTGAAGATGGTGCTCTCATCGGTGAAAATGTGGAGATTGGACCTTTTTGTTTTATCTCTTCACAAACAACTATCGGTGATGGAACGACTATCGCACAAGGTGCCTGCATCTACGGCAAAACAAGCATTGGTAAAAACAACCGTATATTTTCACATGCCGTGCTTGGTTCTATACCGCAAGATTTAAAATTTGCAGGAGAAGATGTAGAACTTATCATCGGCGATAACAACACTATCAGAGAGTTCACGCTTTTCAACCCCGGTACAAAAGGCGGCGGGAGCAAAACTGTGGTAGGTAATCAAAACCTTTTTATGGGTTATGTGCATCTCGGGCATGACGTTATCATCGGTGACAACTGTATCTTTGCAAACGCAGCGACTCTCGCTGGACATGTCGTCATCGGAAATCATGCGGTTGTCGGTGGTATGACGCCTATCCATCAGTTTGTCACTATCGGTGATTTTGCGATGATAGCAGGGGCAAGCGCACTTTCTCAAGATGTGCCGCCATACTGTTTGGCAGAAGGCAACCGTGCGACACTTCGAGGGCTAAATCTCAACGGTCTTCGCCGCCATCTTGATCGTGATGATATCAATGCACTCAAATCTACTTACAGAGACCTTTTTGAGTCAGGTCAGCCACTCAAAGAGAGTGCAGAAGAGATACTAGAAAATACAACAAACAAATATGTAAAAAATCTCTGCGATTTTGTATTAGAGACAAAACGCGGAATCCCATTTGAGAGGAAAAATATATGATTCATAGACACTGTAGTTTTTGTGATGCCAAAGAGAGTGACGAAAATCCTCTTATAGCCGGTAATAGCGTTTATATCTGTAAGAACTGTGTAGTAAGTGCTTACAAAATAATGTTCGGAGACGAAAAAATCGTCGATGGCTCCAAAGAAAAAAAACTTCTTGAGGCCGTAAACAAACTTATGACACCAAAAGAGCTCGATAGTTTTCTAGGTGAATATATCATCGGTCAAGAAAGAGCGCGTAAACTTTTAAGTGTTGCGGTTTATAACCATTACAAAAGAATTTTTAAAACAAAAAATATAACTGATGACAACACAGAAATAGCAAAATCAAATGTTTTACTCATAGGTCCTACGGGAAGCGGTAAAACGCTGATGGCACAGACGATAGCAAGGGTGCTCAATGTGCCTATAGCTATAGCAGATGCAACAAGTCTCACTGAAGCAGGTTATGTCGGCGAAGACGTAGAAAACATCCTCACGAAACTGCTTCAAGCAGCCGATGGAGACATAGAACGTGCACAACAGGGTATCGTTTTTATCGATGAAGTAGATAAAGTATCCCGCATGAGCGAAAATCGTTCTATCACTCGTGATGTCTCAGGTGAAGGTGTCCAACAGGCACTTCTCAAAATCATCGAAGGTTCAGCCGTAAATATCCCGCCAAAAGGTGGGAGAAAACATCCAAATCAAGATTTTACCGTTATTGATACAACAAACATTTTGTTTATCTGCGGTGGTGCGTTTGACGGTCTTGAAGAGATTCTCAAGAAAAAACAAGGTGAAAATGTTCTTGGTTTTGGACATGAGAAAAAAACAAAAGATGAGAAAAAACCTACTTTTGATATGGTTGAACCGGATGATTTGGTGAGTTATGGACTTATTCCTGAGCTTGTCGGTCGTCTGCCTATTATCGCATCTCTCAGCGAAATAAGTGAAGCGGATATGGTCCGTATTTTGACTGAGCCAAAAAATTCACTCGTCAAACAATACAAAAAACTATTTTCAATTGATGGCGTAGAACTTAATTTTGAGACAGAAGCTCTTGCTGCAATCGCTAAAAAAGCCCTCAAACGCAAGACAGGTGCCAGAGGTCTTCGTGCGATTATGGAAGAAAATATGATAGATATTATGTACGAACTTCCAGAATATGACGGCTATGAAGTTTTGATAACAAAAGAAGTTATCGAAAACGCAGAAAAACCGGTCTATATCAAAAAATCTACAAAACAAACAGCATAAAGGCAAGAAATGATATTCAATAAACTAATAGGACTTTTTTCCAACGACTTATCTATAGATTTAGGTACGGCGAACACTATCGTTATCGCTAAGGGTCGTGGTATCATCATCAACGAACCTTCTGTTGTTGCTGTAAAAACTGAGAGATACGGACAACAAAGAGTTTTGGCTGTAGGGCATGAAGCAAAAGATATGGTCGGAAAAACGCCGGGCAATATCAAAGCAATCCGCCCTATACGTGATGGGGTCATCGCAGACTTTGACATGACGGAAAAAATGATCCGTAAGTTCATCGAAAAAGCTCATGGAAGAAGTTCACTTATCTCTCCTCGTATCATTATTTGTGTTCCTTACGGACTGACACAAGTGGAGCGTAAAGCAGTTCGTGAATCAGCGCTAAGCGCCGGTGCACGTGAAGTTTTCCTTATCGAAGAACCTATGGCGGCAGCTATTGGTGCAGGCATAGATATCCGTGAACCTAAGGGCAATCTTGTTGTAGATATAGGTGGCGGAACGACTGAAATAGGGGTTGTTTCTCTTGGTGGTTTGGTACTCTCAAAGTCTATCCGTACAGCCGGAGACAAGATAGATCAAGGTATCGTCAACTATGTAAGAAAAAAATACAATCTTCTTATCGGCGAGAGAGTTGCTGAAGAGATCAAAATCAACATAGGCACTGCAGTTTCTCTAGCTGAAGAGTTGACGATGGTCGTAAACGGTCGTGATCAGGTCGAGGGACTTTTAAGTTCAATCGAACTCACAAGTGAAGATGCTAGAGAAGCGATGAAAGAGCCTCTCAAAGAGATAGCAGAAGCACTTCGTAACGTTTTAGAGCAGATGCCTCCGGATTTGGCTGGAGATATCGTCAACAACGGCATCATCCTAACAGGCGGCGGGGCACTTATCCGTCAGCTAGACAAATATCTCTCAGATATCGTAAAAATCCCTGTTTTTGTGGCTGATGAGCCACTTCTTGCAGTTGCAAGAGGAACAGGACGTGCTCTTGAAGAGATAGACCTACTCCAAGAACTTTTTGAAAATGAATAAAGAGCTCCTTGGCTTTTTTTCGTTTTTTATCGCACTCTTCGTGGGTGCTTTATATTATACGAACCTTATACAAAATCCTTTTATCTCTACACTCAACTCTATAAAATCAACTTATCACAACTCTCTTGATTATGTCTCAAATACGATTGATAAACACTTTTTTCAAGCTACAGAAATAGAACAGCTCAAAGCAAAACTCCAAATGTACGAAAAAGGTCATATCTTGATGGTGCAACTCTCCAAAGAAGTGAATGATCTTTTTAAAGAGAATAACTCTTCTCTTGCTATCAATCCAGATATTGAACTCGTTCGTGTTCTTTCTTATGAAAAATTTGGTGATTTCAACAGGCTGTGGCTTGACATAAAAGAGTTTAACAGCTCTAAAATTTATGGACTTACCTATCAAGATAGTGTAGCCGGCATAGCTGTAGGGCACAAAGAGGGAGCTCTTGCTTTACTCAATAAAGATCCAAAAAGCTCTTATGCCGTTTATATAGGAAGTGAACTTGCTCCGGGAATTGCTCATGGTAATAACACAGAAAATTTAATCGTAAAGTTTATCCCGACGTGGATCACAATAAACGCAGGAGATGAAGTGATATCTTCTGGGCTTGATGGTATTTTTTTCAAAGGGCTTAAAGTTGGCCGGGTTGTTTCGACAAGCTCTTCTGGAGGATTTCAAAACGCAGTAGTAGTGCCCTACTACAAAGAAAACGATCCAAACTATTTTCATATGATAAGGAGTGTTCGATGAAATATTTATTTTTACTGATGATGCTATTTGCCGCTCATGTAATGGCAGAAGAGTCAAAACAAAAAGTCACAATCGGGGCTGGTCCCTATATCCAAACGCAGCCCTATAAAGGTGTCGATGATATACTACTTCCCTCCCCCGTCATCTTTTTTGACAACGGACTCTTTTATGTGAGATGGAGTCGCGCAGGGGTTTACTTTTTAGGAGAAAAAAAAGAGGATTATGCTTGGGGATTTTCTCTCACTATCCAGCCAAGAACCTATGGTTATGATGCTTCTGAAATAGAGGGAATGCACACAAGAGAAACTACTTTTGAAGGCGGAGTTGCGTTTAGTGCTCAAAAAGACAAAGCATATATCGAGCTTATGGCTTTGAGTGATATTTTGGGAAGATATGACTCATGGATTTTCAAAACTGAAGCCGGATATGACTTTGAATATGGCAAATTTGCTTTTTATCCAAGTCTTATTTTTATCTATCAGACCGCACAATTTACAAACTATTATTATGGGGTAGAAACAGATGAAGTAAATGCGCAAAGAGCCGCTTATGCACCTTCTGAGGGATTACAAATCGGGGCACAAACCTACATTAAATACCCACTTACAAATGAACTCTCCGCATTGGTCAATCTTCGTATCGACAAACTCTCACAAGAAGCAATAAATAGCCCTCTTGTTGATGAAGAATATATCTATTCAGGGCTTGCTTCACTTATCTACACTTTTGAATATTAAGAAAAACCTCTCAAGAGGCACTTAAAACTCATCAAGTTTTAAGTGCCTCTTGACTATAATAAACAAATTTTTTTGCACATATTTTTAAGAGGTAACAAATGCCAAAACGCACCGACATCAAAACAATTCTCCTTATTGGTTCTGGTCCTATCATCATAGGACAAGCCTGTGAGTTCGACTACTCAGGCACACAAGCTGTAAAAACTCTCAAAGAGTTAGGTTACCGTGTTATTCTTATCAACTCAAATCCTGCGACCATCATGACAGACCCGGAATTTGCCGATAGAACGTACATCGAACCAATCAAAGAAGAGATAATAGCACGAATCATCAAAGATGAAAAAGTTGATGCGGTACTGCCTACTATGGGTGGACAAACAGCGCTTAATGTCGCTACAAAAATGTATGAAAAAGGGATGCTTGAGGGAGTAGAATTTCTAGGTGCATCTCCTGCAGCTATCCACAAAGGTGAAGACCGTTCTGCGTTTAAAGAAGCGATGATCAAAATCGGGATGGATTTGCCGTTTTCTATGTACGCATACGATATGGATGATGCGCTTAAAGCGGCTGAAACTATCGGTTTTCCTATCATCATCCGTGCTTCATTTACCCTTGCAGGCGGTGGTTCAGGCGTCGCTTACAACATGGATGAGTTCAAAGAACTCGCAAGACGCGGACTTGATGAATCGCCGGTCACAGAAATCCTTATAGAAGAGTCTCTTCTTGGCTGGAAAGAGTACGAGATGGAAGTTATCCGGGACAAAGCAGACAACTGCATCATCGTCTGTTCTATCGAAAACTTCGACCCGATGGGCGTACACACAGGTGATAGTATCACGGTTGCTCCTGCTCTGACACTCACGGACAAAGAGTACCAAAGAATGCGTAATGCTTCTTTTGATATTCTTAGAGAAATCGGTGTTGATACGGGCGGATCAAATGTACAGTTCTCAATCGACCCAAAAACAGGCCGTATGATCGTAATCGAGATGAATCCTCGTGTTTCCCGTTCATCCGCGCTGGCATCAAAAGCGACAGGCTATCCTATCGCAAAAGTTGCAACTCTTTTGGCTGTTGGATTTACGCTTGATGAGATTACAAACGATATCACGGGAACACCTGCTGCGTTTGAGCCGGTTATCGACTATGTTGTGACAAAAATCCCTCGTTTTACTTTTGAAAAATTCCCTGAAGCAGAAAATACACTCTCTACTAGTATGAAATCTGTCGGCGAAGTTATGGCTATCGGGCGCACTTTCAAAGAGTCTATGCAAAAAGCCCTCTGTTCATTAGAGACAGGACTTTGCGGTTTTGACGAGATGCCTTTTGATGATGAGTTCGTCAAACATGAGATTCGCCGTCCAAACGCAGACCGCGTTTTGTATGTAGCAGAAGGTTTCCGTCGCGGCATGAGCGTAGAAGAGATGTTTGATACCTGCCAAATCGATCCTTGGTTTTTATACCAAATAGAAGAGATATTGGCTCATGAGAAAACTATCACAAAGACGATCTTGTCGGATGCGCAGCTCATGAGAGCTGCTAAAGTGGACGGTTTTTCAGATAAAAAAATAGCACAACTCATCGCTAAAAACAGTGCTCATGAAGTAAGTGAAAATGATGTATATGATGCAAGAAAAAAACTTGGCGTACATCTTGAATACAATGAAGTAGATACCTGTGCAGCAGAGTTTGAAGCACTCACTCCTTATCTTTATTCAACTACAAATATCACCCAACTTCCAAACGTACAAAAACGCCAAAGCGACAAGAAAAAAGTGATGATTATCGGTGGCGGACCAAACCGTATCGGTCAAGGTATCGAGTTTGACTACTGCTGTGTTCACGCTGCGTTTGCACTCAAAGAGATGGGTATAGAGACAATCATGTACAACTGTAATCCTGAGACTGTTTCTACGGATTATGATACATCTGATGTACTCTATTTTGAGCCTATCGACTTTGAACACGTACGAGAAGTGATAGAAAATGAAAATCCAGACGGCATCATCGTACACTTCGGTGGACAAACACCACTAAAACTTGCAGATTCACTGACAAAAATCGGTGCTAAAATCTCAGGAACTCCTTCTGCGGTTATCGACCTCGCTGAAGATAGAGAACAGTTTTCCAACTTTGTTATCAAAAACGGTCTCAAACAGCCCGAAAACGGTCTTGCACGCACAAAAGAAGAGTCATACGCTATTGCTGAGCGTCTAGGCTACCCAGTTCTTGTGCGTCCGTCATTTGTTCTTGGCGGTCGCGGTATGCGTATCGTTTACAGCGAAGATGAACTCAAACTATATATGGATGTTGCTGTTTCTGTTTCGCACAACGCACCGGTTCTTATTGATAGATTTTTAGATCAGGCTATTGAGCTTGATGTAGATGCTATCTGTGATGGTAATGAGGTTTATATCGGTTCTGTTATGCAGCATATCGAAGAAGCCGGAATCCACTCAGGAGACAGTGCATGTTCACTTCCTCCTGTAAATCTCTCCAAAGAACTAATAGAAAAAGTAGAACAACAGACAAAAACTATCGCACTTGGCTTGGGTGTTGTAGGGCTCATGAACGTGCAGTATGCTATTTATGAGGGTGATATCTATCTTATCGAGGTCAATCCTAGAGCTTCACGAACAGTTCCTTTTGTCTCCAAAGCGACAGGTATGCCACTTGCAAAAGTTGCAACACGTGTCATGATGGGTGAGAGCCTCAGAGATGCTCTTGCGTTTTATGACAAATACAAAATAGTCGAAGAAGCAAACGGTCTGCTTCGTCCACTTCTCAAAGGTCATATCTCCGTAAAAGAAGCGGTTTTCCCTTTCCACAAACTCTATGGAGCCGATCTTGTCCTCTCTCCTGAGATGAAATCAACGGGTGAAGTTATGGGTATCAGCTCAAACTTCGGTATCTCTTTTGCCAAAGCACAGCTTGCAGCAGGCAATAAGATTCCAACAGGTGGGACGTGTTTCCTTTCATTTGTTGATACAGACAAAAAACATGCAGCTGAGATAGCAAGCGGGCTTCACAAAAATGGCTTCAAACTTGTAGCTACAAAAGGTACACAAAGTATCATCGAAGAAGCAGGCATACCGTGTGAGAGAGTTCTAAAAATTTCAGAAGGTCGCCCAAATATAGAAGACAGCATGAAAAATGATGAAATCTCTATGGCTATCAACACTTCAGATAACAACACTTCTAAAAAAGATGCTGTAAAAATTCGTCAAGAAGTTCTCAAACGCAACATCCCATACTTTACGACGCTTAGCGCGGCGCGTGCGCTTATCTTGGCTCTTGAAGAGATGAAAGACCCTTCTTGGTCTTCTCCTCAAGCCTTACAAGATTTCCTCGCTTAAAACGTGGAAATCATCCTCGCGCAGACCGACACCACTGTCGGTTTTTTATCTCAAAACGCACAAGCGCTTTATGAGATAAAGTCTCGTGTAAGCTCCAAACCTTTTATCAAAGTCTTTGATAGTTTTGCCTCTTTCAAAAACATAGGACTCAGAGTCCCAAAAAAACATAAAAACCTACTCAGACGCGCTCAAAAAACGACTTTTATTCTCAAACAAAACTCTTTTCGCATCGCCCCGGCGCAACTTCACTCCTCTATCATTCGTGCGCTTCACTGGTCTTATTCCACTTCCGCAAACGAAGCGGGCAAAAACTTTGAGAGAACTTTTTGCCAATCAAAAGCTGATATAATAGTAGAAGACAATCGCGGTCTGAGTGAAAAAAGCGCATCAACTATCTTGGTGCTAGGTCGCAGAAAAAAAAGGAGACTTCGATGAGTAAAATAATTCAAGCATTTTTAACCGGTGCGTTTATCACGTTTATCTTTGATTTTTTTATTTTTTTAGGCATTCAAAAAAATTATATAGATGTTTACAATGTAGATCTCTATTACAATATTCTCTTTGCAGACAACCAAAATATCTTTATTTATCTTCTCTTTAGTGTGCTCTTTGGTTATTTAGTTTTGTATATTGACTCAAATAAAATAAAACTTCCAATCATCGCATTTTTCTTTGTAACTTCACTTGCTACCCTGATTCCGCAGGTAGGTCACGCACTTGGTGCAGGACTTTTTATGCAAAAAAATCAAACATTTAAATCAAAAAGATATACTTTCACGGGCGATGTCTATTACATCGGTCGCAAAAATATCACATTTTATGATTATGACCTTCAAAAAACAATCTTACTTAAAAAAGAGGAACTGATACAATGAAACATCTCTCAAGTTTGGCAAGCGGCGTTGCACTCGGCGGTGCAGGCCTAGTCATGATGAGCGTACTCAGCGGATGCGCGCAAGAAGAACAAACACCTGCAAACAAATTTTTAGTCATCGAACAACAAGCAAACGGCAAATATCTTGTCGTCGAAGAGGTGCCGACAGATGGACCTAGCCGTGCCGTAATTCGTGAAAAAGATGCAAATGGCAACACGGTTGAGCGTTTTATGAATGAAGCAGAGATGAAAACTCTAGCAGAACAGGAGTATCTCAAAACGCAAGACGGTACGAGTGAAACAGTACAAAGTGGAGAGAGTAGCGGAGGAATGGGTCTTGCGGGAACTATTCTCGCAGTTGCTGCTGGTTCACTCCTTGGAAATATGATAGGAAATGCGCTCATGAACAACAAGAACTTCTCGCAAAGGGCGACAAATGTCAACAAAAGTCCTTACGCACGCTCTGCCGCTTCAAAATCTTCTGCGAAGAAAAGCTTTTTTGGTTCTTCAAGCTCAAGTAATAGCGCAAGCAAAACAAGTTTTGGGAGCTAAATTATGGTAAAACTTCAAAAAGTACGCCCACTGGATGATGCAACGCTCGAAGAACTTGGCTTCTCTTGGCATACAGATAGTGATGGAAGCAAATATATCAGCGATGCTCTCGTTAGCGTCACTTCCGCAGAAGCAGAAGCTTACTACGAAGCGGTCAATGAACTCTATGATATGTACGCCGAAGCTGCCGAATATGTCATTCAAAACGATCTTTTTTTTGAACTTGGCATCCCTTTTAATCTTGTCGATGCTATCAAAAAAAGTTGGGAAAATGATGTACATTGGCATCTTTATGGACGTTTTGATCTCGCAGGCGGAATTGACGGAAAAGCTATAAAACTCATCGAATTTAACGCAGATACGCCAACTGGGCTCTTTGAGACCGCTCTACTGCAGTGGGCAATACTCAAACATAACAAAATGAACGAGCAGATGCAATTTAACAATATCTATGAGGCAATAAGTGAAAATTTCAAACGTCTTATCACCCTCTTTGATGATACAGAGGCGTTTGAGGAGCGTTATGATGGCTGGAAAATCCTCTTCTCAAGTATATCACAAAACCCAGAGGAAGAAGTTACAACGAGACTGCTGCAACAGATGGCGACAGATGCCGGATTTAACACAGGTTTTGAGTATCTTGAAAACACGCACTTTGATGAAGAGGGTATTTTTGATGCCAGTGAAAATCCTTATGAATATTGGTTTAAACTCTATCCATGGGAAGATATAGCCGTAGATGAACCAGAGCTCGCAACGATACTCACCGCAATCATGCAAAATCAAAAAGCTATCATCTTAAATCCTGCCTACACGCTTTTGTTTCAATCAAAAGGAATGATGAAGATACTTTGTGATCTTTTCCCAGACTCACCTTATCTCCTCAAAACATCCTTTGAACCACTCAAAGGCATCAAACAGGTTGAAAAAACTGTTTTTGGTAGAGAGGGAGCAAATATAAAAATCATGGATACTGAGGGTAATTTACTGACACAAAACGCAGGACCTTACGGTAACTACAAAAAAATCTATCAAGAGTATAGTGAGTTTCCAAAAGATGAAGAGGGAATGAAGTATCAAGCAGGAGTTTTCTTTGCTTATGAAGCCTGCGGTCTTGGATTTAGAAAAGGCTCTGAGATTTTAGACAATATGAGTAAATTTGTGGGGCATGTCATAGAATAAACACGGCCCCGTAAACTTGCAAAATTATTTATTTGCAAGTTTATCTTTAAGAATTATTTTTCCACTCTCAACGCCCGGTTGATCGTAGGCATTGATGTACATAAATTTTGCACACACAGAAGTGAGAAGCTCATATTCATACATCAGACTCGCTACCGCTCTCTCATTGACACCCGTAATAGTAATAACATCACAAGGGATATCACCAAAGCTATTTATGGACTCAATCGTCGCATCTGCTTGCATATTGATAAGAGAAGAGAACTCTACATTGTCAAGATAATCTAACTCTTCAAGACCGGCAAGTGTTATCTGCGGGATTTTGAGATGGTTATCAAAATCTTCCACTTTTACAACTGTGACGGTCTTGTCACGCGTACCGCCGACAATTAACTGTAAAAATGAGTGTTGGTCTATCGGGCCTATGATACCGATTGGAGTGAGACCTTGTCTGCTTTGGTTGCTATCCATCTTACCAAGACTCTCACCCCAAAGTTGGATATACCATTTGTTAAATCCTTCTAAACGCGATGAGTAAGAAAAGACAACATTGATATTAAATTTGTTTCTATATTCTGTAAAAAATCTCGCTTTTTTAAGAACGCGCTCATGATAATCAACCTGCGTCTCATCTTGTGCACAGAGCTGAAAAAAGGAGTTGTAAACATCCTTCGCCCCAGCTAAAATCTCATCAATATCTATACCGACTATCGCAAGAGGAAGGAGACCTACAGCACTGAGTACTGAAAATCTTCCCCCTACATTTTTGGGTATCTCAAAAGTTTGCATTCCATTACTTTGCGCATAAAAATTCAACTTAGAGTCATTTTCAGTAATTACAACCGTGTTACTTGCATCGACTTGCACCAATGTATTGATGTATTTGAAAATAGAGACTGTTTCAACTGTTGTGCCGGATTTTGAGATGATAACAAAAAGTGTATCCGCAAGATTGATAGTCGCGATTTTTGATTTGATATCTATCGGGTCTGTCGTCTCTAAAAAATAGAGATTTTTAGAAAGATTTTTGGAATGTTTGAGAAATTTATAAATAGCATATGTACCTAAAGTACTGCCGCCTATACCGATGACTACGATATTTTTTTGCTTCACATCTTTGGCATACGCTTTAAACGCAGTCGTATCTTGGTTCACAAGATTGTAGTAACCGATATACTCTTTTTCTTTGACTATCTCATTAAAGAGCTCATTATCCGAAATCGTGGGTGTAAAGTTGTTTTGGTATTGCATGCTTCTTCCTTCTCTATTGAAATTATAAATGTAAACTATGCGTTGCTTTTTGCATAAAAATAGTTGGTTGCTTCCACAAAACCATCTACACTTCCGCAGTCAAAACGCTTGCCCTTAAACTTATACGCAATAACTCTTCCCTGTTTTGCCTGCTCTAAAAGTGCGTCTGTGATCTGAATCTCTCCGCCTTTACCAGGTTTGACATCTCTGATAATATCAAAAATGTCCGGAGTAAGGATGTAGCGTCCGATGATAGCTAGATTTGAAGGTGCGTCTTGCGGCTCAGGTTTTTCAACCATATTTTGTACGCGCATGATATCGGGAGTGATAAATTCACCCGCGACGATTCCGTATTTATTTGTATCTTTTGTCGGTACTTCTTCTACAGCTACAATCGAACACTGATACTGCGCATAAAGTTTTACCATTTGTGATAAAACAGGCTCATTCTCTGCATTGTCACATAAATCATCTGCAAGGATAACCGCAAACGGCTCATCCCCTATGAGGGTTTCTCCTGTGAGTATGGCATGACCCAACCCTTTCATCTCTACCTGTCTTGTATAACTGATAGTACAGTTTTTTACAATATCCCTAATCTCAAACATAAGCGCTTCTTTGGAAGTTCCGTCAATTTGATGCTCAAGCTCATAAGATCTGTCAAAGTGATCTTCAATGGCACGTTTTCCACGTCCTGTGACTATCGCCATCGTGTCTATACCCGCACTTCTTGCTTCCTCTACGCCATACTGTAAAAGCGGTTTTGTAAGAATCGGTAACATCTCTTTAGGGATAGCCTTCGTCGCCGGTAAAAATCTTGTGCCGTATCCTGCGGCTGGAAATAAACACTTTTTAACGCTTGTCTTCATACAAAAATCCTTGATTATTAATGCTAAATTCTACAACAAAAGAGTACAAACGCATCTTAAAGTTGTAGTTATATCTTCAGCTTATATACCTTTGCATGAGGATTTGTTATCACTTTTTCAAAGAGGTTCGTGTCATAACTTTCTAAAACCATCAATTGAATATAAAGTGAGTTATATGTTGCTTCATCAAGCACTAAAAATGTATTGTAATTAGACATATAAATGATGCTTAATCCTGCGTTTGGGTCTATGTTTTGAACACTACTTTGGAGTTGCATATCTTTGTCATAAAAAGTTTTTACAAATCTTTTTGGTGTCACTTTTTGTGTTCCAAGAGTGAGTGCAAAAGTCGCTTTATCCATAAAAACTTCTTGGCTCAACTGGATAGAAGAACCTACATCACGAAAATTTCTGCTTATAAAATAAAACGGTGCTTTTTTCTCTTTGCCGCTCATGAGGTCGATATACGAAAACTTTGTAACGGTCGGATATATGTTGAGCATATTAAATGGAAGATAAAAATAGATATCTCTTGTCTTATTTGGTAGTTTTATCTCTGTTTGCAGCGAAAGTAAAAAGTCATTTGCATCACTAAATCCATAATCACCGCACATCTGCTCAATATAAGAAAGAGAACGGTTTGTTTCATATCCTTTTTCCGTATATTCCACATCTAATCTTGCCATTTTTGCCGCGTCTTCTTGTGGCGATGTGAGAATAAAACTCACCGGAAAGTTGACATCTCCATCATGTTTGCCCCCATCTACGAGTGTTTTGACATCTCCGTAGTAACGAATAGGATAGCCATAATCCCACCAGGCAACCACATAATCCTCTCTCTGCGCTTTTGCTTTGAGTGTATCAAGCACCTTTACCTCATCTGCGTTCATAACCGTAGGCACTTTATACTCTTCTATATGCTTATAGTTTGGATACAAAATAGCCAGAGTAAACGCGATCATACTCAGATATTTGAGTTTTTCCGTCGGCATCACACGTCCTAGCTCTGTTATCAAAAACGCAACACCAAAAGCTAAAATAGGCACGGCATAGATAGTAAAACGCAGTCCTCCGACACTTGCCAAAAAGCCAAGCCCTATCATAGGAAGGGCTAGTAACATGAGTTTGTATCTGTATGAAAGATAAATATACCCGACAATAGAGAGGATAAAAGTGACACCGTGTCCGCTGATACGGTTTGCAAACTCAGAAAACGGTATCGAGCCCGCTTCGCGTACAGTCTGCATGACGGCAAAATAGTGAAGTCCCATACCTTCTTGTCCGACGAGCAGAGCATCTTTGAAGACATAAATCTTGAGCAATCCCCAGATAGGATTAAAACCGCCAAAAGCAAAAAATGAAATCGTCGCAAGCGCTAAAATATAAAAAGCAAATTTGTCCGCTTTTTGCATCTTAAAAAGAACATAAAGCCCAATCACAATAGGCAAACGAATCAACCCATCGACATCCATCATCGCAAAAAGCATGATAGCTAGCAGCTTGTAGTTGTAGAGGTTTTTTCTCTCAAAAATCAAAGCATATACAAGAATAAGCGCAAAAAACGAAAACTCAAGGGAATAACTCTGCGGATACCACCATCTGTAGATAAGAATATCTATAGCCGTGATAAGAAGGTATTTCTCCTCTTTGGTGTTTATCGCCCAGATAATAGACCAAAGCAAAAACATTGGCAGCACGATATTGAGCATATCCGTATCATAATATCCCACCATAGTACGGTTATAATAACTCCATGCCACAGAACCAAGCAAGGCTGCGATAAATCCAAGAGTGAGATTATGGAGCGTTTTGGCTATGAGAATCATAGGGATTACAACCAAAGAACTCAGCACTACAGGCATATAAAGGATGATACTCTCAAAAGAAAACGGTAAAATCTTTGCAAAAAACGCAGTGAGCTGTGAAGTGGCCAAAGTCGTCGGTGAGAGATCATTTGGCTGGGAGATGCCACTGATTATATCGCGCGCACCCTCTGCCCAAAAATAGCCGTCGTTGGTGTTTATCATGAGCTGACCGTTAAACTTAAAAGCTTCATAATCACCAAATTGATAAACCCATATCAAACGCAGTGCCACCGAAAATGCAAACGCAAGAAGAATGTAGAGAAGTGTAAGTTTTGTCTCTTTATCTATCTGTATCAAGTTACGCCCTTTTTGTATAAAATTCTTTTGGAGCCGCTGTTTTACCAGACTTTGATTTCGTTATAAACGCTGTCTCGCTCTACCGGAGTAAAGCCGCTGTTTTTGATAAGTGCGACAAAATCTTCAAGCACTACGCCATTGGCACTCGCAGCACCTGCGGCGGAGTTGATGGACTCTTTTTCTATCGTTCCATCAAGGTCGTTTGCACCAAACTCTTGCGCTACGAGGGCAAGATTGACGGTTGATGTGACCCAGTAGGCTTTGAGGTTTGGGACATTATCAAGTACCAAACGTGCGACTGCCATGGTTTTAAGTATCTCATTTGCCGTGATTGGCGCTTTTATATTGAGGTAATTGTTTTCTGTCTGATAAACAAGCGGGATGAAACAGTTAAAACCGCCCGTTTTATCTTGAAGCGCGCGGATACGCATCATATGATCGATGCGGTTTTCACGGCTCTCTACATGACCAAAAAGCATTGTTACATTGGATTTTTTGCCTCGCTCATGCCATTTTCTGTGAATCTCAAACCATTGATCAGATGTTACTTTACCTTTGCAGATAAAATCTCTCACCTTTTCATCAAAGATTTCAGCACCGCCTCCGGGCATAGAATCCACACCGTTTTCTATCATCAGATCCAATATCTCATCATAACTAAGCCCGTGATGACGGGAGAGAAAGTCCACCTCAGCAGCTGTAAGCGCTTTGATGTGCAGATGCGGATACTGCGTTTTTATCTTTTTAAAGATGCCAAGATACCACTCAAGCGTGACATTTGGATTGTGCGCGGAGACGATATGCACCTCTTTGGCACCTCTCTCATCTATCTCTGCGACAATTTTCAAAATATCTTCATGGCTCATGGTGTATTGATTCGGGTTTTTTCGCGTGGCCGAATAGGCGCAAAATTTACATACATCCGCACAGACATTTGTCGGATTGATATGGCGGTTGATATTGAAGTAGGTTTTGTTGCCGTGAAGTGCTTTGCGTCGTGCATTAGCCAAATCGCCAAGCTCAAAAAAGTCCATCTCATAGAGAGTCATTCCCTCTTCAAAACTGACTCTCCCACCTGATGCTATTTTTTCTTGTATAGTCATTTGTTTCCTCTATTATTATTCAAATAAATTTTGTAGTTTTGCTTTTAACTCGTCAAAGTTGGCATGTGTAAAATCATAAGGAGCATTTGGATATGCTTTTTTATATATTTCATTCAAAATACTTTTATGATTCTCTTTAGATTTAAATGCAGAGCAATCTAAGAAGTTTTCTATACACTCTTTTTGTTCTTGTGGTATCGACGACAAAATTAAAGACTCCAAATAACCTGTTTTTGTTTCTTGATTACAAGCTATATAAAAATCACTAATTTCATTTAATTTTAAATTTTCAATCATTTTTTTTAATTTGTTTTCTGTATCTTCAAAACTATCATCTGCATCAATTATAAATAATACTTTTGAAATAGGAGTATCAGGAATATCATCATTCAAAGTCTTATACTGAATATGTTCTTTGTTAAAAAAATTGCTTTTTGTACCCATTCCATAAAATCTGACAGAATTTTTATCGAGCGCTAAATTATCCAATAAAAGTTCAAAAAAACTTTTATCTATACTTTTTCCCTCATGTAAAATGGCATACATTATCTTACCTCATGGTCTTGAGCTATGCTATTTTCTAAAATATCATACTCTCTAACACCTGCGTAAATTGAGCCGTCCTGTTGTTTTGACATTTTTATATATGTTATATCTTCATCTTCAAGTTTTTTAGCAACTCTTGCATAAGATTCTATACACTCTTTTGAGTGAGTTGTAGCAAATACTTGGACATTTTGTTCTTTTGAAATTTTTAAGATTATTTCCCATAATTTATCTAAAAAAGAATAATGTATCCCATTTTCTATTTCATCTAAAAATATTACTTTATCTTTATTCAAATATAAAGATAAAAAAATTGCTATAAATTGTTTTAGTCCATCTCCAAATTCCGATAAATCGAGAAATGTATCATCTTTAAGTAGCATCACTTTATTTTTTATCACATCTATTTTTTTTATTTGAAAACTATCATATAATGCTCTATTTAAATAATCCCATTTTTGTAAAAGTTTTAACTCATCAATACAGTCAACAATATAATTTTGTCTCATGCTTGTTTGAGAAATGAACGAATTGTTTTTTATATTTAATGGTTTTTCTTTACTTTGATAAAAATCTAAGAATTCTTTTACTCCTTCGTTATATGTTTTTTTTGGTTTTTCATATAATCCATCTGTCACAAATGATGCTGAGGCACTACTATTATTAATTTTAATCTTTGAATCGCTAAATTTAAAATCAAAATTATTAGTGTCTTGTAATATTTCAAATTCTTTTAAAGGATTTCTATTTAATTCTAAAACTAAAAGAGAATGAAAAAAATCTTTTTTAATTTTTGTATTTATTCCTAAATAACAAGCCTCCATAAAAGCCGTCTTTCCAACATTATTTTTCCCACCAATAAGATTGACTCTTTTAAATCCATCCGCTTTAAAATCTTTGAAGCATTTAAAATCTTTAATCTCTATTTCACGTAATAAATGTTCATCCATAATAAATACCTCTTAAATTTTTCATTATTACAAAGTTAATTTTATAACCCTGGTGCTTTCCACATTGAAGTCGTGATGTTAGCATCTACTAACTTTAGTTGGGCTTCATATGCGTTTTGCCATTGTAGTTTTATGGCATCATAAAGTTTTGTATTTTCTGCGTTTGGAAGATAGATTTTTTCCCAGACGACAAGAGTTTGTGCTGCGTTTTGCAAGTTCTGATAGAGACCGCAACCCACACCTGCCGCCATTGCCGCGCCTAGGGCTGTTGCTTCGGTGACGCGTGGTATTTTTACCCTGCATCCAGTGACATCAGCAAGTATCTGCGACCAAAGTGCGCCTTTGCTGGCTCCTCCTGCAAAAACTATCTCCTCTATCACAACACCGCTAAAAGCTTGAATTTTCTCAAGATTGATACTTGAGACGATGGCTGCGTTTTCTTCAAGGGCACGAAACATCGAAGCCCTGTTACACTTCTGTGCATCAAGCGAAAGGTTCAAAAAACTCGGAGCCGCGTGGTACCATTTGCCGTATTTCATAGCATCTGAGAAGATAGGTAAAATCCCGTACGAACCTACCGGCACATCTTTGGCGTTTTCTTCCAAAAGCGTATAAACATCTATCCCCCGCTCATGTGCTTGCTGTTTTTCCATATCGCAAAACGCATCCCGAAACCAGCGCATCACAAGACCGCTAAAAAAAGTGATGCCCTCAGCCTGAGAAAGACCTTCGATGACATGAGGATTGACGCGGATACCCATATCTTTGGGGCACTGCGTTTGCGATGGGATATTGACAACCTGTTGCCAAAATGAACCGCCAAGCACTGCGACTTGTCCTGCGTTTACTACGCCTAAACCGGCAGAACCAAGTTGTACGTCACCGCCGCCCATGACCACTTTTGTCTTTTGTGAGAGTCCTGTTTCTTTTGCCCCATGAGCTGTGACATTTCCCATCAGTGTCCCAACTTCAAATACAGCGGGAAAAATGTCATCTTTGATACCAACTCGTTTCGCCATTTGCGGCATCCACTTGCGTTTCTCAAGAGAAAAAATCCCCGTCGTTCCGCCGTTACTGGGATCCGTTGCGATAAGACCTGAGAGTTTTGCAAGTATCCAATCGCCTATCATCGAGATTGACGCGACTTTTTCATACATTTGAGGTATATTGTTTTTGAGCCAAAGGAGACGGGGAAGCGCACCCAAAGCAAAGGTTTGACCTGAGTGTGCAAAAAACTCTTCTTCAACTCCTTCAAAATGCTCTTTGAGGTATTTCACTTCCTCCGACGCTCTTGCATCGACATTTGCTACAGCCCAAAGTTCTTTGCCTTCTTTGTCATAAAGAACTATCCCCTCACGCATACTCGTAGCACTCAAAGCCAAAATATCTTCTGCGTTTATACCTGCGTTTTGGATCGCTTCATTGATACATGAGCAGACAAGTTTCCAGTTTGTCTCAAAGTCAAAAGACATGGAATGCGCCACACCCGACTCCTGGAGGTGTGTCCACTCTTTTTGCGCAACACTTATCTGATTGCCTAGGGTGTCAAAAAGTACCGCACGGACACTTCCCGTCCCTGCATCAATAGAGAGTAAATAGTTCATATTATCTCTTCAATTTCGCCTGTTCGAGTTCCCAGTATTCCATCGCAAAACTCTCCTCTTCGCTAATACTTTTGTATCCGCCGAGTTTGTCTGCACGAAGGACGGCAAGCATCGTATGAGCAACGATATCACTCACAATCTGTGCCTCTTTTTTGTTTTTGCCAAAAGAGATGACCGCTGCGTTTTTGATAACCATATAGTTTGGAGAAGGCTCTATCGCTATTTCATTTGTCGCGTATCTGTGAAAATACTCTAAATAGGCTTTTTTATAGGCATTTACAGCCTCTTCAAGGTTGGTGTCTTCCATGATGAGCGGTACTCTTTTGGTGCGTATGATATGTTCAGGAGTCAAAACGCCACGCGATGCAAATTCTCTAAGGTTTTGCTGCGCGGCATAAAATGTAGCAAGAGGAGTTTGGTTGATGACAACAGAGACTTCGTAGCCTTTTTGTGCGGAGAAAAACTTCTGGATTTTGATGATATCGCAATCACTGTGAATATGCACATGTTCCAGATTTATAGGAGCATTTTCTTCTAAAAACTCTTCCGCCTTAGTGACTGCGTTTATCATTTTTTCATAAGATGTTTTTGCGTCATTATCAAAAGTAAAGATACCGTGGTTGTGCAGTATTATCCCCTCTATAGACGACCAATCCATCTCTTTTGTCATCTCATAAATCGTGTGTGCCAAAACAAATCCCGGCATTACATAAGGAACTATCAAAAAATTCGGGTAGAGTTTTTTGATATTTTCTTCGCCGCTCACTGCGTTTGAGATACTCACAACAGCATCTGCGTGTGTATGATCGACAAATTTATAAGGAATAAGCGCATGAAGTATCGCCTCGACTGAAGGATTTGGTGCGCTTTTATCCGTCATCGCTGCTTTTTGTCTTGCGACCATATCACTATCACTTAGCTTTTGTAGTTTTGCCATCTCTAAAAGAGCAGAGAGTTTTACGGGAGCAAAACCTTCCGCTTTGATACTCTCCAAGTCCCATCCGCTGCCTTTGACAAAAAGCAACTCTTCGCCGCCAACTTTTGTTTTTACAGAGGTATTCCCGCCTCCGTGAAGTACCAGCTCATCGTTTTGACCCAAAAGATTTGATGTATAAACCCGCAATTCCAAATCACTTTGAAAATTTTTTGCCTCTTCATCTTTCCATAAATTTTTCATCTTTTATCCTAAAACTTCAAGTTCATCTGTATATTTCGCTTCACAAAAAGGCTCGAAGCTTGATTTGTATATCTTATAATGCTCAGAGGTTTTATGCCCATCAAGTGCTGCTTCATCGCGCCAAGTCTCAACTGCCATAAATTTTCTTCTGTTGTTCTCGTACTGAAATATCTCATAAAATAAAACGCCATCTTCGGCTTTACTCGGTTTGACCATAGCACTCAGAAGTTCTTTCATCTTTTCCTCGCACCCTTCTTTGGCTATAAATGTTACTCTTTTGGTAATCGTCATGATTTTTCTCCATAGATGTTTATAATTTAATCTGCTGGATTATAGCAAATTAAAGTAAGTGCACTATAATTAAGAAAAAATTATTATACAAAGTGTTTCAAATGGATATAGTCTTACAAATAGAAAACATCATAGAAAAAAACGGTTCGGATTTTGAGCTCTCTAAACTTTTCAAAGAGTATATAACCGAATACAAAGCTTCTCTACCGGAACTTTTTCAAAGTTCTCAGGGTAAAGATTTTTTGGTCAAACATACCAAAAAACTTGACTCTATTTTGGAGCTCATGTACAAGACCGTGCTCAGACGCGCTTTTGGAAACTATATGCCGATGCGAAGCAATATTCCTATCGCTATCGTTGCTCTGGGGAGTTATGGACGCGAACAGTTGTGTGTGCATAGTGATATCGACTTGCTTATAGTTTATGAAGATGTCAGTGGCTACAACCTTGAACTTATCATCGAAAAACTTTTTTATATGGCACTTGACGCAGGACTCAAACTCGGGCACAGAGTACACAAAGTCAACGACCTGTTTAAAGCCAGTACCGAAGATATCACCATCCGTACCTCGCTCATGGAGTCGCGTCTTATAACAGGTTCTACTTTTACCTGGCATGCAACCTTGCGTGAACTCAACCGCATAAGGCTGTATGAACCAAAAGAGTTTATTTTGGCAAAGATAGAAGAAGCACAACTCAGAAGAAAGAAAAATCCCGCTTCAATGCAACCAAACATCAAAGAGAGTGTCGGCGGTCTTCGTGATACTCAGCTTCTTTTTTGGCTGACACAAACTATCTACGGCATCAGTAACCTTAGAGAGATGAGCGGTGTTTTGTTTAGCGATGAAGAGTACAAAGAGTATCGTATGGCACTTGAACTGCTTTTTCGTGTTCGCAGTGCTCTGCACCTTGTGACCAATAAACAAGAAGATAGACTTCTTTTGGAACATCTTCCCGAAGTAAATCATTTGCTTGGTTTTGCAGATGAGAGAAAAATGGTCACAAAGGTACTTCAGGCACAATGGCGCATCAACAACTTCACGCAAATATTTGCAAAAAAAATGGTGCGAATGTATATCGTGGATACCTCCCTTCTCTCTCGTCTGAGAGAGAGTCGCTTGAGTAAAGGTTTTTACCTTTTGGACGACAGACTTTATGCTTCTTACAAGGTCAAATTCAAATCAATCAATGCACTTTTAGAGATGCTTGTCTCTTTAGAAGACAAACCATACCAGTTTGACGCAGGTTTTTTAAACCAGTTTACCTATGCCAAAATTGCTCACCCGCTTACAAAAAAGACCTACACTCTTCTCAAAGAGCTTTTGAAAAAACGCAATATGCACTGCTTCTTGAAACTCTTTTATGACGCAGGTATCTTGGACAAACTTTTTTTAAATTTCAAAAAAGTGATGTATCTTCCACAGTTTGACGGTTACCATCATTATCCGGTGGATATCCACTCTATCAACTGTATCAAATATCTTGAAAACATAGAAAATCCTTTTATCAAAGAGCTGCATAATGAACTAAGTGATGAGGAACGACTCTTACTCAAAATAGCTGTACTCTTTCATGATACGGGCAAAGGACGCAAACAAGACCATAGTGAAGTGGGAGCTAAACTTGTAGCTCCTTTGGCAAAAAAACTCAATCTCAGCGAAGATGCCATCAACCGCATCGTTCTTTTGATAAGACACCATATTCTCATGAGCAGTGTTGCGTTTAAAGAAAACATTCATAATGAAAAAACGCTCTATAAATTTATGTCTTATATCAATGATACAAAAAACCTCAAACTTCTATATATCCTCACGTATGCAGATATCAACGGAGTCGGAGGGGAGACCTACAACTCTTTTAACTCCAAACTTCTCCATGAGCTCTACAAAAGTGCGCTTGAAGTTTCAGAAAACGCAGATAGAATCACAGATGCAAGCAAACGCATCAGTATCGAAAAACGCCTCGTAAACTCTGCTGCGTTTAAAGAACTTCCTCTGCTTTTACAAAAAAAGATACTCCAAATAGAGTCCAATCTCTTTTTCTTTTCGCATACTACAGAAGATATCATCTCTATAGCACTTCAAGCCAAAGAGGTGCAAAACTACAGTTTTAACATCAAACACAAACAGTTTTTGACTATAGAAATATTTAGAAAAATACCTCTAAATATCAGCTATCTTCTCGCAAGCCTTAGCCGCTTGGATGTAGGCACTATGGAAATCCTTACACTTTTTGATGATGTAAAATACTTCAAAATAGACTTTGTCAAAAATATCACAGAAGAAGAAGTCGCCGAGGTAGAACATATCATCGCTAACTCTTTTGATATGCAAAAAGAGATAAAAAACCTCAATATAACCATCAAAAAAGAGCAGATTAGTATCGACTGCGAACACTCTCTCACACACGCAGAGATAAGTGTGCAAACAAGTAATCAACGCGGACTTTTAGCTTATATCATGAGCTGTTTTGAAGCCCTGCATATCAATATAGTAACAGCAAAAATCCATAGTGGCAAGTATAAAGTAAAAGATACTTTTTTAATGGAAAAACAAAACAAAATATGCAATAATATCGACAAGATTTATACACTTCTAACAAAATAAAACATCAAAAGGATTACAATATGTGTGGAATAGTCGGATATATAGGGAGAAAAAACACCAAAGAGATTTTACTTGAGGGATTAAAAGAACTTGAATACCGAGGTTATGATTCTGCTGGGATAGCAGTTTTACAAAATGATACTTTTGAAAGCTATAAAGCTGTAGGTAAACTCGTCAATCTCGAAGAAAAAACAAAAGATTTTATCACACAAGATTTTGCCGTAGGTATCGGACACACTCGCTGGGCGACACACGGAAAACCAACCGAACTCAATGCCCATCCACATATGGGTGAAAGCTCTTATGTCGTACACAACGGTATTATCGAAAACTACGCAACACTCAAAAAAGAACTCATGGCGGAGGGCATACACTTTTTGAGCCAGACAGATACGGAAGTCATCGTACATCTTTTTGAGAAAAACCTGAGATCTGCAAAAAATACACTCGAAGCCTTTTCTCAGACAATTTCGCAACTTCATGGAGCTTATGCCATCTTGCTTGTGACAAAAGGTGAAGATGAGACTATCTTTTTTGCCAAACACGGCTCACCAATGCTTGTGGGCATTGATGCACAAAACGACAAATATTTTGCTTCCTCCGATACACCGCTTATCGGTCATTGTAGTGATGTGAACTATTTTGATGATGGTGACTATGGGTATATCTCCGCTGATGAAATTGTTATTTTTGACAAAATGGGTCAGAAAAAAAATCCCCACTTTACAAAACTCACACAAAACAAACTCTCCGCGCAAAAAAACGGCTTTCGCTTTTTTATGGAAAAAGAAATTTATGAACAAAGTGATGTTATTATAGACACGCTTCTAGGAAGACTTAGCGATAAGGAGATTGTCTTTGATGAACTTGACGCTTCACTTTTTGAGGGTATCAACGAGATAAAACTTTGTGCCTGTGGGACATCATATCACTCAGCACTCACTGCAACCTATCTCTTTGAGCGCTATGCGAAAATAAAAACATCCGTAGAAGTCGCAAGTGAGTTCCGTTACCGCTCACCTATCATGAGTCGGGATACACTTTTTGTGGTGATTTCACAAAGTGGGGAAACAGCCGATACACTCGAAACCCTCAAAATGGCAAAAGCTGCAGGTCTAAAAACTTTAGTCATCTGTAATGTGGACAACTCTTCGATGGTGCGTTTAGCGGATGCTTGTATATTGACACGTGCAGGCGTTGAAAAAGGTGTGGCTTCTACAAAAGCTTTTGCTACACAGGTTATGGTTTTTTGGATGCTGAGTATGTATGTGGCCAAACTCAAAAATTCGCTTGATGCTCTTGAAATAGCAAAACAGATTGCACTTATGCGTCAAGTTCCTGGAAGTGTAAAAGTCAGTGATGCCATGCATGAGCGAATCAAAAGACTCTCCAAACGCTACCTTCACGGGCATGGTTTTTTCTTTATAGGACGCGACATCTTTTATCCTTTGGCTCTTGAGGGTGCACTCAAACTTAAAGAGATATCCTATCTTCACGCAGAAGGATACCCTTCAGGTGAGATGAAACACGGTCCTATCGCTCTGGCAGACCCTGAGCTCTTTACTATCGCGCTTTTACCACAGCATCTACTTTATGACAAAGCCAAAAGTAATGTTGAAGAGTTAAGCGCAAGAGATGCAACTATCTGTACTATCAGTGCCCTTGAGTTTGACAAAGCAGATGATTTTATCCCTATCAACTCCTATGAAGATTATATGCTAGAGTTTTTTGAGATGATGGTAGCACTGCAACTTCTCTCTCTTGAGATATCTGTGAGACTTGGAAACGATGTAGATATGCCGAGAAATCTAGCAAAAAGTGTAACCGTAGAATAAGTTTTTTTAATTTTACTTAAAATTAACTTTTACTTAGATAGTATGGGTGTTAATTTTTCAAATCGAGGCACCATGCAAACAAAAAACAAACTTCTCATTATAGTTGCTTTGATGCTGCTTACTCTTGGCATCGCAACTATTATCAATGTATCTTTGAACTTCAGAGACTATAGTCTCAACAGTGCTTCAGAAAAAGCAGAAATGACTGCTAACCTCGTCAAAGATGGACTTACGGCACATATGATAAATGGTGTTATGGATAATCGTGCCTATTTTCTCAATCAAATATCCAACACCGATGATGTAAAAGCTTTGTGGGTAGTTCGCTCAAAAAGTGTTATTGCCCAGTATGGAGAGGGTTTGCACAATGAATCTGTTCGCGATGCTATTGATGAAAAAGTTTTGCAAAGTGGTGAAGAGTTTAAAGAAGTAAAAGAACAAGCAGATAAAATTCTCTTACGCGTTACTATCCCCTATAAAGCAACGGCAGAAGTAAATAGCCCTAACTGCTTAAGCTGCCATGATGTCAAACGCGGCGATACTCTTGGAGCTATCAGTATGGAGTTTGACATAACAGGCATGCGTAATAGCGGTACATATACTATCCTCAAAATTCTTGGTATTAATCTTCTTTTTATGATTATTGCCCTTGTTCTAATAAACCATTATGTCACACCCTATATGCAATTTTTTCAAAATCTTCAAGACGGTATCACAAAAGCTTATAGCGGTGATTTTACTCATGAGTTTGAAACTTCAGTCACTGGAGATGGAAAAGAGATTGTCAACCAAATAAACACTCTCTTTAGAAAAATGCAATCAACTTTTGGAGATATCAAATACAATCTAGGTACTTTTATCCCTCAAGGCTGTGTGACTTCCTCTGACCCGCTTTATGAAGCAAAAACCATCATAGGCGAACTCTCAGATATCTACAAGTTCAAAAAAACCATAGAAATAGATGCTTCCAAAACAGTTGTATATGGCAGGATAATAGATGTTCTAAGAACAAAATACAATATTGAACACTTTGCATTTTATGAAGTCAACAATATTACAAGTTTCAGAAAACTTGTTTATATTTCTACTGGAGAGAGTATCTGTTTTGCTAGTGTAAACGATGACTCTAACCTTTGTCGTGCACACAGAACAAAAACAGATGTCATCTCTACTGAGTTTATAGATCTCTGCAAAACCTGCAATGCAGAGGAGCTTAAATATATCTGCCTGCCATTTACTATCAACAATGATCACTCTTTGATTATCTCAATCACTGCAAAAGATCTCAAAGATATCAATAAAATAAACTCTCAGATACCAAGTATCAAGAACTATCTTGAAGCTGCAAAACCAGTTATTGAGAGCAGAATACTGATGGACAAACTGCGTGAAACTTCTTTAAAAGATGCAATGACAGGTCTTTATAATAGAAGATTTTTAGAAGAATTTATCGACCAATTTATGTCTCAAGCAAAACGTTCCAATGAAACATACAACATACTGATGCTTGATGTGGATTACTTCAAAAAAGTAAATGACACCTACGGGCATGATGTGGGCGATAAAGTTATCGTTGAGATAGGAAAAGTGATAAGAGCATGTATCCGTGAAGCCGATTTGGCGATACGTTATGGGGGAGAAGAGTTTGTTGTGCTTCTTTATAATGCAAGTGATGAAGGCACTCTTAATGTTGCCAAAAAAATCCACTCCGCTTTTGCAAATATCATCTTTGAAGTGGGCAATGGAGAGACAATGCAAAAAACTATGAGTATCGGTATCTCAAAATATCCTACAGATGCTGATAGCATCTGGAAATGTATCAAGTTTGCAGATACGGCACTCTATGTTGCCAAAACTACAGGACGCAACAAAATAGTTGAATATGCGGCGGAGATGTCGGACAACAGTAATCTCAGATAAACGCAAACACTGCGTTTATCCCTCTCAACTAACTACGCTTCATCAATAAAAAAATATAAGGTTTATCGTGAGAGGAGCGGATGTCACTTAGTGACAGCCACATCCTGTTCCACAACTCTCTTCGCTTTTTGGCGCTGGAGCTGCTTGTGGTTTTGGAGTTGAACACGCACTTACACCGGGAGGTGTAGTCGGTTGAACAGCTTGATTGTCAACACCACCGTTTGCGTTTATCTCTTCTATCGTTGCCCATACAGAAGCAGCTGCAGCCATATAGCGTTTCGCTGACTCAGAAGTAGGATTTACAAAAGTGATAGGTTTCCCTTCATCTCCGCCTGTTCTGATACTAGGCTCGATTGGAATCTCTGCGATGATTTTCGTATCAAATTCATTTGCCATAGGTGTCGAAGTACCTTTGCCAAAGATATCATACTCAACACCCGTATCCGGAGCGATAAAACCGCTCATGTTCTCGATAATACCCGCAATTGGAATATGTAATTTTCTAAACATATCAAGTGAACGACGAGAATCATCAAGTGAAACACCTTGAGGTGTTGTAACCGTAAGACCTGCGGTAACCGGTACACTTTGCGCTAGTGTAAGCTGTGCGTCACCTGTTCCCGGAGGCATATCGATAACAAGTACATCTAGCTCAGACCATAAGATATCGCGTAAGAACTGCTCGATAGCTTTCATAATCATCGCTCCACGCCAGATAAGTGACTGACCCGGCTCCATGAGCGAACCCATAGACATAACTTCGATACCGTATGCTTTGATTGGAAGAACTTTGTTTCCGTTTACTTCAGGTTTGATATCAGCGATACCCATCATACGAGGGATATTTGGTCCATAGATATCCGCATCCAAAAGACCGACTTTTTTGCCTTGTGCTGCAAGTGCTATAGCGATATTTACAGATGTAGTTGATTTACCGACTCCACCTTTACCCGAACTTACCATCAAGAAGTTTTTCACCTGAGGCGCTATATTTTTCCCTTTAGATGAACTCTCTTTTGGCATTTTTGGTGCGTTTATCTGGCATACTACATGAGCGGCACCTACAGCTTTAAGTTCTGCAGTCGCGTCATCTTGTATCTGTTGTGCAACTTCTGGAGCGCTTGATGTGATATCTACTGCAAAACTAACATCGTGTCCATGGATTACTATATTATTGACAAATCCAAAAGTCACGATATCTTTTGTAAAACCCGGATACAAAACTTTTTTCAGGGCTGATTTTACGATTTCTTCAGTCATTTTATTCCTTTTTATTCAATTAAATTGTGCTTGTTTTGATTTTCGTACTCTATCATATTTAAATAAGACAAAAATTGTCTTATTTTACAATCAAGAGCTTTAAAGGAAGATTTAATTTTAAATAGCTTCTTTAAGTTTTTCTTGTCTTATCTCTTCTGCGATTCTTGCATCTTCCGCTATCTGCGCAATCATCTCTGGATTGTCCATGATATTTTGCGTTATTTTATACGAACAAAACTTTGGTCCACACATAGAACAAAACTCCGCCTCTTTAAATACATCCTGAGGTAAAGTCTCATCATGATACTCGCGCGCTCTTTCACCATCAAGTGCCAGTTCAAACTGTTTTTCCCAGTCGAAGGCATATCTTGCATCACTCATCGCATCATCAATATCTCTCGCACCTTTGCGACCACGCGCGATATCTGCAGCGTGCGCTGCTATTTTATACGCGATGATTCCTTCACGAACATCATCTGCGTTTGGAAGACCCAAATGCTCTTTTGGTGTTACGTAACAAAGCATACTTGCTCCGTGCCATCCGCCCACAGCCGCTCCGATAGCCGATGAGATATGGTCATATCCAGCCGCGATATCCGTAACAAGCGGTCCAAGAATATAAAAAGGAGCTTCATGACAAAGCTCTCTTTGTATCTTCATATTGCGTTCTATCTGGTTGATAGGCACATGTCCCGGTCCTTCTATCATTACCTGAACATTTTTTTCCCAAGCACGCAGTGTAAGTTCACCTAAAATTTTAAGTTCACCTAATTGTGCATCATCCGAAGCATCTGCTAAACATCCCGGACGAAGAGAGTCTCCCAAAGAAAGAGAAACATCATACTTTGCACAGATATCTAAGATCTCATCAAAGGCAGTATAAAAAGGATTTTCTCTATGGTAGTGCATCATCCATGCAGCCATAAGTGAGCCGCCACGACTCACGATACCCATCTTGCGTTTAGCAACTTTTGGCATCGTTGAGAGTAAAAAACCTGCGTGAATCGTGAAATAAGAAACACCCTGTTTTGCCTGACGCTCAAGAACTTCAAGCATAACTTCTATACTTAAATCCTCTATCTTATTTCCTACATCATGAAGGATTTGATAAATAGGCACCGTTCCTATAGGAATCTTTGATGCGCCTATTACTGCTTTGCGTATTTCATCCAGATCTCCACCCGTAGAGAGATCCATCGCAGTATCTGCTTTATAATGCTGAGAAACTTGCATCTTTTCAACTTCACCCTGCACATCCGAAGCGATGGCTGATGAACCGATATTTGCATTGATTTTACATTTTGAGGCAATGCCTATTGCCATTGGCTCTAAAGATGTATGATTGACATTCGCAGGAATTATCATTCTACCACGAGCGATTTCACTTCTTACAAGTTCAGGAGACAACTCTTCTATCTTAGCGACATATTCCATCTCTTGCGTGATAATGCCTTGCTTTGCGTAGTACATCTGCGTTCTAACAGGATCATTTTCACGCTCTTTTACCCATGAAGATCTCATAGTTTTCTCCTATATAATTTATTATGCTTTACTGGAAATATAGTCAAATAAAGTTAAAGTAGCATTAAGTCATCTAACTCAATTTATATTTTATATACTCTTGCATACAGGCATCACAGCTCCTTCCTTTTAGGAGAAAAACAGATTTTTTGTGTATAATTTCGTAACACATTTTTGGCAGGAGTCTTATTGTCTGACTTAACTCTCGTATTACTTGCAGCAGGCACTTCTAGCCGTTTTGCTCTTCAAGTCAAAAAGCAATGGCTTCGAATAGACCATCAACCTCTGTGGCAATTTGTAGCACAAAGACTCGAAGAGACAAATCTTTTTAAAAAGATTATTATCACCTCATCTAAAGATGATCTTGCCTTTATGAAACACTACGCCGCTTATACTTTTGTAGAAGGCGCAGACTCAAGACAAGGCTCTTTGAAAAACGCTCTTGCAGAGGTAGAAACGGAGTATGTTCTTGTAAGTGATATCGCAAGAGCCTGTATAAACGAAACATTTTTAGCGACCATCCTTTCTCAAAAATCTTCTGCAGACTGTATCGTTCCCTATCTCAAAGCCTCCGATACCATAGTTTATGATGATGTAACTATAGATAGAGAAAAAGTAAAACTGGTACAAACACCCCAACTCTCACGCACTGCCATCTTAAAACAAGCCTTACAAAACGATAATGAATATACAGATGAGAGTAGTGCCATCGTAGCTCATGGAGGCTCTCGTAGTTTTGTTCTTGGAGATGAAGCGGCGCATAAGATAACCTATATGCATGACCTCAAAAAACTGCCTTGTTTAAAAGGTCCATCTTTGGATCTCCTTAGCGGAAACGGCTTTGATGTCCATGCTTTTGATGATGGCGGTGAGATGTTTTTAGGCGGAGTCAAAATAGACTCTGCGTTTGGTTTCAAAGCGCATAGCGATGGAGATGTTGCTATCCATGCACTTATCGACGCACTTTTAGGTGCTGCCGGCATGGGAGATATCGGGATGCTTTTCCCTGATAATGATGCTACATACAAAGGAATAGATTCAAAAGAACTTCTCAAAAGAGTCGTAGAAAAACTGACAAATTTTGGATATTGCATCATCAATGTAGATATCACTATCGCAGCAGAAAAACCAAAACTTGGCGTATATAAATTAGAGATGCGACATACATTAGCGTCCATCTTGCAAATCGATTCTTCAAGAGTAAACATTAAAGCCACCACTACTGAAAAACTTGGCTTTATTGGTAGAGGCGAAGGTGTCGGTGTACTTGCAAATGCAAATTTAAAATATTTTGATTGGACAAAATAAAGGGTGATGATGAAAATATTAATTATAGAAAATGAAGTCTATCTAGCGCAAAGTATCGCTACAAAATTGGGTGAGTTGGGTCATTCATGTGAGATGTGTACGTCAACAAAAGATGCCATTAAGGGCACTAATTATGATGTCGTTTTATTATCGACAAATATCAATGGACAGGATTTCACTCCTGTTATAGAAACTTTTAAAAAGTCGATCGTTATACTTATGGTCTCTTATATCAGCAATGATACAGTCTCAAAACCTCTCAGCGCAGGCGCAAAAGATTATATCCTCAAGCCTTTTATGATTGAAGAACTTATACGCAAAATTGATCACTATCAGGACTATGAGCGGCTCAAAAGACGCAATAGTGCTTATGAAAAATACCTCAATCATACATTTTCAAGTGTTTCAAATGAATATACGAGCGAACACATTGAACTACCTCTTTTTATTGCAACAAGTTTTCAAAAATATGCAGATGCTTTTGCTTTTAATTATGCGCACAAAAAAAACAAACCTATCCATTTTGTAAGTTTGAGCGATCCCAAGGCGATGAGTGAGATAGATTCCCTGCCTCAAAATACCATCATCTATGTTATTGATTATCAAGTGCTCAAAAAAAGTGATAAAAAAATCTTTTGTGACTTGATTGCAAACAAAAAAGTTATCGTTACAAGCAGTGATAAAATAGAAGATGTAAAATACCAGATTATAGAAATGAAAAGCGAAAACAACATCTTTGATAAGGGTGACATTCTTCCGATAGAGGACTATGTACGATATATTGTTCTCAACTACCAAAATAAATATCCAGACACTGAACTCTCCAAAAAACTCGGAATTTCGAGAAAAAGCTTATGGGAAAAGAGAAAAAAGTATGACATCATCAAGAAAAAATAAAACACTTTTCATCGACAAAGAGGCAGCTTCGGTACTTGAACTTGTCAAAGGTGGACTTCTGTATCCCGTCACAAAACTGATGGGAGAGGCAGAATCCAAAGTCGTACTTGAGACTTCACTCGTAGATGGCAAGTCTTTCCCTTTCCCGTTTATCCTAGCACCTTCGGGCAAAATGAACCACCAAGTCCTAAAATCTCTTCACAAAGGCGAAACACTTGATATCTTTTGCAACAATGAACTTTTCGCAACACTTATTGTAGATGAAGTTTTTGAGATAAATCCAAGTGAGCGAACCAAACATATCTATGGAACAGATGATTTGGGACATCCGGGTGTTATGAACACTATAAAACGACTAGGAAAACTTGCTATTTGCGGGGAATACATCCTCGCTGATCCAAAAGAAAATGAAAATATCAAAGCTATCAAAGAGGCGAAAGAGCTTATGGGTGCCAAACACATAAGCTCTCTTTTTATGGCGGCAAATCCTCTACACAGAGCACATGAGCGCCTTATCCGTGAAACGCTTGATGCTACAGATTTACTCATCATCTTTTTACTCAAACCCTACAACAACCAAAATCTCAGTTATGATATACGCAAAGAGTCTTTGGAATTTTTTATCAATAACTATCTCCCAAAAAATCGTGTCATCATTGTTCCTCTTGAGAACAGCTATATTTTTGCAGGTTACAACGAAATTATCATTGATGCTATTGTGGCGAGTAACTATGGCTGTAATAGAATGAGTGTCGGCAGAAACCATGCAGGTCTGGGTATGTTTTATGACTGTAACTCCAACAAATCTATCATCGATAAAGTAGTCGGCATCGATATGGAAATCAAAATTTCCAGCGAATATGTTTACTGTGACAAATGCCGAACGCTTGTCTCAAAATCAAGCTGCCCGCACGGACAACATCACCAAATCTCTTACCATTCAGACTCGATATTAGAGCTTTTGGAACTTGGTATTTTACCGCCTGCTGTACTTATCAGAAAAGAGATCTCTGCGTTTATACTCTCTAAACTGATTCCAAACCGCTTTAAAAATCTCGAAAAACTCTACTACCACCTGCTTCCTGCGGGAGGACTTTTGGAAGAGCATACGGAAAAAGATTTTTATTTAGAATTTATGAAAATGTATCAGACAACTTCGCTGACATAAGAGAGGAAAACGCAATGAACAGATTTTTTTTGACTCTTGGCTACAGCGGTTTATCGCCCAAAGCACCGGGAACAGTAGGCACACTCGTAGCACTTCCATTTGGTATGCTTATTCTCATCTACTTTGATGCCTATACACTTTTTTTGGCCACTTCACTTATTAGTATCATTGCCATCAGAGAGATAAACAAGTATGAAGCACAGACGGGCTTACACGACCATCAAAGCATCGTAATAGATGAGCTTGCGGGTATGTGGTTTGCACTCAGCGTCGCACCCGCCATGAGCGTAGGTTTTTCAGAAGTCACTGCGTTTGAGAATGGTTTTCTTATCCAGTCGCTTTTGTCTTTTGTGCTTTTTAGATATTTTGACATCACAAAACCTTCTATTATCGGTCGTATCGATCGGGAAGCAAAAGGCGGTGTAGGTGTGATGGGCGATGATATCATCGCAGGTTTTACCGCGGGAATACTCAGCGCTGTTTTATGGCAGGGCTATCTTCAAATAGCGGGAATCTAACTCTCCCGCAAACCCTCAAATTATCAAAGGGTCATCCGTCGGTTCTATCTCTTCAAAATCCTCTACGATACTTTCAAACATCTTCATCGTTTTTTTTGCTTTATTTATATGATTGTCGAAGTGACTTTTTGATGCAGGAAAAGCTTCTGAGAGTTCTTCATAGATAAAGATACGCCCGTTGATGTGTTTGTTTATCTCGCCAAATGCACGCTCAAGATACTCTTTTTTTGTCGTATGTCTAAAGAGTGCGCGTACCATTTTGAGACGTTCTTTGATCGGAAGAGACTCATCTATTGCTTCAGCTATACGTTTGATATCCAAACGCGAAAGATAGATACCGCTGTGTGCCGGTGCCAATAACTTTGTAGTGAGTGCATCAACAAACTGAGGAACCGGCTCTTCATCTACTTTATCTCCGGCATCAGGATTTTGACTCGCACCCTCTTCTCCCTCTAGTGAACATTTCTCACGAACAAACTTATCAAACTCAACTCTCAAATCGCCAAAATCATCTTTATTCATTCTAATTATCCTTTATTTATTTACTTTTTTATTGCTCTGTAGGCTGTTGTACAAAGTTTATCGATTATCATATCTGTGCTTGTGTAGCTTGTGCCTAGCTCATGTACTCTTTGTTTCAAAGCAGAAAACTGCTTGTCGTTTTTCATATCTAGATTATGTTTTGGCAATTTTTTAATCATCTCAAAACTACTCATATCCGAAAAATCCAAAACTGCGTCATATCCTGAGAGATCGACCGACATTCCCTCTGCTAGACGGTTGAGATCCGCATCACGGATTTCTACCTCTTGGGTAAAAGCCATCAACTCTTCTAAGTTTTCATGAAAATAACTCACAGAAAAACCACACGCCAAAAATGAAAAAGCTTTTGCATAAGGGTTTACTCCTATGATCGCTATTTTTGTGGCGGACAAATCTTTAAGATGCTCACTAAGAGCACGCAAACTAAAGATATCACCGTGAAGTTTTTCCTCTTTTTTATAGATGATATCGCACATATCGCTGCGTTTGACAAGCTGCGAAGCTTCATCAAGTATCTCAACTACACTTTGAGTGTATTCACTGGAAATGACCACTCCATGAAGATGTGATTGGCGTATGTTTGATATCGTAAAATACAAATCATCCTCGCGGATATTCATAGGTATCATCATCGCATCATCTGCGTTTTCTTTAAAACTTTTGTTTATCACCGTACAAAACCTAGATGAGCCGGCATGTTCACCTATATATCCATAGAGTTTTGTTTGGCGTGATATTTCATTTGCATTGTTCATCATACTACATATCCTCCGTTATGCCCCAAAGGGAGCGTGCTTCTTCTTCTTCGACCTTACATCTTGGGCAGAGTCTCTGAGGTGAATTTGTGCTAAAGATCATATCGCACTCATCACATCTTCTGACCTTAAAAGAGATCAGGTTGACTACAGTCGGTTCAAAAAACTCTTTGACATTGTATGCACCTGAGAGTGTGAGTGCATCTGTCGCACAAACATCATGACAAATGTGACACTTGATACATAAAAAAGGATCAAAGTCTATCTTTGAGTTTTTGATATCAGAACTCAGCGCGCCGCTGGGGCAAACGCGGTAACACATCTGACATGCCGTACACAATGACGCATCCATGATTTTCTGTGAAGTAAAACTTACCTCTGAAGCATCTACGATATGAAACTGTGAAGGCTTCTGCACTCTTTTTATGGCTGTAAAAAATATCTTGCGTTTTTGCGGTATGCGTTTTTGCTTCAGCAGTGCGATATCCGTCTTTTGTAAGGTGTGCGCTGTGAGTTCGTCACTCGCTTTTTTCACCTCATCTTCAAAACTCTTTTTTACTTTTCCTATGGTCGCAAGATTGATAGCACTTAAAAAATCTCTTCTGTCACTTGGTTTTGCATCATCGACATACGAAACATCTTCAAGTCGCACATTTGCATCATTTTCCATCGCTTCAAGCAGATAACTCGCCTCTTCATAGTTTTGGAGTATCTGCTTATAACAGGTCGTAGCAATCTCACAACTATGACAATATCCCGTATCCAGCACAAGCTCTTTTTTGAGTACGGCAATAGAGATGAGATGCTCAACGCTCAAAGCTGCGATACAGGGAACATTTTTTCTACACGAAATAAGATGCGCCTCTTTCTCTTCTACAAAATCAAAAAAGAAGTCCGTAGCGTTAAAATTTTCCAAACCAAGGGCTTCACTCGGACATATTCCATGGCAAGCGCCACAACTGACACAGGCGGAAAAATTGATAGAAGGAAGGGGATTGTCTCCCACGACTATCGCCGCAGTCGGACAGACTACTTCACATTTATTACATTGACTATCCACGCTCAAAGAACGGACACATTTACTTGCTTCTAAGTGCAGTAGGGACATTATGCCAAAAGCTCTTTATTTAGATATTCATTGTCGCTGAGGATAAACTCCAACGCCATATCCGCTACATCATAATAAAGCGGCGTTCTAGCTTCGTATTTCATACTGATAAGATACATTGGTGCCCAAACCAAAAGATGTTTGTTTAAGAACTCTTTTTGAATATTTTGGAGTTCTGCAACGGCGCTCATGTCACCCTCTTCTCGCGCTTTGAGCTCTGCTTTTGCAAGGTGATGCATGAACTCGTATTCTACGCCGATATGATCTGCTGAGATAGTACGAGAGACTTCATAATCCACCATAAAATCATAAGCGCTATACATATCCGTCACAGGGTTTGCCCCGCCTGTTTCTATCATCTGATCTTCACGCGTATAAAAAGTTTCATACGGGATAAGGTGCAAAAGAGAAAGATTTACAAAGTCCGGGTTCATATGCTCTTCCAAAAGTACCGCATCAGAAAATTCATCCAAAGCTTTCCACTCTTTAAAAGTAGGCAAAAAATCCATAATATTTGCATCGTTTTTGATGATTTGCAATGTCTGTGCATCAAGTTCTTGAATAAGTGTTCGAGACAAAAGAGCATAAATATTGGCTCTTGCTTGTGTTTGTTCCATAAGTAAATTTCTTTGTATTGGTTTATTTGTGATGATTTTATCAAAAAAGTCTGAAACTATGATTAGTGGAGTCCCGTCATAATATTTTTTAATCCAGAGTGCTAAGAAACAGCACTCTCTTTGCTTACACCCCAATTAAAGAGTCGTAAAGTATAACATAGTTATTTCCCATTTTGGGAAAATTGACAAAGTATGAAAACAGATTACGTTGAACTTTATACAGACGGTATAAATCATTGAAATCTAATGCCGCTTTAGCTAAATCTCCAACAAAGACGATTAAAACCCAAGCCAATCATGTATTTATGGCTATATATTCAGTATTCAAACTTGAAGTATTGAAAATAAAACATGCACTAAATCATTTCGCCCTTAGAACCAAACTTTTAATTCGTGCCAATCAAATGGCTTTTTTGGAACTACGGAAATTAAAAGGTGCGTAAGGTCAGTTATTCAGATAAACCATTAGATGATATGCTAGAATAAATGGGGGAACTCTTTCTGACAAATACAATTACTATAAAACAAAATAGACAATTAAAACAAAGACTTGATGGAGATATTCATAAATCTACAATAGCTACAAACTTGGTAAATCATCTCAAAAAGAAAATATTGAAAATTAAGAAAAATATAATGCAAACAAATGATTTTATTAGCTTAACTTAATGGCATTGATGAGGACTTCTAAAAACTCTATCCTTATGGGAGGGGTTTTAGAACTACCCTAATATCAATAAAAAATAAAAAGTGATAAATATAGTGTATCTTGTGGGTGGGACTTACCTTAAAAAAGTAAGCATAAGGTATAAAAAATAAAGCATAGGATATACTCACAAAAATGTAAAAAACATCCTATAAAGAATATCTTAAACGAGGAGCTATTCTTTATAGACATTGAAAATGTCTTTCATTATTTGAGTATTTGTAAAATTACGAATACTCAGATGATCAAATACTAAGGTATAACCGCATAGTTTAGAGGTTATATTATTTGGTCGTGTTCCTTAAAAACTCATTGTTTCACAAGTGTTAAAACTAACTGTATTAATATCATTTAGAGACCAGAGCTCTTTTTGAATTGTGAGGTGTATTGTATTTAAAAATTGAGTGCATGATAGTTGCTTTTTTGTACTTTTGCCAGATAATACTTTATTTCTAAGTTCATCGTTATGGAGCACAGAAGATACAGTAGCCATATAAAGGGCATGCTTAGAGCTATTGAATACCTCGCTTCGCAAGCCTGCCAACGGATAAAGAGTTTCCTAATTGATACTGAGTAGGATAAAGACCTAAATAGCCAATCAAAGCTTTATCAGATGGGAATCTTCTCACTGCTAATATGATTCACTTTATATTTATTGCTAGATAAAAACTCGGCAATTACATATGCATCAATTGAATCGTTTTTAATCTTTCTCATAGTGCTAAAGTCTCTATTCTTTGTAGTTTGACAAGAGTTTAAAAGTATCACTTAATAATCAGCATCTGTAATATACTCATAGAGATTTCCACTAAATGCACCTGTTGATTCTACGCCTATAATAAAATCATCATTATCAAGGAATAATTCAGCTAATCTCTTAAGTAACTCTCTAAGACCAAGTAGACCTGAATATATCCAAAATGGTTTGAAGGCAAACTCATTAGTACTACCCAAGATACGAACATAATGTTTTTCTTTTGTAACATCAATTCCAACATAATACACAATACACTTCTTGTAGTTAGTTTATTTATATCATATAGCTTTGCGTTATAAAAGGTAGAAATTGTCAGTTTCCCCTAGCATCCTATAGATTATTTGATAAAACTAAAACAAGACGTTTTTTGTGCTGGTACGATTTTCCACAAAGGAAAGAACCCTGTTTATTATTAGCCTTTGTGAAAACTATGAGTCTTTAAGAACACACAACCATATTGTAACTATTTGGTTGATAAATATATTATATAAAGGAATTTAAATGTTAAAAGAGATGGCACAAACGATAGTTGATTTAATCTTTGATTGGGGATATATTGGTATTTTTATACTCATGGCAATAGAGAGCTCATTTATCCCCTTTCCGAGTGAGATTGTACTAATTCCCGCAGGGTATCTTGCATCAAATGGCGAGATGGATATCGCAGCTATCATGGTAAGTGCTTTAGGAGGCTCTTTAGTTGGGGCATTTGTCAACTACTATCTTGCCCTTCTTTTGGGAAGAAAACTCCTAGAACGCTATGGTAAATACTTTTTTATCAAAGAGAGTGCCTTAGATAAGATGGACGCTTATTTTATGAAACACGGGCATATTTCAACATTTATAGGTCGACTTATTCCAGGTATCCGTCAGCTTATCTCAATTCCTGCAGGGCTTGCACGTATGGATTTGAAAACATTTACGTTTTATACTAGTTTGGGTGCAGGTATTTGGGCTGCAATACTCGTTTTACTTGGATATTTTATAGGAGAAAACAAAGAGCTTATAGACATTTACCTCAAACAGATAACCATAGCAGTTGTCGGCGTTTTAATTATTTTAGGATTTGTTTATTATAGATATCAAACAAAACGAAATAAGTTATAAAAAGGAAAATAAAAGATGATGCAAATAGATACAAAAGCTCCAGAATTTTGTCTCCCAAATCAAGACGATATCGAGATATGCCTACGTGATCTCAAAGGAAAATGGATAGTGCTTTATTTTTATCCAAAAGACAGTACGCCAGGATGTACGACAGAAGCGTGTGAGTTTAGCGAAGCGGCACCTGATTTCTCAGACCTTGATGCCATCATCATCGGTGTAAGTGCGGATAGCACAAAACGCCATAGAAATTTCATAGAAAAACAGGCACTTACTATCACGCTGCTAAGTGATGAAGATACAAGTATGATGCAATCATACGGTGTTTGGCAGATGAAGAAAAACTACGGGAAAGAGTATATGGGCATCGTGCGCACAACACTTATCATAGATCCTGCCGGAGTTGTAAAAGCACTTTGGGAAAATGTAAGAGTAAAAGAGCACGTAGCCAAAGTTCAAGCCGAACTTACAAGATTACGGGGCTCTACCATCTAACCCCATTGACTTAAAAGAATAAAACTTGCTTTAGTGACTTTAAACATAGAGTTCAAGAAATGAAAGATTTAAAAAATACACTGAAGATGCTATCAAAAGTCTTATTTCGATGAGAAAGTTTAAAGAAACACATAAAGTAAAAAAACAGTTTTACAAGAGACAGAAAACTCAATTTTGTCACTATCCTCAATATTATGTTCAAAAAAAGTAGCTAATCATTACAAAACACACTTAATGATTCAAAAGAAAAACTTGTAAATTTTTCTAAACAAGCTTACGAAAGCGTCACTGCCAGTACATATGCAAGAGCATCTTTGATTCTATTTTTTAAATCACTAAAACAAGTTCAATTCTTTTAAGTTGATGGGGTAGTGCCCAAAATTCTATTTTTACACAATATAACAAAAAATATTATATATAATTACAATTTTATTTGTTTATTTATAATATATTATGTAGAATGCTTCCAAGGGCATCTCTCAAGTTCCCTAAATTAACACAAAGGTTTCACATGAAATTATTAGTTTTGGCTACGGCTGTTTTAAGTGCTACATTTTTATTTGCAGCGGTGGATATCAACAATGCTTCCAAAGAGGAGTTGATGACTCTCAAAGGTTTAGGCGAAAAAAAGGCGAATGCGGTTTTAGAGTACAGAAAACAAAACTGTTTTAAAAATGTCGAAGCATTGAGTGAAATAAAAGGACTTGGACCAAAGTTTATAGAGAATAATAAAAAAGAGCTTCAAGCAGGAAAATGTCAAGCTGCTAAAAAATAACTGCGTTTTGAGTTGCAGAGACTAAATTTCCTGCAACTTAAAGAGCTTTGTTTGAGTGTACGATATCAGATACTAAGAGTATTATTAAAGATTATAGATAATTTTTCTCCTTTAAACTCCATTACTGTATAATTTCGCTATGAATAATTACACACAAATGCTACGAAATCATAATTTAAAAGCTACGCCACAGCGTTTGGCTATCGTTGATATGCTTTATATGCATGGGCACATGAGCATAGACGCTCTTTATGAAGTGATGATTAAAAGGTTTAGTTCTATATCTTTGGCGACTATTTACAAAAATATAAACTTGATGCTTGAAAATACTTTTATCCAAGAGGTCAAACTTCCCAACTTCAAATCTGTTTATGAGTTAACAAAAGAGTCTCACTCACATACAATGTGTGAGAAATGTGGAAAAATAAACGATATTAACCTAGATCTTGACGCTATCGTCAATACCGCATCCACTTTAAAAAACTTTGAAATCACCAAAGCAGATTTAGTTTTATCCGGAGTTTGCAAAAACTGCGTTTAAGTATTTCGTTTTAACAGCACCTCAGAACTAATCTTGTATAATTCGCCCATTCAATTTCCCATAAAGGAATTCCATGCGTGGTTATAAGATTTTTGCTGGTTCTGCTAGTGTTGAGTTCGGTAAAGAAGTTTGCCAGATTTTAGATGTTCCATTAGCTAAGGCCGATGTTAAAAGATTTAGTGATGGAGAAATCTCTATCCAAATCGCTGAAAGCGTACGTGGACGTGATGTTTTTATCATCCAGTCAACGGGTGCTCCATCAAATGACAACTTGATGGAACTTCTCATCATGACAGACGCGCTTCGCCGCTCTTCAGCTTCAAGTATTACTGCCGTTGTGCCTTATTATGGATATGCACGACAAGACCGCAAAGCTGCTCCCCGTGTACCTATCACTGCGAAACTCGTAGCAGATATGTACCAAACAGCAGGTATTGACAGAGTTGTAACTATAGACTTACACGCAGGTCAAATCCAAGGTTTTTTTAATATCCCGGTTGATAATCTTTATGGTTCTATCACTTTTGAGCAGTACATCAAAAGCAAAAATCTCCCAAACCCAATCATAGCATCTCCTGATATCGGCGGCGTTGCACGTGCGCGTTATTTTGCAAAAAGACTCGGTCTTGAGATGGTTATCGTGGATAAACGCCGTGAAAAAGCAAATGAAAGCGAAGTTATGAACATTATCGGTGATGTTGCCGGTCATGATGTCATCATGATCGATGATATGGTCGATACTGCCGGAACTATGGTCAAAGCTGCAAGTGCTCTCAAAAAAAATGGTGCGACATCAGTTATGGCTTGCGCTACTCACGGGGTACTCAGCGGAAAAGCATATGATAATCTTGAGCATGGTGAACTTGATGAACTTATCATCACAAACACGCTTGCGACAAAACCTCACCCAAAAATAAAAGTACTTACAGTAGCACCTCTTTTTGCTGAAGTTATCCGTCGTGTTTACCACAACGAAAGCGTAAATTCACTTTTTTCTTAGTCACGTAAAAGGAACTCATCCCTTTTACTACGCTTTCGCCGCTGTGGCGACTAAAGCTAGCCTCTTTGAGGCGAAGAATTTACAATTTATTTCCAGAGGAAACATTTATTGAAAAACATTAGAAACTTTTCTATCATCGCACATATCGACCACGGCAAAAGCACCTTAGCGGATCGTATTATCCAAGAGTGTGGAGCAGTAAGCGAGCGAGAACTCACCAAACAGATGATGGACACTATGGACATCGAGCAAGAACGCGGTATTACCATTAAAGCACAAAGTGTTCGTCTTGATTATGTGAAAGATGGGGAGCACTATATTCTCAACCTGATCGACACTCCGGGTCACGTCGATTTTTCGTACGAAGTGAGTAAATCTTTAGCTTCAAGTGATGGTGCGCTTCTTATTGTAGATGCGGCACAAGGCGTTGAAGCACAAACTATCGCAAATGTCTATCTTGCGATGGAAAACAACCTCGAACTCATTCCCGTTATCAATAAAATCGACCTTCCTGCAGCAGATCCGATTAAAGTCGCTGAAGAGATTGAAACAAGTATAGGTATTGATGCTACAGATGCATGTTTGGTTTCTGCTAAAACTGGTGTTGGAATTCGTGAGCTCATTGATGCTATTGTTGATAGAATTCCTGCTCCTGTTGGCGATACGAATGCGACAACAAAAGCAATTATTTACGACAGCTGGTTTGACTCTTATCTTGGGGCTTTAGCACTTGTGCGCGTCTTTGATGGTTCTATAAAAAAAGGGCAAGTTGTAAAACTGATGAGCAACGACGAAGAGCACCAAGTTTTAGATTTGATGTACCCGCACCCGCTTAAACGCCAAAAAACACTCTCTATCCAAACTGGAGAGATAGGAATAGTTGTTCTAGGTCTCAAAGAAGTTGATGTTATTCATGTCGGCGATACTATTACAGATGCAAAAAATCCGACGAAAGAACCAGTAGTTGATTACGAACCAGCAAAACCATTTGTTTTTGCCGGCATCTATCCAATTGACACAGATGATTTTGAAAATTTACGTGATGCGCTCAATAAACTACGACTCAACGACAGTTCTCTCTCGTATGAACCTGAAACTTCTTTGGCTCTTGGCTTTGGTTTTCGTGTAGGCTTTCTTGGTATGCTTCATATGGAGGTTGTTAAAGAGAGACTTGAACGCGAGTTTGACCTTGATTTAATTGCTTCTGCACCATCTGTTATTTATCAGGTTTATCTCAATAACGGTGAGAAAATCAATGTTCACAACCCATCAGAACTTCCTGAAACTAACCGCATAGATAGAATTGAAGAGCCTTATGTAAGAGCAACCGTTATTACACCAAGTGAATACCTTGGAAATATCATCACGCTTCTCATCAATAAGCGTGGGACTCAATCAAAAATGACTTACCTCAACGAGGGGAGAGTTATGCTTGAGTATGAAGTTCCTATGAATGAGATTGTCATGGACTTTTATGACACACTGAAGTCAATTTCAAAAGGTTACGCTTCATTTGATTATGAGCCGATTGAATTTAGAATCGGCGACCTTGTGAAACTTGACATTAAAGTAGCTGGAGAGGCTATCGATGCTCTGAGTATTGTTGTGCCTAGAAATCAGGCTCTCTCTCGCGGTCGTATTTTAGTTAAAAACATGAAAGAAATAATTCCTCGTCAACTTTTTGAAGTAGCTGTCCAAGCCTCTTTAGGCTCTCAGATTATAGCTCGTGAAACGGTCAAATCTATGGGTAAAAACGTAACTGCAAAATGTTACGGAGGTGATATTACCCGCAAACGCAAGCTTCTCGACAAACAAAAAGCAGGTAAAAAGCGTATGAAATCTATCGGGAAAGTACAGCTTCCGCAAGAAGCTTTTATGTCCGTTTTGAAGATGGACTAAAACTCGCTTACGAGCCATAAAACTACAAAAGCGGCAAGATTTCATGAGAGAGGTCCTGAATAAAGTTCAGGATGAGACTCTGCTTTTTTGCGCAAATGAAGTAAGAATCTATGGAGGAAATTATGAAATGTTTACTCTGTGAAAATCCTTCTCTCTTTCATATCTGCCGCTCATGTCAAAAAACTTTTCTAAGACCTACACTCACGAAACGCAAGCTACTTTCAAACATAGAAGTCCTCTCTTTTTATAAGTACAGTGAAATAAAAAATCTTCTGCACACAAAACACTCCGATCTTGGATTTTATATCTATTCGATTTTGGCTCAAAATGCTTTGAAAGAGTTTGCCAAAGAGTTCACATTTACAAATCAAGTGGCTTCCATCCCTATAGATGATATGCCCATGAGCGGTTATTCACATACAGCGATACTGAACAAATCACTCAAATCTGACTTTATCAAACCGCTCTACAACAAACTGCGAGCGACAAATAGAGTCTCTTATGCAGGCAAAAGTAAGGAGTTTAGACTTCTTAATCCAAGAAATTTTGAACTAGGATACTTGAGTCAAAACGAAGTGATTCTCGTAGATGATATCATCACAACAGGTGCAACACTCACACAGGCCGTACAAACTCTTCAAACGCAAGGCAAAGAGGTACTTTTTTGTCTCACACTTGCCGATGCGGCTCTTTAAGGAAATCTATGAAAAAATTCTCTCTTTTGCTTCTACCATTTTTACTCTCAGCACAAATGCTTCAAGTTGGAGAGAGAATAAACGCAGTGACGCTCAATAGCCAACATGAGCACAAAACTCTGCTCATGCAAGATGGAGTTTGGGTGATAGGCTGGGATAAAGAGACCACAAAAGTGGCCAATATTTATTTTGAAAAACATGGTATGAAACAAAGTGAACAACTGCTCATAGATGTATCTCAGGTGCCTTCAGGCATCCTCAACCTCTTTATACTTCCAAGAATGCGCGGATATAAGCACGAGATACTTCTAGCTCATGATGAACTCTATAACCAAACGCTTCCCTACAAAGAAAACGCAGTCACTGTTTTACGTCTCAAAGATGCAAAGATACAAAGTATAGAGTTTGCGATGGATGAAGAGGCGCTAGAAATTCTTCTTCATTAGGCTAAAAAAGTCCTTTTAAAAATTTATTGACCTCTTTTTTTACTGCGTCGCCTGCTTTTGACTTCATAAACCGTTCCAGATCAACAGAGACTTTTGGAGCATCCGTAGTCCCTTGTATAGATGCAGAAATCGGGTTGTTATTGACCACTAAATCAAGTTCTGAATCTATCGCTTTTGTTTTAGAGTTGAGTTTTGTTTGCTGCGTTTTGATTGAAGATTTGTTGGACAAAAGTTCAAGTGAAGCGACGATGAACTCTTTGTTTATCTTTGCGTTGATATCCCCGTGGAATCTCTCCGCGTACATATCTAAAATGCCGTAATGTTTGATGAGTGTAAATATCTCATTTTTGCTAAAGAGTCCATCTGCAAATTTTGCTTCAAAAGTTCCTTTATCTGCCAAAAGATTGTAAGCAAAAGCTCCACTCAGTGACGCTTCAAATATCTCAGGGTAGAGAAGCGTATGTAAAATACTCTGCGTTTGGAGTGATTTGAGTTCTGCGTAGAGCTCATCATTATGAAGTTTTGCTTCTAAAGTTCCGCTCATGATGTTCGAGTGAAGCGTCACATCCAAATCTTTTGATTTTTTCACTCTCCCCTCTGCCACAAGTGCACCCCGCATATGTCTTTGCGTGAGAAAATAAAAGGCATCCAAATTTTGGGCTGAGAACTTATAATCTGTATTGATCGACGTGTCATTTGTGTCAAAAAGCAATTTTTGCATAGACAAAGTAGCAAGGTTTGTATTGAGTGTCACTTGCGTTTGGATACTATTTGCATCCAAAACACTCTGTGCGCTTAGATCAAAGAGTGTTTTTGGCATCTCACTTTTAAATGCAAAAGCTTTGCTTATATATTGAGAATCCAGCAAACCGTTTGTGATATTTGTTTTTATATTGCCTTTGAGACTTTTGCTTCGTGCATCGCTGATATCGACATCAAGCGACAAAAGCCCCTCTGCATAATGAGGCTGCTGTATCATATATAAAACTTTTTCAAGCTTGAGATTATCCATCTTTGCCTGAAGTGTTGCGGGTTTAAAATCCTTCATCTCCAGCACAAAGTTTGTGTTAGAAGCACAAATATCACTTTTGCCATCAATTTTCAAACGCTCTTTTGTCCCCTTTGCTTCTCCCAAAATATTGAGTGGCCCACGAAGCGAAGCATTTGTGAAAGGCTTCAGAACTGCAAGTTCCTCAATATCCAAGTTATATTTCACATTCATAGAAAAAGGCTGTGGAATTATTTTTCCCGATGATTCTATTTTTGCGAGGTTTGAGTGAAGTGCATAGACAAAATCAATTCTTTCACGCTCAAGTTTTGCGTCTACATTCATAGAAAATGCCATCTCGGGAATTGTGACATTAAAATCACTTCGCATCAGTTTTGTATCAATTTTTCCATTGTGCGTTTGCAGATGCAAAACTCCATCAAGTGCATGCGGCATAATATTTTTAAAATCAATATCCATATCGACCTGCGCACTGGCATAAGGCTTTTGCCCACCTAGCTGCAGCAAAGAAAGCAGGTCCGCATGTTTTACTTTTGCAAGAAGAGAAGTGGGACGGAGCTGTGTTAGCTCGATATGATAAGTGGTCTCACTTTTTGTAATATCACTTAAACCATCTATTTGCATCAAATCCATATCGCCTTTGATATGACCTTCTGTAAAAATTCTTCCAATGATGGGAACTCCGGCAAGCTCATGTAAATCACTCATCTGATCAAGTTTTGCCCTATAGGCAATATCAAAAGCACGTGAAAAAAGAGAATAATTTCCATTGGCACTTACAATATTACTTGGACTAAGCTCCAAAACAATCTCAAAACTACTCATATTTAAGACAAATGTAGTTAATTTACTCGCTATTTTTGTTTCGTGGCGAATTTTTGATTCTATAAAAGGTGCGACAATAGAATTTCCAAGTGGTGTAAACGCAAGTGTATATATACCAAAAAGTATAATGGCAAAAATGCCCGAAATAATGGCTGTATATCGCATGAGCGGGGTCTCCGATTTTGTATTATTTTCTCCTCTTATCATACCCTTTCTTACTTAACGAAGTTTAAATATTTCAAGAAAAATCATACTTGATAGATATTGACTAAAGTTTATTGAGTTAAAATATTCAATATACACTTGACATTGTTACACTCAATATGTATAATTATTCCATCTTTTTAGAGAAGGAGCAACTGAACAATTATGTCAACACAAGAAGAAGAACTAAAAAACAAAGTTCCAGAGGTCGAAGAACTGCCTTTGGATACAAAAAGTGACGAAGCAGAAGCTGAGGCGGAAGCGGTTGCAAATGAGTTTGACCTTCTGCAAGAAGAGCTAACGCAACTCAAAGAGAAATATGCACGCGTGCATGCTGACTTTGAAAATATCAAAAAAAGACTTGAACGTGAAAAATATACTGCCGTAGAGTATGCAAATGAGAAGTTTGCCAAAGATATGATTCCAGTTATGGACTCACTTCAAGGTGCGATGAACTCTGCAAAGATGGATACAAATCCTGAAGATCTTTTTGCAAAACTCAAAGAAGGTATAGAACTAACACACAAACAACTACTCAACTCTTTGGAGAAACACGGAGTGACTATGGTCGCTCATGATGAGCCATTTGACCCAAATATCCATAACGCTATCCAAAGCGTAGAGAGTGACACGGTAGAAAGTGGACAAATCGTTCAAACTTTTCAAACGGGTTACAAATATAAAGAGAGACCGTTGCGTGAAGCAATGGTAGTCGTCGCGAATTAAAAAATAAAATAAAATTAAGGAAATTATAATGAGTAAAGTAATCGGTATAGATTTAGGAACAACAAATTCATGTGTTGCAGTGTATGAAGGTGGTGAAGCAAAAATCATCCCTAACAAAGAAGGGAAAAACACAACGCCTTCAGTAGTTGCGTTTACAGATAAAGGTGAGGTTTTAGTAGGAGATCCGGCAAAACGCCAAGCGATCACAAACCCAAACAAAACTATCTCTTCTATCAAGAGAATCATGGGTCTTATGATGAGCGAAGAAAACGCAAAAGCCGCTCATGACAAAGTAACATACAATATAGTAAATAAAGATGGTATGGCTGCGGTTGATGTTGCAGGCAAGATATACACGCCACAAGAGATCTCTGCAAAAATCCTCAGCAAACTCAAAGAAGATGCAGAAGCGTACATCGGTTCAACTGTAACAGACGCTGTTATCACGGTTCCTGCTTACTTCAATGATGCGCAAAGAAAGGCTACAAAAGATGCAGGAACGATCGCAGGACTCAATGTTCTTCGTATCATCAACGAGCCTACAGCTTCAGCACTTGCGTATGGTCTTGAGAGTAAATCAGATGAAAACGTACTTGTTTACGACTTGGGAGGCGGGACATTTGACGTTACTGTTTTAGAGATTTCTGATGGTACTTTTGAGGTTCTCTCAACTGACGGAAACGCATTTTTAGGTGGTGACGACTTTGACAATAAAATCGTTGATTATCTAAACAGTGAATTCAAAAACACGCACGGTATTGATCTCAAAAATGACAAGATGGCATTACAGCGTCTCAAAGATGCAGCAGAAAACGCAAAGAAAGAGCTTTCAAGCTCAACTGAAACTGAGATAAACCTTCCGTTTATCACTATGACAGAAGCTGGACCACAACACTTGGTCATTAAACTAACTCGTGCGAAATTTGAAGGAATGATTGAGACTCTTATTAAAGAAACAATTGATCATATCAAAACAGCTATGAAAGAGTCTGGTTTGGAAAATAAAGACATCAAAGAGATCATCATGGTTGGTGGTTCAATCCGTGTACCAAAAGCTCAAGAGATGGTTTCAGCATACTTCGGTGGAAAAACACTCAACAAAAGTGTAAACCCTGACGAAGTTGTAGCTGCCGGTGCTGCTATCCAAGGTGGTGTTTTACGTGGGGATGTTAAAGACGTACTTCTTCTTGACGTTACACCTCTTTCACTCGGTATCGAGACTTTGGGCGGTGTTGCTACAAAAATCATCGAAAAAGGGACAACAATCCCTGTAAAAAAATCTCAAATCTTCTCAACTGCTGAAGACAACCAACCGGCTGTAAGTATCTCAGTTGTTCAAGGTGAAAGAGAATTTGCAAAAGACAACAAGTCTCTAGGTCTCTTTGAACTTGGCAATATTGCAGCTGCACCAAGAGGTGTACCTCAAATCGAAGTAACTTTTGACATCGATGCAAACGGTATCTTAACTGTTAGCTCAACAGACAAAGGTACAGGTAAGTCTCAGTCTATCACTATCTCTGGTAGTTCAGGACTCAGCGAAGAAGAGATCAATAAAATGGTTCAAGATGCTGAAGCGCACAAAGCAGAAGACGGCAAAAGAAAAGAGCTCGTAGAGCTTAAAAACCAAGCAGACGCACTTATCGCTCAAACTGAAAAATCTTTGGTTGAGATGGGTGAAAAAATCGAAGCGCAAGAAAAAGCGAATATCGAATCTGCCATCACTGAACTTAAAGATGTTCTCAAAGATACAAACGCAACAAAAGAACAGATCGAAGCAAAGGTAAAAACTTTGACAGAAGCTTCTCATAAAATGGCAGAGCAGATGTACAAACAAGAACAAGGCGGTGAAGCAGGTGAAGCTGATACCAAAAAGAAAAAACAAGATGACGATGTCATCGATGCTGAGATAGAGTAAACTCTATCTCCTGCCCTTTAGAGTAGATTTTTCTACTCTAAATTATTTAAAATCCTCTTTCGCTTTCGCTTGAGCACCATCAAATCTCATTATCTCTCCACCATACAGTTTCTGAAATTTTTTCGCTTCTTCTGCATCCGCAAAAGCATATTTACTCACACGGCTCATGGTGCCGCGTTTTGAACTGCCTACGACATAATACGCATCGGCTATGGATATAAACTTGAGTGATGCAACATCTACAACTCTTGGATTTTTAAGTGTTACACCCTCGCCTAAATGTTCTTCTAAACAATGGATAGAACAATACTGCAACTCTTTGCCCTCATGCTCCGCGGCATGGCTTGTTTTGTAAAAACGCACTAAATCCATGCCACAACGAACACAGTAGCGTTTTTCTTTGCCATCTTGAAGTAAAACGGCATCCTTTTCACTCACACTCTGAAAAAGCGCTTGTTTTGGAGTCATGCTTTTTTCTGCACCGCATCCAGAGAGTAATGCTATCATCAATGCTAACCCTAATGTTTTAATCATTCTATTTCCTTAGTATTTTTATAATAGTATCTCAGGTCTATTACACCTGTGTTAAGTCACGCTCTAATTGTATAAAAATTCACTTCAAGCGAGCCATAAATGAAAGAAAAAATTCTTCACTATACAAAAGAAATAGTACTATTTATTATAGTCATGACTATTTTTGCAAATATCATAAGTATATATAAGAGTAGTGATCTTCCCAAAACACCGTTGCATTTAGATACCGTTATGCTCATAGATGGAAAAAATTACACACTCCCAAAAGAGAAGCCGTTGCTTGTTCATATATGGGCAACATGGTGCCCGACTTGCAAACTTGAAGCAGATAATATTCAAAGAATCTCAGAGCATTATGAAGTGCTTACCATTGCCGTAAAATCAGGCACAGACGAGGTAGTCAGTCGATATCTACAGGAGAGAGGTTTTGATTTTCATGTTATAAATGATAAGGATGCAGAAATATCCAAAGCCTTTAATATCGCTGCGTTTCCAACTACATTTATCTATGATAAAGAGAAAAATATGCTTTTTTCTGATGTCGGTTATACGAGTACACTTGGTTTGTATCTAAAAATGTGGTGGGCTGATTTATAATAAGAGAGATTGTGCTCATGCATAGATGCATGAGCAAGGGTATTAGGCTTTGATAGATACAGCGTATGCTTTATCTGATAAAGGCACCCATGGACGTTTTATATGTTTCGGACGGCGGATTGTAGAATTTGCATCTAATCCACGAGTCAATTGATCTCTCCATCCTTGATAGATTTTAAAGTTATTATCGTAATTTACGAAGATGTCACCGATTTTATCACCAGCTTGTGCAGGCTCTAAAACAACTTTTTGGTGCCAACAGTGCATTCCAGAAACAGGGTCTGGATGTGGAGCTGCCACGGCATTTTGCCATGAGCCACTGAGTCCATCCCACCAAATATTGCCACTGTCTCTGTTATAGTCTTCAAATCTTTTCGTATGGAATGGTTTGATACCGGCAACATATTTCAGTTTTCCTTCTTTTCCATCCATCTGAAGTTCAGCAGTTGGAACGCCAAAACTATTCAGACCTGAAGTACCATCATAATCTTCTATTTTGATTTGTGCGCCTTCTTTACCTACATTATCAACACTTGCAGCCATAAACTTAGGATCGTTCATATTACGTGCAACTGGCTGAGAATCTACTTTGCCATCTGTTACACCGTTTGGAATAGTCACAGAGTTTACAAGTTTCCATCTACCGCCATGGTGTGAACAAGCTAGTGTACCAGGAAGAACGCCTTCAGTCGGAACAGCCATAGCTACAAAATAACCCGAATCAAGTCCCGTAACGCTATCGAGGATTCTAACACGGATTGCATCACCGCGTTTGAAACCTTGACGCGCAGCATCTGGAGTTGAAATCCAAATTGGATCGTGGTTTTGTGAAATCTCCATCAAGTGCTTAGAGTTTGCAGAACGCGTATGAATATTATACGGCAAACGGAAAACAGTATTAAGCGCATAAGAGTTTTTCTCGCTCATGTACGAGTGATTTACGTGCGACACGATATGTGGCATCGCTTTTTTCTCTTCATCATTTCTTGGATAGAATGGAATTGCGTATTCTGGCCATTTCCAATCATCAGCCATCCACTCACAGAAGAAGTCAAGTTTTTTATCAAGTGTTGCAAAACCTTCCATTTTCTTGCCGTCTATCTCAATACCGATAGGTTTTTTCACTCCATGATGTTCCACAGACATAACACCTGTACGGCTATTTGTTGTCACATCATGTTTAGGATATTTGTGACCGTGAGAGATATAGTTCACACCGTCGTCTTTTATCTCACGCTCTTGTGCAGAATAGATTTTATTCTCTTCCATCCATGCACCATGATCTCTTAAGTATTCATATACAGGATATTCTGCGTTTTTGTATCTTGCATCCGCAGTAGCTGTAGCTTTGAGATTTGGCAAGTTATCACCAAACGCAGCATCATACCACTCTGCAATAGTAACCGGTTTACCTGGGTTCTTTTTAGATTCCCACATTTTTTTGATACCGAGTTTTCCTGTTGGATCGATGTAGTTTACACACATATCAAACCAGAACTCATTCTCTTCCCAAACCTCGCCAAGACCAGCTTTGATGTGTGCTTCAAGTGTAGCACGGTTAGGATTTTGAGGTTTCCAGCCCATTTTTTCGAGTGCAACTCTCATAACCGGTTGACGGAATGATGTCCAACGAGCAGGCATAGTAGCCTCAGAGTGTTGGTCATGTCTCTCACCTGCAAGTCCAACCGGAAGGATATAATCCATATACCAGTTCGTCTCACTCCATACAGGAGAAAGATTCATAGTAAGTTCCATCTTAGACTCATCTTTGAGTGTGTCAATCCATCTGAAACCATCTGGATTAATCCACACCGGATTGTACATACGAGGAATATAAACTGAAAGTTTTTGAGGTACGCTCAAACCTTTTGCTCTCCATTTATCTTGCCACTGTGTATCACTTAACAAGTGAGGTAAAAGGTATGACATCTCATAGGTTGAGAGCGGCCATTCCGGCGGCCAAGTTAGTTCGTTATAAACATCAACTTTAGGAATATCCGCACCACGCATACCTTGTCCAACTGTAGCAGAACCACCTTTGCCTGCGACTGAGATAACATGCCAATGGTGGAAGAATGTTCCACCTTCTGGTCCGATAGCCCCACGAAGTGCAAGTGAGAAGTAACCTGTTCTACCACTCATCCAGCCACCACGGTTACCCGCAGCAGCAGCACGCCAGAAATATGAAGAGATAGATGTACCAGCCCAGATAAACATATCATAAAGTGCTTCAAGTTTGTGTGCAGGAACATGTGTCTCTTTTACTGCGTACTCAAGTGTATATGGAGTGTACAACTCTTTCATCATATCCAAGAACGCATTAAAATCATTTCCTGATGGCACTTTAGAGATATAGCCTTTTTCAACCATAAACTCTAAATACTTTTTGTTATCAAGCATAACTTCCCAGTTAATCCATTTTTTTACAAATGCTTTATTTACTTTGTCTTCATTTAACATTCTTTGTGCTAAATAAAGATAAATAACCGGTTCAGTTCCCGGCCAAGCAGCGATCCAAAGATCCGCCATACCTGCTGAGTTTGAGAGACGAGGATCCATAACAACCATCTTCGCGCCTTTTGCTCTTGCATCAGCGATAAACGAAGCTGATTGCTGGAAGTAGTGACCTGCATCTGCGGCATGAGATGAGTTTAGGAAAATAAGTTTCGCATTAGCCCAATCTGGTGATGTTCTATCATCATTTGCCCATTGGATTGTCGGTGTACGACCATTTGCTGAACAAATATTTGTATGTGAATTGTATGCATCAAGACCAAGTGTATGCCAAATTTTTGGAACAAATCCGTTCTCATTTGGACGACCGACATGGAACATAACTGATTTTCTAGAAAGCTCATCACCTTTTTCAATCGTATCTCCCATTTTTTTACCGATGGTAGTCATCGCTTCATCCCAAGTTGTACGGATCCATTTACCTTCGCCACGAGCAGAACCCGGAGCACGCTTGAGTGGGAATGCTATACGATCTGGATCATACATTTGTGACTGCGCTGCATAACCTTTTGCACAGTTACGCCCACGAGAAGCTGGGTGCAATGGGTTACCCATATATTTTTTAACTGTGAAAGTTTTTTTATCAATCCAAGCCGTCAAACCACATGAAGCCTCACAGTTTGAACACGCCGTAGGAACAATCATATAGTCGTTTACTTCAATACCATCAGGATTTGATTCGCTTCTTACACCTTTACGGTCAATACCACCGCGTTTCCAGTCATCTCCGTCAAGCTCTTTAAAATCATTCCACTCTTCCATCGGAGGATAAAATGATAATGAGTCCGGAGTATTTGTAAATTTGCTTTGCTCAACAGATTCTGCAAGCACATCTGTCGTAAACACACCCTTAGCAATAGCGGCACCCGCTACAGTAAACGCAGCGCCTTTTAAAAATGTTCTTCTACTTTGTAAATACATTAATATTTCTCCTTAACTCATTGGTAATAATTGTGGGATCATCAGCCAAACATGTTTAACTAACCACAGACCTGCTAACGCAAGAATCGCTGCAAGTTTTAAAATTGATTCAGATTTGCTCGCACGGCTCAGTAAAATAAATAGCATAGGTAAAAGATACGCTATCCACTGACCTAACCAGAACATAACTGTATATGGACCATCACCTTTGATATATTCTAATACCGCTGCAACTTCTTCTGCTTTCATCGGGCCAAAGATATACTCTGCCATATAAAGTGTAAATGACATAAATGCACTCAGTCCTAAAACAACACCTAAAGTTTTTTTCGCTTCATAGTTAAGTTTAGAGCCGCCAAGTAAAATCATAAACGCAGAACCAGAAAGAAGTGCTGCAAGAATCATTTGCGCTGATTCTGTCGGCATTTGCCATAGTTCACGCGCCGTACACTGAGACATAAGAGCTGCCGTATAAAGTGTAACAGGAATAGCTAGAATAGTCACCCATGTTAATGTTTTATCAAACGCAGCATTGTCTTTTTTGATAAAAGAGAGAAATGCAAGTAAGAATAATAAACCAACAAATACCGTCGCCATCCACGCACCGATAGTAATCGCTGAGTTTAAATGAGGATAGAAAAATATATGCCACATTCTAAATGGTTGATGGAGATCCGCCAATGTAAAAAGTAAAAATAAATGGATAAATATAATTGATACTACAGTTGTAGGAAATCGTAAGCTACCTGCTTGTTCAGGATGTTTTCTAAGCAGTAAAAACAGCATAAAAATCACACCTGTCCCTATACTTTTTGCCCACATATTTATAGTAACCAACCAAGGCCAAACTATACCTGGAATCGCCACATCTAAAGTAACTACAGCGTTTGTTGCTGCTAATATTTCATGTACAGCCATTAGTGGTGTCCTCCTACTGGAAGTGTTGTAATATTATTAAAGAGTGAATGCCCCTCTATTCTATGAGATGCAAGTGGGTTCAGTGTCACATTACCGCCGCCTACATAATAGTGATGAGGATTTGTACCTTTTTCAGGTTTACGCACTTGAACATTTCCTTGATTTTTTGTAATGTACTTTGAAATATTTGACATTGGATCATCCAAATCGCCAAAAATATTTGCCTGAACAGGACATGCTACAACACAAGCAGGCATCATAGAAGATGCGACACGGTGCGCACAGTATGTACATTTATCTGCTGTTTGCGTTTGAGGATCTATATAGATAGCACCATAAGGACAAGCCATCACACAACCTGCACAACCGATACATCTCTCTTTATCGATATTTACAATGCCATTTTCAAGATAATGTAATGCAGAAACCGGACAAATTCTCTCACAAGGTGCATTTTCACAATGATTACATCTTAACGGTGTAAAAGTTCTTCTTGTTTCAGGAAAAGTTCCTACATCTACATATTTTACACGAAGTCTCCATGTACTAAGTGGTACTTCATTTTCCACTTTACATGCGATCTCACATCCTTTACATCCCATACACAGATGTAAATCAACTAGGAAACCTAATTGCATATATTCTCCTTTAGCCTTTTTTCATAAACGGCAAATTGTTAAGATTGATAACTACGACTAATCTGTTTTAAAAGATGCCCTTATTCTTCTGATATAGGGCATCTTCATTGTGAAAATAGTATCGAACAAACCTTAAAGTAGTAATAAATAAGTGACAATTTTTTGATAAAACTTTATCTATGAGTAGATTTGAAAATCTAATAATTGCTAAAAGTTAGAATTCAATAAAATAGATAAAAAAGGAGAGTCTGTTCAAAAATGAGGTAAAAAATATATTT
>JAQTWZ010000050.1 GCA_028689055.1 Sulfurimonas sp. | reverse complement strand
AAGTGCTCCATAAGGCTATTATGCTTGGAACAGCTATTGATGCGACGATAAACAGAACATCATTTTTTGATAGAAAATCCTATTTTTATCCGGATTCTCCATCGGCATTTCAGATTACTCAGCTCTACACACCGATAGTGGAACACGGAAAACTTGAGATAGATTTTGAAGACGCAAGTCATAAAATCATTCGCATCAATCGCGCACATATTGAAGCCGACGCCGGAAAAAACATCCATGACGGTGATATCTCTAAAGTCGATTTAAACCGTGCAGGAACTCCACTTTTGGAGATCGTCTCTGAGCCTGATATGCGAAGTGCTGAAGAGGCTATCTTATACCTCAAAAAACTTCACTCTATCATCCGTTATCTTGATATCGGGGATGCTAATATGCAAGAGGGCTCATTCCGTGTGGATGTTAATGTCTCTATCCGTCCCAAAGGTGATGAAAAACTTTATACACGCGTAGAGATCAAAAATATCAACTCTTTTAAATTCATCCAAAAGGCGATAGAACTTGAAGTGTCACGTCAGATAGAAGCTTGGGAAGATGGCGTTTATGCAGATGAAATCTGCCAAGAAACACGTCTTTTTGACCAAACAAAACAAGAAACACGTTCTATGCGCGGTAAAGAAGAAGCTGCGGATTATCGCTATTTTCCTGAGCCAGATCTACTAAAAGCAGTCGTTACGGATGAGATGATGGAAGTTTATAGCAAGATTCCTGAGCTTCCGGATGAAAAACGCGACAGATTTGTCAAAGAGTATGGGATGAACGAGTACAATGCAGGTGTTCTCACGGCAAGTGTAGAGATGGCACGTTTTTTTGAAATGATGATGCTTGAAGGTATCAGTGCTAAAAATGCAATAACATGGCTTACAGTGGAGCTTCAAGGACGTCTAAAAGGAGAGATGAACATCACAAACTCTCCTGTAGATGCACTCAAACTAGGGCAACTCGTCAAACGTATCGAAGACAACACGATAAGCGGCAAAGCGGCCAAAGAAGTTCTTGATAGACTTATGGAAGAAAATCTTGATATTGATGGTGTGATTGATGCTCTTGGGTTACGACAGGTGAGTGATACGGGTGCGCTTGAAGCCATCTGTGATACAATCATCGCCGCTAATCCTGATAAAGTAGCAGAATATCAAGGCGGAAAAGATAAACTTTTCGGTTTTTTTGTAGGTCAAGTGATGAAAGAGAGTAAAGGAAGCGGCAATCCTCAAGCGATAAACGAGATACTCAAAGCCAAGCTTGGATAGCCATTGTGATCAGCCGTTTCGTATTGGATGTCGCTTATTTTTTAAATACATCAAAAAATTATCAAAATACGAAACATTTTTTTTATAATTTATTAGAAAACAACAACTATAGATACAAAAAATATTTTGATGCGTTGATGATTATGCTTGTATTTATAAGCGTAACCATACTTATACGGGAAGTAAAATCCCACGTAAATGATTTTTTACTCTATTTTAATAATTATATAATCTCTATCATATTTTTCATAGAGTATATGCTCAGGCTTTGGGTGAGCAGCAGTGTGAGCGAAGTGCTCATCAAACGCGACGAACATGACTCTATGTTGGGTGAGCCACTCAAACTCACAAAAGTTTTTCTCAAGATATTACAGATAAAGTTCAAATATATATCTTCGCCGCGAGCCATTATTGACCTTTTAGCTATCATTCCTTTCTTCCATGAGCTACGATTTCTTCGTATCTTTATGCTCTTTCGTGTTTTTAAACTCTTTCGTTATATCAGAAGTTTCCAAACATTTTCTTCTGTTCTTGCAAGTAAAAAATTTGAGTTTTTTACCCTGCTCATGTTCGCGTCTATTGTTATCTTTGTCTCATCCGTACTTATCTATGTCATGGAAGCAAATAATCCTAAGTCTTCTATCAATACTCTTTATGATGCACTTTACTGGTCAGTAGTTACTATCTCTACGGTCGGTTATGGTGATATTACACCTATAACAGATGGAGGTCGTTTTATAGCTATGGTTGTGATTACGGCAGGAATTGCTGTTTTGGCATTTTCAACTTCGCTTGTAGTCTCTGCGTTTAGTGAAAAACTTGATGAGATAAAAGAGATAAAAACAGTGGATGATATCACAAAACTCAAAAGTTTTTATCTTATCTGTGGTTATGAAGATGTCGCTGCAGAAGTGGCAAAAAGTCTCTCAAAAGAGCATAAGGTTATTATTCTTGACGAAGACCCGGCAAGAGTTTTACGTGCAACAAAAGATGGTTTTGTCGCTTTGGAGTACGACCCGGGAAGTGTTGAAAGTTATAAAAAACTTCGTATAGATATTGCCTCTCAGGTCAAAGCAATACTCTGCTTGCGTGAGAGTGATGTAGAAAATGTTTATACGACTTTGACTGTTCGCTCTTTCAACAAAGATGTTTATATCCTTTCACTTTTGATGCATGACATACATAGAAATAAGCTCTCTATAGCAGGTGTTAACGAGATACTTTACGCAAAAGAGCTTGTAGGAATGATTGCCAAAGAGTTTATCGGCAAACCTGTTGCCTTTGAAGTTATCCATGCGCTGCGTTCAGACTATTCACAGATAAATATCGAAGAGGTAGTGATAAGTGAGAGGATGCTTCGCAATTTTTCGAGAATAGATGAGCTTGATAATGTCAAATATAGAGTTGTTCTTTTAGGGATTTATAAAAAAGTTCATAAGCAATTTTTTTTCAATCCGATGCCAAATACATTGCTGGAGCAGGGTGATTATTTATTATTGATTGGAAATTCTGTTTTTATAAAAGAGTTTGAAAAATATCTACATAAAAAGAGTGCAGGATGAAAACGCGAAGTGCTTTGATATTCGGTTATAATGAATTTGCTTTGGAAATAGCAAATAATGTTGCGCATAAATATGAAAATATCACTATCTTTAAACTTGATGATGAAACTAAAGAGAAAGAAAGCGAGAAATATAGTGTTGCTAGTTTCGATTTAAGTGATGATTGGAATACATTAGAGAGCAGATTTGATATGGAAAATTCTGTGATTTTCTGCGCACTTTTGGATGATGCTACCAATATATTTTTGACAATATCACTCCGTGCATCTTTTGAAAGTGTGAGTATAATCTCTTTAGCGAAGGATAAAGAGAGTGCAAATAAACTCACTATGGCAGGAGCTTCTAAGGTTATTCCTATTGTTCAAACAACAGCTTCTATCATATCTGATATGCTTAAAAAACCTATAGTGACGGAAGTTTTGCATAACATCCTTTATGAAAAGAGCAATCTTAAAATCGCGCAGGTTCATGTAGAACAAGATACTTTTTTTGGTGGGCAACATCCTTACGAAATTGATTGGAAAAATAAATATGGGATTATTGTGCTTTTTATTGTCCATGAAGATATGAATAGTGAATTTATCTACTCTTCAAAAGCCTCACATCACGGTATCAAAAATGGAGATAAATTGGTGGTTGTGGGTTATGAAGAAGAAATTAAATTATTTGAACAAAATGTAGGGAGCAGGTATGAATAAAATAGGCGTGATTGGAGCCGGAAAATGGGGAAGTGCTTTGGCTTTTGCCTTAAGTGAAAAAAATGAAGTTTTTATCACTTCAAGAACGCCCAGAGATATAAAAAACTTTGTCTCTCTGGATACAATTTTAGAGTTAGAATATCTCGTTATTGCCATACCCGCACAACAAATCGCTTCATGGCTTGAAGAAAACTTTGTGTATAAAGGGCAAAAAATCCTCGTCGCGGCAAAGGGAATAGAAGCAAGTAGCGGAAGATTTTTAAATGATATTTATTCAAAGTATGTTCCTGATGAAAACATTGCGTTTCTCTCAGGTCCATCCTTTGCGACTGAAGTAATGCAGTCGCTTCCAACGGCACTTGTCGTGAACTCTCACAACGAAAAATTGAGTGTACAATTTGCCTCTTTTTTCCCTTCTTTTATCAAAATCTATACATCAGCGGATGTGATGGGTGCAGAAGTTGCGGGTGCGTACAAAAATGTTATAGCTATCGCTGCAGGTGTGTGTGAAGGGCTCAAGCTTGGTAAAAACGCAGCAGCTTCACTTATCTCTCGCGGTCTAGTTGAGATGCAGAGATTTGGTAAAGTATATGGAGCAAAAGAAGAGAGTTTTGTGGGACTTAGCGGAGCAGGGGACCTTTTTCTGACGGCATCTTCTACCATGAGCCGAAATTTTCGCGTAGGGCTTGGGCTTGCACAGGGTAAAACGCAACAAGAGATACTAGCTGAGCTAGGAGAGGTCGCAGAGGGGATCGGAACAGCTTACGCTTTGCATAAAATCGCAAAAGAGAAAGATTTGTATCTTCCTATCGCTAGAGAAGTTCATGCGCTACTTGAGGGTAAAAATCCTCATGTGTCCCTAAAGGATTTGATTGCAAACTAAAGAGTTTCAAAATATTACTCTTGCTTTGGGTATAGCGATAGCAATCTTTCTTCTTTCGTATAGTGTTTTAAATTTTACGCAAAGCGCTCTTTTGGGGGTTGTTGCTTTGTTGGTGGCGCTTTGGACCAATGAAGGACTTCCAATGGGAGTCGTCTCTTTGCTTCCTATAATTTTATTTCCTTCTTTGGGTATTTTAGAGACGCAAGCTACAGCGATAAATTATTCCAACCCTATTATTTATCTCTTTTTTGGTGGTTTTTTACTTGCTATTGCTGTTGAAAAAAGCGATCTGCACGCATGGATAGCTGATAAAATGCTCGGACTTTTTCCTAATACCCCACGAGGTATGATTTTTTCTCTTGTTATCACTTCGGGAATGCTCAGTTCTATTTTATCCAACACAACAACAACACTTTTATTGATTTCTATCGCGCTTTTTATGAGCGATGATGTAAAACTCAAGCTGCGTTTTGCACTTGCAATAGCGTATGGCGCAAGTATCGGCGGTATCATAACGCCTATAGGCACACCGCCAAATCTAGTATTGTTGGGCATAATGAATGATAAAGGGATGGAACTTATCCCGTTTTTTCAGTGGATTTGGATGGTTGTACCTTTGGCTTTGGTGATGTTTTTGGTGTTGGGATGGCTTTTGAGTTTGGGAGTCTCTTCTACTCCGATTGTGCAGGTAAAAAAGATAAAACCACTCAATAAGGCACAGAAAAAAGTTCTTTTTATCCTTTTTTCTTTAGTTATATTGCTATTACTTAATGCCCCTGTAAAACCCTACTGGAGTGGACTTGGACTCAATGAAGCAGGGATTCTTTTGGGAGCCGGACTTTTGTTGTTTGCTCCGGGATTTCATCTTCTCGATTGGGCAGAAGACAAGGCAAAAATACCTTATAGAATTATGTTTTTATTTGGTGCAGGTTTTTCTATTGCGGCTGCGTTTTGGGCAACGGGTTTGGCGGATGTACTTGCTACATATCTCGTCTCACTGACATCACTGCCTCCTCTGCTTTTACTTTTGGGTGTGGCTACTTTGATTACTTTTGCAACTGAGATAACTTCCAACACGGCACTTGTCTCCGTCATGCTTCCTGTACTTTACGCGGTGGCTGAGCAAACGGGTATCAATACGACACTCTTTATGATGGTCGCAACACTTTGTGCGAGTTACGCTTTTATGCTTCCCATAGCCACGCCTCCAAACGCAATTGCCATGAGCAGCGGAGCTGTAGATATGAAAAGTATGATGCGTTATGGTTTTGTGCTGAACATAATCGGGATATTTCTGATTGTCATAATCGCAGAGTTTTTTTGGAAAGGGATCTTATAAATCGCGTACTTTTTAACATATTTCTTAAGAGAGATTTGTTAGAATTTCGCATTATATTTACGAGGTGAAATCATGGTAGTCCATATAGTAATGTTTAAATTCAAAGAAGAAAATAAGGCATTAAACCTTGCAAAAGTCAAACATAAACTCGAAAAACTTGAAGAGTTGATAGAGGTTTTGAGAAGTATGGAAGTAGGTATCAATTTTACAGACTCTCCAAGAGCCTATGATATGTCCCTATATAGTACATTTGAAACGCGCGGAGATTTAAAAATCTATGCCGAACATGAGGAACATCTCAAAGTAGTCGAACTTATAAAAGAAGTGACAATAGAGTCAAAAGTTGTTGATTATGTTCTTGAATAATAGAACAAATTGACGAATAAATATTACAAAAAATAGACTTAAATCGTCATATTAATTTTCTAGTTGTAGCGTTTATTGTTTGATATTTTGCTACTATTGAGAAAAATTAAAGGAGTTTGTGATGAGCGAGCCAAGATTAGAAGATATTGAAGATTATAATACCTTAAAAGGTGAAAAGAAAAAGATTGTTGTAGCCGTTATTTTAGCCGGCTTGATTATGGGTATAATTTATGTAGTTGCCTTCAAGGTATTTGATAATAAAGAAGATACTCTTCCCGTAGAAAAATCTCTTAATAAAATTCCTATGAAGTAAGGTTGCGTTTATGTTGATGAGCATTGTAGGCATTTATACGCTTTATGTCTTAGTTTCTATCTATACAAGTGTGATGCAAATAGGCTTTGTCAACCAGGCAAAAAGAAAGAGTGCCGTCTTGCTGAGCCAGACAGACTATCTCAAAGCAGGGAATTATGCAGTTGCAAAAGAGAAACTCTCTATAGCAAATGCCTTTGTTGATTATTTGCTTTTTATACTCTGGATTGGTTTTGGTATCTCTTTACTTGAGCAAAACCTCTTTTTGCAAAATGAAGCGATGATGAATATAGCGATTGTGATGGGTTTTATCATTATCAATGCTCTTATTTCTTTGCCTTTTTCGTATTATCAAAAATTTGTACTTGACAAAGAGTATGGATTTAACAAATCTACTTTGGCACTTTTTATCAAAGATACGCTTATCTCTTTTGTCATGACAATACTTTTTGGTTCTTTAGTAGTCTGGGGTATTTATGAGATCATGAGCAGTTTTACGCTGTGGTGGTTGTGGAGTTTTGTCTTTATTTTTGCTATCGTTATCGGTATCAATATGCTGTATCCTACCTTTCGTGCGATGTTTTTTGACAAACTTACCCCTTTAAAGGATGAAAATCTTGATGATGCAATACAAAGTTTGATGCAGAAAACAGGTTTTGTAAGTTCGGGTGTTTTTGTCAGTGATGCAAGCAAACGCGATGCCAGACTCAACGCTTATTTTGGTGGTTTTGGGCGTGCCAAGCGCGTTGTACTTTTTGATACACTTATAGAAAAACTCACAACCAAAGAACTTTTGGCTGTACTTGGTCATGAGCTAGGACACTTCGCTCATGGAGATATTTATAAAAATATTGCTATGGTCGGTGGTATGCTTTTTGCGATGTTTGCTCTTTTTGGAAACCTTCCTGAGGCTTTATTTTTGGAACTAGGTCTGAGTCAAACGCCTTATTTGACTATGATACTGCTTTTGCTTTGTATGCCTGTTTTAGGATTTATTATGATGCCTATTATGGGTATCGTTAGCCGTGCAAATGAATATGCGGCAGATAAAACAGGAAGTGAACTCGGTGGAGCGGCAGGCTCAATTGAACTGGCAAACGCACTTCAAAAACTTGTCAGCGAAAACAAAAGTTTTCCACTTTCACATCCGCTTTATATATTTTTTCATTACACGCATCCGCCTGTTTTGGAGCGCCTCAAAGAGCTTGGCGTAGATATAGGTGATACAGATAAAAGTTCCTTAGAGGGTAAATGCGAAGCCAATATTTAGTCAAAGATATCTTAAAAGATATCACGCAAAAACTTCACCCGCATATTCCGCGTGCCGCCAGAGAAGCGCAACTTCTTCTCATGGCACATCTTGGTTGTGATGAGCTTTGGCTTATCACAAACCAAAACACATCCCTTGATAACCTTGAACAACTCTTTAGCTGGGTCGCGCGCCGTGCAAAAAATGAACCTTTTGAATATATAGTCAACAGCGTGAGTTTTTACAGTGAAGAGTTTTATATCGCTCCCGGTGCATTGATTCCTCGTCCTGAGACGGAGATACTTATCGATGAAGTTCTCAAACGTATAGAAGATACAAACGCAGCTCTTAGTTTTGCAGAAGTTGGTGTTGGAAGCGGGATTATCTCTATCATGTTGGCGTTGCATCTTCCAAACGCGAAGTTTATAGCTGTTGATATTTCACAAGCAGCTTTGGATATTGCCAAAATAAATATAGAAAAATTTCACCTTAGCCAGAGAATAGAGCTGCGTTTGGGTTCATTGCTTGAGCCTGTAAATGAGGCGATAGACTACCTTGTATCCAACCCTCCGTATATAGCAGATGGTGTTTCTCTGGAGTCCAATCTTTCGTATGAGCCACAAAATGCACTTTTTGGCGGGAGTGTCGGTGATGAGATAATAGAGGAGCTTCTTAACGAGGTATTAAAGCGAAATATTAACTTTTTTACTTGTGAGATGGGTTATGACCAAAAGGATAGAATAGCGTCTTATTTAGCGAATAAAAATTATAAAGATCTAGCATTCTACAAAGACTTAAGTGACTTTGATAGAGGCTTTAGCCTAAGGTTATAAGAAGTGAAAAAAAGTATTTATATAGACTTTAGTTATTTGATTATGCTCGCTGCTACTTTTGGCGGAGTTCTTGTCTTGGGTGCGCTCGTAGCTCCGGTTGTTTTTCACACGGATAAGATTCTCAGCGGTATGTTACTGGATCATTATAACGCCGGTATCATCATGGGTGAGATATTTTACAGATTTTCTTACTGGCTTTATGTGGTGGTTATAGGTGTTTTTATCTATGAAGCAGCTGTGTATAAAAGCGGACAACGCGATGCTGTTGCCTTTGCTTCAAGTGCTGTTGTAGTTTTTACTTCACTGCTCTTTAGCGGTGTGTATGCACCTCAGATACTCGCCATGCAAGCGCTTGGAGCTGAAGCGACGCAAAGTGACACTTTTGAAAACATACATAAAGCAAGTGAGATTGATTTTAAGATTCTTGCTTTTGCACTGCTTGTACTTTTTATAAGAAGATTGATGCTCTTGCGTAGAGGGTAAATAGCCTCTTCTTAACTCTTTTTTAACACAATTTTGATACCATAGTTCTTTACAAGGACAACATTTATGGTATCTCTTCAATCACTCTTTTTTGTAACTTTTGTAACTTTTACTACTCTTTTTGCAGCAGAACCTTCTGAAGCTGTGAAGATCAAAAAGATTTATCCGATGGGTGAAAAAATCTATACGCAAAAATGTCAAGAGATAAATCCAAACAGTTATGCAACGCTTCATGAGCTAAAAAACGCAATCCAAACTAATGCTTTATGCAGCCTTCAAAATGAGACACATATAAACGCAGTGACACTTTATCTTTGGGATATAAAAAGAGTTGCTACCGTGGGTGAGACACTTCCTGAAATCATCGTACATAAAGAAGATAAGTGCCCGATATGCGGTATGTATGTCTATAAATATCCGCGTTGGGCAGCACAAATATTTTTCAAAGATAAAACGCATCACTCATTTGACGGCATGAAAGATCTTATGAAATTTTATTTTGGCGATACAAAAAAAGAAAATATCGAAATGATACTCGTACGGGACTACTATTCGCAAAAAAGCATAAACGCAAAAAGTGCGTTTTATGTCCTTGGAAGTGATATATATGGACCTATGGGGGAAGAGTTGATAGCGTTTGCAAACGAAGAAGAAGCAAAAAACTTTTCCAAAGATCATAAAGGAAAAAAGCTGCTTCACTTTAAAGAGCTGCATAAAGAAGAGGTCTATAAACTTGATGAATAAAAAAAGTAAAATCACCTTGTTTGTCCTATTGTCGTTGCTCATGGTGGTGTTTCTGGAGAGTTACTATATGCTGACCTATAAGAGCATGAGCGCAAAAGAGTTGCAAAAGAAACTTGCGTTTGTAGAACTTGTCGGACTTCCAGATCTCGCACTCTCAGGTGATGCGAGTTATATAAGACATAGAAGTTTGAGTGATGTGTTTAGTATCTATAGAGATGATGCCACTTTACGCGAACACGAGAAGCTTGCGTTTAGTATCGCAAATCCATACATAAAGAACAAAAATGAAAAATAAGATAAATCTTTATTTGATGGAATATGCAATAAACGCATTGCTGAGACAAAAGTATAAAAGTATTTTTATCTCTGTTGTTTTTGTTGTACTGACTTTTTTGCTTACTTCTGTTTTTTTTATCGTAAACTCCATGAAATATGAACTAAACTCCACTCTTGACGCACTGCCTCAGATCATTCTTCAGGCGACAAAAGGCGGGAAACATTATGACATTGAGACAAAAGAAGTGGCAAATATCCTTGAAATAGAGGGTGTGAGTGATGCTGTTGCAAGAGTTTGGGGATATTACTATTTTCAAAACGCAGGAGTGAACTTTTCTCTTGTTGGGATAGATAGTTATGAAACGCAGTCTAAAGAGTCTCTTTCAAAAATCGCACAGAGTTATGAACTCCAAACGCAAGAGGGTCAACCTTCGATGCTTATCGGAGAAGGCGTGCAAAAGATTATGAAGAAAAATTATTACAAAAACTATTTTAACTTTATAAAAAATGACGGCTCTTTTAAACGGGTAGAAATTGCAGGAGTATTTGAGAGTGAAACTGAGCTTGAATCCAACGACATGATAGTGATGTCCAAAGAGACGCTCAGAGATATCTTTGAGATGCCCGAATCACAAGCTACAGACATCATAATAAAAATCGCAAATCCAAGTGAAATAAGTACCGTGGCTTCAAAACTAAAACTGATGTATCCAAACTGCCTTGTTATCACAAAAGAAGATCTCAAAGTGAGTTATGAAAATATATTTAACTACAAAAGCGGCGTTTTTTTGGCACTGTTCGTCATTGCACTTTTTACATTTTTTATCATTATTTATGACAAAGTCAGCGGCTTAAGCAGTGAAGAAAAAAGAGAAGTAGGTATATTAAAAGCACTTGGATGGAGAATCGACGATGTTCTCAAAGAGAAGTTTTATGAGTCTTTTATCCTCTCGTTTGTTTCTTATATCCTCGGTGTAATTTTGGCTTTTGCCTTTGTATATACATTGCAAGCACCTTTGCTAAGAGATATATTTATAGGCTATTCTGAGCTAAAACCCTCTTTTGAGCTTCCTTTTGTTTTTGATATTCAGACGCTTTTTCTAGTCTTTTTTCTGAGTGTTCCTATCTACATTGCGGCTACGATTATCCCATCATGGCGAGTGGCTACTTTAGAGAGTGACGAGGTGATACGATGATAGAGTTTAACGGTGTCATAAAGAGTTATGCGCCCAACAAAACAACGGTGGTTCATGCTTTGAACGGGATTGATTTGAGTATAAAAGAGGGTGAGGTTGTTGTCCTGCGAGGTGCTAGCGGAAGCGGTAAAAGCAGTATCCTCTCACTTATCGCGGCGCTTAGCAAACCGACAAGCGGCGAAGTGATAGTCGATACAAAAAAAATCTCCAAACTCTCAGACAACTTTGCATCTATCTATAGACGGGATAACATAGGATTTATTTTTCAAAAGTACAATCTCATCCCAAATCTCAGTGTAAGAGACAATATTTTGCTTCCTTTGGTGCCACTCAATCTAAACGCAAAAGAAGCCCAAGCAAAACTTCAAAGTGTTATGGAGATGTTTGAGATAGGACACAAAGCAGACACTATCGTCAAAAATCTCTCCGGTGGAGAGCAGCAACGCGTAGCTATTGCCAGAGCAAACGTCAATAATCCAAAGATTATTTTGGCGGATGAGCCGACGGCAAATCTTGATGAAAAACTCTCTTTAGGTTTTATCGAAATACTCAAAGAGCTAAAATCTTTGAAAAAAACGATCGTTATAGCGACACATGACCCGCTTTTTTTTGGTCTTGATTTTGTTGATCGTGAGATAGAAATACACAATGGAAGTATCGTACGATGATACTCTCACCTGAGGTCTTGACTCTTTTTATCTTAAACGCACTTTTTGCGTTTTTTGCTTTGATTGCATTTGTGTTGAGTGTCAAAATATTTTTGAAATGGGATACAAACGCGACAGACCAAACGCAGTATCAGCTTGAAAAACAGAGTTTTTTGAGTGCGACTATCATCAAATATATATTTATTATCAAAGTACCTTTGTTTTTATTTTTTATCTTTACTATGGATAAAATATCGGGCATCTTGCCCGGTGCGATGTGCGCCGCCGGGGTAGTTGATGCGACTGCGTATGGCGTATATCTTATACTGCTGAAGATTTTAAATCTCTATATTTTTGCTTACTGGCTTGTGCTTCACAATGAAGATATGAAACATGAAACGCAGCCCTATACAAAGATGAAATTCGGACTTTTTATAGTGGCTTTTTTTCTTCTCATGAGCGAGATAGTGCTTGAATGGGTAATGTTTAGTGCTATTGATATTCAAAAAGTAGTTGATTGTTGCGGCGTGATTTATTCGAGTACGACATCTTCGTATATCTCTATGCTTTTTCGCATCCAAACTCCTCTTTTGTTGGCTGCGTTTTATGGCAATTTCGCACTTATCGTTTTGTTTTATTTTCTAAGAAAAAAAGAGATATTTGCCCTTTTTAATGCAACATTTATCATCATTTCCCTCATCACGCTTATATCTTTTTTCGGTACTTATATTTACGAACTTCCAACGCACCGCTGCCCGTTTTGTTTTTTACAAAAAGAGTACCATTATGTAGGGTATGTGCTTTATATCTTTCTTTTTATCGGGACATTTTATGGCCTTGTCACGGGTTTTGTGAAAGCTTCAAAAAGTGATGTTTATAGGTCTTATAGAGTATCGATGCTTTTTACTTTTTTATATGTAGTGCTTTTGAGTATATATCCGCTATTTTACTACATCAAAAACGGTGTTTGGTTATAAAAACAACAATACAAGGAGTCAAATAATGTTCCAAAAATTTATGCAAACTGCAATGTGTAGCGTACTTCTCGCATCTTTATTTACAGGCTGCAGTGAAAAACCACTAAACGCAGTCGCAGAAGTACACTGGGATAGAGATATGTGTGCGCGATGTGTGATGGTTGTGAGTGATAGACACAATACAGTGCAGGTGAGAGAACCTCGAAACGGCAAAACATATATGTTTGATGATATAGGCTGTATGGCACTTTGGTTTGATGAGCATGAGATAGAGTGGAGAGACCAAGCGATAGTCTGGATCACTGATGTGAAAAGCGGCGAATGGATAGATGCTAGAAAAGCTTTCTATGATACGCAAAATGTCACTCCGATGGCCTACGGTTTTTCTGCACACAAAACAAAAGATACGATAGAAGTCACAGAAGAGATTATCACCTACGATGAAGTTCTCAAAAGAGTCATCAAAATAGGAAAATAGAAGTTTAATAAAACCTGTGAATCTCTTCCATGATATTTGAGAACTCTACATCGTCACCTTTTTCTCGTAAAAAGTTGATGAGGTACTTTTGACTTGCATCTACGCCTTCGTTTTTTTCTATCTCCAAAAGTTTTGTATAAAGTTGCGCGATAATCTCTATCACATGTTTGGAGATGGTTTTTCTTGAAGCATGGTAGCCGATGATGTTACCGGTGTCCGTATCTTTTCGTATCTCAAACTCTGTAAATATCCAGTAGTATCTGCCGTCTTTTGCAAGATTTTTCACCACTGCGTTTATATTTTTGCCTTTTGATATCGTCTCCCATAAAAGTTTGAAAACGACTTTTGGCATATCCGGATGTCTTACGATAGAGTGGGGCGCTCCTATGAGTTCCTCTTGTGAATAGCCCGAAATCTCCATAAAGTAGTCATTGCAAAAAGTGATTTTGCCTTTGGAGTCCGTTTCACTTACGATATATCTTTTTGGGTCTAAGGGTATCTCTTCATTGATTGGTTCAGGTTTTTTCATCTTATATCCTTCCGTTGAGTAGTCGTATAAGAGCCTCACTCACTTCTCTAAAGCCGAGGACTCTTTTGCCGTTATGTGCTTTTGCAAACTCTTGAGCTGTTTTGTAAGAGTCAAACGCAACCAAATCATCTCCTGCAGGCGAGGTAACATTACTTCCATACACAAAAAAAGCCGCTTTGGCTTTTACAGGTTTGAATGTGTCATAGTCCATGACAAGTATCTCTTTGATACTTTTTTCGTTTTTTACGGCAAGTTCAGGCCATTTTCCCGGGTTGTGATAAAACTCAAACATAGACTTTGGACTGCTAAAGTAAATCTTTTTGCCCTCTGCAAGTTCTATTTTTGCGACCCATTTGGGTGCTTTGTGGACTTTAAGTTCTCTTATAAGGCAAGTCGTCTCGTTGTTATAATCCATCACAGCCGTATCGTCTGCACTTAAGAGTGAGGCAAAAGCTATCAAAGAGAGTAGGAAGGTAAGTAATGTTTTCATGTATGCTCCTGTTAAACTAAATCTTTTTTTTGAAATATACTAAATCCTAAAAGTGCGAAAAAAAGACCAAGCACTAATGGATAAACAATAGAGAGAAGGACAAAGACGCTTTGGCTCATGGAGTCAAGTATATAAAACGCAACAGGTCCCATAACGGTAAGTTCAGGGTCAAAAAGAGAGATGGCGGCTACTCTGAAGAGTTCCATTGGGTTGATCATGGCGATAAAGATAATAAGCTCTTGATTGATTCTCTGCTGCAACATCAAGGAGATAAGTGCGATATCTATAAACGCAAGTAAAAATATCCAAATGAAAAATGCGATGCCAAGTGCCACTTCGGAGGATTTGACAAAGGATGAGATAAAAAACGCAATCCCTAAAAAGGCACTCGATAAAGAAAAAAGAAGACCCGTATATAAAAAGAAAATACTCCACGGAATAGCATCTCCTTTGATAAAACCATACACAACGGCAATAACCATGGCAAAAAGTACAGGAAGATAGACGGTGATAAATCTTCCGATGATTTTTCCCCAATAATACTGCTTGAGTGATATAGGAAAGGAGAGCATATACTCAAGGATGTGGTTGTCTCTGTCGCCAGAGATAGAACGCACGGTCGTAATAAGGATAAAAATCGGAAGAATAACGATAGTAATCTGAATGTACATGAGCAATAATCTACTCAAACCGCTAAATCCCATCACCTGTGATTCTGTGACACCTGCGATAAAAAAGAGAGCTATAAGTCCACCAAAAACAAGCGAATAGACTAAAAACCATTTGGCTCTGATAGACTCTTTTAAATCTAAATAGGCAATTAAATATAAATTTTTCAAAATAATCCTTTAATTTTTGAGTAATTGTTTTCTGATTTTCGGGTTTGTCATGTTTTCACCTCGAAGCATTCTCAAGATGACTTCATCAAATGCTATCTGGTCGTTTTCCTGCGTTTCATAGGCTGAAAATCCATACATCATCGGCGTAGTATCATTGATTTTGTATTGTGCTTTGTCTGCGTTTATATATTTTTGTGTGTCCCGTGTGAAGACTTGTGCATTGTTTTTGAGTAAGATATCCTTCTCTTTTGTCCACAAAATCATACATCCGATATCATCAAAATAATGGACTTTGTTCTCATGTATGAGTTTTGCCGAATAGAGGTTTGAAGTCTGTAGCGGCATATGGCATTTCGGACATACTTTAGGGTCATCTTCATGAGCGTTCGACGCTGCATTTGTAGATGAGCTGCAGGCACTAAACGCAGCTAAAAGCAACAAATGAAAGAGTAAAAATAAAAATTTATGCTTTTTCATCGGAGATAATTTTCCCTAAATCCATATAAATCTGTCGGTTGACTAAATCTTTTACCTCTTCAAGCCTATGCGTCACAAATAAGAGCACTTTTTCTTCTTCGTTTTGTTTGAGAAGTCTGTAAAAATCGTCTCTGGCATTTGGATCAAGATTTGCCGTAGGCTCATCATAGATGATAATATCGCTCTTTTTTGCCAAACTTATTGCAATGAGCATCTTTTGTTTCATCCCGCCGCTAAGTTTGAAAAATGACTTATGAAGGTTTGCGTTTATGTCTAGTTTCATCTCGTTGGCATAATACAAAATCAAATCTCTCTGTACCTTTGCACTCACGCTGATATACTGCATCAACTCATCAAGACTGAGTTTGATGGGAGGCGGAAGCTGCGGTACAAAACTGATATTTTCCAAAACTTTGACACGTTCTTTTATTGTATCAAGACCGTTTATAAGCACTTCACCGTTATCAGGATGGTAATAACCCAAAATTGAGCGGATGAGTGTAGTTTTACCTGCACCGTTTGCTCCCATGAGCGCGATGGATTCATTTTTTTTAAACTCACAGCTTACATTGTCAAGCGATACATGAGCGCCAAATTTTTTCGTTAATTGGGATACTTTTATCATTATCTACACCAAACTCTTGAGTCTAAAGTCGAAGTTGAGGGCATCTGTGTGACAAACATCTATACATCTGCCACAAAGAGTACAATCAGCACCTGTGATGTACTCTTTTGTGATTCCTTTTTCTTCTCTTTGTTTGTCGTATTTTGCTTTGACGATTTCTAAAACCTGATTTTCAAAACATACATCATGGCAGACCATGCAGTGGTCACAGTTGTTATTCCATTCGATTCGTAAAGCACTGATTTTTCCTAGATAACCGTAAGTCGTACCTATGGGGCAGATATAAGTACACCATGCACGGCGGGAGAAAAAAACCTCCATAACAAACACCGCAACAACCCAAATCAAAGCGACACTCCAGCCGTAAGCGATCATTCTGCTGAGTATGCCGACAACATTAAAAGTCTCAAATACTAAGTAGCCGCTTGTAAAAGAGAGAAGTAGAAATATAGCCCAAAAGATATGTCTGACTCTGTGATCAAACTTTCTGCTTTTGATGATTTTTTTTGCGACTAAAGTATTGTGCCACTTCTCACCTATCTCACTCAAAATGCCGTAAGGGCAAACCCACGCACAGTAGCTTCTTCCGCCTACTAAAAGATAGACGATAAGAATTGTTGTCGTGCCTATGATAACATTGATAGGCATATGGTATGTCGCCAAAAACATCTCAAGAGACATATACGGATCGATCAAATGAAAGCCCAAAAAGCGAGAACCGCTGAGTGTGCCTTCGAGCATTTGCAAATCTATAAAAAATGATAAGAAAAAGAGAAGATGCACGGAAATCACTAAAATCCATCGCTTCATTCTGTAACTAAAAATGGACTTTCCTTCTTTTGTAGTGTTAAAAAAAGTTGACCAAAAAGTTGTGTTTTTTATCGTTTCTCTATTGTTATACTTATCCATTGGAACTCCATACTTTTACAATTATTGTTCGTTGTTCATCTCTTGCGCGCGTTTTGGAAACTCTCCTATTTCATCGGCA
>JAQTWZ010000074.1 GCA_028689055.1 Sulfurimonas sp. | reverse complement strand
CAACATGAGGATCTTGATATAAATGGTCTATACGGTCAGTATTAAAAAGTGAAGCACGGCGTTTAATACCATGAACGATATAACCTTTTTTGAGCAAAAACTCTGCTAAGTATGAACCATCTTGTCCTGTTATGCCTGTTATTAGTGCTACTTTTTTTTCTGCCATTTATATGTTTCCTTGTTTAAAGTAATCTTTTACATGTTCGTGAACATAACTATTTTCCATAAGTTCTTCTTTTGAAAAATAGTTATATTCACTGTGTTCGTTTGTTGGTAACTCCAACTCATGAGTTAGTTTAATTTTATATGCCATTACTATATAGTGAGTTGATATATTTTCATCTACAAAACTATCATCATAAAAGTGCTCAAATATGCCGTGAAATTTTAGCATCTCTTGTGTGACTTCTAGGTTAAATTCCTTCTTGGAGAGCCGTTTTATAGCATTTTCCATCTTTTCATCTTTAAGGATTCTTCCACCGAGAGTAAACCACACTCCACATGCAGGAGCATTTACTCTTTTTCCTAGTAAATACTCGCCTTTGCTATTTTCGATGATAAAGTCGATGGAGATGAGTGGTGTGTTTTGCACCACTATTTTAAAAGTACTTAGCTCTAACACTTAATCTCTTTTGAAATCATCGCTGATTCTTACTATATCATCTTCTCCAGTATATTCACCCACTTGTGCTTCTATGAGGACTACAGGTATCATACCTTCGTTTGCAAGTCTATGCACTTCACCCATTTTGATATAAGTTGATTCATTTGGACGGATTAGTTTTGTGGTATCTCCAACTGTTACAGTTGCAGTTCCAGATACTACTATCCAGTGTTCATTTCTATGAAAATGTTTTTGAAGAGAGAGTCTCTTACCAGGTTTTACTTCTATTCTTTTGATTTTATATCCTGGACTATCTTCTAGTACAGTGTAAGTTCCCCATGGTCTATGACCTGTGAGATGAATATTGTGAAGTTCACTATTTTGCTCTTTGAGTTTTGCTACTACATTTTTCACTTTTTGAGAAGAGCCTTTTTTTGAGACAAGAAGCGCATCTCCGGTATCTACGATAATACAATCTTCTATATCAACAGTAGCTATCTTTCTCTCATTTCCATAGATAAGATTATTTTTGCTATCTATTGAAATATGATTTGGATTTTTGGTATTCCCATCTTCATCTTTTGGAAGCTCATCATATAAGCTATCAAAACTTCCTACATCACTCCAACTAATATCACTTGGAATAACTTTGACTTTATTTGATTTTTCCATAACTGCATAGTCAATACTATCTTCAGGGATATTTGCCATATCATCATGTTTGATTCTTATAAGCTCATCTTTACTAGCATTATTAAAAGCTTTAAGTGATGCTTCATAAATCGCAGGTGAATATTTTTGAAGTTCCTCTAAAAATACACCTGCTTTAAATAGAAACATACCACTATTCCAATAATAATTCCCAGCTCCAAGGTATGCTGTAGCTGTCTCAAAGTCTGGTTTTTCATGGAAAGCTTTTACATCATAAGTATTTTCACTTTCAATATATCCAAATCCAGTTTCTGCAAATGTAGGAGTAATACCAAAAGTTACTAGATTCTCTTGCTGTGCTAACTCAAGAGCAATATTAAGAACTTTTGCATATTCTGCTTCATCTTTGATAAGATGATCTGATGGAGTAACTAATACTAATTCTTCTTTATCAAGAGCAAAACAAGCTAAAGCAATAGCAGGAGCTGTGTTTCTTCCAATTGGCTCTAATAAATATTTATTGTTGGTTTTATTTAATTCCTCAAGTTGATCAATTGCTAGAAAATATTGTTCAGCATTAGATACTATAAACTGACTATCACATACTTTACTATTTCGCTCAACTGTAAGTTGAAAAAGTGATTTATTATCAAACAGCTTTACAAACTGTTTTGGCATAAGTGTACGGCTGATAGGCCAAAGTCTTGTGCCGCTTCCGCCGCAGAGGATGATGTTTGTCATATTTGATATCCTTTCATTTTCATCTCTTCTAGCTCATGTGTCAACTCATTATACTCCGCTTTCTTGCGTTTTATGAATTTTTCGGTAAGTGTAATCTTTTCGTTGAGTCCCTCTGGAGTGAGGAGGTAGCGGTACTGGTTTTTGTTCTTGTTGGCAAAGAAGTTGTCTATCTTGACGAAGCCTTTTTCTACAAGAGCTTTGAGGACATAGTTCACCTTGCCCACACTCATGCCAAGCTCATCTGCCAAAGACTTTTGTCCTTTAAGTGTTTCGACATTACGGAGTAGTGTGAGGGTAAGTTCTTCGTTTTGCAAGTTATATGATTCCTAGTTTTTATTGTGAGTATATATTTTAAATTCAGAACTTGAATTGTAGTGAAATGTTTCTTGCGTTTTGATTAAGATGGAAGCAAAGATTGCCGCGTCGTTTGACAAGAGCGATAGATTATTTAATGTTTAGAAGATAAAAATATGGCTCAAAGCTCTCTTGGACAACCTTAGAAATAAGCTCAAAGAATGGTTCGTAGTTTTGAGTAGTGTGTGCTATGTCAAGAGCCTTATAATATTCAAGTCTATCTTTAACTTCAATAACTGCTGGTGGAAACCCATGTTTGATAAGTTCTAAATTCATTAGAAGTCGAGATTGAACTCAAACTTTGTAGTAGTTTCTACTACCTCACCATCTTCATCATCAGCTAAGATGTCAGGTTCTATCTCTATGATATCTTCTAATATTTTATTTGATTTTTCTGCTAGTTCTTTTTGTCTTGATTCGTCTTCTGTTTTCATAATTGCATTTATATTTCTTGATAACTCTTTTACTTTTGCAAATGTTTCTATGATATTTAAGGTAGTTTCAGTAGCCACTTTGCCTTTAAGAATTGTAGCCAACATATATAAGCTTTTTTCTGTGAAAACCTTTGGTGTAACTGTTGAATGTTTTAGTTTATTGAACTGGTGGAAATTTTCCACCAGTTCCTTTTTTTCTTCTTCTGTGAGCTCCATGATATATCCATCTGGAAATTTATCAGGATTATTTTTCACTGCTTTATTTATGTCTCTTGTTTCTACTCCATAAAGTTGTGCTACATCACTATCTACTATCACAAACTGCTCTTTGTATTTGATGAGTTTACTTTCTATCATTTCAAATTTAATGATGCTCATTTATTTAACTCCATAAACACTTTATGACTCACTAGCCAATCTTTGAATCGAGTTACTTTTGAGTGAAATACAAACCCTATCTATATGCTCTTTTAATTCAAGATTTGTGATAGCATTATAATCTACAATATCAATCTTATAAGGCAAATCAAGCTCATCAAGCTTTATCCCAAACTTACAAATATCTCTAAAGTTCAAATCATCCCCAATGATAGCCAAATCTATATCCGAGCCTTTTTTTGCCGTACCTTTTGCTCGTGAACCAAAAAGGAGTACATTTTTTATTTTTTCTTCTTTTTTAAAGACTTGATTGATTTTTTCTATAGTCATAGCATCTAGATTCATAAATTTTTCTCTTTTCCTTCTAGTCTATCAAAAGTCACCAAAAGCTCATCAAAAATAACAATATATTCGCTTGAAATGGTCTCAAATGCACTTTGAACAATCTCTTCATCATACGCATGAGAAGTGATATTTCTAGCTTTTATAGTTTCCATCCACAGCTCACCATCATCGATAAGTCCAACTTTAAATGCCTCTCGAAAGGTATCTCTTGAGCCTTTTATATCTTGATTTCCTTGATACTCCAAATAATCTTTGAGTAAGTTCCAAGCCAATTCATGAGTAAATTCAAAAGCTTGAATAAGCCCTTGTTTTTCAAGAAGAGACAATTCTCTCTCATGTGATAAATCGATAGCACTTTTGAGTTGTTTAAATGCTTTTTTGTAGTTGCTAAATCTTTGTAACCATCTTGTATCTTCGCTCATAAGTTACTCCTATTATTTTTGTGTTTTTTCAATCATTTATTTATCTGCATTTCAAAATATTTTCCCAAATACAACTCAATAGTCTTAACTATCCCACTATCAAAGTTCTCATCAGCTTTCCAAACCATATTTTGATTACTTTGCATTATTTCAACACCACTTCAATTGCTTCTAAAATC
>JAQTWZ010000073.1 GCA_028689055.1 Sulfurimonas sp. | reverse complement strand
GATATAGTTACTTATATTGATGTGCAAAGCGCTGATACACAGATCCGTCTCATCAAGTTCAAGGCTCCTTCATGGCTGTGTGTGGGAGATACTATAGATTGTAGTTTTCCTGAAGCTTCTGTTTGTGTGAGCAAAGATTGTCCGGGTAAAGTCTCTATAGAAAACAGACTTCCAGCCAAACTTTTGGAGATACGCAAAAGCGACTCTTTGTGCGAACTTACATTTGAGAGCGATATGGGCAGGGTTGTTTCACTTATCACTATGGAAGCGTTTGAGAATCTTGAGCTTGAAATCGGTTGCAGTGCAACGATGTTGCTTCGCGGTGTGGATATCTCATTTGCACCTGTTATCGAAGTCGGGCAAACTCTTTTAGAACGCAATATGCAAAGTAACAAATAAAGAAAAAAAAAGGATTTAAAATGGCAGTAATGATAACAGAGGAATGTATAAATTGTGACGCGTGTGCGCCGGAGTGCCCAGTAGCAGCTATCATGAGCGATAGTGATGATAAAAACCCTTTTGAAGGGTCACGCTACTATGTAAAACCTGAGAGTTGTGTTGAGTGTGTAAGCCACGCTGATACGCCTCGTTGTGCAGAGGCTTGTCCTACTGAGGGCTCTATTGTTTGGGATATGCCTTTTACGACAGATTTTGAAGAGTATTTTACAGTTGGAAACGAGAACGGAACATATAAAATCCGTGAGCACAAGAAAAAAGGTTTGATGATGCCAAGTGTCAAAGCACAGCCGTTTATGGAAGAGATTGGCATGGGAGTGCGTGAGAGCCACTCCAATGTTATGGATTCTTTCTAGGATTTTTTATGAATATCGCATTTGCATCTTCTAGCGGTATGGCAGTCGATCAGCATTTTGGCTGGTCGAAGAGTTTTTATCTTTACAGAGTGGACAAAGAAACACATGAGCTACTGCGTGTCATAGACAGCTCACATGAGCCAGAGGGCGAAAAAGAGAAACTTGACTACAAGATAGGCACGATAGAAGATGCAGATATTATGTACTGTACGCAGATCGGTCCGATGGCTTCGAAGATGATTCAAGCCGCTGGTGTACATCCTGTGCGTGTTGCTGAGGGTGAGGCTATACAAGAGTCGATACAAAAACTCCAAGAGATGCTAAACGATGCACCTGCGCCGTGGCTGCTTCGTATTTTTTATAAAGCGCAAGCAAGAGAAAACGCTTAACTAAGTACTTTCATGTCCCCGCTTGAGGCGAGTAGAGTATTTTTAGAGTGCATTTGTTTTGAGTGCTAAAAATTTGATGATTGAAAGGAAAAACGATGTCTGTAATAATAGATGAAAGCTGTATAACGTGTGATGCTTGTATGCAAAACTGCCCCGTAAACGCAATAGTAGATGATGCGAACAACCCAACTGGAGCAAAACGCTACTATGTCCAGCCTGAGAAATGTGTAGAGTGTGTTGACCTTTTTGATGATCCGCAGTGCGCGGCTATCTGCCCGAGTATCGGGTGTATTACTTGGGATATGCCATTTACAAAAGAGTTTGATACACACTTCTTAAATGAAGAACTTTACAAACTTGCTAGTAAAGAGGGTGTAGTGAGATCTCCTGCGTTTAGGGAGAAAAAATACCGCTCAGAGATCGACATGAGCCAGCGTGGTGTCAAAAAAGAGGTGCAAGTCGCCCCGAGTGAAAAAGAAGTAGGCTAGAGCCTCTTGTATGATTTAAGCAAATTAGCTGCAGTCGCCAGAGCCATGAACGGCTTTGAATGTGACTGCGCTATAACCGTAGCGCTCAAAATATCGGATGACTCCTGTAAGATGGACGAGTATGAAAAGAGCGTGTTTATGGCATTATTTGATGCTATGCCCGACAAACAAACTGACTTCTTTGATGAGAATATCTTTGAAATCATCTCCCACGCCCGAGCACACCCAAGCGCCTCTTCCTATGCAAAAATAAAAATACTACGAGAAAACGCAATGCTTATGATAACGCAGGAAAATATGAAGAAGTTTAAAGCGGATATACGTACAAGGCTTCTCTAAACGCAGACTAAATTTTCATTATTGTCTCGCTCCCATGCTCCAGCTTGGGAGTGTCTGTATCGTTAGTATGAGTTATATGCATTCCCATCGAGGACGATGGGAACGAGGAACAGAAGTTTCACCAGGTAAATGACTATCAAGAAACTGTGAAAATTTTCTACGCCAAGTATTGAATCTGTCTTTCCCACGCGTATGATATGCTTCCACTACTTCGACTATCAAGCGTTCTTTAAATGTCTTTAGATTTTCAATAACTTCTTCTTTATGCACTGAAGCTCCTAAATATAGTTAACGTTTGAGTTGAGAAATATTTGAGCCGCAGGGTCAAATATTTCTCTCCAATGATTTGTTAACGGTCTCACCGAGTTTAATATCTGGAAAATTGTTTATCATCTCTTCGTATGTTTTATATTTTTCTAGTGTTTGAACAACTACTGCTAATGGTTCTTCATATATCTCCGGCAAATCAAATTCATTATCTTTTAGTTCAAATGCCAGCTTTTCAATCGGTGGATTAAATTGTGCATTTACACCTTCTTTATTTCCTCTGGCATCAACTTTGTACCAGCCATAATCTTTGAGATAAATTGCATTTAATCCATGCAAACAATAAATATCATCTTTGTATTCACAGCAACTTAATCTTTGGTAACAAAATCCCGTAGGTATATTATTGGTTCTTAGCAAAGAAGCTAATAAATGACTTTTTGCATAACACCAGCCTGTTTTATATTTTAAAACATCACTTGCTTTTATAGTTGAAATATTATCTTTATGGTCTCCAGTATGATTTATATTGTCTCTTACATATTCAAAACAGTTTTTTGCTATTTCCACATCCGTTTTACAGTTAGCAGATAAGTTGATTGCTAATTTCTGTATGTCTTGATTTGAATAATCTATGATGTCTGTTTCTTCTAAAAACTTAGTCATTTTTTTGATACTCCCTTCATCAGATAACGTTTAAAATGAGCCGATGAATTGCCCGCAGGGTATTTATTGGCTCCACTGATTTGTTATCTTTTTATTGTGTATGCTGTTAAAATTTTACCATTTCGTAACATAAAACCAGCATGTTCGATGGAATCAAATATATCTTTATCACTCCAACCTACGTTATAAAGTTCCATGAAGTCATTTTGATTAAAGTTTTTGCTATCAAAAATCGCTTTTATACTCTGGACAGCCAATAACTTATGCTTATCATCAAACGGTATTTGTTCTAAATCTGATTTTGAACTATTTATAACTTCAAGATCATAGTTTCTATTTTGAAGCAGTTTTGTGTTAAATCCTATACAATAATTAAAACATTCTTGGTTAGCTATAAATAATCTTAGAAATCCAAAATAATCAGGATTAATAGTTTTATGGTTCATTAGTTTAAATACATATGGGCACCTCTAAAATCCACCTTTACAGTAGCGTAAAAGTACTCACTTCATTTTTTAACTTCTCTTGGATTGTTATCTGAGGAAAGTTGAGTGAATTTTTGAGTTTTTGACTGTAAAACTCACTCAAACTTCCTTATTTCTTCACATTTTCTACATTTTTTGCACTTTTTCAAGTCTCACAAGCTGTTCATATCTAAAAAGGTTATATGTCAGATTGAGTAATCCAATAATTGAATCGATGCGTTGTTTACCAATTGCTTTGAGATTCAGTCCATTATTCATAGAATTGGTCATAAATCCGAAGATGTGTTCTACTTTGGAGCGTATTTTAGATTTGAGTGTATTTGACTCTTCTTGTTTAGGAGTAAGAGGAGCGTTACGATAGCCTTTTTCATGCACAAAGTTTTTTACATTTTTAAAGTTGAGATACCCTTGGATTGTTTTTCCTGTATATGCGCTATCAGCGAACAATCGTTTATCATGTTGGTTAACTATCTCTTCGAGTGCTTGAGAATCATGAAGTGATGCACTTGATGTTGTGAACTTTGTAATGAGCTTAGTTGCAGCATCTGCGTTTACATGGTTCTTATATCCGAAGTGTTTCTCACTATTCTTTGTCGTCCATCTTGCATCAGTATCTTTTTGCGCGCTCATGGCAGGATTCTCTTCAAAGCTCTCTGGAATATTACCTTGCTTGATTGCATCATTCTCTTCACGGCTGTTGCGTTGTCTTGGCACATTAACAAAGGATGCATCTACGATACTCCCTTCTCTGGCTATCACTCCGTTGTTAATGAGTGTATGTGTAAAAAGTTCAAAGAGTTTCTTTGAGAGTTTTTTAGCTTTGAGCTGTTCTTTAAAGA
>JAQTWZ010000006.1 GCA_028689055.1 Sulfurimonas sp. | reverse complement strand
ATAAGCACCGAAAGCGGATAGTAAATCATCGGCTTGTCATAGATAGGCACAAGTTGTTTGGATACACCTTTTGTGATTGGGTAGAGGCGCGTACCGCTTCCGCCTGCTAGGATTATGCCTTTCATTTATTTTCTCCTAATTTTTGTCTGTAAGATTTCAGTTCTGCTTGGAGTTCATCATACTCCGTACCTACGCTCATCTGCTTTGAGTGTTTCGACATTACGAAGTAGTGTAAGAGTGAGATCTTCGTTTTGCAAATTATATGATTCCTAGTTTTTATTGTGAGTATATATTTTAAATTCAGAACTTGAATTGTAGTGAAATGTTTCTTGCGTTTTGGTTAAAATGGAAGCAAAGATTACCGCGCCATTTCACTTCTCGCAATGATGTCAAACGAGCTCTGAAATTTGCGATTGACTAAGCCAAATAGTATCTTCTTCTACGTAGATCTTTAAGTAAAGAGAGTGCCGCGCTGCGCTTGTAGTCACGGGACATAATTTACCCGGCTACGACAACAACTCGGTTGCGTCCGTTCTCTTTTGCTTGATAAAGTAGTTGATCGCCATAAGTCACTAACATTGATAAATCTTTCATTTGCGGATTTTTTTCAGAAAGTCCTAGACTCACCGTGACATTGAGTATCTCTTCATTGTAGTGGATATTTGTCTTTTCAATCGTCGTGCGAATTCTCTCTGCGATAGTGTGCGCTTCAGCAAGAGTCGCATAAGGGAGAATAATCCCAAACTCTTCTCCGCCGAGTCTGCCGATAAGGTCTTGCTGTCGTGTTTGTTCGAGTAAAATACGTGAAACAGTTTGGATTACCATATCTCCTGCATCATGTCCATACGTATCATTTACTTTTTTAAAATGATCGATATCAAGCATAATAAAAGCGACGTTGGTTTGTTGTGAAAAAAGTTTTTTGGATATCTCATACCAGCTTCGTCTGTTGAGCAAATGCGACAATCCGTCTATTGATGACAAGATATGCATATTGTATGCGTTTTCATAAGCTTCGAGTCCATTTTTACGGTTGAGTGATACTACAGCATAGACATAAAACGCCAATGGTACCGAAAAAACCGTGTAGGTAAAAAGCATCTCAAAAGGCTTGAAATAAATATACATCAGTACAAGTACCGCCGTAATCTGAAATGACTCCATAAAAATATAGAGTTTTGTGGTGATGAGCGGAGTAAGCATGATGGTCGCTACGAGATAAAAAATCCAGTTAAATCCAACAAAATAGATGACATTGTCATACGCAATATAGCTATATGTGATAGCGGTATAACCCATCGTCCCAAAAAAAGTAATCGCTTCGATTCTGTATGGCTCAAAAGTTTTATTTTTGGAGGCAACCACAACCATAATAGCAAAAAATATCGCTACAAGCCGTGAGATGATAACACTGCTCATGTACATCGTATCAGCATATGTATGATAATCAAACAGCAAATAAAGAGTAGCCAAAAAGAGCCCTATGTAGCTAAAAGTTATAAAGTTTGGAAATATGCGTTTTGTAAAATAGGCTTCAAATGTATCAAAATGCACAAGCCTATTGCGGGGTATGTGAGTATCACATGATGATGATAAGGTCATCGGTATCCTTTTGTAAAAATATCCTTGACACATTTTATCTCATTCACAAGATTTTTTCTATTATTTGGGACTTTTACAGATATAAAGAGTGCCGCTGCTAAAGCCTCACAGTAATAGAAGTTGCATCGCCTTAAGTTGAATCGCGTCAATAAAAGCAAATTGCTTTGCTTTTACTTTCCATGTGCACCATGTATCCTCAGGCTGACCAAACTTTAAAGTTTGTTCGACAGAAAAAACAATCAAAGATGTAGCAAATCGTAATCTACAATTTTAAATTATAATAACTTCTTACGCGATACGGGGCACATTTGACTATCTATGTGTCTCAAATAGTAACAAAGTGAAACTTCACAAAAACAAAACTTCCATTTAATATTCAATAAGTCAACTCACGATATAATCAGCATTATTTTAGTTCTTTATTGAAGGAAAGTTAATGAGTATTCCTATTTATACATATGATGCGATTGTTGTTGGTGCAGGCCTTGCCGGTTGTGCAGCAGCGAGAGAGTTGCAAAACGCAGGAAAAAAAGTTGCTGTAATCACAAAGCTTCATCCACTAAGAAGTCATTCTGGTGCAGCTCAAGGTGGTATAAACGCAGCATTTAGTGCCCAAGACAGTGTAGAGTTACACGAATTTGACACTATCAAAGGTTCAGACTATCTTGCTGATCAAGATGCTGTAGAGTTCATGTGTCAAAAAGCACCTGAGACTATCAGATGGATAGAAAGAATGGGAGCTGCGTTTAGCAGAACTCCGGATGGTAAGATAGCGCAACGCCCTTTTGGCGGGCAATCTTCTCCTCGTGCATGTTTCGCAAAAGACAGAACAGGTTTGACACTTTTACAAACTATCTATGAACAAGCACACCGTGCAGGTGTGAAGTTTTGGGATGAGTGGTATGCTGCGGATATCATCTATAAAGATGGCAAAGTCTCTGGTGTCGTTGCGTTTAATATCCGTGATATGCAAACAGTTATCTTCAATGCAAAATCTGTAATGTTCGCAACAGGCGGATATGCACGTTCATACAAGATCAACTCAAACGCGCATGCTAATACAGGTGATGGACTTTCTATCGTAGCACGTCACGGCCTTCCACTCGAAGATATGGAGTTTGTTCAGTTTCATCCGTCTGGTCTCTCAGGCAATGGTGTTTTGATTTCGGAAGCAGCACGCGGTGAAGGTGGAAGACTTTTCAACTCACTTGGTGAGCGATTTATGGAAAAATATGCTCCAAACGCAATGGAACTCGCTTCACGCGACGTTGTTGCCCGTGCTATTTTAAATGAAATCAGAGAAGGTCGTGGTGTAGGTCCAAGAAAAGATGCAGTATTTATCGATGTAACACACCTTGGAAAAGATCTTATTATGCAAAAGCTTCCTGAACTTCGTGAGCTTGCTATAACATTCTTAGGTCTTGATATGATCAAAGAGCCGATTCTTATCTCTGCAACTGCACACTATTCTATGGGTGGTATTCCTGTCAATATCGCAGGAAATGTACGCAAAAACAATGAAGAATATGTAGAAGGTTTTTATGCTGCCGGTGAGTGCTCATGTGTCTCTGTTCATGGAGCAAACCGTCTTGGTGCAAACTCTGTTCTTGAAGCACTTTTGTTTGGTCGTTTTGTCGGTAAAACAATGGTAAAAGAGATAGATTCTATCCCTCTTCGTCCGGCAACAGTTGCAGATGCAGATACAGCCCTAGCTGAGATGCAATTTATCCTCCAAAATAATGGAGATGAAACTATCACGGCTCTTCGTGAAGAGTTGCAACAATGTATGACTGCAAACGCAGGTGCATTTAGAACGAAAGAGACACTTGAGGTTGCTATCGCAAAAGTAAAAGAACTACGCGCTAGATTTCAAAATATCCGTATCAAAGACAAATCAACAGTTTTCAATACAGAACTTCAAGAAGCTATTGAGTTTGGTCACATGCTTGACTACTCTGCGTTTATCGTAGAGAGTGCTATAGCAAGAAATGAGAGCCGTGGTGCACATTATAGAGAAGATTACGAAACACGCGATGATGAAAATTTCTTAAAACATACAATGGCTTATATGGACAATGAAGGAAATATCAAACTCGATTACATGGATGTTGTTCTTGGCAAACATGAGCTTAAAGCTAGAAACTACTAAGGGGAAGTTATGAGTACACATACAATTACTACACAAAAAGTAAACTTCAAAGTATTTCGTTTCAATGCTGATGAGGACTATCTTCCATACTATGATGATTATACTATGGAAGTGACTTCTGAAGAGGTTGTACTAGATATTTTAAATAGAATCAAATGGGATCACGACGGTAGTTTTTCTTATCGTCGCAGCTGCCGTCATGGTATATGTGGAGCATGTGCTATCAAAGTCAACGGTCGTTCTACTCTGGCATGTAAAGAAAGCATGAATAAAATGGTTGATCTTTTTGGAAGTGATCTTGTTTTTGAGCCACTTAGCATCAAACGCGCGGTAAAAGATATGATCATCGATAAAAAAGATTTCTGGGAAAAACACGATGCCATCCATCCGTACCTTATCTCAGATGTTGATGAACACCCTGAACATGAGCACCTTGTAACTCCAGAAGAGGCTGAAGAACTCAACGAAGCAGACTTATGTATCCAGTGTGGAGCTTGCCACTATGCATGTCCTGTAGTTGAAATAAACGAAGATTTCTTTGGTCCTGCTGCGTTTGCAAAAGCATACCGTTTTGAAGCAGACGTGCGTGATGATGCACATACACTCAGACTCGAAGAACTTCATGAAGAAAAACAAGGTCTATGGGACTGTGTCAAATGTTTTGAGTGTGCGGAAGTATGTCCAAAAGATGTAAACCCAATCGAAAAAATCACAAAACTTCACCAAATGCTCTTTAGAGAAGGTGTTGCGACTTCCAATGTAGCAACTCGTCACGCAGTTGGTTTTAAACACTCTATCGCCAAAAATGGTGTACTTGATGAGGGTGGACTTGTACTTTATTCTGAAGGTCCTGGCATTGTCAAACACATACCTGTAGCACTCAGAATGTTTGTAAAAGGCAAAATCGTGCCACCGTGGGGCATCACAAAATCAGACAATCTTGATGAAATCAAAAAACTTGTAAAATCATCATCAACAGCAAAGTTCTAGGAGCAGAGATATGAAAAAATTAAAATATGCACTTTTTACAGGCTGTACTGCGAAACAGAGTACGCCTGAGCAGATGATGTCAACTCTTGCTGTAGCCGACAAACTTGGTATCGAACTTGTAGAACTCACGGAAGCTTCTTGTTGTGGTGCTTCTCACCTTCAAGATTATGATGACTTTTTGTCTTTGGTTCTTAACGCAAGAAATATAGCATACGCTGAAAAACATGGACTCACAATGGTTACTATTTGTAACACATGCCAACTAAATACAGCGATGACAAAACACCGTTTAGATAATAATGCAGAGTTAAAAGCAAAAGTGAATGAAAAACTTGGAGAAGTTGGTTTGGAGTACAAAGGTACTTCTATGGTAACACACTTTCTTTATGCTATCATCGATGACTTTGGTCTTGATAAAATCAAAGAAATGGTTGTCACACCACTCAGCCAATTTAATATCGCACCATTTTACGGCTGTCACAATATCCGTCCTTCTGAACTTCAGAATGAAACGCATAAAAAGCCAGAGAGTGCCTACCGCCCTACTTCACTGGATGATCTTATCATCGCGTGTGGCGGTCAAAATGTTGATTATGCTGAGAAAAATAAATGTTGTGGTTTCCATGTCGAGCTTCAAGCTCCTCGTACGGCTGCTATCCTTACAGGAAACGCGATCGCAGGTGCGATGGATAACAATGCAGACTGGATGGTAACTCCATGTCCTCTTTGTCATCTTAAACTTGATACGCAAACAGGTCATGCTTCTGAAGCAATAGGCCGTGAAGTAGCACTTCCTGTACTTCATATGCAACAGATGTTAGGTCTGGCTCTTGGCTGTTCTGCTGAGCAACTTGGACTCAAACACCACCTTACAAAAGTAAATTTCGTATAAATTTATAAAAAATCCTTATTTTCAGGCTTTGCCTGAAGATAAACTTGCAACTTCTTACATACCAACAAATCTTCAAACTGGAAGCTTCATGTCAAACTCAATAGAAATCATCTCTTGGAACGTCAACGGAATACGCGCTGTGGCCAGTAAAGATGCACTTAAGTGGATCGATGAGCGACAACCGGATATCCTATGCTTGCAAGAGATTAAGGCACTTCAAGAGCAGATACCTGAGAATTTATTTGCAAAGAAATATCAAGATACAATCGTCAACTCTGCTACAAAAAAAGGTTATAGCGGCACAATGACTTGGAGTGTTTTACAAAGTGATTACAGTTCTCTCTGTGCTCATGTGGACACAACAGCTGAAGGACGTATTGTTGAGACACATTATGGAGATATCGTACTTTTTAATGTTTATTTTCCAAATGGACAAAAAGATGAACTGCGTTTGGCACATAAGATGCAATTTTATGATGACTTTTTGACCTATTGCGAGAAACTTCGTGCAGAGGGAAAATCCATCATCATTTGTGGTGATGTAAACACCGCACACAAAGAGATAGACCTCAAAAATCCAAAAGCAAATGCCAAAACTTCAGGCTTTTTACCGATAGAGCGAGAATGGATAGACAAACTACTTGATCATGGTTATATTGATACATTTAGGTATGTCAACGGTGATGCAACGGACCGATACAGTTGGTGGTCTTATCGTGCTTCTGCAAGGCTAAACAATGTCGGTTGGAGAATAGATTATTTCTTTATCAGTGAGGATTTGGCAGAGAGTCTTGAGGATGCATTTATCCTTGACTCTATCGAAGGCTCTGACCATTGCCCCGTTGGTATTAGACTCAGTATCTAATTTACTTTTGGTCTAAAAGCTTTTATGACATCCTCGTTTGTCTCTATAAACGGTCCTTCTATGAGGTCTATACAGTAAGGTACGGCAGGAAAAACTGCATCAAGGCACTCACGGATTGACTTTGGTTTACCCGGGAGATTGATAATGAGGGATTTGCCTCTTATACCTGCAGTTTGACGCGATAAAATCGCTGTTGGGACATACTGCAGACTTACTTGACGCATGAGCTCGCCAAACCCCGGCATCATCTTTTGACATACATTTTCTGTTGCTTCTGGAGTTACATCACGCAATGCAGGTCCAGTTCCGCCTGTTGTCACAACCAAACAGCATCCCGCTTCATCACACAACTCTTTCATTGTCGCTTCAAGAATATCCTGTTCATCAGGAATACATCTATAGACTATTTCAAATGCACTTTTTAAATAATCTTTCATCGTCTCTTGAATCGCAACTCCGGATATATCTTCATATATCCCTTTGCTAGCTCTGTCACTCGCTGTTATTACACCTATTTTAATCTCTGCCATAACTGTTTCCTCTAATTTGTTTGTAAAAAATGGTTTGCATTTTTAATATATGTAACCGTCGCAAGCGGTAAAAAAAACTCTCTTGCTGCGTTTACATCGATTATTTTATCTTCGCCACCTAAATAAATCTCAATTTTTACACCTCTATCTCGTAGATAAATCAAATCCGTAAGAGACCATTGATACTCCAAAAGTTCTTCAAGTTCTTCAAGTATATTCTCTTTGTGTGAAACTTCTTTGCGTTTGTGGGGCAAAAAGCACGCATCTATAAACTGCTCTATGTAGATCTGCCTATTTTTTGAGTAAGAAAGGGTTTGCAGTCGTTTAAACTTCTGCGTTTTTGTCTGAAAAAACGCAGGAGAAAAAAGTTGCAGGGTATCTATTCTCTGTCGATTTTCAAGTTGCTCTTTTGCATATCTCAAAGCTTTTATAGCACCGTAGCTAAAGCCACAAACGCAGTACTCGCTCTTTAAGATAAAAGAGTCAAAAAAATGCGACTCATTTTGTAAAGAAAATCCGCTATAAAACTTCATCTAAAAACTTTTTCACTTCATCTTTTGTAATACTTTCTCGTTCATACAAGACTTTTTCTACAAGATTGACAACGATAATCATCGACTCAAGAAGTTCTTTTGTTTCAGAGTAAAGCCTTTGAAGATAGAGATCTTCTTCTTGTTTGTTTTGTATCAACGAACTGCCCATACCGTACTCTTCAAGCATCTTTTTCGTGAGTTCTTTCGCCTCATCAAGATCATCTTTTGCACTACTTGCGTGTTCATCATATTTGATAGAACAGGCTGCGATTCCAGAGAGAAGCATTTTGATGCGGTATTCGAGCTCATGTTTGATAAGCGGTTCATTTGTTGTGGGTGTGAGTTTTTCATTTGAGAGCATGAGTTTTTCAAATGCAAGATCAAAAACAGTAGCACAAACAGCTTTTGCAGCCTGATAAGTGATACGGTATTTTTTCTGTTCATCACTCAATATAGAGAGTTTTTTCTTCCCAAACATCACTTTATCTTTGACTTGATGAAAATGCTCCAGTGTGACTTTAAAATCTTTTTGTCTTAAAGAAAGAAGTGCCGCTTCATTGACCAAAGCTGCAAGTGAAGCCCCGTTGAAACCAACTGTCATATTGGCAAGAGTTTTTACCTCTAGCTCATGTGGCACTTTTTCGAGATATTTTGCGAGTATCGCTTGGCGTTCACTTTTAGTTGGCAGTTCTACAAATACTCTTCTATCAAACCTTCCCGCACGAAGAAGCGCTGAGTCAAGGACTTCTATCTTGTTTGTCGCAGCAAGAACGATAACGCCGCTTGAACCTTCAAATCCATCCATCTCAGTTAAGAGCTGATTGAGAGTTGCTTCTCTTTCGTCATTTCTCTGTCCATCGCGTTTTTTTCCGACCGCATCTATCTCATCGATAAAAATGATAGCCGGAGCATTTTTCTTTGCCGCTGCAAAGAGCTCATGTACGCGTTTGGCTCCCATTCCTACATATATCTGTACAAACGAAGCACCACTTTGATAATAAAAAGGAACACCACATTCATAAGCCACAGCTTTGGCGATCATCGTTTTACCGACACCCGGAGGACCTACGAGTAAAACACCACGAGGCATTCTTGCGCCAAAACTTTTATAACGTTTTGGATTGCGCATAAAGTCGATAATCTCTTCGAGTTCCATCTTTACATCAGCTATACCGCCGATATCACTAAATGTAACATCACTTTTTATAGCTTCGATTGGACCGCTTGGTTCTGTATTGAGGCTTGAAGTTGCTGTTCCTGCGTTTGTACCAAACGTGGTAAAACCTCTTTTTTCAAACCATTTCACCACCAAAGAACCCAGCCCTAAAATAAGAACTACATACAGAATATACAGAAGAAAATTTGACTCACTTCCGACTTCTACTTTATAGTCAATAAACATCTTTGGAGTGACCTGATTGGAAGCAATTTTATAAAAATTATCCTGCGTTTTGAGATAGACATACTCTTTGGTTACAACAACCTTTTGAACACTTTTGTTTTCTAAAATCTTCTGAGCATCACGCAGTGTGATAGCGCTTGCGTTATCCCTAAAAATGGCAAACAAAATAAGAGCAATCACGAAAAACGCAGAAACTAGAAGAATAATTCTGTTTGTTTTAGAATTTAGCATAATTGAACTCCTCCCTCACTTCATACGCATTTATATTGATCCAGTTACCTAAAAGATCTTCGCTAGACTCTACAAGGATTTTGTTGAAGTTTTGATCAAAACCGTGATAATACCCATCTTTAAAGCTCTCAATCAAAACATCAAGCTCTTTTGATGAGTTTTTTCTAAAAGCATAATTTTTTTCTTTAATAAGTGCCTCAAGCTCATGCAGTCGTTCTTTTGCAAGTGTGCCGCTCACTTCAGGCTTCATGAGCGCCGAAGGCGTTGTATCGCGTTTGGAGTACGTAAATGCATGGAGATGTGTTAGAGGCAAAGCGGCTGCGTTTACCATCGCTTCTGCCCAAAGTGCCTCACTTTCACCCGGATGCCCCGTGATAAAATCCGTACCGATAGCGTAGCCTTTTTCGCTCAAAAATTCAAAAAGTTCTCTGTCTTGTCTATAAACATTTCTTCTATTCATCAGCTTAAGCATCGTAGGAGAAGTGTGCTGTAGTGCGATATGCAAATGTTTTTCCAACCACGGTTCGTCAAGTATCTCTTTAAATTCATCACTTATCTGAATCGGTTCGATACTTCCGACACGAATACGTCGTACTCCACGAATTTGTGAGATTTTTTTCATAAGTTTTGCTAGTGAAGTTTTGCTATCTTGCCCATAACTTCCCACATTTGTTCCCGTAAGAATAAACTCACCAAAACCGTTGAGCGCAAGACGTGATATCTGCTCAAGTATCTTGCCCTCGTCCATACTTCTAGCATCACCTCTCACAAAAGGGATGATACAGTAAGAACAACGAAAGTTACACCCCTCTTGTATCTTGATAAATGCCCTGCTTTTGCCGATAAAATCATCTACTATCACATCATCGATATGATTGAGATCACCTGGATCATAAAAAGGTTGCTCTTTGGAGAGCATAAAATCTATCTTTTGTTTTTCGCTTTGACCAAAAACACCGTGGACGCGTTTTTCACTTAAAAGTTTCTCACCCTTTGTATGCGCCCCGCAGCCTGTTAAAAATATCTTTGCATCAGAACTTTTTTCAAGTCCTGAGATATAAGAACGCACATGCGTATCCGCTCCATTTGTAACTGTACAAGAGTTGATAACTACAACATCCGCTTCAGACTCATCTTGCGTGATATCATACTCTTGAAGGGAACTCATCATCACCTGCGAATCATAAAGATTTGTTCTACATCCAAAAGTTTTGAAATAGACTTTTTTTCTCATCTACACGACCTCTTTGTCATCAAAAGGTTTCTCTTTTTTAGAAACACTTTGAATATGAAGTTTTTGTGTCTGGTATGCAATAGTGATATCATCTTCTGCATTAAACGCATCAATAATCTCCGTACTTATAATACTTCTCAGTGTTAAAGTCGCATAAGCGTTTGTGAGATACCATGAGCTGATAGCGATTCCGTTTGATTCGATAAAGGAAAATATTCTAGGTTCTACATTGGTATTTTTAAGACTATAATGACTTCTGATTTTGTTGAGCTGTTTTCTTGTTATATCTGTATAGCCTTTTGAATACTTTTTGGTTATAAGTTTACAAATATGCATTGCTTTTTTATGATTGGATTCAAAAGTTATCGTGATATCAATCCCATCCCACACGGTTTTAAGCGAAGAGTGCGAGTAGTTTGCTATCATCCGCGTAAAAACATAATTGTTTGGGATAAAAATAATACGACCCGCTCTTCTGTTGGTGACATAAGTTGTGAGTGTCACATCTTCAAGAAGCGTAATACGCAAAAGTGAGATGTCCATAACATCTCCAACATACTCTGTCCCTTCCATGATAACACGAATCCTGTCACCGACATGAATACTGCCGCCAAAAACGATAACAAGCCAGCCGAGGATACTCATAAACCAGTCTTTCATAGCAATAGCGATACCGGCGGAAGCGAAACCCAAAATCGTGACAAGATAGTTTACATTTTCTATGTAGTTGAAGAAAAGAATCAGAAGTATAAGTGTCACATTCACAAAGTTGATGATTTTATTTGCCATATAAAATCTATCATTGTCCGTGATATATTTTTTGATAACAAACTTCAAAAGTGAAAAGATAATGAGAACAATCAAAACAACAATGCCGATATTTCCGAGTCTGTACATCTGTTTTTCTATATCTCTGTTGATATTGACTTCAATCACTTCAAGCCTTTTTTCATACACTTCAGCCGTAACCATCATCGTATCAAGCGCAGTTTCAAATCGTTCTAACTGTTTAGCTTTTTCTTTTGCAACTTCAATATATTGTTGCTCATTATCAAGTTCGATAAGCAGATCATAAATCTCTTTTTCTTTGCTGATGAAAGAGATGAGTTCAGTCAGCTGCTCTTTTTTTTGTTTAAATTCACTGAAGTCTGCATTAAATGTCTTGATAACAGAGATACCGGTAAATATATCAAAAGGATTTGTGATTGTCGGGATATTTTCAATCTCAGGAGGTGTAAGCAGCTTTGAAAATAGCGCACTATCTCTGTCTTTGAGCTGATCTATTTGAGAAGATAAGATTTTTTCTTTTGAGAGTAAAGAGTTTAATTCATCTTTATCTATAAGAGAACTGCCTCTATTTTTGAGATAGGATATTCTTTCACGAATCTTGTTAAGCCCATCTTTTACGTCGATAGAAGCGAGATACGAAGAGTAACTCTTCATCCAAACTTTTTCTTCAGATATTTTACGCTCAAGCTCACTCAGCTTTGAGACATACTCTGAAATTTTTGTTTTTCTCTCTTGCTCTTTTTTCTCTATCTCTTGCGTTTGGTTATATTCGCGTATTTGTTGTGGCGTCAAAGCCTCTTGTGCTTGTGCTGAGAGAAAAAATAAACTGGCTATGACCAATAAAAAGAGTATTTTCATGCGTTTTTACCAAACGTACAAAGGACTTCCATCACTATTTCTTTACTGCACGCATCCGTTATGGCAACATCACCGATTGAAACGGGTAAGATAAATTTGATAGAAGCATCACTACTTTTTTTGTCCAGATAAAATGCCTCATAAAAACTCTCACAATCTGCTATTTCGTACGAAGTTTCAAGATTATATTTTTCAAGAAGTGATTTTACTCTTTGGGCTTCCTCAGGACTCATAAGTTCCATTTTGATGGCAGTTTGATTTGCCATAACCATACCGATTGCCACAGCTTCACCATGAAGATATTTTTTGTATTTTGTCTCACTTTCGATAACATGAGCAAAAGTATGTCCATAATTTAATGCCGCACGAAGACCATGCTCTTTTTCATCTTGTCCGACAACCCATGCTTTTGTTTGTACCGCCTGCTTTATGGCTTCTTGCAAAATATCAGGATTTTTGAGGTCTGCGTTTTCTAAAAATTCAAAGAAATCTTTGTTAAATGTGACAGCCATCTTGACCACTTCTGCTATTCCTGCACCAAACTCTCGCAAAGGCAGCGTCGTAAGAAAAGCGGGATCAATATAGACGGCACGAGGTTGATGAAAAGCTCCAACAAGATTTTTACCATAGCTGTTGTTCATCCCTGTTTTACCGCCGACACTTGCGTCCACCTGAGACAAAAGCGTCGTAGGAATCTGTATGAAATCAATCCCTCTTTGATAGATACTTGCAACATATCCACACATATCACCGATGACACCGCCGCCAAAAGCTATCAACATCGATTTTCTGTTAAATCTATGGTTGAAAAGTGATTCTAAAATAGTATCCACACTCGCCTGATTTTTATACTCTTCGCCATCAGGAACGGTAATGATATAGAGTTCTTTTGCGGATACCTTACTCAGAAGATACGCAAGATGAAGACCTGCGACTTTTGGGTTTGTGACTATGGCTACTTTTGTATCAAAATGTAATTTTGGAAGTGTGTCGATGGTGATATCATAAGAGTCATCTACAACTCTTTTGAGCGGAATATTTACTAGCATTTTTTATCCAATTTATAAAGTGTATAAGAGGATATATAATACTAAAATTAGTGTAAATATAAGCTAAATCAGAGCTGTACAGGGATAAATATCTGATGATAATCATCAAGTTTATGATAAAGTTTTTCACTATCAGTTGAAAAAACAGAGTACATTCTTCGTGCTGTAAGCTTACTCGTAAAAGGTAAAATTTGCACAAAGTTATCTTTTTTCTTCAAAACTCTAATAGGATTGTCATTATCTTTAATAACTTTAATAGACTTGGAAAAAATAGCCGAGAGGTTATTATAGTGTTCGATGACCTGCTCTATTATCTCTTGATGTTCATTTTCATAGTTATAAAGTTCTATGTTAAAGCCCATTTGTGCAGAAATATCAAAGATAGTTGTAGATACTTTTTCAAGGTCTCTATTGTCTGCTAAAATGAGTGCCACATCTTTGACAGATGCAAGAGGACGATCAGATATTTTCAACACGGGTACATGAGCGTCATACAGCAGTTTTCTGATTTTATAACTTGAAAACATCTCTTTGGAGACAATCACAAGACCTATATGATATATCTTCACATCTGCATAAAAAAGTGCTTGCAGCTCTTTTGGTTCATATTCTATATCAATGATGACATTCTCATTTCTACAGTTTTTAATATAACGCAAAACAGATATATTACCTGGATTAACAACTTTAATAATAAGATTATGTTTGAACTTTTTATGAGCAAAAACAGCACGTCTGACAAGCTCTTTTATGGTTGCGTGATTGACTACGTTCATATCTATCAGCAGATAAAGATTTGATCCAAATGGCTCAGGAAATTGTCCAAGTTCACGTTTGATGGCACGATAAACTGATTTGAGAACATCAGGATCACCCACAAGAAGAAGAAGATCATTTGGCTGAATCATCCTGCGTCGTGATGGCATAATAAGTTTTCTGTTTCTATATATAGCTACGATACGCCAGTTTTTTTGCTCGATTACCCCGATATGTCTATAAACAAAAGAGCTTCCAAAAGGAACAAGAACTTCCATAATCTCACCGGCGCCAAGACCGACATTTTGGGCGATAACTGGAACATTTGGAAGATAATCTAAAAGTCGTGATGACAAAATCTCTTTCGTATTAACCATAACGACATTCGCATCTTCGTTTTCCAAACTCCATTTGTTGAGGACGATTATACGTACTTGTTTTTTGATGGCTCTGATATTTTTAATGGTAATTTCAGTATCACTTTGATTGTCCATAGCAATCAAAACCTGCACAAACTCCATCTTCAAAAGGTTTGCTAATTTATGAAAACTTGTCGGATCAAACTCATAAAATTTAAATCTTGCGGGATTTGCATCTTCAAATTCAACAGCTTTAGGTTGCACGACATAATAAATATTTTCACTTGTATATGTCTTGATAACTCGTCTGATAAAATGTGAACCAACGTTTCCGTCACTAATAATCAAAATCTTTTTCATAACAATCTTTTCTAAAATTTTTGGGCATTATAGCACTTTTCAAAATAGATTAACTTATAATCAATATAATGCCAAATAAACATAAAAGGATATCGATATGAAGATAATACTATCACTGCTCATGTTACTTACTTTTGTACATGCGTACGAAGGGGACTTAAGCGCCCAAGAAGCTTATGAAATGCAAAAAGAAGGCAAGGCGATCATAGTAGATGTTAGAACTACTGTGGAGTTTTTATATACAGGTCACGGAGAAGGTTTTATCAATATCCCTGCATACTATTGGACATACGACCCAAAATCCATTGAGGCACGCGTTCAGAGTGCGGACTATGAGCTCAAAAATGAAAAAATAAAAGACCATAAAGCAACCATGAAGCTCTACAATGCAAAAGAACTTGTCAATAAAAACTTTGTAAGCGAAGTGATGCAAGCAATGAAAATGCAAGGTGTAGAGAGTGTTATCCTAGTATGTCGCAGTGGACCACGCTCAAGTGCAGCAGCTGAAATGCTGACAAAAGAAGGTATCAAAGCCTACAATATGGAAGATGGTTTTGTTTATGGCTGGACAAAAGACAACCTCCCGTGGGGCGGACAATAATTGAGAGCTGCCTCTTAATCTTTGAGAATCAGTTTCACGCCCATTTCAACATGATGTGTATAAGGAAACTGATCAAAAAGCGCCATATCCACGACTTTATGCGTTTTACACAAGAGTTCAAGATCTCGACTCAGTGTCTCAGGATTGCAAGATATGTAGAGTATGTGCTCATGTCTCGCAGCAAAGTGGCATGATTTTTCATCCATACCGCTTCGTGGTGGATCTACAAAAATACTTTTTATCTTATAGTCATTGATATCAATATCACCCATACGTCTAAATTCTCTTACACCGTCAAGTGCTTCGACAAACTCTTCTACACTCATGCGTACAAATTCTATGTTTTGAACATCGTTTAATGCCATATTTGTTTTGGCTGCGTTTATGGAAGATTTGGAGATCTCCGTTGCTAAAACTTTGTTAAACTTTTGAGCAAACGGTATAGTAAAGTTTCCAGCGCCGCAATAAAGCTCAAGCAAATCGCCTTCTATGTCTGAGAGATTTTTCAAAGCCCAAGCAATCATCTGTTCATTTACTCTTGCGTTTGGCTGGGTAAAACTATTTTCAATATAGTTAAACTTGTAAGTTTTATCAGCAACACACAAAGACTCAGTAACAAAATCCTGACCAATAATAACTTTCTGTTTTCGTGAGCGACCGATGATATTTATACCCAATTTTGCCGCTATATTTGCAGCTTTTTCCTGCCAAGAAGCATCCAAAGCTCTATGGTATAAAAGTGACACAACCATTTCTCCGCTGCTGGCACTTAAAAAATCTGCACCAAAAAGTTTAAAACCGATAGCTTCTTCTTCTATAGCATCCAAAAGCAGCGGCATAATTTTTGTTATATGCTCATTGACCTGAGGACACTCTTCTATAATCAGCGCACCCTTGTGTTGCAGATGGTTCATAGCATAATGTATCTTCTCATCCAAATGCCATATTTTAAACTCACTACGTGAGCGATAATGGGATTCCGGTGATTTATAAACAGCTATATTTCCCCCGTAAAAGGGTTTAAAACGTTCTTGATTTAACTTTTTCTTTGCCTCTAACTGGGATTCATAACCATCCTCATAAAGACGACATGAGCCACATTGGCCAAAATATTTACATTCCACACTATTTCCTATTTGATTGAAGCTATAAGATTGCCTATAAGAAGGTTCCATCCATCGATAAGAACAAAAATCAGTATCTTAAAAGGCAGAGATATCATAACAGGCGGGAGCATCATCATACCCATTGACATAAGGATAGAAGCCACAACCATATCAATAACCAAAAACGGTAAAAAGAGTAAAAAACCTATCTCAAATGATGTTTTAAGCTCGCTGATAATAAACGCAGGGATAACGACCGACAAAGGAACATCGGCTACACTTTTTGGATTTTCCATCTTACGTATTCTAAAAAAAAGCGCCAAATCTTTTTCTCTGGTATTGCGTATCATAAAGTTTTTAAAAGGGAGGGTTGTCTTTTCAAAGGCTTCTTCATAACCGATTTTTTCTTCTATATAGGGTTTGATACCACTTTCATACGCTTTGATACCTACGGGTTCCATCACATAAAATGTAAGTATCATCGCAAGCATGACCAAAAGCTGTGTAGGAGGCACTTGCTGTGTTCCTAAAGCTTGACGCAAAAATCCGAAAACGATAACAAAACGCGTAAAAGTCGTCATAACAAGAACTAAACTCGGAGCTAAAAAAAGAAGTGTTAAAACAACAAGAACATTCAGAGAAGAGACGAGTTGCTGCGGTGTTTCAGGTGATGCAAGCTGAAAATTCATCGTAGGAATAGCAGCACTCTCAGCTGCCACAGCAGATGCCAATCCAATAAGGACTAAAAATATTTTAAACATTACTCAGCTGCAGCTTGGTCAAGTATTGATGATTGTGTTTTAGATTCTTGGTCTGACTTTTTGCCATAGAAGTGTATTTCTACTCTACGATTTTTTTCTCTACCGCTCTCTGTTGCGTTTGTTGCCAAAGGTCTAAACTCTGCAAATCCTGCTGCGTTTATCCTATCAGGGGCAACACCGTCCAAAAGGAGTTCTTGCAGTACCGAAATCGCTCTAGCAGAAGAGAGTTCCCAGTTATCTTTAAACGGCCCTTGAGAACTCGGACCTCCATTATCTGTATGGCCTTGGACACTTACTTCCATATTGTTTGGCAATTCTTGGATAATCAGTGCTACACGCTTTAAAAATAAAAGTGCATCATCACTGTCTATCGTTGCACTGCCTGATTTGAACAAAAGTGATGCAGGAAGCTGGATAACAAAACCTTCTTGCGCCTCTTCAAGAGAGATAGCAGAACCTTTGCCTTTTTCCATCATCTCATTGGCATCCATAACTGCTTGTTGTATTCTATTTACGGATTCTGTCGTCTCATCTTGAGACTCAATAGGTGTAGATTCTTGGATACGGCGTTTTGATATTTCCGTTTTTGTACCGCCTTCAAGCACGCTCATCGCACCCGAGAGAGAACCTATCGCCTCAGATATTTTTTTAGCGTCCATACTTGACATAGAAAGAAGCAAAACGAAAAAACAAAGGAGTAGAGACATCAAATCCCCAAACGCAGCCAGCCACGCAGGCAGACATTCAGGACATTCAGGACATTTTTTCTTAGCCATTATTCAAACTGGCTTACGCGTTGATTTGGTGCGAGATAACTCAGAAGTTTTGCTTCCAAAACCCTTGGTGCGTCACCTGATTGTATAGACATAATACCTGCAAGTATCATCTCTTTGACAAGTGTTTCTTCATCATTTCTAATAGAGAGGATATTGTAAATAGGTGTCCCAAAAACATTCCCGATAATCGCACCATACATCGTTGTAAGGAGGGCAACCGCCATGGAAGGACCGATTGCTGAAGGGTCAGCCATATTTAAAAGCATCGCAACAAGACCTATAAGCGTACCAACCATTCCCATCGCCCCGGCAAGCCCTGCCCATTGGTTGAAGATAGAACCGTGTATCTTGTGACGCGTACTTGTCTGCTCCATCTCTATCTCTAAAAGCTCACGGATTGTATCGGGTTCACTCCCGTCAATCGCCATAGATAAACCTTTTTTCAAAAACTGGTTCTCTTCATTGTTCACTTCTGACTCAAGTGCCAAAATACCGTCTTTTCTTGCTTTTGTAGCGAACTCAACAAGTTTTTTTATAAGTGCCGCCACATCCTCTTCAGGAGGCTTAATGGCAATCATAAAAATTTTCACAAATGCTTTCATCTGTGCCGGTTTAAAAGATATCATCAGCGCACCGATACTACCACCGACAACAATTAAAACTGAAGGGATATCTATGTACGGACCAACACCGACGCCCATGGCCATAGCACCAAGAAGAAGCGCCATAATTAAAACTATACCAATGACTGTACCTAAATCCATTCTAAACCTTAGTAATTAATAATTGGCTTATAATACCACAAAAAATATTATGTCAAACACTAAAAAGATTGATTTTCTTCATTTTTTTTACTCTGCACCGACTAAAAGGGTATAATTCACTTTCAATATAATCATCTGGACACCTAAATATGTATAATTTTTTTACTCTCAGACCAAAACAAAGCGCCTATTTTATCATCCTTTTTTTAGCAATTTTCAGTGCCATATACAACGCTTTTTTACCTCTGCACGGGGATGAGGCTTACTATTGGATGTGGAGTCATCATTTACAAAACGGCTACTACGACCATCCACCCATGATTGCCTATCTTATCTATCTCACAAACTTTATCTCAGAGTCCCAGTGGGGTGTAAGACTGGTTAATGTCTTTTCATTTTCTATCGCCGCTCTTTACATATTTAAACTCTCCAGTGAAATGTTTGATGAGCATATCGCCCTAAACGCAGTGATTATTTTCTCTAGTCTCATCCTTGTTCATGCGGGCTACATCATTACGACACCGGATTCTCCTCTCATTTTATTTTGGACATTAAGTCTTTATTATGTTTATAAAGCACTTTTTGATAACAAATGGAGTGATTTTATTGTAGCCGGTTTTATGCTTGGTTTTATGATGCTGAGTAAATACACTTCTATACTTCTTATTGTCAGTATTGTTTTGTTTATCCTCCTTAAACGCAGAGACATACTATTTAATATAAAATTTTATACCGCTACAATTATTGCTCTTACTATCGTATCACCGATGCTTCTATGGAACTATCAAAACGACTGGATAAGTTTTCATTTTCAACTAGAACACGGTTCATCTGAGAGTTTTAAGATTTCTCTCTCAAGCACTTTAGAGTATATCCTCGGGCAGTTTATGGTGTTTTCTCCTGTTTTTGCCGCTTTACTTTTTTTCTATCTTGCAAAAGACAAACTTTATATAAAAGAGGAAAAACTTTTTTTTCTTGCAGTTGTAACACTTACCACCCTCCTCTTTTTTCTCTACAAAAGTCTTTTCAAGTCGATGGCACTTAACTACGCAGCTCCTGCGTATGTAAGTGCCGTTATCTTATTGGCTTACATTATTTCCAGACATGAGCTACAAAAAAGTTTCAAAATCGGTCTTTATATTGCTCTTTTCCTTACGCTTATCGGGCGTTTTGGTCTGCTTTTTTATCTGGAAATTTTTCAAGACAGAATGTACGGGAACAAAGAAGCTATAACACTTGTAGAAAAAAATGCACAAGCAGGTGACGCTTTTTATGGAGATCACTTAACTATTACCGCACTCTTAGAGTTTTATCTTAAAGGACATCCTCAAGCAGATTTGGCAGTTGCATCGCGTTTTTCTCAGTATGATATGTGGAGAGAAATAGGTTATCTCAAAAATGGTTTAGTGCTTACTAGCGATGCAAAAGAAGCGGAACTCACAAAAAATTATAAAAACGTCCGGCTTGTGGATACCCTTACGGTACAAAAAGGACCAAAGGGAAATAAAACCTTTTATATCTATCGTGTTAGTGATGCTATAAACTGATATTTAGTAACTTTTAGATAAAATAGCACCCAATTTAGAATATGGCACCTGATGAAAAACATTATTAAACTCTTAATTACGATTGTTCTGTTTTACTATTTATTTCAGTATATAGACTTCGAAAAACTTTACACCATACTCTACAAAAGCCATGGTGGCTGGATACTTTTAGCACTTCTCTTACAGCTTGCCAGTACCTATTTAGCTGCTTATAGATGGTTTAAAATCTCTCAACTTCTTATCTTTAAAGAAAAACTTTCATTTTATGTGCAAAGCTACTTCAAAGGCTCTTTTTTCAATCAAGTGCTTCCAAGCAGTATCGGCGGAGATGCTATAAAAATAGTTGATCTGGTACAAAAAGGCTATGACAAAAAAGACTCTTTTTATGGTGTTTTTGTCGATAGAGTTGTCGGACTTGTAGGACTTTTAGTTCTCAACCTTCTGGCTACAATTATATTTTTTGGAACATTTGACAAAGAGTTTTCTTTGCTTATCATCCTTATAACTTTAGGCGGCATCCTAGGTTTTATCACACTTTTTCACCTTGAGAAGATCAAATTTTTAGGAAAATATAAATTTTTAGATCTTTTTCATAGATTAGCTAGAAGGCTCAACGCTCTCTATCCTGATAGAAAAACTCTTATAAAACATATAGCCATCTCCGTACTGATACACCTTCTTTCTGTTCTTACTATGTACGGACTCTCTTTGAGTATCGATTTGCACTTAAGTTTCCAGATTTTTCTTATCGCCGTGCCTCCTGTATTTTTACTCACGATAGTCCCTATTTCTTTGGCTGGATGGGGGATACGTGAAGGAGCAATGATAGGGATATTTTTACTTATCGGTGCAGACCAGACAAAGGTTTTGGCTATGAGTATCATCTACGGGATACTGCTTATCATCTCTTCACTTCCAGGCTCGTACTTCTGGATCAAAAGTAAAAAAGTAACATAAAACGCAACAAAGGAAAAACAAAATGAATGTAGATACAATGAGAAATATTGACCACTATGCAGGCGTTCCGCTTACGTTTTTAGGGACTTTACTGAAAAAAGCAGTCAATCTCATTACACCCGAACAAAGAGTAAAACCTAAAAATGTTCTCTTTATCGAACTCTCAGAAATGGGAAGCGCTATCATCGTTGATCCTGCTATGAGAAAACTTCAGGCAAATATCGAAGGAGAACTCTTTTTTGTTATCTTTTCAAAAAATAAAGTTTCCCTCCAGCTTTTAGGAACGGTAAAAGAAGAAAACATTTTTTGCATAGATGAAAGTTCTATCGTCAACCTTGCTACAAGTGCATTTAACTTCTTAAAATGGTGCCGTAAAAACGAGATAGACTCTGTGATAGACTTAGAGCTTTTCTCCCGATTTACAGCACTTTTAACTGCTGCCTGTGGTGCTGTAAACCGTGTAGGATTTCATGCGTTTCACAATGAAGGACTCTACAGAGGAGACTTTTTGACCCGCAAAGTTGCCTACAATGCACACCAGCATATCGCCAAAAACTTTATCTCACTCGTAGATGCACTTCTCAACGACAAGGAAGAGTTACCACATACAAAAAGAGTTATTCCTGATTCGGAGATAATGATAGCAAAAGCGCAGATCGAAGAAGATGATAAACTCGATGTTTTGGATGTTATTGCTACGATGTACGAAGGTTTTGATAGAGAAAAAAACCCTATCATTCTCGTAAATTCCAATGCTTCCGACCTCCTTCCTCAGCGTCGCTGGAAAAGAGAAAACTATGGTGATGTTATCAAAAAGATTTTAGTATATAATGAAAATGCTATCGTTTTACTCACAGGCGCTCCCGCTGAAAAAGAAGGTGCAGGTATGTTGGCTAATTATGTAAATGACAAACGCTGTATCAATTTTGCAGGAGGAGTAAAGTTTTTACAGCTCCCCGCGCTCTACAGCGTAAGTGCTTTTATGCTTACAAATGACTCAGGTCCAGCGCACTTTGCATCTATCACGGATATGCATACCTTTGTTATCTTTGGACCTGAGACACCTGCTCTTTACAGTTCTCTTGGACCGACTACTCCTATCTATGCAGGTATGGCTTGTAGTCCGTGCGTAAGCGCATCCAACCATAGAAAAACGCCATGTTCTGACAACCAATGTATCCAGATTATCACACCTGATTGGGTATTTAACACGCTTCGCTTTAAACTTGATGAACTTAACATATCCAGAGTATAGACTTTTTTTATATTTCATCACTTTGGTAGCTATTCTTAGAATAGTTATCGCTCCCTTTGTGGCGCTTGGAGTGGATGAAGCACACTATGTTTTATATGGTTTACACCTTGATTTGAGCTATTTTGACCATCCGCCTTTGGTTGGTTGGATGCAATACGGTGCTATTTATCTTCTAGGCGTGAGTGAGCTTTCGGCACGTGTGTGGGCGATTCTTATAGGTTTTATCGTACCTTTTTTCATCTATAAACTTATCTACGATGCATCAAAAAATGCTTCCTTCGCACTCATGGGTGTCTTAGCTTTGCATGCTTCGTTTTTATTTAATGCACTTTTTTTGATGCTTCTACCTGATACACTTCTCTTTTTACTCGTTTTGCCTATTATTTTCACCGTTATCGCCATAGAAAAAAACAACTCTTTGTGGATGTGGCTCTTTTTGGCTCTGCTTCTTGGACTCGCAGGTTTGTCAAAATATACAGCCGTCTTGTTTCTCGTTCCTATAATTTTGTACTTTTTTATCAAACAGAGATATGACCTTTTATCTAGCCCTGCGATTATTCCTGCGCTCATGTTGGGACTTATCATTATCTCACCTGTTATTCTTTGGAATATCCAAAATGACTGGGCAAGTTTTGCTTATCAAAGTGATCATGTTGTAGGCGAAAGCGGCATAAACGCAACTGCGTTTTTAAGCTCTTTGGCTGCACAATTTGGGGCTTATAATCCTTTTTTATTTCCACTTGCGTTTTTTGGGCTTTATAAGGCTCTGCATAGTGAAAATGATACGCTTTTTCTCACTGCACTTTTTGGTCTTGTTCTTTTTATGTTTTTTAGTTTTGCCTCTCTTTATAAAACGGCTCTTCCGCATTGGAGTGCTCTTTTTTATATGCTTTTTATCCCTCTTGGAAGTTATTATCTTTTACTCGCATCGAGAAAACCTGCACAGGTCTATCTCTCATTTATCGTTGGTTTTGGTATTTTTGTCACTCTTTATGCTTACGGTGAACTTGCATTTAAGTTTACGCCTATGCCGGAGTACAAATCTGTACATCGAGACATTTATGGCTGGAATGAGATCATGAGCAAAGCAAATACACATATTCACAACACTCAAAAAGAGGCACTCGCTGTGACAAACTGGACGGTAGCATCGCGCGCAATTTATTATAACCTGCACAATAAAAGTAAAGTTTATCTTATTGATGCAAGAAAAGATCAATTTGATTTTTGGGAAAAAAGCTCTCCAATCGGAAAAGATTTGATATTTATCAATACTTATTTTTATCATAAAACTATTTATGAACTTGCAAAATGTGACAAAACAACGAAATTAGAGAGTTTTGATATCTCCCTCAACTCTAAAAAAGTAAACTCTATCGAGCTTGTCAAATGCACAAACTACCAAGGTTTACGATGATGTTTAGAAAACGCAGCCTTCTTCTTTTTGTAGGTGTGATGCTTCTACTCATTTTTGCAAGTTATTTTTTTATAGACAGAAGTGTCGCAGAGTATTTTTTAGCCAATATTGCGACATATGAAACTATTGGAGATACTATCAGTATCGCGGGAGAATCTCATTGGTACATTGCTACAGGTATTTTTGGGTTTATTTTTTTCAAATATTATAAAAAAAATACTCTTCATGAGCAGAGATTTCTTTTTCTTCTCTACATCAATCTTTTTTCAGGAGTTATCAATCTTCTTCTCAAATGGCTCTTTGCGCGCATACGACCTTGGGGACTTCGGGATGGACATGATGAATATGGCTTTTTATTATTTCAAAATTTTGACATGGGATTTTTAGAAAAGATGCGATACCACTTTATGACACTCGCTGAATCCCCTACAACCTACTCCTCTTTTCCCTCAGGGCACACGACGACCATTGTCGCAGTAACGGTTTATCTCTTGTTGTTTTTCCCTAGATATAAACTTTTATGGTTCTCTTTAGCAATTATTTTAGCTCTTAGCAGAGTTTTGGCAAACGACCATTTTATCAGTGATATTTTTGCCGGCATCATTGTAGGAACACTCTCTACACTTTTTTTATATTCCAAAATGAAGGACAAACTTGAAAAAAATTCTTAAAAAATCCCTCCTTTATCTCTTTCTTGTCATCTCTGTTTATGCGATTGCAAGATTTGTAGATGTTCTTTATGGAAGTTATGTTTTTGTAGAGAGACAGCCCTATATGGTGATGCAAACGCCAAACGCAGTGACATTCAAATGGCGAACACCAAAAGAAGAGATAGGCACACTCTCCTATGGTCTCTCTTCTACAACACTTGATACAAAACTCTCAGAAAACGCAGCAGATAAAAAACACTCTCTTACCCTCTCAAATCTCAAAGAGTGTACAAAATATTTTTACTCACTCACCTCTTCTTCCTTGAAGATAGACAATACCGATAGAAGTTTCGTAACTCCTTGCCAAAACGCAGAACTCCAAAAAATCTGGCTCATCGGTGACAGTGGTAAAAGAGGCAAAGATCAGCAAAGTGTCTATGAAAGTATGCTCACATACATAGATAACAATCTAAGCCAACTCGATATGTGGGTTTTGCTTGGCGACAATGCTTACACGAGTGGAACACAAAAAGATTATAATGAAGGTTTTTTTGAAGCCTATCCAGAACTTCTCAAACGCTTTGCGCCATGGGCTGCTATGGGTAATCATGATGCCAGACGCTGGGCTTTTTATGATATCTTTGACTATCCTGTAAATGGGGAAAATGGAGGAATCAAAAGCGGCGATGAACGCTACTACAGTCTCAACAACGGCAATTTACACCTTGTCATGCTCGATAGTGAAACAGCAGATAGAGCTGCTGATGGTGCAATGGCTTCATGGCTCAAACAAGACCTTGAAGCAAATACAAAACCGTGGGTCATCGTAGTGTTTCATACACCGCCCTATACAGACGGCGGGCATCATTCAGATAGCGACTATGACAGCGGTGGAAGACTGCGTGATATAAGAGAAAACTTTGTTCCTATTTTTGATGCTTATGGAGTTGACCTCGTTCTCAGCGGGCATTCTCATGATTATGAGCGTTCCAAACTTATGATTGGGCATTATGGCAAAAGTGAAAGTTTTGATGCGAAGAAACATCTCGTTCAAGATGTAGAGAGTTGCTATACAAAAGCACTTGAGAGAACAGAAAACAGCGGGACTATTTATCAAGTTTGCGGTTCTTCATCCAAACTTGACAAAGCAGACCTCAAGCACCCTGCTCTGCCGTTTAGTCTGCAGGAGATGGGTTCTGTGATTTTGGAAATCACACCGACAACACTCAGCTCAAAATTTTTAAGTAAAGATGGTAAAATTGCAGACCAATTTATCATCAAAAAAGATAATACACCTTGTAGGAGAAGTAAATGAATAAAGATAAAATAAGTATAGTTATCCTCGCCGCCGGAAAAGGCAGCCGCATGAAATCACCCAAAGCCAAAGTGCTCCACTCCATAAGTGGCAAACCGATGCTCTATCATATCATCAAAGCATCTCGTGAACTCTCAAATGACATCACGGTTGTCATCGCCCACCAAAAAGAAGAAGTGCAAAAACAGATGGAAATTTACTTTGATGACATAAACTTTGTCATCCAAGATGCCGAAAACTATCCGGGCACGGGTGGAGCTATGAAAAATATAACACCAAAAAATGAAAAAGTTTTGGTCTTAAACGGTGATATGCCGCTTATCACCGCAAAAGCTCTTGAAGGCTTTTTGCACAATGATGCAGATATCATCATGTCTATCTTTGATCTTGAAAATCCTGATGGATATGGAAGAGTTATCATAGAAAATAAGCAAGTGCAAAAAATCGTTGAGCAAAAAGATGCCACAGAACTTGAACTTCAGGTAAGTACCGTAAACGCAGGTATCTATGCTTTTTCTAAAACTGTTTTAGATAAATACATTCCGCTTCTAAGAAATGAGAACGCACAAAAAGAGTACTACCTCACAGATGTCGTCTCTATGGCACGTATGGATGGTTTGAGTATCTCGCCTTTACTTGTAGATGAAGAGCATTTCAAAGGTGTCAACTCCAAAAAAGATTTGGCAGATTCTGAAGAGATTATGCAAAATCGTATCAAAGAGCATTGGATGAACGCAGGTGTCATCATGCAACTGCCACAAACGATTTTTATAGAAGAAGGGGTTGTGTTTGAGGGTGAATGTATCATCGAAAACGGCTGCCGTATCACGGGTAACTCTTTTATCCAGAACTCACATATCAAAGCAGGCAGTGTTATAGAAGATAGCATCGTCAAAAATTCAGATGTCGGTCCGATGGCACATCTACGCCCTGCTTCGGAAATAGAAGAGACGCATATAGGCAACTTCGTAGAGATCAAAAAAAGCACACTCAAAGGCGTTAAAGCCGGACACTTAAGTTATATCGGCGATGCAGAAGTCTCAGAAGGTACAAACATAGGTGCGGGCACGATTACTTGTAACTATGACGGTATCAAAAAGTATAAAACCATCATAGGCAAAAATGTCTTTATAGGAAGCGATAGCCAACTTGTAGCGCCTGTTACTATCGAAGATGATGTGATGATAGCGGCGGGAACAACTGTGACAAGCGGGACGATAACAAAAGGTTCACTGGCAATAAGTAGAACCAAACTTAAAACACTCAAAGATTTTTATTATCAATTTTTCGGAAAAAATTAGGCTCTTTTTGAAGAGCCTAATCATTTTTTATACGCTTAAAATTTTCTCTAAAGCTTTCTCATAACTCGCCAAATCTAGTCCAAATTCTTCGATAGTCTCTTTCGCAGTAGCGATAGAAGCATCCGTGATCTCACCGTTTGGCATAACACTCTCACGTACAGCTTTGAGTTCTGCCGCCATCTCTCTTTCTTCTTCTACAGTTCCTTCAGGATCATCGCTGTAGCGAATCGTGTGGATGATATCTGCATCAAGATTCCATTTGTGAAACAGCGTCGCCGTAACGTCCGTAGCCTGAGCGCCGCATGCTGCTTTTTCAGCTTTTGATACATCTGTACCGTTTTGCATCGCATCTTTGATGATAGATGTTTTCCCGTCTTCTATGAGTGTTCTTGCGATAATGATACGACCGATATCTACTAAAAACGCAGCTGGTCCAAGCACGCGTAAACGTTTTGGTTGACGACGGATAAGCCAGTGGATCATCAGAGCCAGTTGTCTCTCACACGCAAAAGAGAACTGCTCTTTACTCATTCCATAAGGAGAAAGATCGATAGCAAAACTCGTGTTTACTGCACTATTGAGCACGAATGTTCTCACGGCATCTTTTCCAAGCAAAGAGATAGCCTGCTTGACACTGGAGATTTTGCTTTTGACACCGTACATCGGTGCGTTTGCGATACGAAGGATATTTGCAGTAAGGAGAGGATCTTTCTCTATAGCCTTTTGCATATCCTCAAAAGTAGAGTTATCATCTTGATAGATGCGTTCAACTTCTTGAACAGATTCCGGTAAAGCCGGTATAGAGTCAATATTGGCGATAAGTGTTTTTGTCATGCGATAAGCCTTTTTTATAACTAATGGTTATATTCTAGTAAAATTATCACAAAACGAACTTTCTCTTCTCGCGAATCGCAAAATCTTTAAGTAAACTGTATATTCTCGTAACATCATCTACAAAATGAATTCTAAATATTTTTTAGATAAAATAAAGCAAAATTTCACCCTAAAGATTTACTCATGAATATTCCATCTGATTTACTTAAAAACAAAAAAATTCTCCTTGGTGTAACAGGTTCTATTGCCATTTACAAGTCCATCGAACTTGCACGCCTCTTTGTCAAAGCAGGTGCTGATGTCAAAGTCGTCATGAGCGAAGCTGCCAAAAAATTTGTCACACCGCTTACCTTTGAAACAATCACTTCCAACCAAGTATTGGATGATACAAACGAGTCGTGGGTAAACGATCACAACCATATCAAAGCCTCTCAATGGGCAGATTTGTTTGTCATCGCACCCGCAACTGCCAATACCATCGCAAAACTTGCAAACGCGATAGCTGATACAATGTTGCTCCAGTGTGCACTTGCTTATCCTGAGAAAAAAGTAATCGCACCCTCAGCCAATACGCATATGCTCAAAAATCCTATCACGCAAGCAAACTTGAAGATGCTAGCCATCACAAACTATAGTGTCGTAGAAACGCAGACAAAAGAACTCGCTTGTAAAACAACGGGTGATGGTGCTATGGCAGAGCCTTTGGATATCTTTTTTTCCTGCGCGAAAGAGCTGCTCATGGAAGAATTTTGGAAAGACCGTATGGTTATCGTCACAGGAGGAGGAACACTTGAGAAGATTGATGATGTGCGTTATATCTCGAACTTCTCAAGCGGAAAGATGGCTTCTGCTTTGGCAACGGCTCTGTATTGCCGTGGTGCTGATGTCAATCTTATAGCAACAAGATTTGAGCCAAATCTCCCAAAAGAGATGCACACGATCGATGTCTCAAGTAGCGAAGAGATGAGAGAATATCTTGTTGATTCTATACGTATCGCCAAAAAAGGCAAACTCTCCAAAGCCACGCTCATGAGAGATGAACAGATCCATCTTATCCAGAAAAAACCTTATCTTTTTATGGCGGCAGCAGTGAGTGACTATGTGCCGGAATTTGCGCAAATCGGTAAACTCAAAAAAGAGCTTTTGGGAGAGAGTTTTGCTCTCACACTCAAAGAAAACATTGATATTTTAAGTTCTCTCAACAAAGAAGGGATCACAACTGTTGCGTTTAAAGCAGAGATGGATCCTCTAAACGCAGTGCAAAACGCAACGAATATGCTAGAAAAAAAGCATGTTGATGCCGTATGTCTCAACCTTTTAGTAAATTCTGATAGCTTTGGTACGGATACAAACGCAGTGGATTTCATCACAAAAGACAAACGCGAAACACTCAAAGAAGCCGATAAGTTTACACTCTCGTTTGATATCTTAGATCACGCAAAGAGCTTATGAATATAAATCAACTCAGTGCCCTCACTAAGCTTCTGAGTACAAATCCAAATGAGGCAAAGGCACTCATAAAACTTGTAAGCATCGATGTACTCAAATCTTTGGGAGAGTCAAAATACTCTGTGATTTTACAAAACAAAACACTCACTGCCCAAAGTGAAAAACCGCTCAGCGAAGGGGCAAAATACTGGTCTCAACTCAGCCAAAGCAAAGATGCTACGCCCAAACTTTCCCATCTTCTCAAGATGCCTCAACTGCTCAGTACTTTTCAAAGTACAGGGATAGAATATTCTCTCAAAGAACTCCACACGCTTCTAAACGCTAAAAAGCCCGAAGCGCTTTTGAAACAAAATATCCTTGAGCATTTAAGCTCTGCAAACACAAAAGAAGAGTTCTCCTCTGCGTCATCCCTTTTACTTTCACTTCAAAGCAATATTTTTACGATTCCTCTCGTATTGCACAACTCTTTTTCTTTAGTACAATTCAAAAAAAGGTACAATACGAAAACAAAAAAAACACATATAGATTTTTATGCAGCCCTAGAGCTTCTTGGCCCGATATCAGGAGTTATCGCACTTGATGAAAGTGTGATAGAGATAGAGCTTTGTGTTGCCTTTGTACAAACAAAAATATTTTTGGAAAATGATTTGAAAAACTTCTCATATAACACTATAAATATCAGCCTCATAGAAAATATAGAACCACTTTATGATACGAAACACCACGCTCTTTTGGATATCAGCATATGAATGAAATCAAACATATCGCAATCATCATGGACGGAAACGGCCGTTGGGCAGAACTACAAGGAAAAAAAAGAGTAAAAGGTCATGAGGCTGGCGCCAAAGTCGTCAAAAAAATCACAAAATTTTGCTCTAGAGATAAAGATATAGAGAGACTCACTCTTTATGCATTTTCGACAGAAAACTGGAAGCGACCGCGTTTGGAAGTAGAATTTTTAATGAAACTTCTTGAAAAATACCTTAGAAGCGAACTACAGGACTATCTTAATAACAATGTACGTTTTGAACCTATCGGAGATATCCGTGCCTTTTCCAATTCTCTGCAAAAAACTATCAAAGAGATTGAAATAAAAACCGCTCATTGTGATGGACTTGTCCAATCTTTAGCCCTCAACTACGGCGCACAGGATGAGATTCTTCGCGCTGTAAATGGACTCAAAAACGCAGAAGGTGATATTACTCAAGAGATGTTTAGCAATGCGCTTGACTGTAAAAGTGATGTGGATTTACTTATCCGCACGGGTGGCGACCACAGACTTTCAAACTTTTTACTTTGGCAAGCGGCTTATGCAGAACTTTTCTTTAGCGATACGCTTTGGCCTGACTTTACAAGTGATGAACTTGCAAAAATCATCAAAGATTTTACAACTATCGAGCGCCGTTTTGGAGGTCTCAAATGATAGAGTCTCTTATAGCTTTCTTATTTGGTCTGATTTTTGGTTCTTTTCTCAATGTAGTGATACTCCGTATTCCAAAGGATGAAAGTGTCGTTTTTGAAGCTTCGCACTGTTACAGTTGCAACAAAACACTCAAACCCTGGCACAATATCCCTCTTTTTTCATGGATATTTTTAGGTGGCAAATGCGCCTACTGCAAAAGCAAGATATCTGCGCAATATCCTCTTGTAGAACTTTTCACAGGGCTCATGTTTGGTGTTTTGGCAAGTAAATATACGCTCGATTTTCCTTTGCTGATGATAGCACTAAGTTTTTCCATGTTACTTGCACTCTCCATGATAGACTTCAAATATAAAATGGTTCCCGATAGTCTCAACCTTTTGGCGATACTCTTTGCCGTCTTGGGTACATGGAGTATTCAAGGAGTCTTGCTGAACTTTCAAAATGCTCTTCTTTTGGCTGGTGGCTTTACCTTACTGCGTTTTGCGCTCTCCTATCTGCTCACATCCTCCGCACAAAGAGCTGCAAAAAAAACGCAGACTTCATGGACAAAAAATTATCACACCTATCCTTTTATCGAAGCAATGGGTGAAGGTGACATCATGGTTGCTGCAACTATGGGTGCACTTTTGGGTGTCAAACTAGCTCTTGTCGCTATATTTTTATCTGCCCTCTTGGCTCTGCCGGTGATGCTTGCCTTGCTAAGTCGCTCCAAAGAAGAGCAACGTGTTCCTTTTGTGCCATTTTTAGCACTTGCTACTTTTATCGTTTTTATCTACGATACGCCTATTATGGCTTATATTGAGGCAAACTACTAGAATGCATAGACTCAAAAAATACATTCTAAGTAATCTCTCAATTTTATTTATATCTATATTTTTACCGCTTTTCTCGATTGCTTCGGTGATTTTTCTCATCAAACTCGCAACCTACACAGCCATTATCCAACTCTCTATCTGGGAGATGAGTAAACTCTATTTTTTTATTCTTCCTGAAATTTTATTTTACACTTTGCCGGTCACATTTTTTGTAGCAGCCGCCCTTTCACTCTTCAAACTCTCAAACGAAAATGAAATCGTAGTTATTTTTTCACTCGGCATCCATCCGAAGTTTATTCTCAGAACACTGCTTATTCCGGCAGCACTTCTTTGCGGTTTACTTTTTTTCAACTTTTTGGTACTTTTTCCTCACACAACGGTGCTCTCTAGCAATTTTCTCTCCTACAAAAAAAGTGAAGCGCAGTTCAATCTCTCTGCCTCTGAATTTGGACACAGTTTTGGAGAGTGGCTTTTATATCTAGGCAAAAAAAATGAAGATGGCACTTTTGGCGATGTATTTTTGTTCAACAAAAATAAAAAAGAGGAGATTCTAATCGGTGCAAATACGGCAGAAGTCATCAATGACAGCGGTATTTTGCGTTTAAAGCTCACCGATGGTGAAGGATATAGTTACTCCAAAAAAACATTTTCGCAGATCAATTTCAAAACAATGTATATCAATGATACAATGAAAACTGACTTGACAAAATACAGAACGCCACTGGACTATTGGCTCTCAAATGAGAGAAAAGAGAGCAAAAAATATATGCTCATCACAGACACTCTTTTGAGCCTTTTTCCTCTTATCAGTCTCTTTTTAGTTGCAAGTATCGGTATCGTACATATGCGACACCAAAAAGCACGTATCTATCTCTATCTCTTTTTAGGCATACTTATCTACTATGGCGCGACTTTGCTTCTACAAAAAGCTTTCGGCTACTATACGATTCCGCTTGTTGCGTTTTCATGGCTTATCTTGACCTATATTCTCTATAGAAGAACTATCGTCGCGAGATTTTAGATGCGTGTTGCCCTTACCCTTGCCTACAATGGCACTTCGTTTCTAGGTTCACAAACGCAGAGTGAGACTTCCAACACCGTTCTTGGCAAACTAGAGAGTGTTTTGAGTCTTCTAGGAATAAGCTCAAGAGCCATAGCCAGCGGACGTACGGATAAGGGCGTTCATGCGACTGGACAGGTATGCCATATCGACCTGCCTGCGTTTTGGTCAGACATACAAAAACTCCGGGATGTCCTCAACCAAAAACTTCCAAAAACTATCCGAGTGACGAAGATAAACGCAGTCGATCCTGCCTTTCATGCACGCTACTCTGCCAAAAAAAGAGTCTATCGCTACATCATCAAACAAGCAGAGTCAAACCCTTTTGAGGAGGAGTTTGTCACGTTTGACAAAAACATTGATTTTGAGAGTGTTGCAAAAAATATCAAACTTTTTGTAGGTGAACATGATTTTGCAGGTTTTATGAAAACAGGAAGTGATGTTGGCTCTACGATACGAGTTATCTACAAAGCTTTTGCCTATAGACACAAAGGTTATATCATTCTCAATTTTGAAGCAAACGGATTTTTACGAAGCCAAATACGGCTCATGGTAGGAGCACTTTTGAAGTTAAACGCAAGAGAGATAGAAGAACAGCTCATGTGCAAAGAAAAACATAAATTCAAGCCAGCACCCGCAAACGGGCTTTATCTGGCGAGGATAAAATACTGATTAAAACATACAACTATTAAAAAAAATTATATAATAGAGGTAAATTTTACTTTTTAGGAGATAAAAATGTGTAAAGATGCCATTGTATTTCACAATAAACCTAAAGGTGTTAAGCTAGAAGCCGGTGTAACGTACTCGATTTGCAGTTGTGGAAGAAGCGAAGGTGGAGTTTTTTGTGATGGAAGTCACGAAGGGAGTGGATGTTTACCCTACGAGCTTAAGGTTGAAAAAACAAAACCTTATCTTATGTGCTTGTGTAAAACAAGCGGTTTCTTCCCTTTTTGTGACGGAACACACAGTCTCTACAAAGATGAAGATGTGAAGCAAAAAATAAAAGAGTGGCGTTTACAATAACTGAGAAACAAGGATTTCAGACTCTCGTTTTTTTCTTTACACCTATGTTAGAATATCTATGTAATAAAAAAAGCTACTTAAATTTTTCGATTATATTTTAGCTAAAAACGTAGCTGGTTCGGTCATGCCGCTAGAACGAGTTCTCTACTGCCCCGTAAGCACTTAAAAAATATGGGCTCAAGCACTCTTGCTTGCGTTTTCTCGAATCACACTCTTTCATATAAGTATTGATATTTTTGCCCTCAAGCTGAGCTGCTTGTGGGAACTGGAGATTGAGTGCGCCCATCACATTTTTGCCTCGGCTATGATGGATAAAATGGACAGTTTCATCTTCATCAATATTTGTGACAATGCCAACATGCGTGATATTTGCAGCACCTACTTTGCGTTTTGTTGTTTGAAGCGTATCTGAGAAAAAGACCAAATCACCGATTTTTGGAGGCTTGTTTTTTGCCACTCTCGTCTCTGCTTTCATAGCGTTGTAGATGGCTTTAGAGCGATTGGTGTTTGTGAAATATTGCTCTAACTCCCTTGCTTTATAGTAAGGTTCACCGTTTTCAAGATTGACCATCGCCACAAAACCTGAGCAATCTCTGCCATCTTTTGTATTGAGATATTTGAGTGCGTTAGCGACTATCGTTTTGCGCAGCTCACCCTCTTTATCGACAATCGGATCTATTTTGATAGGCTCCATAATCACCGCGGGAGCTTCTATGACAGGCTGTTTTTGAGCACAACCGCTAAACAAAAGAACCAAAGGAAAAATAACCAAAGGGATAAATCTTAAAAAAGTAACTCTACGCATTGAAATCCTAATTATTATTTTATGTATTTTAGCAAATATCACAATGATATTTCAACAAATTTTTCAATTTTATAAAACCTAGATACTCCTTTTCTATTTAAGCAAATCATCATACAAATTTCCCTACCCTACACACATTAAATCAAAAACAGAGAATTATTATGTCAAACAGACTTTCACTAGAAGATAGCCCTTACCTACAGCAACACAAAAACAATCCCGTCGATTGGTATCCTTGGTGTGATGAAGCTTTTGCAAAAGCAGAGGCCGAAAATAAAGCCATTTTCATCAGTATCGGTTATAGCTCATGTCACTGGTGTCACGTGATGGAGGAGAAGGTTTTTGAAAATCAGGAGTGTGCAGATATCCTAAACGCAGGCTTTGTCTGTATCAAAGTCGATCGTGAAGAACGTCCCGACATCGACAAACATTATCAAGAAGTACATCAACTTCTCAACCGCCGTGCAGGCGGCTGGCCGACTTCTATCTTCTGCACACCCCAAAACAAACCCTTTTTTGCAGGAACATATATACCGCCTGAGTCTTCACCGGGGAGTGTGCAGGGGATGGGCTTTATCCAGCTCACAAAACTTATCGCCGAGAAAGTCGCCGAGGGTGATCCGAAACTCTTTCAAAACGCCAATGAAGTAGAGAGTTTTTTGAACAAGAAAACGCAGCCCAAAGAGGCAACCGTACTCAAAGAAGATATCACAAAAAACTTCATGCTTCAAGTCAAAGGCAACTATCAAACACAAAACGGCGGTTTTTCTGCAGCACCGAAATTTCCGCATGCCTCTACACTTAACGCCCTGCTAATCGTGGATAAACTCCAGAGCGATGCATCTGCAAAAGCGATGTTTACGCATACGCTGGACTCTATGATAAAAGGTGGGATGTATGATCTTGTAGATGGCGGTTTTTGCCGCTACAGCGTAGATGATGCGTTTTTGGTGCCGCACTTTGAAAAGATGCTCTATGACAATGCCCTGCTATGTGAGACTTACACAAACGCTTATCTCACTTACAAAAACCCCTCACACCTGCGCATAGCAAGAGAAGTGGCTGATTTTTGGCACAACTTCATGAGCGAAGATGCACTTTTGTACTCAGCAAGCGATGCCGATAGTGAGGGCGAAGAGGGAACATACTTTGTTTACAGTTATGAAGAGGTTTATCGCGTTTTACAAGAAAACGGCTATAAAAATATCGAAGCGATGCTCCAAGAGATGCAAGTCACGCATCACGGCAACTTTGAGGGCAAAAATATCATCCGTCTTGAAGGTGATGAACGTCCAAACTACTTTGAGGATGTCAAACTTCTGCTTCAAAACCTACGCAAAACGCGAGAGTATCCTTTCTGCGATAAAAAAATCCAGACTTCTTGGTCAAGTATGATGATACACGCACTCTTCACTCTAGGCAAAATAGATACCAAATACACACAAAGAGCCATCAAAAACCTTGATGCACTGCTTGAGACGATGTACATCGAGGGCATACTTTACCACACGACACTTATCCACAAAACACCAAAAGTGACTGCGTTTTTGGAGGATTACGCCTTTTTGGCAAAAGCACTTATCGCTGCGTTTAGCTCTACACAAGATGAGATCTATCTCATCCACGCACAGAGATTTGCCAATAAAGCACTTGAAGAGTTTTACAACAAAGGCGAATGGGATTTTAGCCGCGGAGAATTTGTGACAAAAGCCGAGATACACGACTTTACCTACACAAGTTCTGTCAGTATCATCGTTGATGTACTTTTTTCTCTCGGCACACTCTTGGAAGATGAAAAATACACCCACTTTGCCTTTAAAACGATGGAATACAACTCTTATGATTTTGCGCGAAAACCTATCTACTCACCGCATATGCTTATCCAAATGTTGCGTTATCTCAAAGGGGATCGCATAGTCAAATCAAAAACAGAGCACATCACACAGAATCTCCATGAGCTAGCGCTACTTTCCTATCCATTTGTGATGTACAAACATTCTGAAGATGAAGGTTTTATGATTTGCGGAGAAAAAAGCTGTTTTGCAAATACAAAAGATTTGAGTGAGATTGAAGCACATATCAATAATTCGCTCTCATAAAAAAAATGCGTTTAAATATTTTGGTTATAATCATCTATTAACTTACAAGGTTTTTTCATGCTTAAAAATTTAGGGAAATATATATTTATGATCGAACTCGGTTATAAATATATACACGTTTTTAAAGAGACATATTTTCATCCGTTTATATCGCAAAAACCTGCTTATAAACAACTCTCACTTGATCGTCAGGCTTACTCAAATAAAGTCTTGGAGTTTCTCAATATAGAGGTCAAAATAGTAGGCGAAGTCCCTAAGGCGGACAAGGTTCTTTATGCCATCAACCACCGCTCTTTACTTGATATCATCGTGATGGAACATATCTTTTCACAGCATGACAAAAGCGGTGTTTGGATCGCAAAAAAAGAACTTTTCGATGCGTTTTATGGAAAGTTTTTCAAATACAGCGGCTGCATGAGCGTCGATCTCGATCATAGCAGAGGACTTTTGAGTTTTTTCAAACTTCTCAAATCCACCCTCGCGCGCGTAGAAAACCTCAATGTTTATATCTTCCCAGAAGGTGAACGTCACAAAAATGAAGGTATCAAAGAGTTTCAAAACGGTGCGGCAAAAATAGCAAAAGCAAATGGTCTCGATGTCGTACCCGTCTATATCAACGACACGCTCGAAGCAGTTTTCAAACATGCACCCTACAAAGAGACAAAGATAGTCGAAGTTCACTTTGGTGATATCATCGACCATCATAATCTTGAAAACGGATATAAAGAACTCTTCAATAAAGTAAAGGAAAAAATATAGTGAAAAAGATGAGACTCGGTGTAAATATAGACCATGTTGCGGTGCTACGAGAAGCAAGACGCGTCAATGATCCTGATATCATGCACGCACTCTATGTCGCTTGCCAAAACGGGGCGGATCAGATAACGATTCATTTGCGTGAAGATAGACGTCACATCCAAGACATCGATGCGCTAAAAATCATCCAAAACTCTCCTGTTGCTGTCAATCTGGAGTGTTCTATAAACAAAAATATCCTTGATATTACCTGCGCATTGAAGCCTCACCGTGCGACTTTGGTGCCTGAAAAACGTGAAGAAGTGACGACAGAAGGCGGCTTGGACGTTTTTGGCTACTCGGCGGAGATTGCTTATGCGATTGAGCAGCTTCATGATTCACTGATTCCCGTCTCTTTGTTTGTCGATCCGACTATCGAAGCGATGAATGCCTCACGCGAACTTGGAGCTGAAATGGTGGAGCTTCATACAGGTACTTTTGCAAATCTTTTTGCCATGCTCCACTCTGCCCTGCCTTACTCAAACCACTCGGTAAAAGAGCTTGAACTTCCGCGGTATGAACTCTCAGATCGACTCGAACAAGCCCTAGAAGCTATCAAAAACGCAGCCGCTCATGCAAACAAAATAGGTCTTGAAGTGGCTGCCGGGCATGGTCTCAATTATCACAATGTCCATGAAATGATGCAGATACAAGAGATAGTCGAACTCAATATCGGACAAAGCATCATCGCACGCAGTGTTTTCAGCGGTTTGGCAGACGCAGTCAAAGAGATGAAACGACTCACAACCCGATGAAGACAATAGCCATCAGTATCGGTGACCTTAGCGGTGTAGGACTTGAAATAGCGCTCAGTGCTCATGCAGAGGTCTCCAAACTTTGCAAACCGATTTACTGCATAAACGCAGCCCTTCTCTCTCAAGGTGCAAAACTTTTAAATGTTACTGTGCCAAAAGATTTTACACTCTCAGAAGTAAGCGGTGTTTTTGATATCAAACCCGCAGAGGTAAACGCAGCCTCTGGAAAATATGCCTACGACTCTTTTATGCGTGCCATAGAACTCTGCGAAAAAAAACAAGCCGATGCACTTGTCACCATGCCGATACACAAAGAAGCATGGATGCTCGCAGGTCTTTCCTATAAAGGGCATACGGATCTGTTGCGTAAACATTTCGACAAAGAAGCTATCATGATGCTTGGATGCCCGCAGATGTTTGTTGCCCTTTTTAGTGAACATATACCGCTCAAAGATGTGGCTGCTTCTATCAAATACAAAAAACTCAAAGAGTTTTTTCTGGATCTGCATAACTCTATAAAAGAGGAAAAAATAGCCGTGCTGGGTCTTAACCCTCATGCAGGCGATAACGGTGTTTTGGGACATGAAGAGCTCATCATCACCAAAGCTATAAAAAGTGCAAACAAAAAAGTTGGTTTTGAACAATTCATAGGTCCTGTTGTTCCTGATATTGCGTTTACTCCGCATTTTAGACAAAACTATCACTATTTTGTAGCGATGTATCACGATCAAGGATTGGCACCGCTTAAGGCGCTCTATTTTGATGAGAGTGTCAATATCTCTCTCAACCTCCCTCTCATCCGAACATCCGTAGATCACGGCACTGCGTTTGACATCGCCTACCAAGGCAAAGCGAAAACACTCAGCTATCTAAACGCAATCAAAAGTGCACTCAAACTTGAGGCTAGCTTATAATAATTATTATACTTTAAGATTATGCTGTTATCATTATACAAAAGATAAAGTTTATCTTTTAATAATTATTATAAGGATATACAATGAAAATAGCACTTACATTGGCGTTTACATCGCTCTCTTTGTTGGCTTCAACTCTTACTACGCAAGCAACAGAAGCGGGGCTTAAACCTATTCCAACTTCCAAAGCGGCGCTCATAAAGCTCATCGATGATCCAAAAAATAAGATAACGGATCTCAAAACAGAACTTGGAAAAAAACTCTATTTTGATCCAAGACTCTCAAAAAGCGGACTTATCTCTTGTAATACATGTCACAATCTCAGCGAAGGTGGCGATGACGGCGTTTCAGCTGCTATAGGACATAAATGGACTATGAATCCACACCACCTAAACTCTCCTACTGTATATAACGCAGTCTTTTTTGACGCACAGTTTTGGGATGGCCGTGCAAAAGATTTGGAAGAGCAAGCACAAGGTCCTATCCAAGCACACCCAGAAATGGCAGCGACAAAAGAGCATGTTGAGGCAACTGTAAACTCTATGCCTGAGTATGTCGCTGCGTTTGAAAAAGCGTACGGCAAAGATGTAAAAATCGACTTTGTAAAAGTAACAGACACAATCGGGCTTTTTGAGAGAACTTTGGTCACTCCATCTGCCTATGATGACTACCTCAACGGTAAAGAAAACGCACTCACTGCAAAACAAAAAGAAGGTCTCAAAACTTTCATAGACAAGGGCTGTGCAACATGCCATACGGGCATTTCACTCGGTCAAAGTATGAATGCGTTTAATGTCACCGGTACTTATAAATACCAAGATGTAGGAGATTTTAAAGGAGATGCAAATGGCATGGTAAAAGTGCCTACTCTTAGAAATATCACTCAAACTGCACCATATTTCCACAACGGCAAGGTATGGAATCTCAAAGAGGCAATCATCGAAATGGGTCGTATCCAACTTGGAGCGGAGATAAGTGACAAAGAAGCTGCTTCTATCGAAGAGTTTTTTAAAGCGCTTGATGGCAGAAAACCTTCACTCACACTACCGATGCTTCCAGCTTCTACAGCTACAACACCGCAACCTGACATGAATTAATACACAAGTGCAACACTCAAAAGTTGCACTTGAAACTCTCCTTCTCTTCTTCGTTACTTATCCGACTAAAAGATAATCAATTTCCAAAATTTTCTTAAAACATAAGCAGCATATATCAAAAACTGATTAAAATTTAGCTACTATGGATTATGAAATCTATGAATAGTAGTGATATACTATTTTCAAGTTAATAAATCAAAGGGGTGTACATTGTTAGAAACAGAAAATGAGCTTCATAAAAAGTTTTGGGAAATTTTTTCAAAACAAGATAGACAGAAGATTGATGAATTTAAGAATCATATGGATAAATTTGCAATAAATTTCAACCTCTACAAAGATGGTAACTTCATAGAAAGATCTCTACCGTTTGATGTAATTCCTCGTATTATTTCAAAAGAAGAGTTCTCCAAGATTGAAAAAGGACTGCAACAAAGAATCCAAGCTTTGAATCTTTTCCTAGAAGATTTATATACAGATGCGAAAATAGTCAAAGAAGGTATCGTTCCGCAAGAGTTTGTAGAACAGGCAAGTGGCTATCTCAAAGAGTTCAAAGGTTTTTCTCCTTCAAAAAAAATCAGAACACATATCAATGGTATCGACCTTGTCAAAGATACTGTTAATGACTCATGGGTCATTTTAGAAGACAATCTCAGAGTACCAAGCGGTTCTAGTTATCCGCTCTCCATCAGAGACACTTACAGAAAAATCTATCCGGACTTCTTTGAACAACTCAAGATCGAACCTATCAAACAGTATCCTAGTTATATCAAGTCTGCTATGAACCATGTAAGCTGCGGCGGTATCAATGTCGTGCTTACTCCGGGCAGATTTAACTCAGCTTATTACGAACACAGTTATCTCGCTCAAGAGATGGATGCACAGCTTGTACGCGCACATGAGCTAGAAGTTATAGACAAAAAAGTTTATTTCAAAAACTACAACGGAAAACGTATCCGTGTAGGTTCTATCTATAGAAGACTTGATGATGATTTTATCGATCCGAAATTTTTCAATCCTGAAAGCCTTATCGGTGTTCCCGGTCTTGTCGAAGCTTATCTCGCAGGAAATGTAGCGCTCATGAACGCTATCGGTAATGGTGTCGCTGATGATAAAGGTATCTATTATTTTGTTCCAAAAATGATTAAATACTATCTTGGAGAAGAACCTATCTTGCATAATGCACCGACATATCTTCCTTACTTCAAAGAAGATATGGAGTATGTGTTCAAGAACATCGAAAAACTCGTTATAAAGGATGTTGCTGAAGCAGGTGGTTATGGCGTTTTATTTGGGCATGAGATGAGTGCACTCCAACTTGAAGACCTCAAAACTGCTATAAAAGCGAATCCTAGAAGATTTATCGCTCAAGAGCTGATAGAATTTTATGATGAAAAATGTTATCTTGATAAAGAACTCAAAGATAGAAAAGCGGACTTTAGAGCCTATGTCGTCATGGGTGAAGATATCAAAGTATGGCAGTGTGGACTCACTCGTTACGCACTCGAAGCAGGAAACTATTTAGTCAACTCATCACAAGGTGGCGGGTTTAAAGATACATGGGTAATGGAGTTATAAAGATGGAACAACTATTAACAGCGAATGTAGCCACAAATTTATACTGGTTAGGAAGATATATAGAGCGTATTGAAGCAACACTCAAACAGATTATGGTTGCATACGATCAGATTATTGACGTAGATAAAAACGCAGGTATTGCTTTGTATGAAAACTTTAGCACTGAACTCGAATATACAAATGCCAAAGATTTTTTACATAAGGCGATTTTTGGTGATCATTCTGCAAATATTGCGGTACTTGCAGGATATGCAAGAGAAAACGCAATCATCTGTCGTAACCATATCAACACACAAGCTTTTGGAGAGATTATCGCCCTTCATGCGCTATTTCAAAAATCTTCAAATTCTTTTGTCGATATTGATTATAAGCTTATTGATGAAGCAGATTCTCTTATCTCTGAGATGTGGGGTGAGATTTCTAAAACGCAATACAAACGTATAAGTGATTATTTTTTACGACTTGGTCAACTTATAGAAAAAGCGGACTTCAACTTTAGATTTGACGAAGAGAAAGAGACAGGTATTATTATCATCGATGAGATAAATAAGATTCTCGCTAACCTTGAAGAAGATAAAGGTGTCAAAGTCGAACAGACACAAACGCAAGAGATGGATTATGAAGTTATTATCAACAATATCCATAAAAAAATTCAGGATTTGATAGTAAACTAATGCAAATACTAGAAATTTTTTCTTCTAAACTTCCCGTAGGTGAAAACCTCGTTATAAAAAAAAGCAGATTTGAGCCAAACTCAAAACTGCAAACTCCTAAACGCATCAGTATTGTAAGCGGTATCCACGGAGATGAGCTTGAAGGTCAGTATGTGACCTACCTTCTCGCTGCTTGGCTCAAAAAAAATCCTCAAGCAATACGCGGTACGATAGATATCTATCCCGGTATCAATACTCTGGGTATTGACTCTATCACAAGAGGTTTTCCTCTGTATGAAGTTGATCTCAACAGAGTTTTTCCAGGCGGAGAAGATGATTTTCTTCCCGGTCAGCTTGTCCATGCACTCGCACTGGATGTCCAAGGAAGCGATATCGCTATAGATATCCACTCCTCCAACATATTTCTAAGAGAAATCCCACAAATACGCATCAACAAAGAGTTCTCAAACGCAACCCTTCCTCTTGCAAAAGAGCTTAATTGTGATTTTATCTGGATTCATGACGCGGTCACTGTGCTCGAAGCCACATTTTCTCACACACTCAATACTATGGGCACAAAAACGCTTGTCGTAGAGATGGGCGTGGGAATGCGCTTAACCCAAGAGTATGGTTTACAGCTTCTCAAAGGTATTTTAAACCTGATGCAAAAAGAAGGCATTATCCAAACAGATGAAGTTTTTGAAGTTCGTGAGCCTTTCTCTTCAGAAGTCGGTGATGTTTTTTATCTCAACTCACCCTGCAGTGGTCTTTTTGTTCCCGCTCTTAGCCACTGCGATGTTATCAAAAAAGATGACAAGATAGGTGACATCGTCAACCCTCTTGATGGAGATATCTTTGAGACGCTTTATGCTCCACATGACGGTATTCTCTTTACCCTGAGAGAGTATCCCGTAGTCTATGAGGGTTCTCTTATTGCACGAATTTTTGGAGGCAATGATGCAAAAAATTGAAATCTTCAAAATAACTTCACTCAACCGTGAACCACTTATTGTAGAGGGCTACTTTTTTGAGGGAAGTGACCCAAAAGCACCAAGTGTTGCTATCGTCGGAGCGATGGAAGGCAAGACGATTTTACCTCTTTACACTGCTTCAAAGCTTGTAGATTTTTTAAAAAACAGCATCAATGACTCCAAAAAAATTCTCGGAAATATTTTGATAATTCCATCAATCAACCACTATGCACTCAACATACATGAGCGCTTTTGGCCGCTGGATAAAACAAACTTAAATATGATGTTTCCCGGCTATGACAAAGGTGAGACAACACAAAGAATTGCAAAAAAAGTCTTTGATACGGTACGCGGTTATACGCATGGGATTATCTTGGAGACAAGAGATGATCTCTCGACGTGTATGCCTTATGTCAAAGAGTTCAAATCTGGCTTTGAAGATTTGGAAGATGCCAAAAAGTTTGGTCTAAAAATTGTTCACTATAAAGATCTCAAACCTACCGACACAGTCTCTTTGCAGTACAATTGGCAACTTTGGGAAACAAAAGCGCACTCTATCATCTGCCCTAGTACGATGCAACTGCAGCCTGACTCGGATGAGATTTTTGAAGCTATTGTCAACTTTCTCAACAAAAACAACATCCTCCAACATAAGTTTTTAGGCGGCTATGAATCAACAATAGTTGCAAATGAAGCTATGCAGATTATTAAGACACCCAAAAGTGGCATCTTTGTTCCTACAAAAAAAATAGGCACACAAGTCATAGAAGATGAAGTGATAGGCAAAATAATTCACGCCCTAGAGGGAAAAGTTATCCATAAAATCCTTGCACCATGCAATGGAGTCATCGCCTGCTCTTATAAAAATGCACTTATATTTGAAAACGCAGTTGCGTTTAGGATAGCAAGAAATACCTAGTGTTTCTTGTTTGACTAGCCTTGTGTTTGTGTCTGGCTCTTAAAACCAAAAAAACTTTGTTCTTGATTTTGTTCTTGAAGCACTTCTTCTCTTACATCGACCATAACCGATAAACGACTCGCCCCACTGCTAAAAACAACACCTTTGAGCGGCGCTATATCTGCATAATCTCGTCCATATCCAAGAATAATATGCTGCTGTTTTGGTATAACATTGTTCGTCGGATCAAACTCTATCCAGCCTGCGTTTGGGATATAAAGCGAAAACCAAGCATGGGAAGCATCTGCACCAAAGAGTTTTTTTTCTCCTTTTGCGGGCAGGGTTTCGATATATCCGCTCACATATTTACAAGGAAGTCCGATACCCCTGAGCGCACTTATAGCAAACTGTGCAAAATCCTGACACACTCCTTTTTTCGCTTTAAAAATCTCACTTACCGGAGTGGTCACATCACTAAATCCGGAGAGAAATTCAAAGTCATGATAGATTCTTCCCATAAATTCATAAGCAGCTTCAAACATATCTCTCTCATCTTTGAAGGATTCTAGTGCATACGCTTTCATCTCATCTGTTGCAGGAGCAATCAACTGAGAGTCAAACATAAACTGTTTGGCTTCTATATCTCTCTCTACGAAGCTTTTTAAACGCTCTTTTGCCGCTTTGTAAGTGATACTATTTGCTTTGATATCGGCTATATGTACATCAATCATTTCAGGAAATATCTCAACTCTGGATCTGCCCGTAACACTCAGTGAATGGTGCGAATTTTTGATGACGATATGGGTACATACATTGCCAAACATATTGTGAAATTCACGTTTTTCAAAAGGAAACGCATCGATATCAAGTGAAAAATCCAACACCTTTTGATAGGCTGTTTCTTTTGGCTTGAGTCGTGCCATATTGTGGCTATATGTCACCATATTTTGGTAGCTAAATTCTGTTTTGTGGTAAATTGTATATATCATCTTTACTCGTCATTATGTGAAAAATATGTTTTAGTAAACTCATTGGAGCAATCAATATAAAGCTGTGACAACTCTGCAAGCAGGGTGTCAAACTCAAAAAAGACGACTTCATTTTCTTTTAATTGCAACACTTTTGAAACTTCCATAGACGCTAATATCTTATACGCTTTGTATATCGGTTCTTCATAATCACTCACTATCGCTTTAGACTTTGGAAGTAACTTAAAGTCATCTATCAGTTCTTTACAAATATGGATGATAGACTTAGGAAACTGTCTATTGAGTACAACAAACTCGACTACATTCTCAAGCATCAAAGAGCTCTTGTAATGTGCTCTATAGGCGTTAAAGCTCTCCATAGTATGAAGCAGAGAATCCAATATATCATACTCCATGGACTTATCAATATCAAGTGTCATGAGCGAGCGGCACAAGGAAAGAAGCAAAATCGTATCTTCTATTTTTGAACCGATTTCATAGAGCAAAAGCCCCTGTTCTTTAAAGATACTCTCTTGCACAAGTTCTTTATATGCCATGAGATAAATAAGTGTATTCTCAAGTTTACCTGCTATATAAATATTTGATTTTTTGTCAGAGTTTAAGAACTCAAACCATTCATTTTTCATCTTATCATGTAGTTTCCATGACTCCATTGCTAAGATATCTTTGAGATTGAGATTGGCGTTTAGTAGCATAAATAGGGTATAAGTAAGGCTTCCCGGACGTGAAGTATCTTTTATTACGGAGAGTATCTCATCCATAATAGCTTCACTTGAATGCTCCTTGAGCGATAAAAATCCTGGATATGTCATCGTCAAATGTGTCAGTGCAGTATGTAAAACTTCTTGAGATTCTTTTGTACTTTGCATATCAAATCTGTAAAAACTTGCCAGCTTTTTGACTATTTGAAGTATAAATCTTGTCGTAGTAATCGAGCGAGCCAGATAACGTCCAAGCCAAAAGAGATTTTCTGCTTTGAGTGTAGAGAGGTTTTCGATAGAGGTATCTACATATTTTGAGTATTTAAAGCTATTGAGGATACACATCTCTATATCATCTTTGCCGAGTATCCAAAGATCTTTGCTTGTCCCGCCTTTTTGTGAAGAGACAAGCAGTGAATCTTTTGTAGCTGAAACGCGGACAAGTCCGCCATTCATAACAGAATATTCATCTCCTGCTTTGATACTAAACGCACGGATTGAAGCGTTGCGTGGCTCAATCTTTTTATCTGCATAAAACGGTATAGTAGAGAAATTTATCTCCTCTTGCGCAACATACTGATAAGGATTTTTGGTGATTTTCTCTCGTAAGAGTTCCAACTCTTCTTTACTCATTTTTTTACAAAAAAACGCTTCAACCGTTACAGTTCTGTCGATATTTTTGACGATAAGTGTCTCAAGGTTTTTCAGTACAAACTTGAGTGCTTTTTCCTGTCCGCACCACCAAGTCGCTATTTGTGGCAAGATAAGTTTTTCACCTAAAAGATATTCGCAGGCTTTTTCCATAAAAGGATTGAGCCCAATATTTTCAAGGATTGCACTTCCTACAGGATTGAGCAGGTTGACATTTCCTACTCTTGCAGTATCCAAAAGTCCCGATACACCGAGTCTTGAACTGTCGTTTAGCTCCAGCGGATCGCAATATCTGTCGTCCACTCTTCGTAAGAGTGTTTGCACTTTTTTGAGTCCACCAAGACTCTTGAGCCAAAGCGTATCATTTTTGACAAGTAAGTCATCACCTTGCGCAAGTGTCAAATTGAGATAAGAACTTAAAAAAGCATGTTCAAAGTAGGTTTCGTTGTAAGGTCCGGGGGTGAGCAGTACCGAAACACTCTCTTTGTCTGGACTAAGACTCTGAAATAGATTTCTAAAATCTTCAAAAAAATGAAACAGTCTCTTTCTAGGTGTCTCTTGATAGAGTCCTTTTGAAATGGCATTCATCGTGAGCCTGTTTTCTAAGGCATATCCAAGACCCGACGGTGCTTGTGTTCTATCATTAACGACCCACATTTTTCCATTGGGGCCTCTTGCCATATCCGTAGCATAAAAGTAGAGGTTAAAATTTTCCCGACTTCCAAAGTCAAAAGCTTCAGTCGCAAAACCTTTATGAGCAAAAAGCACCTCAGCAGGTATGATATTTTCTTTGATAAGTTTTCTCTCGTTATAGAGGTCTTTAAGAATGAGATTTAAAAGCTTAGCCCTTTGCTTGAGACCTATCGCTACTTCATCCCATTCTTCAGAGGATATCACAAAAGGGATAGGATCGAGATTCCATGAGCGATTGACTTTAGCATCAAGGTTTTCATAGACATTGTATGTAACATCATTCTCTTTTAGAAACCAGTCTATCTCGTTTTGTTTACTCTCAAGTTCATCAAAGCCCGAAGACTCCAGACTATCGGCGATTTCTTGCCAATGTTTTTTTATCGTTTTATTTTCATCAAACATCTCATCAAGCGATGCTTTTAACACATATTCGTCGAAAATCGGCATCTACTGCTTTGCCCACTTTCTTCTTAAATCAAGCGTATTTGGATACTCCAAACTCGGTGAGACATTTTGGAAATAAAATCTTTTCGTATCTTTATTTTTATTTGCCTCTTTTGTTATAACTGCGCGTTTTGTTCCGTTGACCTCAACTATATTTTGCTGTACTATAGATGAAGGCACATATTCAAGTTCACCCTGAGTATGATTAAAATCCCAAAATCTGTTGATACGTCTGGACTCTGCTTCATAAGAGTTGACAGGGAAAGTGTCATATGTTCTTCCGCCTGGATGTGCTACATGATAGGTCATCCCGCCAATAGAGCGCTGATTCCATTTGTCAACCACATCAAAAGTAAGTGGTGTATCTACCCCGATAGTCGGATGCAGCGCAGACCATGGTTGCCATGCTTTGTATTTTACACCTGCAACAAATTCACCTTCAACTCCCGTTGGACTCAGAGGAACAACCACGCCGTTACAAGTAAGCACATAACGCTCAGGAGTAAAGTGGTTGACTTTGACTTGTACACGTTCAAGTGAAGAGTCAACATAACGCGCAGTCCCTTGTGAACCACTCTCTTCACCCAAAACATTCCACGGTTCTATCGCTGCACGCAGTTCAAGATGGAAGTTTTCAACCGTTGCCATTCCATACAATGGAAATCTAAACTCAAAGAAAGGATCAAACCAGTCAAGCTCAAACGCATACCCTTCATTGTTTAAAAACTCGACAATATCTCTGATATCTTCTTTGACATAGTGCTCCAACAAGAACTTATCATGCAGCTGCGTACCCCAACGAACAAGTTTGTGTTTATACGGTTTTTTCCAAAAAAGCGAAACTAAGGTACGTACAAGAAGCATCTGTAAAAGTGCCATCTGCGAGTGAGGCGGCATATCAAATGCACGAAGCTCCAAGATACCCAAACGTCCGGAACTTGAATCAGGTGAGTAGAGTTTATCTATACAAAACTCCGAACGGTGTGTATTTCCGGTGATATCCGTGAGCATATGGCGGAAGAGTCTGTCTGTAAGCCAAAACGGCACTTCACCGTCTTGTGGTATCTGTGAAAACGCAATCTCAAGTTCATAAAGATTTTCAGCTCTTCCCTCATCCACACGCGGTGCCTGAGATGTCGGCCCGATAAAAGAACCAGAAAAAAGATAAGAAAGACCCGGATGATGCTGCCAAAATGTAATCAAACTGCGTAAAAGTTCAGGGCGTCTTAGAAGCGGAGAGTCTGATGGGTTCATCGCACCGATAGTGACATGATTGCCTCCACCTGTGCCCGTATGTTTGCCATCAAGCATAAACTTTTGTGTTCCCAAACGCGACTCTCTTGCATCTCTATAAAGTACACCCAAAATATCATTGAGTTCACCCCAAGTACTTGATGGTTGCATATTCACTTCAATTACACCAGGATCAGGTGTCACTTTTACACGATCAAGTCTGAGGTCATGAGCGGGCTCATAACCTTCGAGTACGACTTTGATATCAAGTTTTTTTGCTACTTCTTCTATACTCACCATCAGATCCAAAAACGCCTGAGTATGGTTGATTGGCGGCAAAAAGATATAGAGTTTCCCGTCTCTGACTTCTACATTTAATGCAGTTCTTACAAAAACATTTTCCTGAGAATCTTTGATCTTCAAGCGCTTCTCATATCGTGTTCTTGCATCTTTACGAAGCTTGTCAAAACCGGGAACATCAGCAAAAAGATCCGGCTCAAAATGCAGAGGCAACTCTGCTTTTGGTTTTTGCATGAGCGAATCCATAGGCAGTCTCAGACCTACAGGTGAGTTTCCAGGGATGAGGAACAACTCTCCTCTTCTAAACTCCCACCCAGAACTCAGCCATTTCACTTCTCCAAAGTTCAACGGTAAAACATAAGCTACTTCTTTGTTTAAACCCTGTGCAAGGACTTTAGCTATGTTTTGTCTCTCTAGCGGATCGCTCAGATCCGCTTTCATAGGGTCAACATCTATAGGCAGTGCCGCTTCTTTCATGATGTAATAAAGAGGATCTTCATAAGCTTTTATGACATTTTTATCGCTGATACCGAGCATGAGCGCTAAGGTACTTATAAACTTCTGCGCATCTGCGTTTGTATAAGTGTAAGTTTCATTCATGTCTGCAAAAAGTTCAGGATTTTTCCATATCTGCTTGCCGTCTTTTCTCCAGATGATAGATGTCTGCCATCTTGGTATTGGCTCTCCGGGATACCATTTTCCTTGTGCGTAGTGAAGCATCCCACCCTTTGTAAATGAAGCAAGAAGTTTTCTTGAGAGTTTGTCTGCGAGTTCGCGCTTATGTTCACCATCTGCATCTGTATTCCACTGAGGAGACTCCATATCATCGATAGAGACAAAAGTAGGCTCTCCGCCCATTGTGAGTCTTACATCATTTTCTTCAAGCTCTTTATCCACTTCAAAACCGAGATTATAGATCGCATTCCATTGGTCTTCTCTATATGGCTTTGTCACACGAGGCGATTCAAATACCCTTGTGACCGTATTTGAATATTCAAATTCGACTTCACACTTATCACCCAAACCTTCGATAGCATGAGCACTTTCAAAATTTGGTGTACACGCAAGAGGAATATGACCCTCTCCCGCAAAAAGTCCGCTTGTTGCATCCAGTCCGACCCAGCCAGCACCCGGAATATAAACCTCCGTCCACGCATGAAGGTCTGTAAAATCTTCTTCAGGACCGCTTGGACCATCAAGTGACTTCTCATCCGCTTTGAGTTGTACGAGATATCCTGAGACAAATCGTCCTGCAAGCCCTAACTGACGCAATACCTGAACAAAAAGCCAAGCATAATCCCTACAGCTTCCGAGTTTGTTTCCAAGTGTCACTTCACAGGTTTGCACACCTGGATCAAGGCGCACCGTATAGTTCAGATAACTATAAATTTCCGTATTGAGATAAACCAAAAAGTCGATAATCGGTCTTGGCGTAAGGTCAAGCCCCTGCATAAATTTTTTGAGTTTTTTGCCATCTTCTTCTAGCTCAAGATATGGTAAAAGCTCTTTTTTGAGCTCTTTGTTGTACTCAAAGGGAAAATCTTTTGCACTATCATCAACGAAAAAGTCAAACGGATTGATAGTAATCAAATCTGCAAGTATTTCCACATCGATGCCGAATTCTTTTACTTTTTCAGGGAAAACAATTCTAGCAAGATAATTTCCAAAAGGGTCTTGCTGCCAGTTGATAAAATGTTCTTTAGGAGTTATTTTGAGAGCATAAGACTCGATTGGTGTCCTGCTGTGAGGTGCAGGACGAAGTCTGATTACATGAGGAGATAACGAGATAAACCTATCATACTTATAATGTGTTTTATGTGAAATAACGACCTTTAATGCCATGATGCAGACCCCTAATATTATATTCTTGTTGATACAAAGATTATACCATAAAGATTTCGCCTACTTTCTCTACTATTGATTAGATATACTACCATTTATGAAAACAACTCTTTTTATTATCGCTTTTTTAGGCGTTTTTGCCCTTCTAAATATGTACATCTCCCGCAGATATATTCATCATTTGCATCTCAGTGCAAAACACAAACGATGGTTACGCTATTTTTTATACTTTAACTATGCCGGCATTATCGTCTATATGATAGGCCGATACACGGGTGATTTTCCAAACTGGCTTTTTTTCTTAGTCTCTTTACCTATAGGTATTTTGTTTTTGCTCTTTTGTACAGCTCTATTTTATGATATCTCCCGACTTTTTCTAAACGCAGTACCTCTTGTGCCAAAAAGACGAGAATTTTTCAAAAAAACACTTGATATCTCCTCTTTCGGTCTCGCCTTCGCTCTGAGTGCAAAAGCCATCTATGAAGCAAAATTTGTCAAACTCGAAAAAGTCACTATCAAACTCAAAGACCTCAAACAATCTTACAAAATAATCCAACTCAGCGATATCCATATCGGCGGGCTTATCGATGCAAAGTTTATCGCTTCACTTGTTCAAAGGGTAAATACTCTCAATCCTGATATCGTCGTTATCACCGGTGATCTTGTCGATATAAAACTCGCTCATGCTATGCCTGCGCTCCATGAGCTGCAATACTTACAAACAAAATACGGGACCTATTTTATCGTCGGAAATCATGAGTATTTTCACGATATAGATGCCATCCTAAACGCAGTCAAATCTTTGGGTATAAAAGTCTTGGAAAATGAAAATGTTTATATTGGAGAGCCTAATAATGGCTTCAATCTTGCGGGCGTTTATGATCTTTTTGGGTATAGAGTTTTGCACCATATGCCTGAACTTGAACTAGCGCTAAAAGGCAAAGATGAAGCATCTCCTACCATTTTACTCGCACATCAGCCGCGTTTTATCGAAGAGGTACAAAATGGAGTCGATCTCATGCTCAGCGGTCATACGCACGGCGGACAACTCTATCCTTTTAGATTTTTAGTACAATTGCAACAACCCTATGTAAGCGGTCTGCATGAGCACAACGAAACACTCCAGATTTATGTCAACAAAGGGACGGGATTTTGGGGTCCGCCTATGCGTTTGGGCGCAAGCTCAGAGATTACACACATCACTATAGAACCAAAATAAAAGGAAAAAAATGAAAAAGAAATTTTTAGAAGCAATGGATTTTAGACACGCCTGTAAAGTATTTGATAAAGAAAAAAAGATATCCGATGAAGATATCCGTTTTATCCTCGAATGCGCTCGCAAATCACCCTCCTCTTTTGGTATGGAAGCATGGAAGTTTTTAGTTATCACAAATCAAGAGCTTAAAGAAAAACTACAGCCTTTTTGCTGGAATCAAGTACAAATCACAACATGCTCACATCTCGTAGTTATTTTGGCCGGTATCGACTCAGTCAAACCAGCATCAACACTGCCAAAAAAAAGATTTCAAAGACGCAATATGCCTCAAGAAAAACTTGATTTTTATCTCGATCTGTATGCTTCACATCTGAGTGAAACACTCAGTTCTGATGCAAATATCTATGCTTGGACTTCCAAACAAACATATATAGCCGCAGCAAATATGATGAGTGCTGCTGCGTTTATCGGCATAGATTCATGCCCTATAGAAGGCTTTGAAAAAGAGGTCATAGAAGAGATACTCGGACTCGATAGAACACACTATCAACTTGCAATGTTTTTACCTTTTGGCTATCGAATCAATGAACAATCCCCACAGTTGCGTTTAGATTTTGACGAAATAATCGAATTTATACAATGAAATCAAGAGGTAACTTTTCTCTGATATACTTGTATGTTCAAAAAAATAGGAGCTAAAAAATATGAGTTATTTTAAAAAAGTAAAAGTCGGCGATAAATTATACGGTATAGTTTTTGGTGCAGGAAAAGTAACGCAGGTTTTTGAAGAGTCTCACTATAAAATGATGGTTACATTCAAAAACGGCTACGAAGTTCCTTACACTGAAGAGGGAATACCGGGTTGGGGAAACTTTAAAAAACAGACGATTTTTTATAAAAAAGATGTCGATCTTACAGACATAGATTTTCTTCCTGTCACAAAAGTTCTCTCTATGAAAAAAATCATCAAATTACGTGAAAAGAAAAAACTAGAAATGCGCCTTCCATCAGGTGCATGGACAAAACTCTCAAAATGTCCACCAGAATACATTGAAAGTATGCTCGAAAAAGAAAACTACCACTTATTTAGAAAAAAAGAGTAAATCTTCTCCCATCCTATCACAGGCTCTCTTGACATCAGAGAGTTCTACATCCCCTTGTAAATCCTTATAATAACTATATGCTAGGGTTTTTTCCCTCAAAATTTCCATCTTGATATAACTTGTAGGAAAAGTCCCGAGTGCTTTTGTTTGTACATTTTGATTTGAGTTGCAAGTGATGCCGTTTTTTGTAGATACTTCAAGTAAATAGGAGCAGTTGCCATCAAAACTATACTGCCTTTGGAGATACTTTTCTATCGTTGCATCAGGTGGCCAGACACGCAGCTGCATACAAGAAATTTCTGTCTGCGTTATATTTTTGTCAAATACGACAACACTTGCGTTATCCGAACATGCGCTTATAAAAAACGCAGTCGTGATAAGAGAGAGGATTTGATACAAAACTATCTTTTTTTGAAAATAAGGAGCGTTTTATCTTCTGTATCATAGAGTGAAAAAGTCTGTTTTTCTATCAGTTTGAGTGCATCAAGCTTGGAAAACGCAGTGATTTTATGAAAATATTGTACGATAGTATCTTGATGTTTTGTATAGTTTCCATCTGCGTTTTTCTCAAAGAGCGTAAACTTTGTATGCAGTTCATCATTTTCAAAAACAGCATCTACAGACAAAAATTCTGCATCCGTGTCGTTGCTCATGGTGCCCTCAGCCACATCACTAAAACCGTAGCGTGTGTTGATATCCGCGATAAAAATACCATCATCATTGAGTTTCTCTGCCACTGCGTTTAAGAACTTTGTGAGTGCCTCTTTATCCAAAAAATTGAGTACATCGAAGATACTCACGACTGCGTCGTATTTTCCTTCTACTTCACTTACATCTATACACTCTGCATCAAGCCCCTGCTCTTTGCACTCAGAAACCATCACAGCGCTGAGATCCACACCCTTGCATACTACACCATCACTTATCATACGCTGCATAAAACCGCCGCGACCGCATCCAACATCCAAAAGTGTTTTGATTTTATATTCATCAAGTTCACAGCGATAGAGATCATAAAGTGCTTCCGTCGCCTCTTCGATACCTAAAAGATGTTCCGCTTTTGCGTAGAGGTCAAGATTTGTCATCTAGTTTGCCTGCTCAGCTTTGATGACTTCATTTATCTTTTCATAGATACCAAGAACTTCATTTTTCTTTGCGATATAGCTGTTTTTGTTGGCAATGAGATAAGTTGATGATGTCATGATATCTTCTACGACTTCAAGTCCGTTTTGTTTCATCGTCGTACCTGTTTCTACGATATCTACAATCATATCCGCAAGCCCGATAAGCGGTGCAAGTTCGATAGAACCGTAAAGTTTGATGATATCCACAGAAACAGCGCGTTGTTCAAAGTAGCGTTTTGTGATGTTTACCATCTTTGTAGCGACTTTGATTTCTGCTTTGTTGAGATCGAGTTTTTCACCGTTTTTCATCCCGATAGCCACTTTACAAATACCGCGTTTTAGATCTAAAAGACGGATAACATCAAGTCCTTGTTCTTCAAGCGTATCCAAACCGACAACACCGATATCTGCTGCTTGATGAAAAACATAAGTCGCGACATCCTGATTTCTCACAAGTAAAAAACGGAAGTTTGGGGTTTCCAAGATAAGTTTTCTATCATCAAATTTGAAAGATTCACCGAAAATCGTCTCAAAAATCTCAAGTGTCTCTTTTGCTATACGACCTTTAGGAAGTGCAACTGTTAGCATAGTTTCGCCTTTTTTATAATCTTTTGCATGGATTTGAAAAGAAGTCTCTCGTCCACGACTGCGTTTGGGAAGATTTTTGCAAATTTTCTCGCATCTCCACCTGTCAAATAAACCTCATGAGCTAAAGCATCTACTTCGCCCTTAAGTGTTTTGATGTAACCATAACTGATAGCATCGGTGGAATTTTTCGGCATTTTACCCAAATCTAGCTCAAAATTAAATGGATACGCAAGTGCAGAGGAGATATTTGTGTAACACGCTTGCATTGCACGGATGCCGGGATAGATAAATCCGCCTTGAAATACGCCCTCTTTTACAAGATCTACGGTGATAGCACTTCCTGCATCAAGTACAATACCCTCTTGGATATATTCACAAGCCACAATCCTGTCTATGCCCATCGTCGTGTAGTATGGAGTTTTATCTATAAATGCAGCGATATCTATCCAATTGACTAGATTTTGCAGAAGCGATTTTGCCTGCGGATTGACACAAATATAAAAAACTTTTTCTTTGATTGTTGCAGGATCGAAGTTTTTTGCATCTTCTTTGTACTCTTTTGTATCGTCTAAAAAATGATACGAAGTATTGCCTATGTCACAAAGGAGCATTAGTTGATTTTCCAGCCCTGTTCTTTAAAAGCTTTTTGCGCTTTTGAGCAAAGCGGAGCATCGATAAAAAGAACTTTATGCTTAAAGTTATGATCGTAGTAAATGATTAATTTTGCATAAATCTCTTCAAACTTATAGACATCCTTCATGAGCAGACGACTTTTTTGGCTCACGGCAAATATTGCCCAGAAATAGCCAAGAGTATCTGTCGCTTTGTAGATTTTTATTTTGTTTCTGATACCAAGTTCTGAGGGAGGAAGTTCTTGCATTTTTTTATAAATCTTTCCCTTTTTACGAAGGGAATCTACTACCATTTGCATCTTATATGAGCCTTTATTTAAGTGGCAATATTTTATCCAAGTGTTGTTTAAACGCAGGCTAAGACATAAAATTCGGATAGATTTTTTTGATAATATAATAAATCTTACAGCCAAGACAAAAGTCCAAAAACACATCCAAAAGCGAACAGGACAAAAAAATGGCTGCGATACTTAGCGTCAAGATCCAACTATGCAAAGAGTGTGCAACGATCAACATGAGCACAAACGCAAGACCGAAATACGCAGCCAATCTTTTTGAACCGCTATCAACAAATTTGTCTTTAATATTGAAAATATCTTTGAGAAGTAGCGCGCTCATGTAGAATACAGAACTGTCTTTGGTAATAAAAAGGCGCATGATAAAATCAAAAGCGATAAGATAAAGAATAAATACAGCATCAAAATATAGATATGCGATAACAAAAGCGACAACAATAAAAGAAGTAACTCTCGAAACATTGGAATCGATCTGTTTAAAACTCATAGGACATGAATAACTCATAAAATAAAAAACCCCTTTAGTAATTAAGAATCAAATTTTAGTGACATTTTCTTAAAAGAGTATTATTTTATTTTCTTATATATAAAAATTTGATTTTTTTGTGATATATGAAAATAAAATATATGTTATAATCAAAGCTTAAATAAAATATAGGAATATGAATGAAAAAAATAGTGAGTATCCTCTCTCTTGCGCTATTCTTACACGCTTCACAGGTCGATTCTCCTTTGAGTTTGAACGAAGCAATTGATATTTTAAAAGAAAAAAATCTTGAAATAAAAAACGCAGGTTTTGATGTAGATTCTGCCGCAATGGACAAGGAAATAGTCTCAGCAAACCACTGGGGTAAACTTGACTTGACGCAGGATATAGCTAGGTCCAATGACGCAGGAAATGTTTTTGGGTTTAAACTCGCTTCGCGTGAGGCGAACTTTGGGGATTTTGGTGCAGAAGAATTTATGGGTAATTTTTTAGCTGGAACTCCTGATTATACTACCCCTCCACAAGACCTAAACTACCCAGATGCCCGAAACTTTTTCCAGACAAAACTCAAATACGAAGTACCTCTTTTCACAGGCTTTGCCATCTCAAGCTATGAAGATATCATGAGCGCGATGCAAAAAATGAAAACACTTGATAAAGAGCAAATCACCGCAGAACAGATCTATCAACTCAGAAAAAGCTACTACGATATGGCACTGCTACAGAGTTCCAAAAAACATCTTACAACTATTTTTGAGAACATCAAAACTTTGGAAAACACTACAAAAACTATGATAGATGTAGGTTATGCGAAAAATGTAGATCTTTTGGAAGTTCAGGCGAAAAAAGGAAATGTTCAGAGACTTTTGGTGCAGATGGACGCAAACGAAAAACTTCTTTATCACTACATCAGTTTTTTACTCAACCAAAAAGTAGATGTGATACAAACACCTGATACCGAAGTCCCTATGCCCTCGTACAGCAACGAAGAGATTTTAAATGCAAACCTTGATCTCAAAAAAGCAAATACAGGTCTTGCGATACAAGAGAATATGCTAGATGTTTCAAAAGCTGCGTTTTACCCTACTGTAGGTGCTTTTGCAGAAGCTTCAACTGCTGATGACACTTTTTTAGGTGACGCTATCGACCATAGAGCTTATACCATCGGTGCAAGAGCCTCATGGAATATTTTCCACGGTGGTGCGGATAATGCACAACTGGAAAAATCCCAAGTAGAAAAACTTAAAACGAAAACGCAGCTAGAACTTGCCCGTCAAGGCATAGCTTTGCAAGTCGAGAAAATCCGAACTGAAATCACATCTTTTGATGAAGAGATCTCTTTTCTCGAACAAGAGCTGACACTCGCAGATGAAATCTATAAAAACTATGAAGGAAGATACAGAGAAAAACTCTCTTCCATGAGCGATGTTATCATCAAACAATCAGAGCAGATTCAAAAGATACTGCAGTTACAAATGACGAAAAACAAAAAAAATGAAAGAATTTTTGCACTTGAAAAATTAGCAAACGGAGAAAACAAATGAGAAAAATTTTACTTTTGGCAGCCCTTGGCGCTTCACTTTTAGCAGAGACATTAACACTCTCAGGAGGTGTCATTTCTGATAACCAAAAAATGATAACAAGCCGTTTTATGGGATTTGTGACACAAGTCGCTGTTTCTGAAGGCGATTATGTCAAAAAAGACGCGCTTTTATATACGATTGATTCCAAAGAGATAGATTCTGCTATGACGCAGGTACAGCTTGGTATCTCTCAGGCGCAACTGAGCCTGCAGATGTACCAAAACCAATACACAAATATTAAACTCAATCTTGAGCGTCACAAAAGACTTCTGGAAAAAGATATGGTCTCAAAATACGAAGTAGAAAATCTTGAGCTCGCAGAGAGAAATCTTGCCGATATGATTATCATCGCAGCCAAACAAGTAGAACAGGCAAAAGCGCAACTCGCTGAAGTAAAAAATCAATACCGTTACCTCAATGTACAAGCTCCAAATGACGGTGTCGTCATCTCCAAAAATATCAAAGTCGGAGAGATGGCTATGCCGGGAATGCCTGCGATTGTTTTGTCTGATTTGAGTAATCTCAAAATATCTGCAGAAATCGCAGAGGACAATCTTGCACTTGTACAACTTGGGAAAAAAGTCAAAATCAACATTCCATCTTTGGGTATCACAAGCATAGGAACAGTGAGTGCGATTATCCCAAGCTCCAATCCGATGACACATACATTTAAGATAAAAATATCTTTCAAAAACACAAATAACGCTGTTTATCCTGGCATGTATGCAACTATAGACATTGACTAAGGTGGAGACTATGAAACATACCAAACCTTATGTACCAACAGATTATGCCGGTAAATTGGCGAAGACATTTTTAAGAAATCCGCTTACAATCGTTCTGGGTATATTTTTACTCTCTATCGGATATCTAGCACTGATGGTGATGCCACGTGAAGAAAATCCGCAAATGGTTGTCAGCGGTTCGACTGTTATCGTAGCTCTTCCGGGTGCAAGTGCCGCTGAGATACAAAAAGTTATCGTACAACCGCTTGAGCGCAAGATGAAAGAAGTCAAAGGTGTTGAACATATCTATGGCCGCGCTATGGACAATGTCGGCATCATCACGGCTGCGTTTTACATCGGTGAAAAAAAAGAAGATTCAAACCTAAAAGTGTATGACAAAATCATGCAAAACTTAGATATTCTTCCTGCAGGAGCAATGAATCCTATCATCAAACCTTTGGATATAGACATCGATATCCCTATAGTTTCCGTAGCGTTTTTCTCAAAAACTCAAGACATGAGCACCACAGAACTTTATGATAGAGTCAAAAAAATCCAGCATCATATCAACGGACTTGATAACGTCGCCGTCACACAACTCAAAGGCGGACATAAACACCAATTTAATATTGAAGTAGATTTGAACAAACTCTCAGCTTATAACCTCTCAATGGGACAAATAACGCAAGCCGTACAATCACTCGCATACAGTGTTCCTGCTATAAAAAATACAAGCAAAGAGAATACTATCGTGATGTTGGGCGTAGAAAACGCAATAGAATCTTCTAAAGATATTGGCAATATCATCGTCGCACAATATATGGGCTCACCTATCCATCTCTCGCAAGTGGCGAAAATAGATGATTCTTATGATATACAAAACTTCAAATCAGCGACTATTAGTGTCAAAGATGAAACAGGCAAATTTACTCCGATGAAAGAGCAGGTAACGCTTACCGTCTCAAAACTTCAAGGTACAAACGCGGTTCTCATTGCTGATGCGGTGAAAAAAGAGCTAGAGATTTACAAAGAGTTTTTAGCACAAAACGGCATCAGTTATGTCATCACTAGAAATGATGGAGAAAGAGCCAATGAAGCGGTCAACGAACTTGTATTTCACCTACTTTTATCTATCGTAATCATTGCAATTTTGCTTGTTCTTGTGCTTGGATGGAGAGAATCTCTTATCGTCACTTTTACAGTTCCGGCTATCTTGGCTATCACCCTTTTTATCGCTTATCTCACGGGACAAACTATCAATAGAATTACCCTCTTTGCGTTTTTACTCTCACTCGGGCTTCTCGTTGATGCGGCTATTATTGTTATTGAGAACATTCACAGACACTATCACTCCATCGAATCAATCCATGAAACACCTGATGAACTGATGATAAAAGCAACTGATGAAATAGGACCGCCGACAAATATAGCCACACTTGCTATCATCATGACGATGGTACCTATGGCGTTTGTAGGACAAATGATGGGGCAGTTTATGAAACCAATCCCTGCAAATGTCCCTGTAGCTCTTATCGCTTCACTTTTTGTAGCGTATATATTTACACCGTATCTCGCAGTAAGAATGCTCAAAAAACCAGATCACAATGAAAAAGGAGACCATTAATGTTTAAAAAATTTGAAAACGCAGTATTGTCAGGTATTCAAAGTGCTACACAAAGAAAATTGATTCTCCTTGGTACTTTACTTGCGTTTATCCTCTCTATTATGATGATTGCACCTACAAAGATGGTTTTGGCAAAAATGCTTCCGGGAAAAAATAATGACACTTTTACTATTTATATAGATCTTCCAGAGGGGAGCTCTATCTCTCAAACGAAAGAAGTAAGCGATTGTGTCGTAGGATTTGTACAAAAAGAGAGTGAAGTTCTTGATACGGAAGTTTTTTTAGGTATGGGCTCTCCCCTTGATTTTGCTGGGCTTATCAAAGGCTCTCACTTCAAAAACTCAGAAAATGTTGCAGAAATAGTCCTCAACCTTACAAAAAAACACGATAGAGAAGAGCCTTCTTATTTTATGGTTCAAAGAATGCGACCGCTTATTTTGCAAAGCTGTACCGCCATCCATAAAAACACTTCAATCTCTTTTGTCGAACCACCTGCAGGACCTCCTGTTATGGCAGCTATTGTCGCTGAAGTTTATGGAGAAAATGCAGATGGAATCCGTGCACTCTCCAACAGAGTAGCCGATGTATTTGAAAATACAAAAGGTTTAGTAGATGTTGATATCATGCAAGATTATATCTATGATAGCTACGAAATTAAAGTTGACACGACAAAAGTTTCTCTCTCCGGAGTTTCTATCAAACAACTCAATGACATCCTCTATCTTGCGTTTGAAGGAATGCAGATTGCTGTAAAAAACTCAGATAAATATAATGATCAGATTCCTATACATCTCTCTTTGAGTCAAGAGTCCAAACAATTTACCTCCAAAGACATAAACGCAGTCAAATATAAACTAGCATCTTTAAAACTGATGAATAGTATGGGAATGATGATTCCTATTACAGAACTTGTTAGCGTTGTACCAAAAAAATCCAATCCTATGATCATGAACAAAAACCTGCACCAGATGACAAATGTCATGGCTGAGACGGATATGGTTTCACAAGTCTATCCTTTAATGGAAGCAAGAAACATTATCTTAGATACTTTTTCTGATACTTATAAGATTGAAAAAATAGGTCTTTTCAACCTTGAGCTTACAGATAAACAAAGCGGAGCTATTTATAAACTTATCTGGGATGGTGAGATGGAAGTCACGCTCGACACCTTCGTGGAACTTGGAGCTGCGTTTATAGCGGCACTCGTACTTATCTTTTTGCTTATGGTTATCTACTACAAAAGCTACACACTTAGCGGTATCATTTTGCTTGGTTCGTTCCTCTCTATCATAGGGGTTATCGTTGGGCACTGGATTATGGATCTTTTCACACATGATACTTTTTTCCTAACAGCAACTTCTCTTATCGGATTTATCGCTCTTATCGGGATAAGTTCACGTAATTCTCTTCTACTGATAGACTTTACAAAGTCGCTCATGCACGAAAAAGGTATGCACAAAGCCGAAGCCATTGCCTTTGCTACATCCACACGCGCTAAACCAATCTTCTTAACTGCTGCTGCCATTATCCTAGCTTCTACCCTTCTAGCCGGAGACGCAGTATTTGGCGGTCTTGGAGTCTCTCTCATATTTGGTACCATTGCGGCTGTTATCGCTTCACTTGTTATCGTTCCGGTTTTGCTTTATAACGCAGACTTAGAAAAACACTTTCATTTCCACGAGAAAAAAGCAGTATCTATTTTCGAACCATAAATTCCTCCCCCATTCTCGCATCTAGGCGAGAATGAAATTTGCATTTATTTTTTTGATACATTGTTTAATAGTATAACACTTGTAATTTTATATAAATCGTTATATAATTTTAGATATAGCGATAAAGAAGGAAATATTATGCGTAAAAATATTGGGGTGAGTAGTATCACAAACTACTCAAAACTCTTACTGCTCATGCTAGCTTTCACGCACAACACATACGCTCAGACTCCAGATTCGGTTGTAAAAGAAAAAGAGACGTTAGTTTTTAATGGTTATTATCGAGGTCGCATAGATAGCTACGATGGGGTAAACAAACTCACCTACGGTGATGCGGCAATAGACGCAAAAGGCAATGTTAAAGGTGTCTCAAACGATACACTTTATCTCCATCAGATACTTGCAGGTTTCACCTATCTGCCGGCTATGAATTGGGAGATAAAAGCCTATATGTATGACTCTCGCTCATGGGACTCTTCTTTGCAAGCAGATGATTTTCTGGCGAACAAAGGTACAGCGGATGAATATGGTGCAAGTTATTATGATGATCATCATGAGCTTCATGAAACCTATATACGCAAATACAACTTTCTTACATCAGGGCTAACTTTTTCCCTTGGAAGATTAAATCTTGAATACGGGGACAGAAGAATATTTGCTCCCGGTGCATGGGGAAATACAATAGGATTTTTTTGGGATGCTGCGCATCTCTCCTATGCTGTAGATAAAAACTTCATTGATGTTTGGTATGGACAGACAAGAACTATTGCTCCTGATGATTTTAGTATCGTCGAAAAACACGTTTATCAAGGTGCTGGAATCTATAGCCACTATGAAAAAGATGCTTTCAAAATCGAACCGTTTGCCGCATGGAGAAATGGTCTCTTTCATGAAGTAAAGCCTTATGAAAAAGCCTATTACGCGGGAGCACGTACTTATGATGAAAGTATTGGTTTTATCTATGATGCCACATATATCAAAGCTACGGGTAGATATGGAGAAAAAGATATCGATGCTTACGCTTATGTTGCAAAAGCAGGCTACTATTTTGATGATACATACAAAACGCACTTTACTCTAGGGACACTCTATGCCTCAGGAGATACAAATCCAAACGATACCACGAAAGGAACATTTGAAACGCCATTTGGAAGTAAAACAGGTCCGAACTACGGACGAATGGATATTATGATCTGGTCTAACATGCGTGATTATCAAGCGATGTATTGGATGAATCCTACAAAAAAACTTTCACTAAAGGCTGCGTTTCATAACTTTAGTCTTGCAGAACCAACAGACAGCTGGTACACCTTTGGCTATAAAAACAATCCTGGAAACAGCTATACAGAAATAGGAAATGAATACGACCTTACACTCAAATATACGGCCACAGATAATTTAAGTTTTACTGTAATAGGAACGTATCTTGATGCAGGTGATTTTATTACAAAAAACAATATCGCACAAAATGATGCGACAAAACTATTTTTTCAGTTCGTGTATAAATTTTCGACTCAAAGGAAAGGTGGGGAATAATAAAGAAGTTTTACATCAAACCAAGTGTTTGATGTAAAAAAATTTGAAAGTTTGACTTACAGACGTACGTAGTTTACGCTGATACACGCTTCAAGTGACTCAAGTTCGCTGAGTGTTTTTTCATCTACCGGGCTATCAACTAAAATGATAGCAAGTGCTTGAGCTTTATTGTTACGAGCCAAAGAGAAGTCGGCAATATTTACATTGTTTTTGCCAAGTGTAGTTCCAATACTTCCGATAACACCCGGTACATCACTGTTTTTAAACATGATCATATCGCCTTTGAGTGCTACTTCTATATCAAAACCATCAATGGCAACCATACGTTTCACACCATCATCAAAAATGGTAGCGCTGATGGATGTTGTTCCTTCAGCCGTAGTAAGTTTCACAGTGATAAGATTTTTAAATACAGATGAATCAGCCAAAGCTTCAGACTCTATCTTGATCCCTTTTTCTTTTGCAACAAACTCTGCGTTTACATAGTTGATAGTATCACCGCTGTTTTGGCTCATAGCACCAACAGCTACAAAAGTAGAAAGTGATTCAACATAGTTTGAGATATCACCCTGCCCGCTTACTTTGATAGCAATGATTTGTGATTTATTCATTTGAGATGCAAGGAAACCTATCTTTTGTCCCATCTCTAAAAATGGTTTTACATATGAAGGTATTTTACTCTCATCAATAGGTAAATTCATTGCATGAGCGAATGAGATACCTTTTGCTGCTTCAATTGCGTTTTGCGCTGCTTCTGTACCGATATTGTACTGTGACTCAAATGTGTTTGCACCTAAGTGTGGTGAAACTGTGACGTTATCAAGATCAAGGAGAGGATGATCTGTTGCCGGCTCTTTGTTAAATACATCAATACCTGCAAAGCGGATTTTTCCAGACGTCAAACCATTATAAAGCGCTTCTTCATTATAAAGACCACCTCGCGCACAGTTGATAAGAACAACACCGTCTTTCATTTTTGCAATCTCTTGTGCATCAATCATTCCGATAGTCTCTTGATTTTTAGGTGTATGAATCGTAATGATATCACATGCCAAGATCTCAAAAAAGCAAATACAGGTCTTGCGATACAAGAGAATATGCTAGATGTTTCAAAAGCTGCGTTTTACCCTACTGTAGGTGCTTTTGCAGAAGCTTCAACTGCTGATGACACTTTTTTAGGTGACGCTATCGACCATAGAGCTTATACCATCGGTGCAAGAGCCTCATGGAATATTTTCCACGGTGGTGCGGATAATGCACAACTGGAAAAATCCCAAGTAGAAAAACTTAAAACGAAAACGCAGCTAGAACTTGCCCGTCAAGGCATAGCTTTGCAAGTCGAGAAAATCCGAACTGAAATCACATCTTTTGATGAAGAGATCTCTTTTCTCGAACAAGAGCTGACACTCGCAGATGAAATCTATAAAAACTATGAAGGAAGATACAGAGAAAAACTCTCTTCCATGAGCGATGTTATCATCAAACAATCAGAGCAGATTCAAAAGATACTGCAGTTACAAATGACGAAAAACAAAAAAAATGAAAGAATTTTTGCACTTGAAAAATTAGCAAACGGAGAAAACAAATGAGAAAAATTTTACTTTTGGCAGCCCTTGGCGCTTCACTTTTAGCAGAGACATTAACACTCTCAGGAGGTGTCATTTCTGATAACCAAAAAATGATAACAAGCCGTTTTATGGGATTTGTGACACAAGTCGCTGTTTCTGAAGGCGATTATGTCAAAAAAGACGCGCTTTTATATACGATTGATTCCAAAGAGATAGATTCTGCTATGACGCAGGTACAGCTTGGTATCTCTCAGGCGCAACTGAGCCTGCAGATGTACCAAAACCAATACACAAATATTAAACTCAATCTTGAGCGTCACAAAAGACTTCTGGAAAAAGATATGGTCTCAAAATACGAAGTAGAAAATCTTGAGCTCGCAGAGAGAAATCTTGCCGATATGATTATCATCGCAGCCAAACAAGTAGAACAGGCAAAAGCGCAACTCGCTGAAGTAAAAAATCAATACCGTTACCTCAATGTACAAGCTCCAAATGACGGTGTCGTCATCTCCAAAAATATCAAAGTCGGAGAGATGGCTATGCCGGGAATGCCTGCGATTGTTTTGTCTGATTTGAGTAATCTCAAAATATCTGCAGAAATCGCAGAGGACAATCTTGCACTTGTACAACTTGGGAAAAAAGTCAAAATCAACATTCCATCTTTGGGTATCACAAGCATAGGAACAGTGAGTGCGATTATCCCAAGCTCCAATCCGATGACACATACATTTAAGATAAAAATATCTTTCAAAAACACAAATAACGCTGTTTATCCTGGCATGTATGCAACTATAGACATTGACTAAGGTGGAGACTATGAAACATACCAAACCTTATGTACCAACAGATTATGCCGGTAAATTGGCGAAGACATTTTTAAGAAATCCGCTTACAATCGTTCTGGGTATATTTTTACTCTCTATCGGATATCTAGCACTGATGGTGATGCCACGTGAAGAAAATCCGCAAATGGTTGTCAGCGGTTCGACTGTTATCGTAGCTCTTCCGGGTGCAAGTGCCGCTGAGATACAAAAAGTTATCGTACAACCGCTTGAGCGCAAGATGAAAGAAGTCAAAGGTGTTGAACATATCTATGGCCGCGCTATGGACAATGTCGGCATCATCACGGCTGCGTTTTACATCGGTGAAAAAAAAGAAGATTCAAACCTAAAAGTGTATGACAAAATCATGCAAAACTTAGATATTCTTCCTGCAGGAGCAATGAATCCTATCATCAAACCTTTGGATATAGACATCGATATCCCTATAGTTTCCGTAGCGTTTTTCTCAAAAACTCAAGACATGAGCACCACAGAACTTTATGATAGAGTCAAAAAAATCCAGCATCATATCAACGGACTTGATAACGTCGCCGTCACACAACTCAAAGGCGGACATAAACACCAATTTAATATTGAAGTAGATTTGAACAAACTCTCAGCTTATAACCTCTCAATGGGACAAATAACGCAAGCCGTACAATCACTCGCATACAGTGTTCCTGCTATAAAAAATACAAGCAAAGAGAATACTATCGTGATGTTGGGCGTAGAAAACGCAATAGAATCTTCTAAAGATATTGGCAATATCATCGTCGCACAATATATGGGCTCACCTATCCATCTCTCGCAAGTGGCGAAAATAGATGATTCTTATGATATACAAAACTTCAAATCAGCGACTATTAGTGTCAAAGATGAAACAGGCAAATTTACTCCGATGAAAGAGCAGGTAACGCTTACCGTCTCAAAACTTCAAGGTACAAACGCGGTTCTCATTGCTGATGCGGTGAAAAAAGAGCTAGAGATTTACAAAGAGTTTTTAGCACAAAACGGCATCAGTTATGTCATCACTAGAAATGATGGAGAAAGAGCCAATGAAGCGGTCAACGAACTTGTATTTCACCTACTTTTATCTATCGTAATCATTGCAATTTTGCTTGTTCTTGTGCTTGGATGGAGAGAATCTCTTATCGTCACTTTTACAGTTCCGGCTATCTTGGCTATCACCCTTTTTATCGCTTATCTCACGGGACAAACTATCAATAGAATTACCCTCTTTGCGTTTTTACTCTCACTCGGGCTTCTCGTTGATGCGGCTATTATTGTTATTGAGAACATTCACAGACACTATCACTCCATCGAATCAATCCATGAAACACCTGATGAACTGATGATAAAAGCAACTGATGAAATAGGACCGCCGACAAATATAGCCACACTTGCTATCATCATGACGATGGTACCTATGGCGTTTGTAGGACAAATGATGGGGCAGTTTATGAAACCAATCCCTGCAAATGTCCCTGTAGCTCTTATCGCTTCACTTTTTGTAGCGTATATATTTACACCGTATCTCGCAGTAAGAATGCTCAAAAAACCAGATCACAATGAAAAAGGAGACCATTAATGTTTAAAAAATTTGAAAACGCAGTATTGTCAGGTATTCAAAGTGCTACACAAAGAAAATTGATTCTCCTTGGTACTTTACTTGCGTTTATCCTCTCTATTATGATGATTGCACCTACAAAGATGGTTTTGGCAAAAATGCTTCCGGGAAAAAATAATGACACTTTTACTATTTATATAGATCTTCCAGAGGGGAGCTCTATCTCTCAAACGAAAGAAGTAAGCGATTGTGTCGTAGGATTTGTACAAAAAGAGAGTGAAGTTCTTGATACGGAAGTTTTTTTAGGTATGGGCTCTCCCCTTGATTTTGCTGGGCTTATCAAAGGCTCTCACTTCAAAAACTCAGAAAATGTTGCAGAAATAGTCCTCAACCTTACAAAAAAACACGATAGAGAAGAGCCTTCTTATTTTATGGTTCAAAGAATGCGACCGCTTATTTTGCAAAGCTGTACCGCCATCCATAAAAACACTTCAATCTCTTTTGTCGAACCACCTGCAGGACCTCCTGTTATGGCAGCTATTGTCGCTGAAGTTTATGGAGAAAATGCAGATGGAATCCGTGCACTCTCCAACAGAGTAGCCGATGTATTTGAAAATACAAAAGGTTTAGTAGATGTTGATATCATGCAAGATTATATCTATGATAGCTACGAAATTAAAGTTGACACGACAAAAGTTTCTCTCTCCGGAGTTTCTATCAAACAACTCAATGACATCCTCTATCTTGCGTTTGAAGGAATGCAGATTGCTGTAAAAAACTCAGATAAATATAATGATCAGATTCCTATACATCTCTCTTTGAGTCAAGAGTCCAAACAATTTACCTCCAAAGACATAAACGCAGTCAAATATAAACTAGCATCTTTAAAACTGATGAATAGTATGGGAATGATGATTCCTATTACAGAACTTGTTAGCGTTGTACCAAAAAAATCCAATCCTATGATCATGAACAAAAACCTGCACCAGATGACAAATGTCATGGCTGAGACGGATATGGTTTCACAAGTCTATCCTTTAATGGAAGCAAGAAACATTATCTTAGATACTTTTTCTGATACTTATAAGATTGAAAAAATAGGTCTTTTCAACCTTGAGCTTACAGATAAACAAAGCGGAGCTATTTATAAACTTATCTGGGATGGTGAGATGGAAGTCACGCTCGACACCTTCGTGGAACTTGGAGCTGCGTTTATAGCGGCACTCGTACTTATCTTTTTGCTTATGGTTATCTACTACAAAAGCTACACACTTAGCGGTATCATTTTGCTTGGTTCGTTCCTCTCTATCATAGGGGTTATCGTTGGGCACTGGATTATGGATCTTTTCACACATGATACTTTTTTCCTAACAGCAACTTCTCTTATCGGATTTATCGCTCTTATCGGGATAAGTTCACGTAATTCTCTTCTACTGATAGACTTTACAAAGTCGCTCATGCACGAAAAAGGTATGCACAAAGCCGAAGCCATTGCCTTTGCTACATCCACACGCGCTAAACCAATCTTCTTAACTGCTGCTGCCATTATCCTAGCTTCTACCCTTCTAGCCGGAGACGCAGTATTTGGCGGTCTTGGAGTCTCTCTCATATTTGGTACCATTGCGGCTGTTATCGCTTCACTTGTTATCGTTCCGGTTTTGCTTTATAACGCAGACTTAGAAAAACACTTTCATTTCCACGAGAAAAAAGCAGTATCTATTTTCGAACCATAAATTCCTCCCCCATTCTCGCATCTAGGCGAGAATGAAATTTGCATTTATTTTTTTGATACATTGTTTAATAGTATAACACTTGTAATTTTATATAAATCGTTATATAATTTTAGATATAGCGATAAAGAAGGAAATATTATGCGTAAAAATATTGGGGTGAGTAGTATCACAAACTACTCAAAACTCTTACTGCTCATGCTAGCTTTCACGCACAACACATACGCTCAGACTCCAGATTCGGTTGTAAAAGAAAAAGAGACGTTAGTTTTTAATGGTTATTATCGAGGTCGCATAGATAGCTACGATGGGGTAAACAAACTCACCTACGGTGATGCGGCAATAGACGCAAAAGGCAATGTTAAAGGTGTCTCAAACGATACACTTTATCTCCATCAGATACTTGCAGGTTTCACCTATCTGCCGGCTATGAATTGGGAGATAAAAGCCTATATGTATGACTCTCGCTCATGGGACTCTTCTTTGCAAGCAGATGATTTTCTGGCGAACAAAGGTACAGCGGATGAATATGGTGCAAGTTATTATGATGATCATCATGAGCTTCATGAAACCTATATACGCAAATACAACTTTCTTACATCAGGGCTAACTTTTTCCCTTGGAAGATTAAATCTTGAATACGGGGACAGAAGAATATTTGCTCCCGGTGCATGGGGAAATACAATAGGATTTTTTTGGGATGCTGCGCATCTCTCCTATGCTGTAGATAAAAACTTCATTGATGTTTGGTATGGACAGACAAGAACTATTGCTCCTGATGATTTTAGTATCGTCGAAAAACACGTTTATCAAGGTGCTGGAATCTATAGCCACTATGAAAAAGATGCTTTCAAAATCGAACCGTTTGCCGCATGGAGAAATGGTCTCTTTCATGAAGTAAAGCCTTATGAAAAAGCCTATTACGCGGGAGCACGTACTTATGATGAAAGTATTGGTTTTATCTATGATGCCACATATATCAAAGCTACGGGTAGATATGGAGAAAAAGATATCGATGCTTACGCTTATGTTGCAAAAGCAGGCTACTATTTTGATGATACATACAAAACGCACTTTACTCTAGGGACACTCTATGCCTCAGGAGATACAAATCCAAACGATACCACGAAAGGAACATTTGAAACGCCATTTGGAAGTAAAACAGGTCCGAACTACGGACGAATGGATATTATGATCTGGTCTAACATGCGTGATTATCAAGCGATGTATTGGATGAATCCTACAAAAAAACTTTCACTAAAGGCTGCGTTTCATAACTTTAGTCTTGCAGAACCAACAGACAGCTGGTACACCTTTGGCTATAAAAACAATCCTGGAAACAGCTATACAGAAATAGGAAATGAATACGACCTTACACTCAAATATACGGCCACAGATAATTTAAGTTTTACTGTAATAGGAACGTATCTTGATGCAGGTGATTTTATTACAAAAAACAATATCGCACAAAATGATGCGACAAAACTATTTTTTCAGTTCGTGTATAAATTTTCGACTCAAAGGAAAGGTGGGGAATAATAAAGAAGTTTTACATCAAACCAAGTGTTTGATGTAAAAAAATTTGAAAGTTTGACTTACAGACGTACGTAGTTTACGCTGATACACGCTTCAAGTGACTCAAGTTCGCTGAGTGTTTTTTCATCTACCGGGCTATCAACTAAAATGATAGCAAGTGCTTGAGCTTTATTGTTACGAGCCAAAGAGAAGTCGGCAATATTTACATTGTTTTTGCCAAGTGTAGTTCCAATACTTCCGATAACACCCGGTACATCACTGTTTTTAAACATGATCATATCGCCTTTGAGTGCTACTTCTATATCAAAACCATCAATGGCAACCATACGTTTCACACCATCATCAAAAATGGTAGCGCTGATGGATGTTGTTCCTTCAGCCGTAGTAAGTTTCACAGTGATAAGATTTTTAAATACAGATGAATCAGCCAAAGCTTCAGACTCTATCTTGATCCCTTTTTCTTTTGCAACAAACTCTGCGTTTACATAGTTGATAGTATCACCGCTGTTTTGGCTCATAGCACCAACAGCTACAAAAGTAGAAAGTGATTCAACATAGTTTGAGATATCACCCTGCCCGCTTACTTTGATAGCAATGATTTGTGATTTATTCATTTGAGATGCAAGGAAACCTATCTTTTGTCCCATCTCTAAAAATGGTTTTACATATGAAGGTATTTTACTCTCATCAATAGGTAAATTCATTGCATGAGCGAATGAGATACCTTTTGCTGCTTCAATTGCGTTTTGCGCTGCTTCTGTACCGATATTGTACTGTGACTCAAATGTGTTTGCACCTAAGTGTGGTGAAACTGTGACGTTATCAAGATCAAGGAGAGGATGATCTGTTGCCGGCTCTTTGTTAAATACATCAATACCTGCAAAGCGGATTTTTCCAGACGTCAAACCATTATAAAGCGCTTCTTCATTATAAAGACCACCTCGCGCACAGTTGATAAGAACAACACCGTCTTTCATTTTTGCAATCTCTTGTGCATCAATCATTCCGATAGTCTCTTGATTTTTAGGTGTATGAATCGTAATGATATCACATGCCAAAATATCCTCAAAATTTTTCGTATATGTCATATCGCAGTCTGTTACTTTTGATGGATGGATATACGGATCATACGCAACAATCTCCATTTCAAAAGCCTGTGCACGTTTCGCCACACGAGAACCGATATTACCAAAACCGATAACACCGAGTTTTTTGCCTTTCATCTCATAACCATACCATTTTTCACGCTTCCAAACTCTATCAAGTTTGAGATGGTTGTGTGAATATGGAAACATTCTCATACAAGAAAGCATATGCGCCATAGTAAGCTCAACTGCTGCTATAGTGTTTGCAGTAGGTACATTCATAACGATGATACCCTCTTTTGAACAGCCGTCGATATCGACATTATCCACACCAACACCTGCACGAACGATAGCTTTCATATTTTTTGCAGCAGCAATAAATTTTGCATCAACATCTGTTGAACTTCTTGTAATCGCGACATCCGCTTGTGCAATAATATCTAGAAGTTTTATTTTGTCTTCATCAGCAGCCATGATAAAATTGATATCTTTATCATTTCTAAGCATCGCTAAACCGGCTTCATGGATATGGTCACAAACAACTATTGTATGTTTTTTCATTCTTTTTCCTCTTTATATGGCTTTATAGTCGCCGAAATTTGATAGTTTTTTAGTACTTTCACTAAAGTATTTAATTTATTTACATCTTGTGAATAAATAAGTAATGTTATGTTCTCTTTGTCTTTTTTTAAATAATATTTCAGAGCGTGTCTTCGTAATTCTTCTTTTAAACAAAATAATTGATAAGGATCTAAAAGAGAGGCCGAAAGTTCATACGTTATAACATTAACTATTTTTTCATTGAGATCTACTGTGACATAAACTTCATTGACAGGATAAAAGTATCCAAGCTTTTGTGTTTGTGAAAAATGACTCAACCAAACATCTTTTGTTTTTTTTGAAGTAACCTCATTTGAGAGCGAAAGCGGCTGTAATTCTTTTTGCTCATGTATAGAATTGATGGATACTAAAAAAAAGATGATAAATACGGCAACCCCAACTGCAAGCAGTGGGATAAACCATCTTAGCATCTTTTGCATTTCAAAGATTACTTGAATTTATCTTTGATTAAATCACCTAAAGAGTGTGACTCATTATCATTTATCTCATCAAGCATCGCTTGGTTTTTGATATAGTCTAATTTTTTAACAGATAAACGGATTCTATCTCTTTTTGTATCGATAATAGCTATAGCAGCTTCAATTTCTTGACCCACTGACAACTCTTCTTTTACAAGTGGAGCTAAATCTTCATCACGGATAAGTGCGTCAACACCATCTTCTAAAGATACAAATACACCAAATTCTTTGATATCACGAATCGTACCTGTTACAACTGCGTTTGCTTTATGTGTTGCAGCAAAAGTATCGATTGGGCTCTCTAAAAGTGTTTTACGATTTAAAGAGATTTTTTGATCTTCTTCATTGATTTTTGCGATTTTCACTTCTACTTCATCACCGGCTTTTAAAATGTCTTTACATTTTACATTTTTATCCCAAGAAACATCTTGGTTATGTAAAAGACCTTCAACACCTGATATACGTACAAATGCACCAAAGTCAGTTAAAGATGTAACTGTTCCAGTCACAACATCACCTTCTTTGAAGTTTTTCATAAAATCATCAAATGGTTTTGCCAAAAGTTTCTTCAATGAAACACGAAGTTTATGCGTTTTAGAATTTATCTCAATAACTTCAACATCGATTTCTTGACCTACAGTTAAATAATCACCTGGATTTTTAACATTTTTGTCCCATGAAATCTCAGAAATATGTAAGAAACCTTCGATATCGTTTCCTAAGTCAACAAATACACCATACGCTTCAATATTTGAAACTGTAACAGTGATAGTATCACCTTCATCCAATTCAGATTCAACTTCTGCCCAAGGGTCAGTATTTACCGCTTTGATTGAAAGAGAAAGATGACGTTTGTCTTTATCGTATGCGATTGCTTTTACAGCAACCACATCACCGTCTTTGTAAAGTTTTGAAGGATTTACAGGACCTTTGTAGCTGATTTCGTTATAGTGAACTAAACCATCAACACCACCTACATCTACGAACATACCGTAGCTCGTGATTTTTTTGATTACACCTTCAACAACTGTATCATCAGCCATCAATTGGTCAATAATCTCTTTTTTCTTTTTTCTCTCTTCGTTAAAGAGTTTACGACGAGAAACGATGATAGAGTTTTCACCTTCATCTATTTTAACAACTTGAGCTTTGATCTTACGACCGACTACTTCTTCGTTGTCTTTGAACGCTGCTAATGAGCGAGGCATAAAGAAAACTATATCATCAGCTTCTACTACGTAGCCGCCACGATTTTTCTTTGTAATCGTGCCTTCGATAATTACATCTTCAAAGTTTTCTTTGTGTGCATCAATAAAGTCAATAGTTTTTTGCTGCTCTAAAACTTTTTTGTATGAAATCTTAGGACGCTCATTGTAGTATCCCAAAATCATAACTTTGATTTTATCACCCGCACCAAACTTTAGCACACCGTCTTCACTGATTTCATCTAAACTAAGGATACCCTCTAGCTTATCACCAACACCAACGAGTGCTCTATTTTCATCTTCTTGGATCTCAACTATCTGACCCTCTACAATGCGACTTGTTTCTTGCTTTTTTTCGCTTGCAGCGAACATCTCTGCAAAACTTTCTTCTTCTTCAAATGATTCGTTATCGAACGCCATTACCTATCCTCTTGTTACATAAAAATTGCCGTGATTGTATCAAAGATATGATTATATTTCTATTAAAGATAGGTAAAAGTTCTTATAAATATAAAAAACGCTCTATTATTTTACTTTTTCTTGAATTGCATTTATAACATTTTGAATAATCCATTCAGGTGTAGAAGCTCCTGCACTTATACCGCAAAACTCCTTTGTATCAAACCAAGAAAAATCAATCTCATTTTCATCTTCAATAAGATAACTATCCCAACAGTGCTCTTTTGCAATACTAAAAAGCTGTTTCGTATTGGATGAATTTTTACCGCCGATGATTATCATGACATCTGCGAGCTCTGAGAGATCCCGTATAGCAACCTGATTTTCAAATGTAGCATTACAAATCGTATTGAAAACTCTCACTTCTTTATGTCTTGGAATCAGATAGTTTACTATTGCCATATACTCATCCACTTTTCTTGTCGTCTGCGCAACCATGGCAATTTTTTCACTAAATTTAAGCTTCTTAATCTCTTCGATGGATGTCACAACTATCGCGCCGTTTGTAGCGTAACTTTTTACACCCTTGATCTCCGGATGTTCTTCATCACCAAAGATGATGACTTCATATCCAGCCTCACTCATCTCTTGCGCTATCTGTTGGGGTTTGGTCACATAAGGGCATGTTGCATCCACAACATTGACACCGTTATTTTTTAAAGCTTCAAGTTCAAGTTTGGGAATTCCATGTGTTCTGACAATAGCCTTATCACCAGCTTTAAAAGTTTTATAGTCATTTGTAAGCCCGACATTAAAATCTTTTTCTAAGCGTTCTATCTCTTTGGAATTATGAATCAATGGACCATAAGTAGAAGCATTTTTATTCTCTTCAGCGATTTTAATGGCGCGTTTAACCCCAAAACAAAATCCATAATTTTCTGCTAACTCGATTTTCATATTACTTGTCTTCCTTTTTAAAGAAGTGAATTTTTCAACACTTATAGAGAGTTCTTACTTAAATTCTACTTTGGTAATTTTTTGCAGCAATTCAAAAAAGTTTGGAAAAGATGTATTGATACAATCCAAATCACTCACTTCCATTCCACATCTAAGTCCTGCGATGATAAAACTCATAGCGATTCTATGATCACCATGACTATCTACATTTGCAGCTTTTAAAACACCGCCTTGCACTTTATATCCATCTTCATATTCATCTACTTCTATGCCACAAGCTCTAAGTCCATTCACTACGGTAGAGATTCTATCTGACTCTTTGACTCTTAACTCTTGCGCATTTTTCACGACACTCTCGCCTTTCGCACAAGCAAACGCAATAGAAAGAACAGGCAGTTCATCAATCAGCCATGAGATATTATCTTCAACAGTTATCGCTTTTAGAGGAGCATATTTGACATGAATATTTCCGATTGGTTCATATTTGTCATCTGTTTGTTCATACTTGATGTCCGCACCCATACGCTCTAACGCTCGAAAGGCTTCTATCCGCGTTTCATTTAAAGTAACACCTTGAAGTATGATACTTGCGTTTGGTGTTATAGCTGCCGCCACTGCAAAGAAAAATGCACTAGAAGGATCAGCGGGAACACGAATTTTGAGAGGAGATAAAAGATTTTTCATAGGTGCTATAGTAGTTTTAAGACCATCTACTTTGATATCTGCACCCATACCTTTGAGCATTCTTTCTGTATGGTCACGAGAGAGTTCAGGTTCAGTATATGTACAAATGCCATCCGCTCGAAGCGCTGCAAGAATCATCGCACTTTTTACTTGAGCAGAAGCTATTGTGCTTTCATAATCAAAAGCTTTGAGTGAAGCCCCGCGAATGCTAAGCGGAGCCAAGTCACCATCATTTCGGCCATCTAGTTTTGCACCGATATCACGCAGTGGTGCAGTAACTCTTTTCATAGGGCGACGGCGAAGATATTCATCTCCTGTTAAAATAAAGTGTCCCTCTGCAGAACTTAAAAGTCCGCAAAAAAGTCGCATTCCCGTTCCAGAATTTCCACAATCAAGTATTTCGCTGCTCTCTTTGATGCCCTCCGAAGAAATGCTAATTGTAACTCCATCATCTTTAACGGTAGCGCCCAGATTTTTGACGATGTTTAAAGAGTTGAGTGTATCTTCCGCACGTAAAAAATTTGTAATCTCACTCGTACCCGACGCAAGCATTGCAAACATCACACTACGGTGCGAAATCGATTTATCAGGTGCAATCTCAGAAATATTTAGAGTAAATCCCTCACATGGAGCAACAACGACTTTACTCATCTCAGACCGATTCCTAGTTGTGTATTGAGTGTTTCTAGTATCTGGTTCATTGACGCAGTAATATCTGCTTCTTCGAGTGTTTTTTCATGAGACTGAAGTACAAAACGCAGCGTTAAACTCATATTCTCACCAAGTGTAGCATCGCTATATTTATCTACAGGATAAAATCTAACAATTTCATTACTTACAGATATTTCTATCGCTTTTTTTACTTTTTCGTATGGCATATTTTGAGGCATAATTACGCTTAAATCTCTAAAAGAAGCCTGATACTTAGAAGTTTTATTTGCAACTTTGAGCGTGTGTGCTATCTTCTCAAAGTCTAGTTCACATACATAAGTCACATCTAAATCATAACTTTTTTCCACTTCAGGATGTACTCTAAAAAGCTCGCCTATCATTTCACCGCCAACTATGACTTTTGCACATTGGTACGGATGAGAAAGAGTGTGTTTTGTCTGATGTTCTTGGAGTTCAAATGCACCTATCACATCAGTAACTTTTTGAACAAACGCAGCAAAATCTATCTTTTTTGGCTTGCCTGCGTTTGCCAAAACGTCACGTTCTTTATCACCAGAATGCAATAAGGCCATTTTGAGCGACTCTTCTCTTATTGGTGAAAAGACAGAACCGACTTCAAAAAGTTTGACACACGAATAGCCATTTTTAGCGTTCTGAGAAGCCGCTTTGAGTAGTCCGCTTAACAATGTCGGTCTGAGTGTATCTAGCGTATTTACTATAGGATTTAAAAGTTCAAGCTCTTCCAAAGTAGTCTCAAAACCGTATTCCTGTAAAACTTTCTTTTCGTCAAAAACAAAATGAACACTCTCAAAAAAACCGCTTTGTGCAGCTTTGTGTCTAAATATAGTTCTTTTCTTGTAATCAAAATAATCACTCTCAAGTCTGTTTTTTTCACCAAAAACGAAAGGTTTTGAAGGGATATTATCAATGCCCACTAAACGCACAATCTCTTCGACAATATCTTGTTTATTGATGATATCATGACGAAACTGTGGAATAGAAATCACAAAATTATCCGTCGAAGATTTGGAGATATTAAAACCAAGATTTGTAAGTATCTTATTGATAACAACCCTATCTATCTTTGCCCCGATAAGCTCGTCAATCTCTTGTTTGCTTACTATAACAGTCTTCTCTTTATAGGAGTTTTCATATTCTATCGTTCCGCCAAAAATAGACGATTCTGAGTTTGCTTCAAGCAAATCAAGAGAATAAAGCAGTCCCCCTTCAAGCTCAGGTTCACTTCCACGTGATGTTTTATAAAACATCGCGCCTGCCGGTACTTTATGTTCTGCCATCTTTTTGGAAATAAGATCAGGCGGAATATAGCTAGCTTCTATAAGAACAATACCTTCTTTGGATAAAAACTTAGAAGCATCTTCCTGATTTACACCGATAATCGAAGCTTTTTGTTCTCCTTTTACAGAGGCATATCCATTGACATCTTCCTTTAATTGGATTTTAGCCATACCTTTTGTGGCACTTGCAAAAAATTCATAATCATAGGCACGTAAAATAACTCCGCTACTATGTGTTGCGTAAGACATAACTGCTTCTAAATCACTTTGTATGGTTTCACCGATCTGAGCAAGTCTTAGCTTCAGTATAAAAGGAATTTTTAAACTTTTTAAATCAACGGCTTTATAACGAAGATTAAGATTATAATCTTTGTCATGTGAAATACTCAAAATTCTTCCGATGCCGCGTTTGTCATCATTTTCTACGCGGTTATACTCTTTGATCGGTTTGTCATATGCTGCACTCAAATCACGAGCAACACCTCTAATAGATAGACAATCACCTCTGTTTGCTGTAAGCTCTATTTCTATCACATCATCACAAAAAAGAGGATGGGAAGCTACTTCTGCGCCCAAAGTATATGCACCGATACTCTCATCAAGCTCGATAATTCCTTCAGATACTTTTCCAAGTCCAATCTCGCTAGCAGAACAAATCATACCGTTACTATCAACACCGCGTAAAACCACAGGTTTGATAACAAGACCCTCAGGCATAACAGCGCCAAGTGTTGCAACTACAACATTAAGTCCCGCACGAACATTTGAAGCACCACAAACTATCTGTAAAATTTCTGAACCGACATCTACTTTACAAACATTGAGTTTTTGCGCATCCGGATGACTCTCACATTCTAAAACACGTCCAAAAACTATCTTTTGTGGTATTTTGTAAGTATGAACACTATCTACTTCCAGACCTATAGAATTGAGTGTTTTTGCCAAAGTCTCTGTAGTAATATCTTCTAAGTCTATCCACTCGTTTAGCCAAGTTTTTGTGAGTATCATTGAAATTGCTCCAGTAACTTAATATCTCCCTCAAATAATGAGCGAAGGTCTCCGATTTGATGAATAAGCATCGCAAAACGCTCTACTCCAAGTCCAAAAGCGTAACCGCTTACATTTTTGTATTTCACGGCTTTAAAAACATTTGGGTCCACTATGCCACAGCCAAGAACTTCTAGCCAGCCCGTTTGTGAACAAACACGACAGCCTTTTCCTTGACAAAAAACGCAAGAGATATCCACTTCTGCAGAAGGCTCTGTAAAAGGGAAAAATGAAGGACGAAAACGCACCTCTACATCACCAAACATATACTTCAAAAAATCTTCCAAAATATACTTAAGATTTGCAAATGATACTTTGCCTTCTTCATCAACCACCAGTCCTTCGACTTGATGAAACATCGGTGTATGCGTAATATCATAATCACGTCTAAAAACAGCCCCGGGCGCTATCATACGAATAGGCGGTTTTGTCTGCATCATCGTGCGTATTTGTACAGGTGAGGTGTGTGTACGCAGAAGCATCTCGTCTTTGAAATAAAATGTATCTTGCATATCTCGTGCAGGATGGTATTTTGGAAGGTTCAATGCTTCAAAATTGTTAAAATCATCTTCTACCATCGTGCCGGTTTTTACAGCAAAATTCATAGAAGAAAAATATTCTACGATTCTATCCATCGTCTGCATTACAGGGTGCAGTGCGCCCGCTTCAGAAGATGTACCATACAAAGAGACATCAATAGCTTCAGCTTGCATTGCTTGTTGCAATTCTAAAGTTTGTAAGATTATTTTTTTAGCTGTAAACTCGTTCATGAGCTCATTTTTATGAGTATTTAACTCTTTTGCTATTTGTGACTTTTCATTGTCCGGAGCGTTTTTCATCGCGGCAAATGCATCCGTCAAAACACCCTTTTTTCCAAACACAGAGATACGAATATCTTCAAGTGTTTCAACACTCTGTGCTGCTTTTATTGCGTCATACCACTCTTTCAAATAGAGTCTCCATAGTTGTAAAATTAGTCGTGGATTATAGTCAAATATATTTTATATACAGCTTGATTACAGAGACTAGCTTAAAATTTTATATGCTATAATCAAAAAAAAGATATACAAAAGGAAGTAGATAATGTGCATATTTTGTAAAATAGTAAATAAAGAAATCCCTTCAAATATCATCCTAGAGGATGAAAATTTTATTGCGTTTCATGATATCAATCCAAAAGCTCCTGTACATATTTTGGCGATACCAAAAGTGCATGTGGATAGTTTTGATCAGGTGAGCGCCGATATGATGCAAAAAATGACTCCTTTTATCCAAAATGTAGCCAAAGAGGTTCATATCGATAAAAGCGGCTACAGGGTCATTACAAATATTGGTGAAAATGGCGGTCAAGAAGTTGGTCACCTTCATTTTCATATCCTTGGAGGAGCGAAACTCAGATGGGGACATTTTAGCGATGCAGACCCGCAAGGTCACTTTTAGCTCGCTCATGTTGTGTGCGCCAATCTGCACACAATATTAACCCTGTGTCAAACGAACTCTAAAATTGGGCAGTCAAATTTAAAAAAAGTTACATTCTGAAACTTAAACCACCTCTTGTTTTTCTGCTATTTTATGTGAAGTTCTCACTCCAAACTTATAAATATCTGAATTGATGATTCCTGATTCTTTTTTTTCTTTTAGCCTATAACTTTCTCCTTGAATATTAATGACATGAGAGTGATGCAGTATCCGATCAAGGATAGCCGTTGTGACTATTTTATCTCCTCCAAATACTTGCGCCCATTGACTGAATATGAGATTTGAAGTGAGTATTGTTGAACTTTTTTCATATCGTGCAGAGATGATTTGAAAAAAGTGGTTGGCATCTTCTTTAGACATATTAAAGTATCCGATTTCATCTATGATAAGCACAGATGGCGTGGCAATATTCTTTAAAAAACTATCGTAGCGTTTCTCTCTTTTTGCTTTATTGGCATCTGAGATAAGCTCTGTAATCGAAGTAAACCTTACCTTATATCTATTCATGACAGCTTTGTAGCCAAGGGCAATTGCAAGATGTGTCAAACGAACTGCTAAACTAGGCAGTCAATAAATCATAAAAAGTTATATTTTGATTTTTGAACCTTAAACTAAGAAATTAGTTTTGATACACTAGACTTCTTGCATAACCCATCATTTTATCCCTAAAGCTCTATCAGCGTTTACAAATGCACAGATCAGATTGAAGCGTAAGCCGAATCGTTTTCGGCGGTTTCGGTATTTTTCACCGAGTATTTTAA
>JAQTWZ010000049.1 GCA_028689055.1 Sulfurimonas sp. | reverse complement strand
GTCAATATGTCATCATGGAGCTTATGAGTAACTTCAAGCTCGATATCAGAAGATTTGAGAAGCTTTTTAATAGAGAGTTCGCAAGCTATTTCGCTGATGCTATTGAAGCGCTTAAGCCTTTTGCAGAAGAAGAACTATTGAGTATGGATAGTGAACATATCGCATGCTCTGAGACGGGAACACTTCTCATACGAAATATCGCAATGCCTTTTGACGCCTATATGAAACGCCATGCGGCAAGTTCCAAAACATTTTCAAAAACGGTGTAGTTATGAGTAAAACTCCAGAAGAAATTTTTAATTTTAGTGAAATAAGCGATGCTTGTGTCAAGTGTGGTAAATGTATTCCTGTGTGTACTATCCACAATGTAAACGCAGATGAGGTAACTTCACCGCGTGGATTTATCGACCTTTTGGGTGCGTACCATCAAGGAAAACTTGAGCTGGACAAAAACGCAAAAGATATATTTGAGAGCTGTTTTTTGTGTACCAACTGTGTCGATGTCTGTCCAAAAGCACTTCCTACGGATATGATAATAGAGCAGGTGCGCTCAGATATCGCCAAAAAGTTTGGTATCGCTTGGTATAAACGCCTCTTTTTTATGCTCTTGCGCCATAGATGGCTCAATGACCTTGCGTTTAAGCTCGGATATACTTTTCAGACTTGCGGCTTTAAGATAAAAGCGGAGATCGACTCGATGAATTCGCGTTTTAACCTACCGATGATAAAAACAGATAGATTGCTTCCAAGTCTGCGAAAAACTTCATTTTTGAACTCTCATGAAGAGAATATCAACAACGGCGGCAAAAGAAAAGTGGCTATTTTTATCGGTTGTCTTGCAAACTACAACTACAAAGATATCGGTGAAGGACTTTTGGAAATACTCAAAGCACTGGAAATCGATGCATTTTTGGCAAAAGACCAGAAGTGCTGTTCTGCTCCTGCATATTTTACGGGAGATTTTGATACGGTCGATGCAAACGCGAAACACAATATCAAATATTTTGAGAGTTTTGGAGATGATATCGAAGCCATTATCGTACCCGAAGCGACTTGTTCGGCAATGCTCAAGATTGATTATGAGCACTTTTTTCATGACCAGCCCGAGTGGAAAGAGCGCGCACTCAAAATCAAAAATAAAATTTTTATGGCAACAGAGTGGCTGCAACATCATACGCACCTTGAACATCTGCTTGCATCAAAGAAAAAAGATACGAGAATAGTGACCTATCATGACCCATGCCACGCGAGAAAAATGCAGGGAATCTATCAAGAACCTCGTAATCTCGTACGTCAAAATTATAAAATAGTAGAGATGAGTGATCCAAACGCTTGTTGCGGTTTTGGCGGTATTACGATGCAGACGGAAAAATACCATTTTGCAAAAGCTGCCGGTGTTCCAAAAGCTGCAATGATAGAAAAAACGGGCGCAGAAATAGTCACAGCAGAGTGTAGCGCATGCCGTATGCAGATAAACAACTCGATGCATGGTGCCGGAGTCGCGACCGTATTTAAAAACCCTATCGAACTTATCGCTGAAGCTTTGAGAAGGTAAGCGCATGGAACTTTGGAATCATATATATGAGCACTTTAATCCGATAGCCTTTCATATCTTTTCACTTCCCGTACACTGGTATGGGATGATGTATGTTTTAGCCCTTTTGAGCGCTTTGTATCTTGGAAAATTTTTCATCAAACACGATAAAATTGACCTAGATAAAGCAAACTTGGATGTTTACTTTTTCTATGTGGAAGTGGGTATTATTCTGGGTGCGAGACTTGGATATATTCTCTTTTATGACACGCAGACTTTGTATTATCTCTCTCATCCATGGCAGATATTTAATCCATTTAGAGATGGAGAATTTATAGGTATCCGCGGCATGAGCTACCATGGAGCCGTTGCAGGTTTTGTTCTTGGCACCTATCTTTACAGCAAACGCTATAAAGTAAGTTTTGGAAAACTCATGGATTTAGTAGCTATCAGTATTCCTCTTGCGTTTATCTTTGGGCGAATCGGAAACTTCCTCAATCAAGAACTCATAGGCAGAGAAACGGATGTCTCTTGGGGTATCTATGTTGATGGTATTCTTAGACATCCATCACAACTTTATGAGGCAATTTTAGAGGGCTTGGGCGTTTTTATCGTGGTTTATATTTATAGAAAATATAAAAAGTTTTCGGGGGAATTGGCACTTGTTTATGGGATAAGTTACGGACTCTTCCGCGCTATTGCTGAGATTTACCGTGCTCCTGATGAGCAGATAGGGTATCTCTGTTGTGATGCTATCACGCAGGGACAAGTGATGAGTTTGGCTATGAGTTTGCTTGGAGTAGTCCTTTGGGTCTATTTTTATGCTCAAAGCAAAAAAGTCAGAGAGTAGTTTTATCTATGTTTTCTGTGAAGTTTTTTATCTTTATGTACAGAGGACTTCCAGAAATGGTTAACCGCCCAGTACGCCAGAAGTGAACCAAAAACAGAATACAAAGCTGTTCCTGCATAAAGCGGGATAAAGATATTGTCCATATTGTTGCTAAACCATTCCAGTGTCATCTCTACAGGTTCAGGTTTTATCCCTAGTAAAAAACTTCCCGTTAAATACTCCATATAATACATCGGCGGCATTGTTAGCGGGTTACTCAGCCAGCACATTGCAAGCCCTATCGGTACATTAAACTTAAAAAACGGTACAAAAGCAAGGACAAGAAGCATTTGAAAAGGCATAGGGATAAAAGCGATAAAAAGACCCAGCAAAACGGCGCGTGAGACCATTTTTCTATTTGTGGAGAGATACTCAGGCGGTATTTTGTATTTTTCTATAAGTGCTCTGAGTTTTTCATTTTTACTAGTATTTTTGAGAGTTTTTCTTATCATGCCCTAGACCTGTAGATAAATATTTGTGATTATATCTTGAGAGAACTTAGAACAAAACTTTTGTATTTAAATCTGAATTAAAAAAAAGAAAAAAAATCTCTTTATTTAACTCTGCATTAAGACCATTAAGATTTGATTAACAATATTCGTCCTAGAATATCTCACACGATATTAGGGGATAATATGCAGATTGAAACTTTACTGTTTAAAAATGACACTTGGGAAATCAACGAGAGTCTGGAAAATAGCTCAGATGCTGATTTGGTGATGGTGTTTGGTGATACGGAGGAATTTGTTCGCGTAGAACATTATGAGTATTTACGTAACAGGTATCCAAATGCACATATTGCAGGATGTTCATCTTCTGGCAATATCATGGGCGCGGGCATCAGTGAAAGCAAACTCGTAGCAACTGCCGTAAAGTTTGATGCTGCGACAGTAGTGCTCAAGAGTGCTTCTTTTGAGATTGGTGATGATATTGAATCGATTTCAAAAGAACTTGCAGGAACATTTGAGCAAAATGGACTCAAACATCTTTTTGTATTGGCAGACGGACTCAATCTCAATGGTTCAGACCTTATAAATGGGTTTAATAGTGTTATGGATGTTCCTACTACAGGCGGTTTGGCAGGGGATGGTGCTAGATTTGAGCAGACTTGGGTCATGGCAGATGGATGTGCGCAGCAAAAGATAATTGTAGCTTTAGGTTTTTATGGAGATTCACTTGCTATCGGTAGTGGATGTTATGGTGGTTGGAGTGAGTTTGGAACGTTTAGAAATATTACAAAATCAAAAGCAAATGTTTTATTTGAACTAGACGGACGACCAGCCTTGGATCTTTATAAAGAGTATTTAGGAGAATATGCGAGTGATTTGCCTCAAAGTGGTTTGAGATTTCCTCTGAGCATACGCAAAGATAGCGACTCTCCGGAAGTTATCAGAACATTGCTTGGTATCAATGAAGAAGATAAGTCTATCATTTTCGCAGGAAATGTTCCTGAGGGATATACAGCTCGTCTGATGAAACCAAATATCGAACTTCTTATCGAAGGTGCGGGAGCGGCTGCGGAAATTGCTAAGATACAAAATGAACAAACTGCTCTTGGACTCGTTGTGAGCTGTGTTGGCAGAAAAATCGTGATGAGTCAGCTTATAGATGAAGAGCTTGAAGCAGTCGCGCAGGAGCTCGGTGAAAATGTTCAGCTTACAGGATTTTATTCTTATGGAGAGATAGCTCCTTTCGAGAGCGACATTAAGAACTGTCAACTCCATAACCAGACTATGACCTTAACAGTTATATACGAAAAATAAATGCATAGATTACTTGTCCGTCAGCTGAAACGCCATTTTGGTAAAGATTTTGCGTTTGAAGTACTTGATATGAAGATGCAGGAGTTGCTCGTGACTGTATCGGATACTTATGACGAATATGACAAAGAAAAACGCTTTATGGACAATGCCGTAGATCTCAATTCTAAAGAGCTCAACGAAGCACACCGATTGATTAACCAAAAAAATAAAAATCTTAGTGAACTTCTTGAAGAGAGATCGCGTTTACTTGAAAACAGAATAGAAGAGAACAAGGAGATAGGTTCTACTTTAAAGCAGTATAAATTGGCGATGGATGCTACTTTATTGATATGTAAGTTTGACTGCAATGGTATGATTAATTTTGTCAATGAAAATCTTTGTCTCACAAGTGGCTACGCCGCAGAAGAGCTTATAGGTGAAAATTATAGTGTGATGTACGCATCTGATATGGATGAAAATTTACACCATACTATTATGAAAATCATTGAAGATGAAAATATCTACAAAGGGCAGATGCGGGCGCTGGATAAAACAGGTGAGATATATCATGTCAACGCGGTTGTGTTCCCTTTGAAAGATAAGGATGCAAAAACGACGGAGTATATGAGTATTTTGCAAGATATCACTGAAATTGAAAAATCCAGACAAAAAGCGCAAGAACTAGAAAGAGCAAAATCAGAATTTTTAGCCAACATGAGCCATGAACTGCGAACACCTTTAAACGCTATTATAGGATTTTCACAGATCTTGAAAACCAATGGTGACCTTTCTGAGAGAGTGAGAAGTTTTATTGATAAGATCAATGTGTCGGGTGAAAACTTACTCAAACTTATCAATTCTATTCTTGATTTTTCCAAGATAGAAGCAGGAGTAGTTACCCTTGAAAAAATTGATTTTGATATGCGCGAGGTCGTTTCAAACGCGGTAGATCAGATTGAGCTCAAAGCCAGAGAAAAGGGTTTGAAAATTTTTGTAGAATATGATGCAAATATTGGAAATATGTTTCATGGAGATAGTTTTAAGATTTCGCAAGTTTTGATAAATCTGCTTTCAAATTCTGTAAAATTTACACATGATGGTGAAGTGAGATTGCGTGTGAAAAAGGCAAAAGAGCAACATATGTACAGATTTGAGATACAAGATACTGGCATAGGACTTGACTCCAAGCAGCAACTAAAGTTGTTTCAGGCATTTACTCAGGCTGATGAGAGTACAACTCGAAAATATGGCGGTACCGGTTTGGGTTTGACAATATCGAAACAACTTGTCGAAATGATGCATGGAAAGATATGGATAGAAAGTAAGGTTGCAGAGGGGAGTAACTTTATCTTTGAGATAGAACTCGAAGATAAAACTACTCTTTGAAGTAAAAGACTCTCTATCTTTCACCTCGTTCTTTGGATTGTCCGTTACGTTTGTCGTTAGATTTCTCATTGCGTCCATCATTGCGCCCGTTATTACGTTTTTCATGATACTTATCACCTCTTCCACGCTCCTCGTAACGCTCTTCTCGCTGCTGCGGTTTTTGATAGCGGTAATGCTTGTCTATCTGCATATAGCGTTCTCCGTTATGTCTGCGTGAAAGAACTTCATCCCGACTAATGCGATGGTATTTGGAGATAAAACGGGTATTTACATAATCAACGATCTCATGATCATGCCAGCGTTGTTTTTTGTGGTTTGGATGGCCATAACCATCTCCATAAACAGTGTAAGGGTCAAGTCCTAAACGCAAGCTGATATCCCACCAACTTTGCCCACGAAGGCGCAACTCAGAGATATAACGTGCACTATGACGGGATCTGTCGGCTAAATAATAAACAACACTCAAGTCATCCTGAGGGATAGAGCGCTCAAGATAAACTACTTCCGAAACAGGAACACGATAATAATCACCGATGGAGAGACTAAAGCTGTTGACACCATCTTCTGAACCAGAAACACCAAAACTAAAGTTTGAAGCACTAAGCGAACTGTAAAGAGCAGCACTCATGAGCGCTATAGAAAGTATTTTTTTCATTTTTTTGTATCCTCAAATGTATCGTATAACGGCAGTATAACTTTTTAGTGTGAACGATTTGTTAGCAAAATATTAGTAACTCCTTAGAAAATATAGTTAAAGAGTAATAGTTTTGTATTTTTTATGTATCATATAAAGTTATCTTGTTCTTTTTATTTTTTATTTGCTAGAATACTTGACACTTTAAATAATTATGCATAAATAAGGAGATTCTTATGGGGAAAATACTTGTAGCTGATGATGCCGGATTGATCAGGATGGTTGCCAAAAAAGCCATCGAAGAGGCGGGTCATGAAGCGGTTCTTGTAGAAAATGGCGCAGAAGGCTTGGAAGCTATGAAACTGCATCAGTTTGATTTGATATTTAGCGATGTTAATATGCCTATACTCGGCGGTCTTGATATGGTCAAGGCAATCAAAGAAATAAGAGCTTTCAAACATATCCCTATAGTAATGTTGACGACCGAGAGTTCAACTGAGCTAAAAGAACAAGGAAAAGCACTTGGCGTGAAGGCTTGGATGCTCAAACCTTTTGACAAAGAAAAATTTATGATGGTTGTTCAAAAGCTTATCGGATAACTATGAAACTTCAATGGGACACTTTAAGTATCGCTACTGCTGAAAGTCTGCATGAGGCACTTTTGCCACTTTTGCAAAGCAAGGAAGAGGTAGTGGAACTAGATCTTGAAAATGTAAATAAGCTTGATCTCTCTGCCGTGCAGCTTTTTTTGAGTTTGCAAAAGAGTTTGACGGCACAAAATCGTAAACTTTCGCTCAGCAACTGTACAAACAGCGTCCTTGCTGCGTTTGAGCTTTGTGGCTGCCTAAAACAACTAGGATGTTCCTATGAGTGAAGAACTCCATTATTTTAACGAAGACGCGCAAGAACAGCTCCAGATGATGGAGAGCGCACTTCTTGATGCTATGGATAAAGGCGTCAATGACGAATACATAGGCACTATCTTCCGTGCGATGCACACTATCAAAGGTGTTGCGGGAATGTTTAGTTTTGAAGAGATTATCTCTTTTACGCATATCGCAGAAAACCTGATGGATGCGGTACGAAACGGCAAAATCGTTTTGGATGAAGCGTTGCTGATGTTGCTTTTGAGATGTAAAGACCATGTCGCTTCGCTTGTAGAATCGGCAGTTGCATCGACTTCGCTGGGAGTGCAAACGCAGGATGAAGATACAAAACTCAAAGAACTCATCCACTCCTATCTAAGTGCACCTGCACAGGATAGACAAAACGCAGTGCCAATACAAACGCAGCAAACGCAACAAGTCGATGGAGCAAAGGTCTGGCATCTGCATCTTCTACTCAAAGAGAGCTTTTTTGATACAGGAATGGATCTCTTAGCGATACTTTCTTATCTCAAAAAACTTGGCACTGTGAGAAGTATCGAAGCGGAGCTTGACAAGCTTCCTCTGCTTGTAGATATCGATCCTTTTATCCCTTATATGAGTTTTAGTATTGATTTTGAGAGTGATGCGGATGAAGCTGATATCGTCGAAGTTTTTGAGTTTGTAGAAGACGATATCGTTTTGAAGCTTCAGGTTTTGGAACAAACGCAGCTCAAACTTGAAGAGCCAAAAGAGGCGACACAAGAAGCAATACAAGAAGTTCCAAAAAATGTAGAAAAACAGCCAAACATAGAAATCAAAAAACAAACACCATCACAATCTCTTAGGGTTGATTCTGCAAAGATAGATTTACTTATAGACACCATCAGCGAGATGGTTATAGCAAACGCAAAGATAGCGCGTTATGTAGAACAAAACTATGACGCAGATCTCGAAGAGGTCTCTTTGGAGCTGGAAACACTGCTTGAAACCCTTAGAAACAATGTGATGCAGATACGTATGCTCCCTGTAGGTGAATCGTTTGAAAAGTTCAGACGTGTGGTCAATGACGTAGCGCATAAACTCGGCAAAAAAATCAATTTCACGATTCTCGGAGGAGATACCGAGCTTGATAAAACGGTGATTGAGAAGATTGCAGATCCTCTTGTGCATATGCTGCGAAACGCAGTCGATCATGGGATAGAGATGCCTGATAAACGCCTAGAAGCAGGCAAAAGTGAGATAGGTAATGTAGAACTTCGTGCTTATCCTGAGTCGGGTTCTATCGTTATCGAGATAGAAGATGACGGGAAAGGTCTGAGTAAAGATTTCCTCATGGCAAAGGCCATCTCAAAAGGTCTTATCGCTCATGATACGCACATGAGCGAGATGCAGGCGTATCAGCTTATATTTGCACCGGGTTTTTCAACGGCTGAGGTTATCTCTGATATCTCCGGCCGTGGCGTAGGGATGGATGTTGTCAAGAAAAATATAGAAGCACTCAAAGGCGATGTCGAACTCTCAAGTGTTGTAGGACATGGGAGCCGTTTTACGATACGATTGCCGCTTACCTTGGCGATTATCGACGGCTTTTTGTTTGAAGTAGGTGCGACACGCTACATCATTCCTTTGGACATGATATCAGAGGTTGTAGAGTTTGATACAAAACACCAGATACAGATGGACAAAAGCAATCTTTTCGACCTCAGAGGCACACTGTTACCTCTTCTGGATGTCAAAGAGTTTTATCATGAAAAGAGTAGAGATGCAAACGCACGAAAAAACATCATCATCGTAAAATATGCCAATCAAAAGATGGGAATGTTAGTCGATGAGCTTTATGGCGAGAACCAAACTGTTATAAAGCCTCTAGGCAGGCTTTTTAAAAACGCACCGGGACTATATGGAGCTTCCATACTTGGTAGCGGGGAGATTGCTTTGATTTTTGATATTCCCGCATTATTTGAAATAGTAAATCTGGAAAAGGAGTAAACATGAATAGTACCAATGAAACAGAGGTTGTGCTGAGCGAATATGACCTCATAGTAAGTATGACGGATGTCAAGGGCTTCATCACTTATGTCAACGATGTATTTTGCGAGGTGGCAAGTTTTTCACGTGAGGAACTTATCGGGAAACCTCACAATATCGTTCGTCACAAAGATATGCCGAAAGTAATCTTCAAACTCTTGTGGGAGACACTTCTGCGAGGCAAACCAATCTCTGCGTTTGTAAAAAATGCGACAAAAGATGGTAACTATTATTGGGTAAAAGCTTATGTCGCACCTGTATTTACAGAGGGTGAAATCACTCATTTGACATCCTACAGACGACCTGTAAGCAACTTCGCAAAACAAGAGATTAGTAAACTCTATAAACATTTAAAAGAGTATGAAGCTACCCACTCCCTAGATGAAACATATACCTATCTTATGGAATATCTCAAAGAGAGAAATATCAGTTATGACCAGTTCGTAGATAGACTGGCATCGGAACATTCCATCAGTAATGCTGACGCTTTAAAGATAGATATAGATAGTTATTATATCGATCATATGATATTTAAGACAAATATTGCCCGTAGTGTTGCTTTGGGTAAAAAAGATATTAAAGTGACAGATTCTTGTTGCTGCAATTTTGGAAAAAAACTCAAACAACTTGAGTCTATGCCATTTACTTCCCATCCATTATGGAGTCAAGTGCACCATTATCACAATCATGTTCACGGGCTCATGAAGGATTATGTCCAAAGAGCAGGTGAAGATGCATCTAAAAGTGAGCTTGAGGGTATTCTCAGTAATGTAGATAAAGATACGAACAAACTTATAGGAACACTTAAAAATGTGATCGATACCTATGTTGAAGAAGGAATTTCTCATGAGTAAAAAAATTATGAAAAACAGACATCTAAAAGATCTTGCTATGGCTGAAGAGGCGATAGACGCGATATTGCGAGGAGAACTTACTCAGAGTTTTGATATACAAAGCGAGGAGTTCGCTTCACTATTTGCCAAGATAGACCTTTTACGCGGACAAATGGGCAATCTTGACGAGGATATCACAGAGATAAACAAAGCTGTTTTTGTAGGAAATGTGACCCAGCGAATAGATGGACTTAAATATGAAGGTGCATCTGCAAAACTTAGCAATGCGTTTAATTACAATGTTGATCTTATCGCTTGTTTGCTTAGTGACATCTCTTTTGTTATGGACAGAGTGGCTGATGGGGATTTCTCAGCGCGAGTCACTACGACATACCACGGAGAGTTTAACAAACTCAAAAAATCTGTTAATAACGTTATCGAAAGTTTGCATGGTTTGGCAGTGGATGCTAGACTTGCAACGACGGCGATGCGACAAGGAAATCTGACAGTACGACTGAACCCTTCAAAATATAAGGGGGAGTATGCTCTTATCTGTTCAGGACTCAACGATACTATGGATGCTGTAGTCGGCGTTTTACAAGATGCTACAGAAAATCTTATACAACTCAGCCACGGTAATTTCAGTGCAAAGATACAAACGCAGTATGTGGGAGATTATGCGATTATCGCTGAATCGGTCAATACGCTTGGAGATATGATGCAAAACTCCATACATGAGCTAACCCGTGTCATGGGAGAACTCAGCAAAGGAAATCTTTCGGAGAAAGTTAGTATAGAGCTACCGGGAGATATGCACGCTATAAAAGAGTCAACGAATCATTTTATCGGGATTTTAAATGAGATGATTCATGCCATGAGCACAACTCTTGGTGAAATGCAAAATGGCAATCTGACGCAGAAAATCGACCTAGATATGCCCGGTGATCTTGTGGCTATCAAAAACTCAATCAACTCTTTTGTCGAATCACTCTCAGAAATCATCACGCAGATTGTCATGAGCGCAAATGAGATAAGCATCGCTTCAAGTGAAGTAAGCAGTTCTTCAAACTCTATCTCCGGCGGAGCAGAAACGCAAGCTTCTTCTATCGAAGAGACTACAAGTTCTATAGAAGAGATGAGCGGTTCAGTTTCAGAAACGGCAGAAAACGCAAAGATGACGAACACACTTGCTTCTGAAGCATCCACGATGGCACAAAAAGGCGGCGAAGCCGTGAGTAAAACAGTTATCGCTATGCATGATATCTCCAAACGTATCAAAGTGATAGAAGATATCGTCTATCAGACAAACCTTCTTGCACTAAACGCAGCCATAGAAGCGGCGCGTGCAGGCGAACACGGTAAAGGTTTTGCAGTTGTAGCGGCTGAGGTGAGAAAACTTGCCAAACGATCACAAGTCGCAGCGCAAGAGATTAGTGTTATAACAGAAGAAAGTGTCTCTATCTCTGAAGAGGCGGGTAAACTTATCTCAACAGCTTTACCTAAAATCGAGGAGACTGCAAGTTTGGTACGAGATATCGCGGCAGCTGCAAGTGAGCAGGCTATCGGCGTAGAGCAGATTTCTATCGCTATGAATCAGCTTGATCAAGTGACGCAGGAAAATGCCTCTTCATCGCAAAGTCTTGCAACTATTGCCGAAGAGCTCAACGGGCAGGCTTCCTCGCTTACCGATATGATGAAGTTTTTTAAACTCAATAGTGAGGGCATAAATCCATCGAATAAACCGACTCCAAAACATGAAATAAATGTGCACAGAGTCTCAAAAGATTATACGCTTGGTGTCAAAGAGAGTGAAGACGGATCTTTGGATCTGCGAAATTTTGAGCGCTTTTAGGACTCCGGATGTCTGCTGCAATAATAAATGACGAAGAGGAAATGGCGATAAAAAGCGGACCTCAGTATCTTCTTTTTTATATTCACGCAACTCTTTTTGCACTCAGAGCAGAATACATCAGTGAAATCGTGGAGTTGCCAAAGGTAACGAAAGTACCGTGGATGCAAAAGTGTCTCAAAGGTGTTTGTAACATTCGCGGTAGTGTCATCGGTGTTTTGGATATTGCAAAATATTTGATGGATGCAGATTTGAGTCTCTCTGAAAAAAGTGCTTTGGTTATTCTCCTCATAGAGTTTGAAGGGATAAAACACAGAGTCGGTATCATCGTTGATGCAGTGCGTGAAGTAGAAGTTTTTGAGTCACATGAGCTACAAGAAACACCACAGTTCGGGTTGCCGTTTCCTGTAAAATATATCGAATCAATGGCACACTATCATGGGGAATATGTTCCCGTATTGTCGCTTGAGAATGTAGTAGATATCGAAGCTTTAAGTTTGCGGGAGGTGATTGATGGATAATGCAGAAGATTTTGATGATGAAATAGATCTAGTCAAACTTGTCAGTACAAGTGCCGATGTCACAAACCAATATATAATTTTTGAAGGTTCAAACGCAGAGTATTATGCTATCAATGTGGCAAAAGTTGAAGAGCTTTTTGTCTATCAAAAAGAAAAACTCGTACGTAACAATAACAATGCTCTCATCATGGGTACAGCCGATATTCGCTCCCACATGACACCGATAGTCTGTTTTGATACATGGTTTGGCAATGCATCTCTGGATGAGAACGACTATGAACTTTTGATTTTTTGTTATTTTGCTTCTGAGTATCTGACTCTTTTGGTCAAGCAGGTTGTGGATATCCTCACTATTATGCCTTATCAAATGCAAAACAGCTCGCGCATGAACGAGCTCACTACATTTATAGCAAAGATCAACATAGCAAACGCAGAGCATCTCTGTACTATTTTTGATACAGACAAACTTTTGTTTGATATGTATGGTAAGGCTTACGAGTATGAAAACGCAGGAGTGAAACCTATCGAGAGTGAGAAATTTGTCCTTTTTGCAGATGACAGCCAGCTCATACGAAAAATGGCACAAAGCAGCTTCGAGAAACTCGGTGTCAGATTTAAGATATTTAGCGACGGAGCAGAACTTATCGCAGCACTTGCTACGATACAAACGCAGGAGATAGGGCTGTTCTTGCTTGATGTGGAAATGCCGGGGAAAAGTGGCATTGATGTGATAGATTATGTGAAAGCGCAGGGGCAATACGGAGCTATTCCAATCATCATGCACACAAATATGGCGAACTCCTCAATCAAAGAGTCACTCAATGCAAGAAATGTAACAAAAATCATAAGCAAGGTCGATTTTAGAACGATAGAGTCTGCAATGCGGGAGTATATGTTATGAATATAAGTCAAGATATCCCACTCAGTGATGCCGAGTTTGCGCTTATACAAAAGCTCGTCTTCAAGCTTGTCGGCATAACGCTGGATGATTCTAAACGCAGCCTTGTAAAAAATAGGCTCATGAAGCGTTTGACATTTTACGGAATGAGCAAATATAGCGACTATGTGCGTATCGTACAGTTTAACCGTGATGAAGCTGCTGAAATGGTGAACCAAATCACCACAAATGAGACTTACTTTTTTAGAGAACCTCCACACTTTGAGTTTTTAAAACGCACTGCAGCGGCAAGTAAAGGGGATACATTTTTACGTGTATGGAGTGCGGCGGCTTCTTTGGGCGCCGAAGCGTACTCTATCGCGATGGTATTGGACAGCATTGTCGGTGCGTTGAGATATGAAGTCGTGGGAACTGATATCAACAGTGAAGTGTTAAATATTGCTAAAGCAGGATGTTATCCTCTGCCGTGGGTAGATAAAATCTCTGACGCGTACAAGCAAGCATATTGTCTCAAAGGGAAAAACGAATACGAAAGACAGTTTCTCATCGACTTGCAACTGCAAAAAAACGTAAGTTTTTCTAAGGCAAATCTGCTTGATAAGCAGACACATTTAGGAGTATTTGATATTATATTCCTTCGAAATGTGCTTATCTACTTCAATGATGAGATAAAAGCACTTGTCATTGATAATATCTTAAACAATTTACGCGAAGGAGGATACTTGATTATTTCACTTACAGAAAACCTCCGTAGCGTGGCAAATCCTAAGCTCAAACAGGTCGATAGTTCTATCTACCAAAAGGTAATGCTATGAAAAGACATGCATACAATAATTTTTTCTCACTTTTAGCAAAAGATCGTCATTTGCTTGTGTATGACGATGGTGTTCTTTTAAAAGAGCATAAAGATGTTTTGGATACTTTCGCATCGTATAGATATAATAATATCAATGAAAATACACTCACGACAATTTCGCGAATGCTGCTTACGAGCAAAACAGATATTGTGCTCATTTATACAGAAAATCCAAGCTATATTTTTGATATATGCACAGAAGTCAGAAGATTTGACCGTACGATAGTCCTGAGTGTAGTGATGCAAAACCAAAAAAGTGATGTATGTAAAAAAATAATCAATATGGCAGATAGTGTGCTTGCCACACCGTTTGAAACAGATGATTTGTATAAAAAACTCAGCGCCGCTCTTGCATTAAAATTGATGATTTATGAGATGTCTCATACGCTTAACACTCACAAAAAGTTTCTTAATGATACGGGACTTGATACCTATCTTGATAGTTATGAGCAGGATATTCGTATTATTTTAGAGAGACTATCGGGGCTTATAGAACGACTGCAAAGCGGTGAACTTGGAGAGGAACTGTTTTGTGATTTGGCAAAAGAAATAGACATTATAGGAACGATATTTACCTACCATCACTATACCTCTCATCTTCTAAGTATTTTTAATGAGATGAGCGCTTTTTTACGTATGTATGATTTTGAGGATGTGGATCTCTCAACTTTGGAAGGTTTCGATTATTTGGTAGAGATTACAAAAGATATTCATAACTATCTGGAGAGTTTTTTTATAAAACGCATCTTTTCGGATGTTTATGTTTTTGAGCACTCCTTACATGACTCTATACTTTTTATGATTAGGCGTTTGACAAAGAGTCAAAATTTTAACAGCGATGTGGAGTTTTTTTGATGATAAGAGTAATGGTTATAGATGATTCGATGGCCGTTCGCCGCGGTTTTTCTAAGTTGATTAGCAAGATATCGGGGGTTGAACTTATAGCAGAAGCCAGCAATCCTGTGGATGCTTTTGAAGAGTTCAAAAGAGTAGGCCTTCCGGATCTTTTTATCCTTGATATAGAGATGCCAAAGATGGACGGCATCACTTTTTTGAAAAAACTTTCACAGCAAAAGCCTATTCCGGTCATTATCTGCTCGACTTTGGTTGCAGACGGCTCAGATGCTGCGATTGATGCGCTGCGTTATGGAGCGGTTGATATTATCGAAAAGCCCAAAACAAATCTTGAGGGCTTTTTTTCGGAGTATCAGGATGAACTTATAGAAAAAATAGATGCGGCTATCAAAGCGCACGTCCGTATCATACAACATATAGAAATCCCCAAAGTTATTACTCCAAAAGATCCTGCTTCGCTTGTAGTCAGTAAAAAAATAGTCGCTATTGGCTCTTCCACCGGCGGTGTCCAAGCACTTGAAAAAGTTGTGATGGGACTCAAAAAAAACCATGCGGGAGTTGTCATCACACAGCATATGCCACAGGGTTTTACAACTTCTTTTGCCAGAAGACTCAATCAGATAGCTCCTTTTAGTTATATCAAAGAGGCACAGGATGATGACATCATCAAAGATGGACAGGTTCTTATCGCTCCCGGCGGTATCCACATGGAAGTGTATAGTATCGGTGGCGTTTATAAAGTCAAATTGCGTGATTTTCCAAAGGTAAACTCTCACAAACCAAGTGTAACCGTACTTTTTAAGTCTATCGCTAAAGTGGCAGCAAAAAATGCTTATGGATATATCCTCACAGGCATGGGAAGTGATGGCGCGCAAGGGCTCAAGATGATGCGAGATGCCGGTGCTAGAACTTTTGGTGAGAGTCAAAAAACTGCTATAGTGTATGGAATGCCACGCGTGGCATGGGAACTTGGCGCAGTTGAAGAAGAACTTTGTATAGATGAAGTTGCAGCAAATATTAATACTATAGGAGTTTAGAATATGCAAAGTATATTACAGATGATAAAAGAAGATGCGAGAAATATCCATCTACTTATAGCCGAAGATGAACCGCTCATGCAGGATTTTTATAAAAAAACTTTTGATGGAATTTTTAGAACTATCAGTATAAAAAACAGCGCTGCAGAAGCGTATAGCTATTTTAACGAGCAAAAAAGTAAGCCTGTGGATCTTCTCATCACAGGTCATCATATGCCATACTTGGACGGATTGGCACTTACAGAAAAGATACGCCAAAAAGATACGGGTGTGCAGATTATTGTTATCACTGAAGCAGAAGATTGTGCCCTTTTGAAGAACTTTATGCTGTATGGGATAGCGGCACTTTTACCGAAGTCAGATGATGTAATGGCAATGATGCTGGCGCTGCAAAGAACTCTGCACAATATCACAGAGAGAAAACTTTTAGAGTTTTATGTAAATCAGCTTGAAGCTATGGCAAGAGAAAATGTTGCAAGAAAAAGTGAAGCACTCAAACAAAAAAATACTCAAGAACTTCGCACGCCCAAACTGACAAAAATGTACGATAAAAGGAGTGAAACTCCTAAAAGAGAGGACTCTTTAGTCGATAAATATATGATTCGCGGTAGTGTCAAAGATATGGAAAATGTGGATGTGGATGAGCTTGATATCATAGGACATGAGCGCATTGAAATCTTTAGAGACGATATCTCCAACTACGAATCTGCCTTATGTACGGTAGATCATAAAAATATCCCCGCCTTGCGTTTAGTCCTACATGATGTACTTGATGGGGTACGAGAACTTGTCCGCGCTATCAATGTAATGGGCGTTTTTCCGATTGCCGCAAGTGCAGCGACAAACCTGATCTCTTTTGTGGAAAATTTAGAAAATTCTCAATTGCAAGATGATGATAAACGTGAACTTTTTATAGATATACTTGTCTCAATGCTTGCAGATTTTGACAAATGGATAGATTTGGTATTTATCTCAAAAAGTACACAAAATATTCACTACTTTGATGCTTCTTTTGCAAATACCTGTTTAGAACTTGAAATGATTTTTAGCACAAACGCAGGGGCGAAAAGTGATGAAGATACGCTAGAATTTTTCTAGGTCAATGATGAAAATATGGATATCAGATACCCAAACACCAACGCACCGTCTTGTGCGTTTAAATTGTGAAGAACATAGTGATTATCACTATCTCGGTGATTTAGATGATGCGGCTTTATACCAATTTCTTGGAGAAGTACAAAAAAATCTAGACATAGAAAAAAATATGAAGTTGTTACGTTATTATGGGTACTTACATCTTTTTGTTATACATAAGAGTTAAAAGAGTTTTTATAAGCTATTTTGCAAAAATTTTTTTACTTAATCCTTTTGGGAGTTGACAAAATTGTGATAGAATTAGAATTACACTCAGATTTAGGAACATATATGGATAACAGAACTAGCATCGAAATACTTGCGGATAGAGTATCTCAGATATTACAAAAAAATAGCGCTCTTAAAGAAGAAGTTGAGGCTATGCGTATGGAACTTGTGACGCTTAAAGCAGAAAAAGAGCTCAAAAATACAGAGATTGACAGATTGGTAGAAGAAAACCTCAAAAAAGATATCGAAATAGAAGAGATAGTGCATAAAATAGAGACAATCTTAGGCTAACCGTATATGAGCAAAAAAATAGGATTACATATCGGCGGTCGGAGATTTGATGTAGATGTTGAAGAAAATTTTGCTGCGTTTCTCTCTGCTCAAATGACAAAAGACTTCAATATTGATGGCAATAATGATCTCAAGCTATTGCTTCAAGCGTATGTAAGAAAGAATCATGAACTTTTCTTGCAAGAGAAAAAACATCAGGATCTTTTAGAAAAAATAGAAAAAGAGCTTTAATTTTAGGAAGATATAAGTTAAAGCTGCTATAATTTCGTCCTCTCAACTATGAGAGACAACGTGCGTTCGTAGCTCAGCTGGATAGAGCACCGGTTTGCGGTACCGGCGGTCAGGGATTCGAATTCCTTCGAGCGCACCATTCTTAAACTCCCATAAAAACAGACTTTCAACAACTTTTACAAATCACAAAAATGACTTAAGAATTCACTAGGTGACACTTTCTTCCAATTTTTTTATAATTGGTTCTTTCCTTAATCCTACATTCTTACAATAACTCTTTACGTATATTAGTTAAAATTAATCGATTGCATTTATCCCCTCTCGGATGAAAGGGCTAGGGATAGTGATAATTGTCAACGGCGGAGTTAAATTCAGCAGTTTTTTCGTAAAAAAATTACGAAAAGTAACCTTAAGCACCATGAGTTAAATCTTCTCCTTTTCCTGAGTTTTTAGTTTTAAACTTATATAAATCTGAATCAACGATACCTTCATCTTTTGGAGTGGTAACCTTATTTCATACATAGAATTTAAATAATTCTAAGTTAAAATAAAGCGAATAAAGGTAGTCTACAATGCATAATCGAAAAAACTTGGTTACATGATTTTAGCCTTTGATTTGTAGTTCTTTTGTTGTATCTAATTGCCTCTGAAATCTTGATGATTCATCAGAGGGCTCAATCTATCAAAACACAA
>JAQTWZ010000048.1 GCA_028689055.1 Sulfurimonas sp. | reverse complement strand
AGTTTGGTCATCTCCTGATACTCTTCAAATATCTCCTGAGGATTTTTATAGTTAAAGGACTCTTTGAAGCCCAGCGCATGAGCTAAAAGCATAAATATTTCCCAGTCGGGTTTGCACTCTATAGATGTGCGTGTGAGTTTTTCTTGTTTGGTGATGGTTCTATCGAGGTTTGTCTGCGTTCCCTCTTTTTCTCCCCACGGTGCTGCGGGCAGGCGGATATGGGCAAATTTTGAGCTCTCTGAATTGGTATAGGCGTTTATCTCCACAACCATCGGAATCTTCTTCATGAGCGCTTCGACTTTGTTGCGATTTGGCAGATGATAGATAGGATCTGTGTGGCAGATTATGAGCAGATCGAGTTTGGCATCGAGCATCTGTGTAGCGGTGAGACCGGGTTTATCATCTATCTTGTCCGTTTTCCAAAACTTTGAGACAAGTTCTATACTTTTTTTGTCAAAACCCAAATGTACCGCAAGCATCGTAGAAAGTCCTCCGACTTCGCGTCCGCCCATTGCGTTTGGCTGACCTGTAAGGCTCAGCGGACCGTTGCCTTCTTTAAATATTTTGCCGCTAAGGAGATGCGTGTTGATAAGGGCGAGGTTTTTGTCCACCCCTTGGACGGATTGATTGAGTCCCATCGTCCATGCCGTGATGATGTTTGGGCTCTTTTTGTAGAGGTCGAAGAACTCCTCAAAGAGCTCATGAGAGAGTCCCGTGCGTTTGAGCATTTTCGTCAAAGGCACTCTTTTAAACTTGTTTTTGAGGAGTTCAAAATTGTTGATATGTTGTGCTACAAACTCTTTGTCATAAAGCTCTTCATCGATAAGGCGCTTGGAGATGAGGTTAAAAAAGTCGATATCACTTCCGACTCTCAGTGGCAGATACAAGTCGGCAGATTTGGCTGTTTCTGTGAAACGCGGGTCGATAACTACGATTTTGAGTCCCTGTTTTTTGGCTCTTTTTATCTGGTTGTGAAAGACGACATGCGCTTCGGCAGTATTAGCCCCTGCCAAGATAAGCAAATCTGATTTGAAGATATCGCTCATGCGAAGCGGTACAAAATCCGCACCCAAAGATTTTTTATAAGCGACAACCGCACTGGACATACAAGTACGGCTGTTTGTATCGACATTGTTTGTGCCGATAAAACCTTTGCCGAGTTTGTTGGCTATATAGTAGTCTTCCGTGAGAAGCTGTCCTGAGAGATAAAATCCTATCTTCTCTTTGGGGGTCTGTTGTATCTTTTTGGCGATGGCGTTTATACTCTCTTCCCATGAGCAAATAACCAAAGGCTCTTCTATAGTAGAGCGTATATGAGGACGCAAAAGTCTTGAGCTTGTCTCTATACTTATAAGTTCGGATACCCCTTTTGAACAGAGTTTACCTTCATTTGAAGGGTAGGTTACCTCTCCGATGAGTTTTTCTTTATCAAACTCTATCCCGCAGCCCACACCGCAATATCCACATACAGATCTTATCATTTACAACACTCCATGTTTTTCTATAAATGAATTATACATTGAAGATTAATGTAAAAGTAAGATTAACTTGTATAAATATTAATCAGTTTATTGATTAATTCCCATTCATTGCTCTGATATAATTTTGCCAGAGAGATGAGTTTATGAAAATTTAAGGAGACTACATGTTTAGCAGACTTGTAAAAATTGGTTTGGGATTGTCACTTGTTGCAACATCATTGCTTGCGGAGCTTGAGAAAAAAGAGCTCAATATAGGTTTTATAGCACTTACGGATTGTGCGCCTATCGTTATCGCGGAGGAAAAAGGTTTTTTTAAAAAGCATGGCTTAACTGTTCATGTTGTCAAAGAAGGTGGCGGTTGGCCGGGTATCCAGCAAAAAGTGATTAGCGGAGAGTATGACTTTTCGCACGCACTTGCAGGAATGCCGATCGCAGCTACTTTGGGTATCAACGGAGAGGCAAATCTTCAAGCTGTTTTGTCCCTTGACTTCAACGGAAACGGCATCACATTTGGTAACAACATCATAGAAAATATGAAAAAGTACGGCATGGATGAGAAAAAACGCCCGCTTGGTTCGGAGTCACTCAAAAAGTATATCGACGCAAAACATAAGGCGGAAGGCTCAGCGTATCAACCTTTGAGTTTTGGTATGGTACACCCTGTTTCTACGCACAACTATGAGCTTCGTTATTGGATGGCAAGTTCGGGTATCCAGCCTGATGCAGACGCAACGATCAAACCTTTTCCACCGCCGACAATGCCTTCAAACCTTATCGCGGGCAATATCGAAGGGTATTGTGTAGGTGAGCCGTGGAATGAGCGTATCGTGATGAAAGAAAAAGGCTCAACCCTTGTCACAAACTACGATATCTGGAACAACAACCCTGAAAAAGTGCTCCAAGCGCGAGCGGACTTTATAGAGAAAAATCCTCAAACGACCAAAGCGGTCATGAAGGCTATTCTCGAAGCGCAGATGTGGTTGGATAGTTCATGGGAAAACCGTAAAGAAGCGGCAAAGATTTTGAGCCAAAAGAACTATGTAAACGCACCTGTAGATGTTTTGGAAAAATCCATGATAGGCACGTTTCAGTATCTCAAAGGAGAAAAATCAGAAGCAAATCCTATGTTTAATGTTTTTGCAAACTACTATGCAGCCTATCCGTTTTATTCACACGGTATGTGGTTTATCACGCAGATGTATAGATGGGGACAAATCGATAAAGCTGTAGATATGAAAGCGGTTATCGAGTCTGTTTATAGACCGGATTTGTTTGAGATAGCGGCAAAAGAAGTGGGTTACACACTGCCTCCAAGCCCATGGAAAAAAGATGGCGTGGACAAATACAACATGTTTATGGACGGCAAAGTCTATGATCCAAACGAAGCGGTGGAATATATCTACAGTTTTGAAGTGACAAATCCAAAAGTGAGCAAAGCAGAGATGCTAAAAGTCAACAAATGGACAGTCAAAACAGAACAACCAAGCTATGTATGTCCTTATGGTCCGGCAGGTTGTGCCGATCCGAAGTATGTGACGAAGAAGTAGGAATTTAAATCGTCACCCTGAACTTGATTCAGGGTCTCTTGCGTTCTTGTAGCTCGTGAGATTCTGGATCGAGTCCAGAATGACGGCGTGAGGGATTTACAGCTCATGTCACTTTGTCGGCCGTTACGTCACCTGCCCCGCAGGAAATACCCTTGGGGTGCTGAACTTGATTCAGGGTCTCGTTTATATAGACGAATTAAATTTATAGGTATCCAACAATAGCTTCTAATTTTCAGCTGGATAGCTATGAGTGTAATGTTTAAAAAGGAAAAAAAGATGAACAGAGAGTTAGTAAAAAAAATATTTTTGCCTTTAGTGGTATTGGTGTTTGTATTGCAAGTGTGGAGCGGTATCGCGTCAATCGTCAATGAGTTTCCGACCCCGAGTGATACATATGTCGCTGCGTTTGGCGGTGTGACGAGTGAGGGGGATGAACTCACGGGAGTGCTCAGTGATCCTTTTTATGAGAACAATCAAGATGACAAAGGGATATTTTGGCAGGTTCTTGAATCACTCAAACGCGTATTTGCCGGTTTTGTTTTAGCTATCATCGTGGGTGTGCCGCTTGGACTTTTTGTGGGCATGAGCAAAAACGCACAGTATGCGCTCAACCCTTTTATACAGATATTCAAGCCCGTTTCACCGCTAGCGTGGTTGCCTCTGCTTTTGTTTATCTTTCAAGATATCAATATGACGGCAATCGCTACTATCTTTATCACCTCTATCTGGCCGATTATCATCAATACGGCTTTGGGTGTGAAGAGTGTCAGTGAAGATTATATGAATGTCGCTAAAGTGTTGCGTTTTACGCCGATGGAAAAAGTGATTCAGATTATTTTGCCGGTTTCTGTTCCTTTTATCTTTACGGGAATGCGCCTCTCTTTAGGTATCGCATGGTTGGTTATCGTCGCTGCTGAAATGCTTACGGGCGGTATCGGTATCGGTTTTTGGATTTGGGATGCCTATAACAATCTCAACTACTATCATATTATTATAGGGATTATCGTAGTCGGTCTTATCGGGTATCTTTTAGACCTTATGATGGGCAAAATCGCCGATTATTTTGATTATACGAAAAGAGGGAGAGCATAATGAGCAAGTTTTTAAGTTTGGAAGGAATCGAGAAACGATTTCCTATCCCCGGGAAAGAGGATTATGTAGCGGTCACGGATGTCAACTTGGAGATAAAAGAGAACGAAATCATCTCTATCATAGGTCACAGCGGATGTGGCAAAAGTACACTTTTGAACATGATATCTGGTTTGGATGCACAAACAAGCGGAGCGATAATTTTGGAAAATCGCCATATCCAAGGTCCCGGACCTGAACGCGCGGTGGTATTTCAAAACCACTCTCTACTTCCATGGCTGAGTGTCTATCAAAATATCGAGATGGCGGTAAAAAAAGTGATGCCCCAACTCGGCGCACATGAGCTACGCCAAAGAGTCGAACAGTATGTCAGTATGGTCAATCTTGACCACGCAAAAGACAAACTTCCAGGCGAGATCAGCGGAGGGATGAAACAGCGTGTAGGCATAGCCAGAGCACTCTCTATCACACCTAAAGTTTTGCTTATGGATGAGCCCTTTGGTGCGCTTGATAGCCTCACGCGTGCAAATCTTCAAGAACATCTGATGCGTATCCAGCAAAAAGTGCAAAATACGGTCGTCATCATCACGCATGATATCGACGAAGCGGTACTTTTGAGTGATAGAGTTATCATGATGACCAACGGACCTCAGGCTACGATAGGAGAGATACTTGAAGTCAATCTTCCTCGTCCGCGCAACAGAGTAGAGCTGCAGCAAAACCCTGAATATATCCGATGCCGTGAAGCAATTTTGAGCTTTTTATACGAGAAATTTGCAAAAGATGACGAGTAGGCTATAATTTAGGCAATATTAAAATAAAGAGTAAAAATGGCTTCCAAAAGTGTTGCGTTTTCAGGGTTTTCTTTGGCTAAAGGCAGAGAACTTACGGGTGATGATTTTTATGAAGTCAAAACTATACATCTTTTGCAGCAGATTTTGTACATTTTCTCTAATATCACCTTCAAATATAGCGCTCACAACTGAAACCATGTCGGGTTTTTCGTTGCAAATTTCTGAAATATTTTGAATATTTATCCCGCCTATGACACATACGGGAATATCAAGAACTTGTTTGGCTTTTTGTATCACACTTTTTGAGACGATACCTGAGTGAGGTTTTGTCGGTGAGGGGAAAAAAGAGCCAAACGCAACGTAGTCAGCACCCAGCTCCTGCGCCTCCATAGCTTTTTTGACACTTCCATAACATGAAACACCGATAATCCCCTTTGTAAAGATAGTGCGCGCATCTTGCAAGCTCATGTCATCTTTGCCGATGTGAAGTCCGTCCACACCGATTTCTTGCGCAAGATGAGGTCTGTCGTCTATGATAAATAGAGCGCCTTTATCTTGGCAAAGTTTTAAAAGTGCTTTGCAAACTTCTTTGACCTGTGTATCAGTTTTGGTTTTATTTCTGTACTGGATGATATTTACACCTGCTTCTATGGCGATTGTTACTTGTTCGACTACGCTTGTATCGGGAGTGAGAATCTCGTCCGTGATGGCATAAAGCCCATGAAGTTTAGTATGCACTTATGACTCCTGCTTTATGGTTTATAGGTCCTGCGCCATGTCCGATGTTTGGTGCATGCAGGATAGCTTGGTATATAAAAGCTTTGGATATTTCAATAGATTTTTCCAAAGAGTGTCCCAAAGCAAGGTTTGCGGCGATAGCGCTGGAGTAGGAACATCCTGTGCCGTGGAGATTTGTAGTCTCTATCATTGGGGACTGAAATATTCTTTTTTGGTGTTTATAAAAGAGCTGATCGACACTTACTTTTTGGTGTGGCATCTCTAAAATCTGATGTTTGATAAGAACAGGACAAGGTGTGTGATGGAGCTGTTCCAAAGAAGCCGTGTCTCCATGTTTATAGCCAAAAAGTGCGTGCGCCTCGTACATATTTGGGGTGATGAGACTTACATGAGCGAAAAGTGTTTTCATAGCTTCTATAGCCCCATCTTCAAGCAAAGGAGAACCGACTTTGGAGATAAATACGGGATCGAGAACGATAGGAATATCCAAAGTGGAGATAATCTCTCTCACTGCTTCGATAATCTCTTTGCTGTATAGCACCCCTATTTTGATAGCAGCCACGTCAAAATCATCCAAAACAGCAGCTATTTGCTCTTTGATAAATGCAGCGCCAAGTGGTGCAATACTTCTTACACCCTGCGTGTTTTGTGCTGTAAGCACTGTGATAGCACTTGTGCCAAAAAGACCAAATGCTTCAAATGTTTTCAGATCAGCCTGAATCCCGGCACCTCCGCTTGAATCGCTTCCGGCTATGGTTAATACAACTTTCATTTCAACTCCTACTATTTTGAGAAGTGTATAATTTTTTCACTGCGTTTAGTAGGGCTTTTTTGTAGGTTTATTTTTATTTTGAAGTATGATGACCGCTCCCACCACTACGTGGGACAAGCTCATTCATCCCAACTCCACCTATGACGTATGCCTCACCAAAACCAAAAGTAGCCTCTCCTGAGAAGACTTCAAGTTCAAAAAGATTGAAGTCACTCATCTTTTTGAGCATCTCTACCATTGAAGGATCAAACTTTTGTGTATAGAGAGTAAAAACTTCTTCAAAACGCAGTGAATCTCTTTCTATTTTTTTGGAGATACACTGCAAAGAGATGCGTTTGCGTGCGAAGAGGTTTTCTGTTTTGCTTTCATCTTCTGCAAAAAAGAGTGAAGCATTTGGATTTGTGAGGATGTTTTTTGTGTGCGTTGCGATGCTAGAAATATAGATATAAAAGCGATTATTATCATAGATATAAGGCGCATAAGAAGAAAATGGATGATTGTTCGCGTCGATAGTACCGATAACAGCTGTTTTGATAGGAGCGATAAAGTTTTTCATGGAGGACTCTTTTTGAGCTGATTTTAGCGTAATTTATACATTTGAAAAGTAGTATAAAATATTAACTGTCAAAAAACAGATACAAGTAGATGTGCATTTAGTATAGTATTATGAAAAGGATTTGATGTGCGCACATTTTTATTGTCATGTTTTATTTTATTTTTTGGTATCACTATTTCTGCACAAGAAACGCAGCTCAAAGAGGATGTGCTTGAGCAGATGCTCAAACCTCGCGTGACCTTTGACTCTTCGTACATAAGTGACGCAGAGGTGAGTAGCGGGGGAGGAAGTGTCGCGGTCGCCAAAAACCGTATCGCAGTTGCGAACAAGTTGGGTTCTATCAGCTACACAAACTGGTCTTTTTTGTGGAGTAATATCGAAGCGCTTCCTTTTGGAAATGGCGTAGAAAATCCAATCGAGCAGATGCACAGCGTAAAAATAAGTGGAAATATTCCTTATTTTATCAACGAAAAATGGTTTTGGCTTACTTCACTTTCTCTTAGCAGTACCTTTGAAAAAGAGATGCAAGATTCTTACGGAGCGGGTATCTTTAGTTTTGCCTCATACAAACTCAGCGAAAATCACACAATCCAGATGGGAGCTTTTGCCAATTATCATCCGACATCGAGCTTCGGACTTCCCGTCATGAGCTACAGCTACAGAGCCAGACAACATGACGGTTTGCAGTTTGTTTTGGGTTTTCCTAGAACCTATGTCGGGTACTACGTGAGCTATAAAACACTCTTGCGTTTTGGCATGATATATTCTCAGTCACTTATCAAGCTCAGCGATACAAGTACGATAGAAGCTGCGGGATATATCGAAGCAAAAGACACTATGAGCAACCTTGGTATTTCCTATACTTTTGATTCAAAGCTCACGCTTGAGACGGATATCTTGTACTCCATCAAGCGTGAATTTACGCTTTATAACAGCGGAGCAGATGAAGGAGAGAGTTATACCATCGCTCCTTCTTTGGGAGCTGCTTTGCGTTTGAAATACCTTTTTTAGAAACAGGAGAAGAGAATATGGAATTATTTATTTATGCGAAGAGTTCACACAGAGACGGCTTGGAAAATGTCAGACGCACAGCGGCGCTTTGCACTCTTTTGGAAGTATGCAAACCCACGCTTTGTACAGGCGATTATCGCGCCGCTTCTATAGCACGAGCGACAATGGGTGTCGCAAAAACGATGGGAATCGATGCTATGGGCAATCTGCCGCATACTATGGAGCGTCTGGATATGCTTATTTATGACAATGAAGATGTGACGCAAGAGATGCATGAGCAGATGTTTTCGTATTGCAGTCGCGTTTATAGAATCGGGGATGCTATTGCTATGGATATTGTAGATCCAGAGTATTTTGGCACTTTTGATACAAAACGTGAAAAAGCTTTATTTTTTGGAGATGATGACTATAAAAAATGGTTTTTGGATTTTTGTGAAGGATCGCAAAAATATGATTTTGCACTTGTAAATGGAAACTATTTTTTCCTTGATAGCGGAGAAATACTTGAGCGCTCTTTTTGTGAGATAGTGGATGAAGAGCATTATATGCAGAGTATTCAAGAGACAAAATATCTCTTAAGTGCTTCGGTGCAAGCGTGTTTAGAGTCTTTGGCGGCAGGTAATGCACCTGTATATTTTCAAAGAGGAGATAAAGAGGCGCAAAACATAGAGTTATTGCAAAAATATAATATTCCAATAGCAAGTGGTGAGAGACTTGATGCATTGATAGAGAATTTTGAGAATATATGTACGCACTACCCAAAAACACAAGCGATACAAATGTATGATGTAAGCAGCCTCAAAGAGGAGATTCTTGGAGTGTTTGAGCAGTACAAAGATATCCCGTGCGCGATATCTTATGGATACTAGGATGCAAACAAACGCAACCATAGAGCTTTTAAAAAAGCATGATTTGTTACGAGTAATAGATGAAGAGCTTGATATTTATCTCGAAATCACGCATGTGGAGTATGTTGAGGTGAAAACTCCAAACTCAAAAGCGCTCCTTTTTACAAACGCAGTCGATAAAAAAAGCGGTAAAAAGTTTGATACGCCCATACTTATGAATGTTTTTTGTTCACCAAAAGCAGTAGAACTTCTCATAGGCGATGGCGATGCCATTGCTGCGCGTATTGAGGAGCTTTTGCATATGAAGCCTCCAAGCGGTTTTATGGACAAGATTTCGATGTTTGGGACACTTTTCAACCTCAAATCTGTTTTTCCAAAGAAGCTATCTAAGAAGGGTGAATGTCAGGAGATTATCAAACTAGGAAGTGATGCAAAACTCAGTGACTTGCCCGTTCTTACGACATGGGAACAAGATGCTGGAGCATTTATAACGATGGGGCAGGTCTATACAAAAAGTCTCGATGGCACCATGAGCAACCTCGGGATGTACAGACTTCAGGTCCATGATGATCATACGCTGGGGATGCACTGGCAGATACACAAAGACTCCAACCATTTCTTCCACGAATATAAAAAAGCAGGCAAAAAAATGCCTGTAAGTGTCGGTATCGGCGGTGATCCACTCTATATCTGGTGTGGACAGGCACCTTTGCCTATCGGTGTTTTTGAACTGATGCTGTATGGATTTATCAAGGGCAAAAACGCAGAGCTTGTGAAATGCATCACAAATGATATTTATGTCCCTCGTGATGTGGATTATGTGATTGAAGGCTTTGTAGATGTAGAAAATTTACGTATAGAAGGACCTTTTGGAGACCATACAGGATACTACACACTTGATGAAGCGTATCCTTTTATGGAAGTGACAGCCATTACACACAAGAAAAATCCTATCTTTGCGGCTACAGTCGTAGGCAAACCGCCGCTTGAAGATAAATATATGGGACATGCAACGGAGCGCATATTTTTGCCGCTACTCAAAACCACCGCACCTGATCTTTTGGACTACTATATGCCTGAAAATGGCGTATATCATAACCTTATCCTAGCAAAGATAAAAACACTCTATCCTGGACACGCGCAGCAGGTGATGCATGCTTTTTGGGGTGTGGGACAGATGAGTTTTGTCAAACACGCCATATTTGTGGGTGAAGATGCTCCAGCACTCACAGACCATGAAGCAGTAACGCAATACATACTCAACCGTGTAGATATAGACGACCTCATGCTCAGTCGCGGTGTTGTCGATGCGCTTGACCACAGTTCCAACAAGTTCGGCGTAGGCGGCAAACTCGGTATCGACTGTACGGGTGGCGTGGTACAAAAGAGTGAGATAGAACTTCTCGAAGATGCGCTCATGTACCAAAAAATGAGAGAAATTACGGATGAAGTCCAAGACCTCAAACAGTACTTTACAAACACTAACACACCGCTGTGTGTTATCTCTGTAAACAAACGCAGAAGACAAAAAGAACTTTTTGCAGATCTCGCACCGTTACTAGGACACATAAAAGTGCTCATAATCGTGGATGCCAAAAACAACTACCTAGACAATCCGTATATGCTCATCTGGAGAGTGGTCAATAACATAGATGCAAACCGAGACTTTCATTTCGCACAAAAGAGCCTCTGCATTGATGCGACAAACAAAAATGAAATGGACGGATTTATGCGAAGATGGCCTGATGACGTTTCATGTACGCCAAGTGTGATAGAAGCACTCAAACGCAAGAAAGTTTTAGATATCGATGCTGCGTTTGAGAGGAAGTTTTTGTTGTAGAAGGCAAGAGACTTATTGTAGTCAATAGTGCTTTTGATTGGAGTAAGGTCTCTATGGAGATGAATCGACATTTTCATCCTACGAACAAAGTTTGCGTTTTACTACAATGTTTTAAATAGTATTGGAGAAGAAAATGAAACTAAAAATAGCATTGGAATGGTTTATAAATCCTGATCATCTTCCTTTTATCGCAGGTGTTTTGAGCGGTAAATATGCGGAGGCGGGTTTGGATGTGGAGATTATCCAGCCGATAGAGCATTATGACGGCTTTGAAGACCTCAAATCAGGCAAGATAGATATTCACTGTAACGAACCGCTGCATCTGTATGAACACTATTTTGAAGGCATCAAGTCACTTGGCTGTTTTTTTGAGACACGCGGTGGAGTGATGATACGCGCAGATAGAGTAGAAAAACTCAGAGCAAATGGAAAAATAAAGATAACCACTCCAGCCTCAAATCCTGTAACAAACAAGATAGGCTATGAGATACTCAGACGCTACGCAGATAAAAACGGTTTTGTGATTGATAGAAAAAATGTCGAGTTTGTCGAGACGGATTTTTGGCATATCAACAATATGAAAAACGATGCAAGTTTTGATGGTGCGTGGCTCTGTTTTTATAATTTTGAAGGGATAGAAGCCCAGATGGAAGGGTTTGAAAACCTCTTTATCGACCAATTTGAGTCACCATATCCAAACTTCTCAGCCCTAGAACTTATGACTACGCAGGCTATCATCGATGAAAAAGGTGAAGCACTTTGTAAGTTCATCGAAGTGACAAACAAAACAGCTGCGTATCTGCAAAAAAATCCTCTTGAAGCGATGTCTATCTATTATGATTACACAAAAGAGCCAAAGAGTTCGCTCATGGACAAAATCATCGAAGATACTCTGCCAAGACTTGAATCAGATATCAAAGCAGATGCCAAAAGATGGAGCAGATTGTATGATTTTCTCGAAGAGCTAGGGCTTGTCAAACTCACGCCAAAAGAGTACAACGCTATATGGCAAACACCAGAGCATTAAATTATAGAGCAAAAGGAGTCGCAGGTGAAGATTTACGAAAAAATATCACTGATAGAGTGTGAGCTTGAAGCTTTGTTTGCGTTTCATATCGACACGAAAAATCTTCAAGCTATCAGCCCTAAAAATATAAAAGTGACACTTTTAAATAAAGATTTTCTCCCAAAGGAGGGGGCGATTCTCAAGCTCAAAACAGTTCAAAACTTTCTTCCTATTTTGTGGGAAGTCAAGATTGAAAGACTTGAAGCACCAAATTTGCTAGTAGATGTAGCGATAAAGTCTCCGTTTAGATTTTGGAAACACTCACACATTTTTACGCAAAAAGAAGATGGTTTGTGTGAGCTTAAAGACAGGGTGGAGTATGAACTGCCTTTTGGATTTTTAAACTCCCTGTTTGATACTTTTGTATATTATCAGCTTCAGAGTATGTTTGGTTATCGACATGATATGAGCAAGCGTTTATTGGAGGCAAAATGATGAAAAAAATCTTGATGCTATTTTTGGTGACACTAAGCCTTATGGCAGGAGAAAATATGAGTATATATGAGTTTGAAGTAAAAGATATAGATGGCAAAATGGTGAAGCTTGAGAAGTATAAAGGCCGTGTGATGCTTATCGTCAATGTCGCAAGCCATTGCGGTTATACAGGGCAATATGCGGGACTTGAGACGCTCCATGAGCGCTACAGCGACAAGGGACTTTCGATTCTCGGATTTCCTTGTAACCAGTTTCTCTCACAAGAACCTGGCACAGAAGAGGAGATAAAAAACTTCTGCTCAAGCAGTTACGGCGTGAAGTTTGATATGTTTTCCAAGCTCGATGTAAACGGTGTAAGCGCGCATCCACTTTATAGATTTTTGAAAAAACATGCCGGTGGCGTGATGGGACTTGACCTTATCAAGTGGAATTTTACGAAGTTTTTAATCGACCAAGATGGCAATGTGCTCCAGAGATATGCGCCTGCCACAACGCCTGAGAGTATCGAAGAAGATATCAAAAAATTACTCAAATAAAGGAGAAAAGATGTTCAAAGATTTGATTTATGCAGGCATCGGTGCCGCAACTGTGTTAAAAGAAAAAGTAGAAGAAGAGGTCAAAAAACTCGAAGAACAAGGGAAGCTCAAAACGAGTGACGCAAAGAGCTTTTTGGAGTCTATAGAGAAAAAAGGCAAAGAGGAAGAGACACGTCTCAAAGATGAGCTCAAGCGTGCTCTCAAAGAGGTGATAGATGAACTAGGACTCGCGACAAAAGCGGATATTGAGAAACTCAAAGAGGATTTGAAATAAACTCTTTTTTCAAAAATATCGGGTTTTATTCACCCATTCGGATTTACAGCGTTTTTGCGTTTTTACTCACTATTTATTTGGTGATAAAAAAGAAGAAAAGCTTTTTAGGGCTCAAACCACTCACTCCAAAGGCGCTTAAACGCAGCATAACTTTGCTGGGTGCGAGCTTTATCAAACTGGCTCAAGTGCTTGCAACGCGTGCAGACTTTTTTGACAAAGAGTATCTTCTTGAGCTCAAAGAGTTACACGATCAGCTGCCTTGTATGAGCGCGGATGACTTTGCGTTTGTCTATAGTGCTGCGTTTAGTGAGACTGCGTTTAAGAGTTTTGAACACGCGCCGATCGCTTCGGCTTCTATCGGGCAGGTGCATATCGCTTATACGCATGAGGGCACAAAAGTAGCCGTCAAACTCAGACGACGGTACATCAAAGAGCAGGTTGTAGCAGACATCCGTATCATCAGCTTTTTTAATCGTCTCTTTCGCCCTCTTTTTTCTCACTACACAAAAAATTCCATAGAAGCCGTAGTCGGCGAATTTTCCAAGATGATACTCCAAGAGGTCAGTCTCACGCATGAGCTAGGAAATCTTGTGAAATTTTCGAATGTTTACAAAGAGAGTGGTGTGCGTTTTCCTCGCCCATACAAAGAGCTTTGCTGTGATGATGCGCTTGTGATGAGCTATGAAGAGGGTTTTCGTTTTGATGACAAAGAAAATATATTCAAACATGAGATAGATTTTCGCGCCATCATCGCGAAGCTTGTTGATTTTTACACGACGCAGATGCTTATCAACGGCTATTTTCATGCAGACCCGCATCCGGGAAATCTGCTGGTGAGTAGAGAAGGTGAGCTGATATTGTTGGATTTTGGTATGGTAAAAACCGTACCGAACAACTCCCGTATCGCTATTATTGAGCTGATAAAATCCGCACATGAGCAAGATTATGAGCGTTATATCGCAGCAAACAAAAAACTCGGCACTATCGCTTATGAAGCACCTGTTACGGAACTTGCTGCGTTTACTGCCAAAATGTTTGAGATATTTTCCAATGACAATCTCTCAAGCGAGTCGATGCAAGAGCTTGCGTTTGATGTGCTTGAATCTACGAGAGATTTGCCGTTTAAACTCCCCAGTGACGCTATCTATATCCTCCGCGTGAGTGCCATCATCGAAGGACTTGGTACGACCTATATAGAAAATTTCAACGGGATAAAAGATATCCTGCCGATTTTGCAAAAAAATATTCCAAAGGCGCTTGGAGCAAAAGAGGGTATCCTCGAAACTCTGATAGATGAGATAAAAGAGTTCCCTTTTTTGGTAAAAGATATCAAATCTGCTATCAAAAAAATAGCCGCCGATGAGCTTATTGTGGAACTCTCAAACGATCAGCTGGAGTGGATGAAAAAAGATGTAAAAGAGAGCGTGAAGTCTTACGCACTTTCGTTTGCGCTCATGTTCGGCGGCGTTTTTGTGCTTTTGTATGATAGAGAGCTCAAGGAGCTGGCTTTGGGAATTTTTATTTTTGGTTTTGTGCGTATTTTGTATAAATAATCATATAAGAGATGCGGTATAATTGAACTATGAAAAAGCATAACGATACTTTACAAACTCTTTTGAGTGAGCTTGATGTCCTCTCTCTCCTCAAAGCTTTTGACCTTGCAGTTGACCCTATCATGCTCACGACAACAAACTGGGAAGAGGGGATAAAATTTCTCTATGTTAATGCAGCTTTTACCCGTGAAACAGGTTACACAAATGAAGAAATTTTTGGTAAAAGCCCCAAAATACTTCAGGGGGAAAAGACCGATAAAAAAGTACTTGAAAAACTAAAAAAAGATTTGCAGGCGGGTAAAAACTTTAGCGCTCAAAACATAAACTACACCAAAGAGCAGCTGGAATATATAGTCAGATGGAATATATCACCGCTACTAAACGCAGCCGGTGAACTTATGGCATATATCTCATTTCAAAAAATCATCACCAAACTCGTTGCAATGCAAAATGAGAATTTTTTGCTCCATTCGGTTGTGAAAAAAGCCCCCGGAATGATTTTGGTCACTGATACTTTGGCGAATATCGTCTATGCCAATGATGCCTTTTGCCGTAATATGGGTTATATGGAGAGTGAACTTTTAGGGCAAAATGCGAGAGTGCTCAAGTCGGGTAAGCAAAACAAAAACTTCTATAAAAATATGTGGGATTCTTTACTCAAAAACGGTTCTTTTGAGGATGTTTTTCTCAACAAAAAAAAAGACGGGACACTTTTTTACGACAAGAAAAAAATCAACTCCATAAAAGATACGCAAGGAAATGTTTCAAACTATTTCAGTGTGAGTTATGATGTGACCAAAGAGCGCCGCAATGAAGAGAGAATGCGGGATGAAATCTACATGGATGCGCTTACAAAACTCTCCAATAGAAAAAAATATGATTTGGCTTTAGATGAGTACATGAGCGCCTTTGACAAAAACGCAGCAGCTTTTTCTCTTATCTTATTTGATATCGATTTTTTCAAAAATGTCAATGATACTTATGGTCACGATAAGGGAGACTTTATTCTCAAAGAGAGCGCTAGACTTGTAAGATCTCTGATGGTGCAGCAAAAAGATACGCTTTACAGATGGGGTGGTGAGGAGTTCGTTATTCTCACCAACAGAGCCATTGATGATGCCAATAACCTTGCAAAAATAGTGCGGGTATTGATAAAAGAACATGATTTTGACGGGGTAAAGATAACTCTGAGTTTTGGTCTTGGAGAGATGCAGGCAGGGCTGGACAAAGAGAGTTTTTTCAAGCGAGTAGATCAAGCACTTTACGAAGCAAAAAAAAGCGGTCGGGATAAGATAGTCCTAGCGAAGGAGTAAAAAAGTACTTCTAAAGTAGTTTTTTACTTCTAAAATTTGGCTTAATTGCATCTTTATATCAATATATGTTGATATATTAAAATAATTCTGCTACACTTTTGCAACTCAAAAAATTCTCAAAGAGGAGTATATCTCTTATGGTAAAAAATGTCTTGATTCTATGTACGGGAAACAGTTGCCGCTCTATTATGGCTGAGGCTCTTATCAACGCAAAACTCGGCGACAAAATCTTCGCCCAAAGTTCCGGTGTACGAGCAAGCGGAGCGGTCAATCCCTACGCCAAAGCACTTTTGGAGCAAAAAGGGTATTGGAGAGAAACCTACCATTCCAAGCTTATAGATACAGTTTTGGATACTGCGTTTGACTTAGTAGTCACGGTGTGTGATCACGCTCATGAGACTTGTCCGATGTTCCCAAAAGCGGTACAAACGATGCATATAGGTTTTGAAGATCCAAGCGGCAAGACAGAAGAAGAGTATGAAAACACACTCTCTCTTATAGAAAAAGAGCTTCTGCCACGCATCCAAGCGGAGTTGGGGATTTAATGTTTGATTGGTGGGAGAGACTCAGCGGAAGGCTCGTATTTGAGCTTTTTGCAGTAGCGAAAGATACACAATTTGGTGAAGCTTTGCACTTTTTTCTCTACGATACTCTCAAAATATTTATCCTTTTGGCGGTCATCATTTTTGCAGTGACTTTTTTGCGCACCTACTTTAACACCGAAAAAGTACGCCTTTACCTCCAAGGTAAAAGTGAGTTTAGCGGCAATGTCTTAGCTGCACTTTTTGGGATTATTACCCCATTTTGCTCCTGTAGTGCCATCCCGCTTTTTTTGGGTTTTATGCAAGCGCGTATCCCTATGGGCATCACTTTTAGTTTTCTCATCTCCGCTCCGCTCAACAACGAAATAGCTATCGCCATGCTCTTTGGATTGTTTGGCGTTAAAGTCACGGCTATCTATATAGGTTTTGGACTTTTTGTCGCGATTGTGGGCGGTTATATTATCGGTAAGTTGCGTTTGGAGTCTTATGTACTTATCCCTATCACGCCTATGCAAGGAGAGTTGGAGGATGTAAAGATTTCTCTTAGCATGGCTCAGAGAATGCGCGAGTCGTGGGAATACACTCTGGATATATTCAAAAAAATCTACCTGTATGTGATGGCGGGTGTAGGGATTGGTGCTTTCATCCATGGGTATGTGCCTGCCGATTTTATCGCTGTTTATGCAGGCGGTGATAGTTGGTATAGCGTACCTTTGGCGGTTTTGCTGGGTATTCCTATGTACTCAAACGCAGCGGGGGTGATGCCGCTTGTAGAGGTGCTCACACAAAAAGGGATGTTGCTTGGCAGTGCGCTTTCATTTATGATGGCGGTTACGGCTTTGAGTTTGCCGGAGGCTATGATTTTATCACGCATCTTGCACGTGCGTCTTATCGCACTTTTTTTTACGATTGTCGGTCTAGGCATTATGGGCGTAGGCTTTATCTTTAATGCTATTTTATAGGAGTCAAAATGACTCCTCTCTCGCCGAAGGCGAAGCTTTAGTGACTGAATAGAATTTGGACGCGTTCAAATTCTATGAGATTTATTATTAGGAGAAAAAATGTTTCAAATACACAATACACAAAACGGTGTCAAAGCGATTTTAGGCGGCTTTAATGCTGAAGATTTACAAAAAAAGATACAAGCGTGTCAAGAGGGCAAATGTGAGTGCGAGTGTGACCCTGCAATGATGCAAAAGATTACAAATATCGAGGTGCGTAGTGAAGCTCAAGGGGCCTCTATCACGATAGAAGGCGATGTAGAGGCAGCAGAGCTAGCACCTATGATGCAAGGGTGTCTCTTATGAAAATAGAAGTTTTAGGCACAGGCTGCGCGAAATGTATCACACTTGAAAAAGTAGTCAAAGAAGCGGTGGCAAAAAGCGGAAAATTTGCCCAAATACTCAAAGTCGATGATATCCTCAAAATCATGGAATACGGAGTCATGAGCACTCCGGGACTTGTGATAGACGGCAAGGTCGTGAGCACGGGTAAAGTGCTGAGTGTCGATGAAGTGTTGAAACTCATAAACGCATAAGATGCCAGAGTTTATCACAACGCTTTTAGAAGCAAACTCTGCACTTGTTTTCGCAGGTGCTTTTGGAGCAGGTTCACTTACGGCGGTTGCTCCCTGTTCACTTGTCTCCGTGCCGCTTCTTGTAGGGAGTTCGGTCGCACTCTCAAAAGATTTGAGCGGACGCAAAAAAGCGCTTTATACCTATATTTTTGCTACACTTTTTGCGTTGGGCGTGATGCTTAGTTTTTCGGTACTAGGGTTTATTGTTGCAAAATTTGGCGGCTTCTTCTCTATCGCTCCGCTGTGGGCTTATCTGCTTGCTTCGTTTGCGAGTTTGCTTATCGGACTCTACGCATTTGGTCTTTTAGGTCAAGTGGATAAATCCGCTCTTATGGCAAAACTCATCCATTTTCGTCTCTTTGGCGGTTTTATTATCGGGCTTATTTTTGGACTTGTGAGTACGCCTTGTGCTTCAGCGCCGCTTGTTGCGATTATCGGTATTGCGGCAAATAGCGGCTATATTTATGCGTATGCACTTATTTTGGTTTTTGCCCTTGGGCACTCGATGCTTCTACTCGCTGCTGGTGTATCGGTAGGTTTTGCGCAAAGCGTGGTTTCAAACAAGGTGCTTGGCAGATTTGCCGCTTGGCTCAACTACGCTTTTGCGCTCATGTTGCTTGGATTTAGTATCTATTTTGCTTGGCAAGCGGCACAACAGTTTTAGGAGAAAAAATGAAAAAGATTTTTTTATTATGTTCACTTTTTGTGGTATCACTTTTTGCACAAGAGATGTTAGAAGAGAGTAAATATGCCTTTGTCGCTTCAAGTATTGGCAAAGGCAAACCCTATTTTTTGGAAGTGGGAGCAGAGAGTTGCCACAGTTGCCAGATTATGGGAAAAATGCTCTACAAAATCAAAGCATCACATCCAAACTACAATATCCATTTCATCAATGTCGGCAAAGATAGACAAAGTGCTTATGAACTCAATGTCCGAATGATTCCAACGCAGATTATTTATGACAAAGAAGGCAAAGAAGTTTTTAGAAATATTGGTGTACTCTCACAAGAGAAGCTGGGCGCACTTTTGAAAGAGTTTGGTTTTACAGAGGAGTAAAGAGTGATGAAAAAGATTTTTTTTGGTCTGTTGTTATGTTCGTTGTTGGTGTACGCGCAAGACGCCAAAGAACAGAGTTTTGATGCCTATATAAAAGCTTTTGATTATCATGAGCGCGAGGATATGAAGATAAAAAGTATCGAAATGTTAAACGCACTCGAAGAGGGTGAAGCGGTTGTCATCGATATACGATTTAGAGAGGAGTATGAAGCGTGGCATATGCCGTTTATTAAAAATATCCCGCTGAGTGAACTTCCCTCGCGTTTACATGAGCTCCCAAAAGATAAACTCATCATCACCGCTTGCCCACACAATGACAGAGCAAATTTGGCGCGTGTCTATCTTACGATGAAGGGATATAAGGCCAAATATTTAAGCGACGGACTCTTAAAAACAGCAGATTATCT
>JAQTWZ010000047.1 GCA_028689055.1 Sulfurimonas sp. | reverse complement strand
ACCACCAATACTTTTACCAGCTTTTATATCACGAGCAAATTGCTCTACATCTATTTCTATCTTCATGTGTCATTCCTTGAGTAAATATAATTTTACCCGATTGACACGGAATTATGAACGGTCCCTACTTAATAAATCAAGTCCTATACTTTTGAAATATTCTCCTAAAAGAATGACTCCTACCCTTGGTGTTAATTTTTCATCTGTGGATTCAACAGTAAAATCTAAAATTGTTTGTGGCATAATTGGGCTCCGTTTTTGTGGAAAAAACTGCACCCGTTGGGTGAAAGTATCAGGTGCAGTTTTTACTTTCTCTTCCCTTATATTCTACGATATCTGCACTTGATTTATAATTGTTCTATTTCGAGATTTGGGTTTAACTTCACCTTTGACAAATGAAAAAACACCTTCACTTTAAGTCAAATTTACTATAATCAAATTTCTAATTTACAAAATAGTATCCAGGCAAACTCATGAGCAAAAGACCATTTACCCACTTACATCTTCATACAGAATACTCCCTTCTCGATGGAGCGAACAAGATATCAAACCTCGTCAAACGTGCCAAAGAACTCGGTATGACCTCCGTCGCGATGACGGATCACGGCAATATGTTTGGGGCTATTGATTTTTATAAGCAGATGGAAGAAGCGGGGATGAAAGCTATCATCGGCATGGAAGGTTATATCCATAACGGTGATACTTTGGATGACAAAAGTACCAAACAGCGTTTTCATATCTGTCTTTTTGCCAAAAACCAAAAGGGCTATGAGAACCTTATGTATCTCTCTTCCAAAGCTTTTATCGACGGATTTTACTATTTTCCCCGTATCAACAAAAAAGAGCTTGCCGAACATAGCGAGGGACTTATCTGTACCTCTGCCTGTCTGCAAGGTGAGGTCAATTGGCACCTCAATCTAGCAAACGAACGCAATGTCAAAAACGGCGCGCTAGGGTTTGAAGGTGCAAAAACCGTCGCTTTGGAGTACAAAGAGATATTTGGGGATGATTTTTATTTGGAGATCATGCGTCACGGTATCGGCGATCAGCTTTTTATAGACGATCAGATACTTCGTATCGCCAAAGAGACGGGTATCAAAGTCGTAGCCACAAATGACACACACTATACTTATCCCGGAGATGCGCAGTATCATGAGGCGTTTATGTGTATCGGGATGAATAAACTCTATGACGATCCCAACCGTATGCGCCACTCTGTGCATGAGTTTTATCTCAAATCTCCTGAGCAAATGGAGCGTCTTTTTGCAGATATTCCCGAAGCGCTTGAGCATACGCAGGAGATCGTACAGAAGTGCCAACTCAAACTCCAACTCGGAGATCCGACCCCGCCAAACTTTAAGTTCACTCCCGAATACGCAGCCAACGAAGGACTCACTATCGCTCATGAAGACGATGCGCCGGTAGCTCAGGATGCCGGGAAGGATGAAAAAAGAGTATGGAAAAGTGCAGCCGATAAAAATGATGCGGAGTATTTTATCTACCGCTGCAAACTTGGACTTGAAAAACGCTTGATACACGTTCCTCATGAGCGACATGAAGAGTATAAAAAACGCCTTGAGTTTGAGATGAAAATCATCAACGATATGAAGTTCCCCGGCTATATGCTTATCGTTTGGGATTTCGTCAAAGTCGCCAAAGAGATGGGTATCGCAGTAGGTCCGGGGCGTGGTTCTGCGGCTGGAAGTTTGGTGGCGTATTCGCTTGACATTACAGATATCGACCCGATGAAGTACGACTTGCTTTTTGAGAGATTTCTCAATCCTGAGCGTGTAAGTATGCCCGATATCGATATGGACTTTATGCAGGCACGCCGCGGTGAGATCATCGACTATGTAGTCAACAAATACGGACGCAATCAAGTCGCACAAATCATCACTTTTGGTTCTTTGCTTGCAAAAGGAGTTATCCGCGATGTTGCCCGCGTTTTGGATATGCCGCTCTCTCAGGCGGACAAGATGGCAAAACTCATCCCAGATGAACTCGGTATCACACTCAACGGCAAAGAGAAAAAAGGTGAGTATATCGACGGCGCGTATCAAAAAGAGCCAAAACTAAAAGAACTTATAGAGAGTGATACAAACGCAGCAAGAGTCTGGGAATTTGCCAAAAAACTCGAAGGTCTCAAACGCAACTCGGGTATGCACGCCGCGGGTGTGGTCATCTCCAATGAAGAGTTATGGAAAAAAACACCTATCTATAAGCCCTCAGGTGAGACGACTTTTGTCACACAGTATTCGCTCAACTATCTCGAAGATGTGGATCTTATCAAGTTCGATTTCTTGGGACTCAAAACGCTGGATGTTATCGACAACGCTATCAAACTCATCAAACATCGCTATGACAAAACGATAGAATGGCATGCTATAGATGAGAACGACCCCAAAGTGTATGAGGTTATCCGAAGCGGGGCAACAATAGGGATGTTTCAAATAGAGTCATCAGGGATGCAAGATCTCAACAAACGCCTCAAACCAGACAGCTTTGAAGACCTTATCGCAGTCTTGGCACTCTATCGTCCGGGACCGATGGAATCTGGGATGCTTGATAGTTTTATCGAACGAAAACACGGTCGTCAAGCGATAGAATATACCTTTCCTGCGATGGAAGATATCCTTGGCAACACCTATGGGGTCATCGTTTATCAAGAACAGGTCATGCAAATAGTCCAGACTATCGGTGGTTTTTCTCTAGGATACTCAGATATCATCCGCCGTGCGATGGGGAAAAAGAAAGATATGTCGGCATATAACGATGAGTTTGCAACGGGTGCAAAAGGGCAAGGGTATGACTATGACAAAGCTTCTAAGCTCTTTGATTTGATAGAGAAGTTTGCGGGATATGGATTTAACAAATCCCACTCTGCGGCGTATGCGATGGTTACTTTCCAGACAGCATGGCTCAAAACCTACTATCCAAACGAATTTATGGCGGCACTTTTGACCTCTGATAAGGACAATATGGACAAAGTCGTGCGTTATATCGATGAGGTAAAACGCATGGGTATAGAGCTCTCACCTCCCGATGTTTGTCACTCACAGCTTGAGTTTTCTGCCATCACAAAAGACGATAAAGAGGTCATCCTTTTTGGGTTAGGCGCTATCAAAGGGGTTGGAAATTCTGCGGTAATGTCTATTTTGGAAGCGAGAAAAGAGGGTGGCGAATTTACTTCTATACAGGATTTTGTCAACCGAATCGACCCTTCAAAAGTCAATAAGCGTTTTGTGGAATCAGGGATAAAATCAGGTGCGTTTGATAGATTTGGTTATTCAAGGAAGGCTTTGCTTGACCAACTTGACTTGATGGTAGAGACGGCAAAAGATGCCGCAAACGCAAAGAAAAATGCGATGGGAAGCCTTTTTGGAGATGATGCGGAGATTACGACGGTAGAGATAAAACTACAAAATTCACCTGAATATACCCTCAAAGAGATTTTGGAATTTGAAAAAGAGACGCTTGGATTTTATGTATCGGGTCACCCGATGGATGAGTATAGAGATATTCTCGATGGTCTGAGTTATACGCTCTCTTCAGAGATACAAAATATCAAAGACGGTTCGCAGGCTATCTTTATCGGTAAAGTCGAAGATATCCAAAAAAAGATATCCAAAAAAGGAAACCAATTTGGTATTGTGAGCCTTATGGATTTTCACGGAAACGTCGAGATTATGCTTTTTGAGGATAGGTTGAAAGAACTTCAAGAGATGGATTTGAGTGAGCCGGTTGCGTTTAAGGTGCAGGTTACGCATACGGAGATGTTTACACGCATCAGTGTCAACAAGCTCATGACACTCAAAGATGCCAAAAAAGAGACAAAAAAAGTCAAAACAGAGATACAAGAAAAACCCCAAGAACCACTCAATCTGGCGGTGCGGTTAGATACTAACATGAAAGTCCTAGAAGATTTGTATGTCCTTATCCGCAAAAATCCCGGTAACAGACCGCTCAATATCACCATCATATCCAAACTGCACAATGTAATCATCGAGTCGGCGATACGGGTAAGTAACAACATCGTCGAAGCACTCAGCGGTAATGAAGCGGTGGATATCCTCTAAAAGGGTGAGAAGAGTTGCGTGTAAATATTGTAAAATATTGCTATTGGTTAAATTTATAGAAAAAAGGGGTATGAATGGCCTTTGAACTTTCAGACTTAAAAGAGCACAACTCGGAACTTTTAAATCTTTTGACGCAGCATCTTCCGGATATGCTTTGGGTCAAAGATGTCGAGGGTACATATATCTATGCCAATAAGGCTCTTTGTGAGGGTTTGCTTATGGCGAATGATACAGAGGAGCCGATAGGTAAAAATGATGTTTTTTTTGCTCTGCGTGAGCGAGAAGCGCATAAACATCAACCGAGCTGGCATACTTTTGGTGAACTTTGTTTTAACAGCGATATAGATGTTATCAAAAATAACCAAGCGATGAAGTTTGAAGAGTACGGAAACGTCAAAGGCAAGCTTATGTATCTGGAAGTTTATAAAGCTCCTTTTTATGACAAAGAGGGAAATATCATCGGCACTGTCGGCGCGGGCAGGGATATAACCCAAATGAAAAAGAGCCAGTTTGATTTACAAAATAGCCTCTCTATGCTTGAGCAGCAAAGAAAACAGTTGGAATATCAGGCAAATCATGATGCGCTTACAGGTCTGCCAAATCGAGTTTTGTTTATGGATAGATTGACACAGATTTTGAATGTCGCTCAAAAATATGATGAAGAGATAGCGGTTTTGTTTATTGATTTGGATCATTTTAAAGAGATAAATGACTCTTTGGGACATGATATCGGTGATCAGATTCTTGTAGAATTTACAAAAAGAGTAGAGACTAAAATAGAAATAACCGATACGCTCTCAAGACTCGGCGGAGATGAATTTTGTGTCATACTCAGTGATATCAGCGAACCTGACTATATATCAAATATCATCAGTGAAATCGTCGCAGTCGTCAAAGAATCTTTTGTGGTTGGGAACAATACTCTTTATGTCGGCATGAGCATAGGGATTGTTATATACCCTCATGATGGAGAAGATGCTCATGCACTTCTGAAAAATGCAGATGCTGCGATGTATAAAGCAAAAGAAAACGGTCGCAACAGATACTGTTTTTATGATGAAAATATGACTGCAAAAGCGTACGAGAGAGTCTTCTTGGAAGCAGAACTGAGAAAGGCTTTTATCAATGATGAGCTGGTAGTTTATTTTCAGCCGCAGATGGACATCAGAACAGATAGACTTGTCGGAATGGAGGCATTAGTAAGATGGCAACATCCGACTATGGGACTTATCTCTCCTGTAAGATTTATCCCCTTAGCAGAACTCAGCGGTATGATAGTGGAGCTTGATCGAATCGTGATGCAAAAAGCTCTCTCAGAGTTTGCAAAATGGGAGGTCAAAGGACTCAATCCCGGAAGACTTTCGATGAATCTGGCTATGAAGCAGATCGAAGAAAATGATTTTATCGCGTTTATAAAACAGTTGGCTTTGAAAGAGAACATTGCGTATGAATTGCTAGGATTTGAAGTCACCGAGAGTCAAATCATGAAAAATCCAAAAGACTCTATTGAGGCTTTACAAAAGATCAATGATTTGGGTATTTGTCTCTCTGTCGATGATTTTGGTACAGGTTACTCTTCTCTGGCCTATTTGAAGCGTCTGCCGATAAAAAAGCTCAAAATCGACAAGTCGTTTATAGACAATCTCCCTCATGACGCCGAAGACGCAGCCATCAGTAAAACTATCATAAGTCTTGCTGAAAATCTCAATCTCAAAGTTATTGCAGAAGGTGTAGAAACGCAGGAACAGAAAAAGTTTTTGTATGATAACGGCTGCTATTTTGTGCAGGGTTATGTCTATTCCCAACCATTGGCACCTGAAGCGATGGAAGCGTTTTTGATAGAGAATAAAGCACTTTAAAAACAGTAGGATGTGAGCAAAATATGAGAATCATACAATGAAAGCAAAAGATTTGGCACACATTTTCTACGAGTGGCAGGGAGGATGTTTTGGTATTAAATATACTTAAAAGTTGATATTGTAGGAGTAATAGCCATAATCACAGCTAATATTTATTTTTTAGAGGTAAACGAATAAAATATTTTATTTGTGTAGATTAGTTTATTTGTAAAATTATTTTCAAACAAAATGTCCTCAACTCAATGCTATCATATGAAGAAAAAGGTAGAATAAATAGACTTAACTACGCATCATAAATACAATTAAGTTTTGGGTAAATACATTGGAAACAGAAAAAGAAACACGAGAAAAACAGATTGATAAAAAGCTATTGTTATCAGATTGGGATACTTCAAACAATGTAAAAGTTGTAAAAGAGTTTTATCTTAAAACATCAAATGAAAAAGTTGATTATGTTTTACTTGCAAAAGATGGTAAACCTCTAGCAGTTGTTGAAGCAAAAAAAGCATCAAAAGATGCAGAACTAGGTCGTGAGCAAGCAAAACAGTATTGCCAAAATATAAAAGATGAGTTATCTGTTGATTTACCTTTTTGTTTTTATACCAATGGAAATGATATTTATTTTTGGGATATTGGCAATTACCCACCAAGAAAAATCTATAGCTACCCATCTATCGAAGATTTAGAAAGATTAAGACATATCAAGAAATATAAAAAATCACTCTCTCATGAGTTTATAGACACAAATATAGCGGGACGAGATTACCAAATAAGTGCTATTCGTTCTGTGATGGAAGCAATCGATAAAAAAAGAAGAGATTTCTTACTTGTAATGGCAACAGGTACAGGAAAAACTAGAACTACAATTGCATTGATTGATTCACTTATGAGAGCTGGAATTGTTAAAAATACTCTTTTTTTGGTTGATAGAATTGCTTTAAGAGAACAAGCTATTGAAGCTTTTAAAGAGTATATGCCAAATGAACCTTACTGGCCAAAATTTGGCGAAAGTACTATCTCCAAAGATAGACGACTTTATATTTCAACATATCCAACTATGTTAAATGTCATTCGAGATGAGGAACAAACTCTTTCATCTCACTTTTTTGATTTGATTGTCATCGATGAGTCACATAGATCTATTTATAACACTTATGGAGATATTTTAGAGTATTTTGATGCTATAAAACTCGGGCTTACCGCAACACCTACAAATGTAATTGACCATAATACATTTAAAATATTTGATTGTGAAGATGGGCTTCCTACTTTTGCATTTTCTTATGAAGAAGCACTTGACCATATACCGCCATACCTTTGCGATTTTCAAGTTATGAAGATTAAAACAAAATTTCAAGATGAAGGGCTCAGCAAAAGAACCATCTCTTTAGAAGACCAAAAAAGATTAATCTTAGAAGGTAAAGATATCGAAGAGGTTAATTTTGAAGGAACTGATTTAGAAAAAAGTGTTATCAATATTGATACAAACAGACTAATAGTAAAAGCCTATATGGAAGAGTGTATAAAAGATGACAACGGTGTACTTCCCTCTAAAACTATTTTCTTTTGTATGACAAAAGCACATGCAAGAAGAGTTGAAGAGCTTTTTGATGAGCTTTACCCTGAGCATACGGGTGAGCTTGCAAAAGTGATAGTATCTGATGATAGTAGAGCTTATGGTAAAGGTGGATTGCTTGACCAATTTAAAAATCAAGATATGCCAAGAGTTGCTATAAGTGTTGGTATGCTTGATACTGGGGTGGATATCAAAGAGGTTACAAACTTAGTATTTGCAAAACCAATTTATTCATACACTAGATTTTGGCAGATGATAGGAAGAGGTACAAGGCTACTAGACCAATCAAATCTAAAACCATGGTGTACAAAAAAAGACAAATTCCTGATACTTGATTGTTGGGATAATTTTGAATACTTCAAACTGCAACCACAAGGGAAAGATTTAACTTCAAATACTCCACTGCCAGTGACACTTTTTGACATAAGAACTCAAAAAATAGCAACAGCAATAGAGACAAATCCAGATATCGCCACAAAAGAAATAGCAAAACTTCAAGAGTTTATAGCTTCATTTCCTACAAACTCTATAACTATCAAAGATGCACAAAATGACCTTGACAAACTAGATAGCAACTTTTGGCAAGATATAACCAAAGAGAAAATCAGCTTTTTAGATGCTTACATCAAACCACTTGCAAAAAGTATTGTAGGAGTTGATTATAAAGCTATGAGATTTGAAAAAGATGTTTTAGCATATAGTACTTATCTCCTTCAAAATGATAAAGAAAAACTTGAAAAACAAAGAGATAAGCTTATTTCTCAAATTAGTGAATTACCACTTTCTATCAATATTGTTGCAACTCAAAAAGAACTTATCACAAAAGCAAAAGAGGTAAAATATTGGAATCATGTAAGCGATAATGAACTGGATAGCTTAGTAGCAAATCTTGCACCGCTTATGAAATACAGAGAGGAACTAAGCCCAAAACAACAAGTAAAATATGACTTTGAAGATATCATCAAAGAAAAAGAGTATGTAGAGTTTGGAGCAGATAGAGAATCTGTAAGTATCACAAAATACAAAGAGATGGTAGAAAATAAAATAGCTGAACTCCTTGATAAAAACCCTATTTTACAAAAACTAAAAAATGGTCAAAACATAGTTCATGAAGAGACAGAAGCACTAGCTAAAACTCTTCACGATGAAGACCCATATATAACAATAGACTTACTAAGACGAGTCTATATGAATAAAAAAGCACCGTTTTTAAAATTTATCAAACATATTTTAGGAGTAGAAGAGCTAAAAAACTTCCCTGATACGGTTAGTGAGTCTTTTGATAAGTTTATACAAATACACCCAACACTTACAACCACACAGTTGAAGTTTTTAGAGCTACTTAAAAACTATATCATCGATAATGGCGATATAACCAAAAAAGACCTAATCCAAGCACCATTTACGGTGATACATCCATCCGGGATAAGAGGAGTCTTCACTCCTATAGAAATCGAAGAAATACTACAAATCACACAGGAGCTAGTCGCATAATGCTACATTTAAATACACAATTAAAAAGCCTCATAAATAAACTTTGGGATAAATTTTGGAGTGGGGGAATATCAAATCCACTTACAGCTATAGAGCAAATCACATATCTTATTTTCATGAAAAGAATCGATGAGCTAGACCTTAAGCGAAAAGCAGATGCAGAGTGGACTGGTGAAGAGTATAAATCACTTTTTGAAGGTATTTTCAAACAAGGTGAAAATGACCAAGGAATCGAAAAAGAAAAACTAAGATGGAGCTATATCAAACATCTTGAATCACAAGAGAGATTAAATCACATAAGTCAATTTGTTTTCCCATTTTTAAAAGAGTTAAACGGTAAAAACTCACACTTTACAAAGCATATGAAAAATGCGGTATTTGTGATCCCAAGCCCATCACTTTTGCATGAATCTATCATCATCATCGAAGAGCTTTTTAAAGAGATAGAAAAAGATGCACTAGAAAACGGTCAGGCTTTTCAAGATATCCAAGGGGATGTTTATGAGCATCTTTTAAGTGAGATAGCATCGGCTGGTAAAAATGGGCAGTTTAGAACTCCAAGGCATATCATAAACTTACTTGTAGATTTGGTCGAACCAAAATATGGGGACAAGATAGCCGACCCTGCTTGTGGTACTGGTGGATTTTTACTAGGGGCTTATCAGTATATACTCACTACTTTTGATAGAGATAAAAAACACAGTATCACAGATGAAAATGGATTTGTAAGAAGTACTACAAGTGCATTGCTCACAGAAGATAGAAAACAAGTGATAGACAAATCGCTTAGAGGCTATGATATCGATGTGACGATGGTAAGACTAGGACTTATGAACCTTATGATGCACGGTATTGATGACCCAAATATCGACTATACAGACACACTCAGCAAAAGCTTTCAAAAATATAGCGATGAGCAAAATTCTTATGATGTAGTCTTGGCAAATCCACCTTTTACAGGCAATCTAAACAAAGGTGAGATAGATGATACTTTGACTCTAAGCACCACAAAAACAGAGCTACTTTTTATAGATAGAATCTACTCTATGCTAAGAGGTGGTGGAACAGCTGGTATTATCATACCTCAAGGGGTACTTTTTGGTAGTGCAAATGCTTTTGTAGATGCGAGAAAAATCATGATAGAAAAGTCTCAACTAAAAGCAGTTATCACTATGCCTAGTGGTGTATTTAAACCTTATGCAGGTGTGGCTACAGCGATACTGATATTTACCAAAGGTGGAGAAACAGACAAAGTATTTTTCTATGACATGCAAAGTGATGGTTATAGCCTAGATGATAAAAGAGCAAAAATGGATGGCTATGGAGACTTACAAACTATCATAACAGAGTATAAAGGTAGAGCTACAAACTCAAGCGATAGAAGTGGTAATATCTTTATGGTAAACAAAAAAGAGATAGCAGAAAATAACTACGACCTAAGCCATAGTAGCTATAAAGAAGAGGTTTATGAAGAGGTAAAATATGATGACCCAAAAGATATTTTAGAAACTTTATCTGACCTTGAAAATGATATACAAACAGAACTTAGCAAAATAAAGAGTTTGTATGAGTAAGCTTAAAATGGTTCCTTTTAGTTCAGTACTGAAAGATAATACTTCAAAATTTACTAAAATAAAAAAACAAGATTATTTAGAAAAAGGTACATACAAGATTATAGATCAAGGACAAAGTTTTGTTGCTGGATTTACGAATGATAGCAACTGTGTAAATAACTTTGATGATGAAGTAATAATATTTGGAGATCATACAAGGATATTTAAATTTATAAATTTTCCAATTGCTATAGGTGCTGATGGTGTAAAAGTTTTAGGAGTTCTAAACAAAGATGAGTATGATATAAAATTCTTATATTATTATTTAAAATCAGTAAAACTACATGATGCAGGTTACAGTAGACACTTTAAATTTTTAAAAGAAATAAAAATCCCATTTTTGCAGTTACATGACCAACGAAAAATAGCTATGCTCCTTAGCCAAATAGAAGAGCTTATAAATAAAAGAGCGGATAGTATCAAACTACTTGATGAACTAATAAAGAGTTCATTTTTGAATATATTTGGAGATCCATATTTCAATAAATTATCATTTGATCAAAAAGGTTTTTTAGATATTTTTGATATTACAACAGGAAAATTAGATTCTAATGCATCTGAAATCAATGGTATTTATCCATTCTTTACTTGTGCAAAAGAAACATTTAAAATTAATTCATTTGCGTTTAATCAAGAAGCATTATTGCTTGCAGGAAATAATGCAGTAGGTGATTATTCAATTAAGTACTATAGTGGAAAATTTAATGCTTATCAGAGAACATATGTATTAACTTTAAAAGATACACAAAATAGTTCATATGTTTTTAATAAGATTTTACTTGAATTGAAATTATTAGAACTACAAAAAAAATCAATTGGCGCAAATACTAAATATTTAACATTAAAAATTTTAGAAAAAATACAATTGATTAAACCTCCCAAACCTTTACAAGATAAATTTGCAGAAATAGTAACTCAAATAGAACAAACAAAAACTATCTATCAAAATAGTTTAACAGAACTAAATAACCTTTTTGGCTCAATCGCTCAAAAAGCTTTTAAAGGTGAGCTTGATGTAAGTAAAATGGAATTGATACAAAAAGCAACTCAAATTGTAGAAAGTCAAGAAGAAATTATTGAAAAACAAGTAAATTATATAGATATAGAGAATAATCCAATCTTTACTAAGGATTTTGTCAAAATGCTAATCAACCAAGCTGGTCAGCTTACAAATGAAAAACTTATGGATACTATAAAACAATATAGTTTTAATGAAAAAGTTTCGTTTGATGATATTAGAAAAACTGTTATTGAATTGTTAGAGAACAAAGATATAGAACAAATAGTCATTACAACTGAGAATGCTAGCGGATTTGATAAAGAGATAGGGTTTAAAATAAAAAAATGAAACTTATAAGATTAAAACTTTTATCAGAATTTAGAGGACTTGCAAAGGGTTTTGAGATTAATTTTACAAATAATAAAATTAATCCTAAGTCCATAGAACCTATTTGTTTAATTGGTCTTAATGGTTCAGGTAAATCAAATGTTTTAGAGGTCATATCAGAAATATTTTATTATCTTGAAACATTTTCAAAAGCAAAAAAAAGTGAAATTAAAAACTATAAAAAAAATTTTGGTTTTGAAATAGAGTACTATTTATCAAACAATATATTTAATAAAAACAAACTTTCAAATCAAAGAGCAGCTAAAAGCTACCAAATTAAAATATTTGTAAAAAAATCGTTAGATGAAACTCCAATAGTTTACGCATATGATGAAGAGTTTGAATATGTCAATCAAGACCCTGAAAATTTTAAAAGTTATCTGCCTGAACAAATTATTGCTTATTCATCTGGGATGAATGAGTTAATTAGTAATCCATATATTAAAATTGATTTTGATTATTTCGATGATTTTAAAGAACTATTTAAAGGTAAGAATATTCAGCATATAGAAGAAAATAGAATGTTTTTTATGGATTATGATGCTAATAAATTAATAACTATATGCAATTTTTTATTTGATAAAACACTTGAAAATAATAGTGATTTAGGTGTAGTAAATACAAAAATTTTTGAACATGAACTAAAAATAAAAAATTTACACTCATTTAGTATAGAAATAAATTTAAATCAGAAATATACAATCTCTTTACCTTTTTTCTTAAGTTCAGCATTAGATAATTTAAAAAAATGTGCTTCATTATATGAGGGAGATGAAAATACAAATCAATACAAATTTTACTTTTATATTACTGATGCTACGAGAGAACTATTTAAAAGATATTTTAAAAGTGCAAGAGAATTATTTAAAGTTTTTTATTTTTTTAGACTTTTAAATAATCATTTAATCACACAAGAAACGCAAAAAGATGTGAAGAATGCAAAAGAAAATACAAATATTTCAGCTTTATTACCAAAATTTGAAGAATCAAAAAAGGTATTTAATATTTCAGATATAGCATTTAACAAATATAAAAATAAACATCCTATTTATTATAAGCAATTATCAGATGGTGAACATCAATTTTTACATGTATTTGGGACTCTTTTATTAATGGATAAACTTGGTACATTATTTTTATTTGATGAACCAGAAACACACTTTAATCCTGACTGGCGTTCTAAGTTTGTAAGTACAATTAATGATGCATTATTTGATAAAGAAATCTTTAGGGAACAAGAATTAGTTTTAACTACACATTCACCTTTTATAGTTTCTGACTGTCAAAAAGAAAATGTATATATTTTTGAGAAAGATTTAAATTTAAAAGTCAAAAATCCAAAAAATCCTGAATTTCAGACATTTGGAACATCCATAGAAATGATTTATTGGAATGTGTTTCAAAAACAACAGAGTATTTCAAATGTTGCAAAAAACGAGCTTGATAAAATTCAAACAAAAATTAAAAGTAATGAACTCAATAAAGAACAAGCAATTGATGCTTTAAGAAAATTTGGCGACTCTTTTGAAAAAATGAATATTATTAATATTTTAAGAGAAAAGTATCCATTATGATTTTTAAATATACATTTGTAAATGACAAAGCTAAGAATCTGCAAAAGCTAATTAGTCATATTGTTATAGATGTTTGGTGCAACGCAAGAGAGAAAACTTTCTCATTAAACAAAATCTCTAATAAAAATGGATACAGAAAAAAAGTTAAAGATACTCCAAAAAATTTACATGAACCAATAGAGAAAATATTTAATATGTGCTCAACATTATCGCAAAGTCAAATTGATTATATAAAGGATGCATTTATAAAAAATAATCAAATTGAAGAGTTATGTAACAATACTGTTGTACCTGTATTTTATGACTCTCTTACTAGTACCATTGGTGCAGATTTCTCAAAAGAAGTTAAATCATTTTTTAAAAATCTTTATGAACAAGTTTTTAAACAATCTGATTTTCATCTCAATAGTCATTATGATAAATTTTTTACAAGTAATGATAAACTATGTCCTTTTTGTGGATTAAATCCATTAGAAAAAGATTCTTCCAACCACAGAGATGATTATGATCACTATCTGCCAAAGGAAAAGTACCCGTTTAATGCAATAAATTTAAAAAATTTGTATCCAATGTGTGGTGATTGTAATAAAAAATGGAAAAAAATCAATAATCCAATTCATGATGGCAGTTCACAGAAACAAGCTTTTTTTTACTATAACAATAGTATTGATCCGAGTGTAGCTATATCGGTAAACTTAATTAATACAGATATCCAGAATTTAGATTTAAACATTACATTTTCATCAGCTACACAGCAAAATGAAGTTGATAGTTGGGATAGAGTTTTTTCAACATCAAGAAGATATAAAGATATTTTGCTTCATAAGAATTTTGGAAAGTCTTGGTTAAGACAAGAACAAGCATATTACAGTAGAGCTATTCAGCAAGGTGGTAGTTATAGTGTGCAAAATACTATTTATTATGCAAAATCAGACCGTTTAGGGGATAAAAATTTTATTAAAGCACCATTTTTAGAAGCATGTCAAAGTGCTGGAATTATTTCATAAAACAAGAAGGAAAAATAGATGATTCAAAACTTTCATGCGGATACAAATTTATTTAAAACATTAAGTGATGAGACATATAAAGATGTTTATCAACCTTTTGTTGAACTTGTTTCAAATAGCTATGATGCTGATGCTTCAAAAGTTGACATAAGGATTTCACTACCTTCTGATAATTCAGGTGAAAGAGTTATTACTATTGAAGACAATGGTCACAGTATGGATAGTGAAGACCTTAAAAATAGATTTTTCAACATCAGTGTATCACAACAGCCACCAGTATCTCCTAAAGGTAGAAAACGAAAAGGGAACAAAGGAATTGGCAGATTATCAGGATTTAAACTTGGTAAAAATCTAAAATATACAATAATTAAATCGAATCAAGAACATAAATTTGAGGTGTCTTATGCAAAAATAAAACAATCACAGTTTATAGATGATGTAAATATTGTAATTGACTCCCAAAAAACAACTAAGCAAAGTGGTGTAACGATAGTAATTACAGAAATAGCTCATCTTGATATACCTATTGATACTTTAAAACAAAAACTACTAGCAAATTTTAGTACAAATGATGAATTCCAGATTTTTATCAATGGTCAAAAACTTGAACCTATAGAACTAAGAGGAGATAAAAAAGAGTTTGAAATACAAGTAAATGAAAAAACTTTAAATGGCTGGTTGATAAACTCTCCAGATAAAATCAAAAACTATGGAATTCAACTCAAATATAATGAAAGAGCTATTGGTGATGTCATTGCTCCAAAACTATCAAAAGAAATTATTGAACACTTTTATGGTGAAATAGATTTATCAGATTTGGAAAATATTGATTTTAGTGCAAACTGGGACAGTCTTTTAGATAATGAACTTGCGAAACAACTCAAAGAAGAAATAAAAAAGATTTTAACCAAAGAGGTTGAAAATAATATTGCTATAAATGTAGATGAAGAATTTAAAAAGAATATGGCGATACCTGAATATAGACATAGAATTGAGAGTTTGCCTAGCTTTAGTCAAAAAGCAGCAGAAAAAACCATAAAAGATGCAATACGAACAATCAAATACAATGAAAAAGATGTAATGAAGACAATAGTGGAGCTTTCTATTAAATCTTATGAACAAAATGAAGTCTATGAAATATTGAAAAAATTAAATAATGCTAGAAAAGAAGATATTACAAAACTTGCAGCTGCTTTGCAGCAATGGGGTATAAAAGAAGTTGCAGATGTACTTACCATGTTACAGCAAAGATTTAAAGTATTAGATGCCTTTGAAGATATGATAAATGATAAGAACACTTTAGAATTAAAAGGTACTCATGCCGTACTCGCTGAAAATATCTGGATAGTTGATGAGCGTTATGAATGGTATATATCAAACAAAAGTTTAAAAACTATTTCTAATAATATTCTTGATAGCACCTATACTGGAGAGAATGCTTCGAAAAGACCAGATTTATTTATCAAAATGCAAGAAAATATTTTGATGAGAAATGAATTTTTAATTTTAGAGCTAAAAAAACCTGGACAAAAAATAACATTTGAAAATAAAGCTCAAGGTGAAAGATATGCAAATATTATAAACAAAGCTTTTACTAAAGAAGCATTTTTCAATGTTTATATAGTTGGCTCTGAATATGAAGAGGGGATCCAAAGAGAGAGTATCGCAGGTACAATAAGAACAATTGCAATGAGTTATCAGGAACTTGTACAAGAAGCGAGAGCAAGAATGATTTATATTCAAAAAAATCTTAAAGAAAAAGAATCTGAGATTGAAAAAGAGTTATATTCAAGAGAACAAGTATGACATTAAATCTTAAAGAATCCCAAACCGCAGAATTTAAGCAACTTTGGAAAGATGAGTACATCAAAACATTAAGTGCATTTGCAAATAGTGACGGTGGGACACTTTATGTCGGTGTGGATGATGAGGGCGAAATTATTGGAATAAACAATGCCAAAAAACTCCTTGAAGATATACCAAACAAAGTGCGAGATATTTTAGGCATCATGGTAGATGTCAATCTTATGCAAGATGAAGACAAAGAGTATCTTGAAATCATCACAGATAAATATCCATATCCCATAAGCTATAAAGGTTCATATTATTATAGAAGCGGAAGTAGCACGCAGGAGCTAAAAGGTGCTTCACTTGATAAGTTTTTACTCTCTCGTCAAGGCAAAAAATGGGACGGTGTGCCTGTTCCTTATTTTGGCTTTGATGATTTAGACCCTTTTGCATTTAGACTTTTTAGAGATAAAGCGGAGAAAAAGAAGAGAATTGATGCAGAACTTTTAAAAGAGAGTGATGAAGTGCTGGTAGATAAACTGCATCTCAAAGAGGGTGATTATCTCAAGCGAGCAACAACACTTTTATTTGCAAAACAACCTCAAAAATATGTAACCGGAAGTAGTATCAAAATAGGATATTTCAAATCAAACAGCGATTTGGTTTATCAAGATGTCATAGAGGGAAATCTTTTTGAGCAAGTGGATAAGACTATGGAGCTTATATTTACAAAATACCTCAAAGCAATCATTTCTTATGAAGGGGTGCAAAGAGTGGAGAGTTTTCCAGTCTCAGAATTAGCCTTCAGAGAAGCACTTGTCAATGCAGTAGTGCATAAAGATTATGGCTCACAACATACGATTCAAATAAGTGTTTATGATGATAAGCTACTGATGTGGAATGCTGGGGATTTGCCACCACATTGGACGATAGAGACACTTTTGCAAAAGCACTCATCTGAGCCACATAATCCTGCTATTGCTTATCCTTTTTTCTTGGCTGGTTATATAGAATTATGGGGAAGAGGGATAGAAAAAATCATAGATGAATCTAAAAAGTTCAATGGTATCACACCGCAGTTTAGATGGCAAAACGGTTTGTGGGTGGAGTTTTATTTTAATAATGTCGATAGCAAAGAGTTAGAAACTAGGGTGAAAACTAGGGTAAAAACTAGGGTAAAAATTTTGGAACTTATTGAAGAAAATCCAAATATTACAAATCAAGAGTTAGCAGAAAAATTAGAACTTACCGTCAAGGGCATTGAGTGGCAAATAAAAAAACTTAAAACTCAAGGCTTTCTTCAAAGAATCGGCGGTGCTAAAGGCGGACATTGGGAGTGTGATTATGACAATCATTGAGATATTGGCGTATCTAAAATGAAAGCAAAAGATTTGGCACATATTTTCTACGAGTGGCAGGGGGATATTTTGGTTTTAAATATCCTTGGAACGCCTATGGCAAAACAAGATGCCGTCTTAAAGCCAAAAGGCAATCAGCTCAAAGTCAGCGTAAAAGCGCAACCGCAAAACGGTAAAGCAACAGACTATATGGTATCATTTTTGGCAAAAGAGTTTGGTGTCGGCGCTTGCGATATAGAAGTAGTTTACGGGCGAGAGAGTATCCACAAACAGTTGCGCATCAAAGCACCGAAAAAACTTCCAAAGGTTATACATGAGCAGTCATAAACCGCCATATACGATTACTACAAATATAGTCAATTTTGTTAGTGAGATTTCAGAACTTATAGCTGATGTGAAATATGTGGATAAAACTTACAATACTTTAAAACTTCGCAAAAAAAACCGTATCCGCTCGATTACAGGTACTCTTCAGATAGAGGGCAATACTTTTGATGAAGCAAAAGTTACAAGTGTGATAAATGGTAAGCCTGTTCTTGGAACGCTGAGAGAAGTAGAAGAGGTAAAAGGGGCAATAAGAGCTTATGAACATTTGGAAAGCTATAAATATAAAAATGAAAAAGATCTTCTTTTAGCACATAAATATTTGATGCAAAATCTCTTAAACAACGCAGGAGTTTATAGAAACAGCAATGTCGGCGTAGGCGGTAGAGATGGAGTTACGCATGTAGCTCCGCCGCTAAATATGGTACCGCAACTTATGGGAGAACTTTTTGATTGGCTTAGTAAAACAAATGAACATCCATTGATAGCAAGTTGTGTGTTTCACTATGAGTTTGAGTTTATTCATCCCTTTAATGATGGTAATGGGCGGATAGGGCGACTTTGGCAGAGTGTAATACTAAAAAATTTTAAAGACTTTTTTGCATATATGCCTATTGAGAGCATTGTTAGGGATAATCAAGAGGGGTATTATGAAGCACTGGAGAGTTCAGGCACTCTTGGTGAGAGTACGCCGTTTATAGAATTTATGCTAAAAATCATTGTAAAATCTCTTAAAATTTACATTGACGAATCTAAAAAAAGTGACCAAAAAAGTGACCAAAAAAGTGACCAAAAAATATTGAATTTAATAAACAAAAATAGGGAAATAACAATCATGCAAATGTGTCAAAAACTTCAGATGAGCGAATCGGGAGTTAAAAAAGTAATTGCTAAACTCAAAAAAGAGCAACTGCTTAAGAGAATAGGAAGTTTAAAAAGTGGACATTGGGAGGTAATAAAATGACAAAACAAGATTTTAACGAGGCTTTATTGGGCTTTTTGGATGCTTCGCCTACGCCTTTTCATGCTACACGCAATATGGCGATGATGTTTGAAAACGCAGGTTTTAGCAGGCTTTATGAGTTGCAAACATGGGAGCTTGAAAAGGGTAAACGCTACTATGTGACGCGCAACGACTCTTCTATCATCGCTTTTACCTATCCGGGAGCTAAAAACTACACGATGGTCGGCGCGCATACCGATTCGCCAAATCTCAAGCTCAAACCAAACGCAGTGATAAAAGAACATGGCGTGGTGAAGTTTGGAGTGGAGCCTTATGGCGGTATTTTGCTGAGTCCATGGTTTGACCGTGATCTCTCTTTGGCGGGGCGTATCTCCTATCTTGACACAAACAACATCATCAAAGACGCACTCATAGATGTGGGCAAAGCACTTGC
>JAQTWZ010000046.1 GCA_028689055.1 Sulfurimonas sp. | reverse complement strand
CCTTTAGGGGTCGCCATTATTTTGGTGTGATACATTTTAAAAATGGGCGTTTAGCTCAGTTGGTAGAGCGCTACCCTTACAAGGTAGATGTCACAAGTTCGAGTCTTGTAATGCCCACCATTTTTGTGATATACGCACAAAATAACTTGCTCACGTATTTCAATACGCTTCGCAAATTATTTAGCACATCTATCTAAAAAACAAGTTTTTGCTTAACTTTAAAAAGCTTTTAGAATTATATGCGCGGTGGTAGTTCAGTTGGTTAGAATACTTGCCTGTCACGCAGGGGGTCGCCGGTTCGAGCCCGGTCCACCGCGCCACTACATTTTATCTTCTATCAAAAAAAATTATATCAATTCATCCAAAATATTTTCATCTTCTATTCTTTCATAAGAATTGTGTTTTGTAGCATCAAGAATTTCATGAGTCTGTTAATCACCATTTGTGGTGTCTTGGAGATATCAAAAGTGTCTATTGCTATGCAACTTGTTGTATCGTGAAAATCTTTATCAAGATAAAGTAGAAGATTTTCTGATGCTTTAAAGGCATTTTCCTGTTTAGTATTTGTAAAGTTAATAAAAAAATGATGATTATCAATACGAATAAAATAATCAGAAATTCTAAGATATTTTTTTAATTCACGTACATTGATTAGTTTTGCATGATACAAAAGTGCAAATGTTGCAATAGTATGATATCTTGTATGTGTATAGTATGCCTTTTTTATCTCAGTTTTTACTCGGCTTAAATTATTTTTATTCATTTCAACCTCCTCATTAAAAGCTGTTATTTTATTATATCTTAAAAATTACACTTGTTCCATACCCTACACCCTCAGAAAAAACTTCTATATCACCATGAAGAATCTTTGCCATTTTTTTGCTCAATGAGAGCCCCAATCCTGTACCTTGTTGCGTTGTATGTATCGTGTTTTTTAGCTGTATAAAGTCATGAAAAAGCAAATCCATGTCTTCATGAGCGATACCAATCCCTTCATCTTGTACTTTGATATATAAATAGTGTTCATCATTCGTGAGTTCTAGAGATATTTTTCCTTTCTCTGTGAACTTAATAGCGTTTGAGAGGAGGTTTAGAACGATTTGTTGCAATATTTTTGGGTCAGTTTCATAGTCCTTCGGCTCAAATGTATCAAAACTAAAGGTAAATTCCAACTCTTTATCAGAAGCAAGGGGATACAGCATGTCATAGCAGTTTTGCAATAAGCTTATGATATTGACATTTTGCAAGTTTACTTCCATTTTTCCTGCTTCTATTTTTGCTATATCCAACACCTCGTTGATCATTTCAAGAAGATACTGTGCGGATAGTTCTATAGTGCTGAGTGTATCGATCTGCTCATCGCTGAGTGTTTCATAACTAATCATATACTGCGTCGCACCGATGATTGCATTGAGCGGAGTGCGCAGCTCATGCGAGATATTGGATATGAAAGCAGACTTCGCGTTTGAGGCACCAAGAGTACGTTTGATAAGTCTGATTTTATCGAGTTGCAGTGTTATCATAGAAGCGATAGAGTTGTAAAAATCCCTTTCGTTTTTATCTTCAAATTGTTTGATGTCAAGGGCGATTGAGCCAAAAAATATTTTTGTATCTTTTTCAAAATCATTGACATAGAGTTCAGCAAATTCTGTATGTGCCGTTTCATCTTTTTTCTCAATGAAATAAAGATCTTTTTTTCCTGTAAGTTTTGCTATCTCTTTGATGGAAATATTGATACATTCATCTTCACTTTTTGTCTGGATAATCGTGTTAAAAACTTCTATAAGTTGGGTAAACCTTTTCAGACGCAAGCTGTTTTCTTCTTCAAGTTTTGCAAGTGCTAGTGATGTTGTCTGAATCATTTTGTTAAAAGAATCTGAAAGTGTGGCAATTTCATCAGTAGAATTTATCTCTACTTTTGCGCTATAGTCTTGCGTTTTTGTTATTTCATTTGTCAGTTTTGTTAACTCTTCTATGGGCTTTACGATATCTTTGGAATAACGTAGAGAAAAGTAGAGGATAAAGGCAAAGATAAAAATAGAGATAGTGAGCATAAATCGGATAAAATCATCTAAAAAAGCTAAAGCTATGTTTTTATCTACGGCATAAACGATATACCAATCTTGCATCACAGAAGATAAACGTTTGTAAACGATGACATGAGCTGCGTTTATGACACTGTTTGTGTCTGTTGCAAAATCTAGTTTTAGTGCAAGATTTTCACCGATAGCTACTGCGTTTGTGCTATTTATGATGTACGAATGTATGGTGTTTTGATGGGTGAGATAAAGATCAAGATTATTCAAATTGTATCGTAGAACAAGGTATCCGGTCGTTTTGTCATTATCAAAAGAAGTATGTATTTTGGAATAAACATAAAGTTCTTTTTCTTTGATATAGCTTGCTCGCTCATGAGTAAACGCAGCGGTGTCAAACTTTTTATAGAGTATCTCTTTATTGGAAGAAGCGATGATGAGACCCTCAAGATTTATACAAAAAAGTGTCACATCAAGATTGAAATCATCTGCTTTTTGCGTGAGAAGTCTTGAGACCCTTTTGTCGATATCTTCTACCAAAATATCATCCATCAGATCCAGCGAACTTAAAAAGTTTACTTCTTTACTCAGAGCGCTTAAATGGTTGTTGATCAGCCTTGCAACAGAATTTGTTCTCTCAAGCTGTTCGATTACTATTTTATTGAGTATTTTGGTTTCACTGAGAAAAAGAGTATAGATGAGAAGTGTCAAAAACGGTAAAAATCCTATGATAATCAAAACTAAGAAAAGTTTTCTGCGTAATGATTTGTGAAAAAAATAGGCAATATTCATTAGTCGCTCCAGCGGTAGTGTATTTTCATATTGGCATCAATATTTTCAATATTGAGATATCCGATAGAGCCATCGACTTTGGTGATAAATGCTTTGATACTCTCTTGGGATTTCATACTAATGGGAGGGCGATGTCCTAAATAGTGTTCTTGTATCCAGTAGCTTTTGAGTCGTGAAAAACTCATACCTAAAACCTCTTTTTCAAACTTTAAACGCAAGGGATCCATAGCTTCAAGATTGATAGGAACAAGTTCTGTATCATCCGATATGAGTGTTATTTTTTTCAAAAAGATTGCACGGATTTCTAGGAGAGTCAAATCTTTCATTTTTGCATTGGATACAACCGCATATTCATCCGCCATAGCAGAAAAAGTGAGTAAGCATAAGAGAGAGATTCGCCCTAATATTCGCATCAAAAGAGTACCGAGATGGAAAATAAAAACTGATTTTGTGCACTTATAGAATGAATCTGGTACTCAGATTTGAATGCAACAGGATAAATGGGTCTATATGTGTAGGCAAAAACGCTGATGGAGTCATTTTGATTTGTGAGATTGTCTTTGAATGATTCGAGGCGAATACTGCCTATATGCTGCTGTGTAAAACGATAAAGTCCTTGTATGTATCCAGCGTAAGGCGTTGTGGCTGCGTTTTGGGAGTATTGCGAACCCACTTCAGCTAAAAACTCATAGCTTTCCATCTCATATTTTGCAGATAAAAGATAATAGTAAAAATTTTGCGGATTGCCAAGGTTCTCGAGTTGATGAAAATAGCCTACATTTGCTTTGAGTGCATAGTTCTCTTTTTCATAGTGAAGAGAGACCCCGTAGTGCTCATCTATTTTATAGTTGTTGTATTTATTATCAAGATCTTCATTGTGTTGTAACATAAGATCAACATGAAGCTCGCTATCATCATAGGATGTATAAGAGCCGCCAAGACCTGTGGTGAATTGCGGAAACAGGATATTCGTACTTATAGGATGTGAGGTTGTTTGTCTAAGAACATTGATGGGAAGAAGGTTCCAAAATCCTATAGGAGAGTTGTATTTTCCGACTCTAAGCAGATAGTTTTCGTTGTAGTTATAGTCTAAATAAAGTCTTTCAGTATGAAGGGCTAAATCTTTTTCGGTACGCTCTTCATCTTGCGTTTGCGTATAAGAATAGAGCGTTTTATATTCAAACTCAGCCATATAAGAAAATTTGTCATAGCTGCCATAGCCAAGAAGTGCAAGATCGTCCAATCTATAGCGATCTTCTTGGTCCATATGTCGATAATCTGCTGAAAAGTAAGCACCCAGATAAAATGGTAAAGAGGCTACTTGAACCCCTTTACCAAGTTCGTATTCATCTTCGCCGTACAAAGAAAACGCAAGAAGAAATAATAAAACAAATTTATACAAAAAACTTCCTTCTCTCAAGTTGCCGTATAATAACATCTAATATTTTAAGACTTGATTACCTTGCTACCACTCTTTGCCGTGACAATCATAACATCCTACTACAGCACCTTTTGCATAGTTTTTTGTTTGACCATCGGCATTGAGAGTTCTTGCACTAAATGTTTTGGATAACACAGAACCTCTATAGTCCGCTCCGTGACAAGTCGTACATTGGGCTGCATTGTTTTCGGCTACATTTTCATGTGAACTTACCCAGCTTTGTCCGACCGTATGCATACCGTGAGGTCCTCCTGTTGTTGTGCTTGGCATAGTTGTATGGCATGAAGTACACTCTGCTACAGTACCGCTATGTCCTTGTAAGTTTTCACTGTAAACATTGTCTGCTGCATGACTTGTCGGGAAAATAGCATGTGTAGAACCGTGGCAAGAAGAACATTGAAGATCCCCATGACCTGTACTAAATCTATAAAGACTTTTGCCCGGAGCCGGTGTATTTGGATTTGTCGCAAACTTTGTGTCAACAACTTGTCTCAGACTGCCGTTTACGAGTGCTGAGGTATGTCTTGCTCCATTTTCGTGGCACACTTGACAGTTTGGTTGATCCAACCAGCCTGTGCGCGCAGAGTTTCCTACATCGCTCATGTTTCCATGACAACTTTGACACTGCATTGTTTGGTTGCCGTTTGCATCTTTTGCACTTCCCATAGCACCACGCAAACACTCTGTTGCAGCACCAGGGTGACAGCTATAGCACGCATCTCTATTGGTAGAGCTACCTAGTTCTACGCCATTTGTATCCAAAACATTGGCGTGTTTGGAGTGCAGGGAAGCTGTGAGTGATTTTGCAGATCCAACACTTGTAGTACCTAGTGCATTTGAGCTATGACAAGAAGCACATAAGATAGGTGTTCCTGCTTTGGCTGTGTCATAAAGAGTGGCTTGATAGTTATAGCCCTTCGCTTGAACTGCAGCGAGATCATTTGCGTTTATCGTATGTTTGTCATCATGAAGCTTGAGGATATTGTATTTATAATCTCTCAAAGCATTTGTGTCATTTTCCCATCCTGCACTTGGTTTTGCTGCGTTTGAAGTAACATTGCTTCCATGACATTTCGCACAGTCCATCTCATCACTTACAGGTAGTACGACATCTGCTGTGGCAAGCGTCGTTCCTGCCGTATCTTTTGCAACAACACGCACCATCGGATAGTAGTTTGTAGCATTGTTGTCATCACGATTGACGATAGGGATACCGTCTGCTTCAAACCATTGGTGAGTCGCGTTATATTTCATAGCTTGCGGTGTAGCTGATGGTGTTTGGTTGCCCGTTAAACCAACATCTGCAACACTTGTAGCTCCTGGAAAGAGTGCACCAAGATAGTCCCAAAAGTTTGTTTTTGTGCTACTGATAGTGTTTGTATGCCCATCATAACTTAAAGCTTGATATGTCAAGCTTACTCCGCTTGTCACATGTTTGTTGGAAGTCCCTGTTTTATTTATGAGATGTGCGTTGAGGTTGTTATACGGAGGAAGTATTGAAAAAACAGAAAAATCGCTTCCGTCAAAACAGTGCATACCAAGGTCATTCCATGCTAAAAGTGTATAACTTCCAGAAGTTGTAGGTGTTGTTGTGCCTCCACCAGTTGTAGTACCTCCAGAATTTGTATCTCCATCGTCATTGTCGTTGTCATCCTCATTGTCGTTCTCATCGTCATCGTCATTGTCGTTGTCGTTGTCGTTGTCATCATCAGAAGAGTTACTTGTTTGATTATTTGTATGTGCGTCAATCTCTGCTTGATATTCTGCAAGATTACTCAGTGTATCATTAAAATGACTCTTTGCGTTTGCTTCAGATACCACTTCAGTAGTGCTTTTATGTATCAAAGAAGCAAGTTCTGAGTCACTTAAAGGAGTGTGGCTTTGTGAAAGATCGATTGTCTCTGGTGTCGTAATAACAGATGGCATGGTGATAACATTATCGGTTTTATCTTCATCCAAAGTTTGCAGTATTCTTAGTGCCTCTACCACTCTGTAATCACTAATATTACCTCCAGTCACTAAATTCAGCGGTGTTACAAGAGAGTCTGCAGTTGTGATACTGCGTTTGCCTAAAGTGATGCTACCGACTTTAAAAGTCACCTCTTCTCCAGAAGTAAAATAGAAAAAGCCGCTTGAGTCCGTAGAACCACTATGTGATTTTGAACTGTATTGCAGACCATGAACAGGACCATCGACAAACATTCCTACATTTGTAGCGGCTGTTTGAGGAGTTGTATCGGAAGTACCGCCACCACTACAGCCACTTAAAAGTAAAAGAAAAACAGACAGGATAAAAGATTTCATAAAATCTCCTTTAAGATAGATATTTTAGAATCTTATAAGAGTAGAATGAAGATATTATGAAGATTTGTTGATTTTGTAGCCTATACCTCGTACATTTTGTATGAGATCTTTTCTATCGAGTTTTTTTCGAAGATTTTTGATATGCACATCTACAAGGTTGCTGTGTTTTATAGAGTAGTTGTCTTTGTTGATATGTTCGCTGAGTTGGTAGCGAGTGAGAACGATGTTTTGGTTTTTCATAAACAGTTCAAGCAAATCAAATTCTGCAGCAGTTAACTGCACGGGCAAATTGCTCACAAAAACTTCGTGTGTGCTGATATCGAGAGTGACATCTTCTGCTTTGAGCAGAGAAGATTTTTCTTTACTGCCTTTGCGGAGTAAAACACGCATACGGGCTAAGAGCTCTATATTGGAGTAGGGTTTGCAGAGATAATCATCTGCGCCTGCATCAAGTACTCTTACTCTCTCGTTTATCTCAGAGTTCGCAGAGAGCATGAGCACCGGCATATCCATCTCAAGAAAACGGATCTCTTTTAAAAGTTCCAAACCGTCACCATCTCCAAGGTTCCAGTCGAGCAAAAGGATAGAATAAGCGTTTTTATCAAGAAGTTCTTTGGCTTGGAGATAACCGTATGCTACGTCACAACTGTACTTTTCACTTTTGAGAAGTTTAGCAAGTTGGTTTGCCACAGGGACATTGTCCTCTACAATCAAAATATTCAAGAGAAACTCCTTTGTTTAGACAAAACTTTTTGTCCCACGTCCGTCATACATATCTTTGTATCGAAACGCAATAAGATTTTGCATGATGGCAAAAAGGATAATAAAGTTTAAAAAACTGCTGCCGCCATAACTAAACATAGGCAGAGGAACCCCTACAACAGGTGCAAATCCTATAGTCATAGAAATATTGACACCCATATAGATAAAAATCATAAATGCAATGGAGGCTGTGACAACTTTGATATAGTAGTCCTTGTTGAAAACACTCACACTCAGAAGATGTAAAATAAGCAATACATAAATCAAGATAATCCCAAGTGCTCCCAAAAAGCCGGTTCTTTCAACTAAAAACGCAAAGATAAAGTCACTTGTAGCAATAGGGAGAAACTTCATCTGCGTTTGTGTTGCATCGTCTTTTTCTTTCCCTGTAAATCCTCCTGAACCTATAGCGATAATAGACTGTTGGACGTGGTATGAGGGTTTTTCACTCAAGAAATCTTTGATCCTTGTTTTTTGATAATCATGGAGCATAAATTTATACGCCAGTGGAGAAAAAAGAAGAATGCCAGCTACTATAGTAGCCCAAATCTTCCACTGAACACCGACAAAAAACAAGATACCGTATCCGATAAGAAGTAAAACAAGTGCGGTTCCCAAATCGGGTTCTTTTGCAATCAGGATGAAAGGAAGAAGAATATAAAAGCTGATTTTTAAAAATTCTTTGAGATTGTATCCTTGTGTCGGCGGCGGCGTTCTGCTTATGAGGTAAGCCAACATAAGTATAAGTGCAGGTTTTACAAACTCAGAGGGCTGTATAGTCGCGTTTATAAAAGGAATATCTATCCATCTTTGTGCACCAAGTCTTGCATGACCAAAGAACTCTACGCCCAACAAAAGGATGATGGTAAACCAGTAAAAAAGCGGAATAAGCCAGCTCATGCGACGAATAGGAAGAAAAAAGACTCCAACAAAGGCTAAAGCAGCCACGCTGACGTACGCAAGTTGTTTCTGCGCCAAAGCAGGAACGGCTTCACCGATAAGCCAATTGGAAGTTATAATCAATGGAAGGATAAGTAAAATAGAAAGAAAGTCGAATTGTGCTAAAATACTTTTATCAAATCTCCACAAACTTATAACTCCTAAAATAATTGTAAGAATTGTATCATAAAGGTAAAAAATGAACCCAGAAGAAATATATATTTGTGAGGATGTAGAGCGTTTAGATACATTTTTAGCAACAAAGCTAGAGCAAACGCGTTCCCAGATAGCACAGCTTATCAAACTCGATGCGGTTTTTGTAGATGAAAAACTTGTATCACGTCCCGGAGTGAAACTCAAAGCAGGACAAAAAGTCAGAGTTGTTTTTCCAAAAGCAAAAGAAGAAAGAGCACAAAAAGTTGCGTTTGATGTTACAGTGCTTTATGAGGATGATGATGTTTTGGTTATCAACAAGCCAAGCGGTGTGACAGTACATCCTGCACCAAGCGTAAAAGAAGCAACACTTGTGGACTGGCTAAAACATAAAGGCATACGTCTTTCAAATATCAGCGGAGAAGAACGTCACGGTATTGTTCACAGACTTGACAAAGGTACGAGCGGGGCTATGGTTATCGCAAAAAATAATAAAGCGCATGAGTTTTTATCCCAGCAGCTTCAAGACAAAAGCATGGGGAGATACTATCTGGCAATTATTACGCCACCACTGAAAGATTCGCTTACGACAGTTGAGAAAAATATAGGCAGAAGTTCGCATAATCGTCTGAAGATGACAGTTACAGAAAGCGGAAAATACGCAAAGACTATGTTTAAAGAGTTACTTCTATCAGAAGATGAAAAAAGCCAACTGATTGCGTGTAAACTTTTTACGGGACGCACGCATCAGATACGTGTGCACCTTGAGAGTTTGAGCCGTCATATCATCGGAGATCATATCTATGCGACAAGCCCAAAAGCAGACAAGTCGGAACGTATTTTGCTACATGCTTATTTGATATACTTTATCCATCCTACAAGCAAAGAAACGCTGCATTTTGTTGCACCTGTTGATAGCGAAATGATGGAATACGCTCACAAAAAATTTAATACGGAGAATTTGAATGAAATTATTGACGCTGGCAACATTACTCAGTGCTTCACTTCTGATCTTTAATGGGTGTGCCGGAACACCTTTAGCACAAAAAGAGATACCGATTGATGCTTCACTTCCACAAGTCGAACTGACTGAAACAGGAATAGTCACAGATATGAACGCAATTGCGTTTGAGTGGAAAAGCATGAAAGACCCACGCGTAGAGGGGGTATATGTTTATAGGATAGATGCCGGTGCTCATGATACGAGTGATTCTGTGATGCAGTACTATGACAAAATTGAAAGCCGTTATGTGACGCACTATACGGATCAACATGTAGTGCCAAATAGCAGCTATAAGTACTACTTTAGAAGTTATTCAAAAGGCACACAGTCTGCTCAAGGTCGTCTTATCGGTGTGAAAACACTTGATGTTTTTGATTCTGTTTCATGGTTGTATAGTGTGACGGATATGCCAAGATCTGCTAAAATCATCTGGAGACCTCATGCTAATGCAAAAGTAGAACACTACAGAATCGAACGAAAAGCTGCCAATGAAGATGATTTTGAAGAGGTAGGAAGAGTTCAGGGAAGATTGAGTGTTGAGTACATAGATACAGAACTCAAAGACAATCACATCTATATGTATAGAATTTTTGCCGTGACATATGACGGCATCATTTCAAAGCCTTCTGAGATAGTAAAAGTTGTCACAAAACCTCTCCCTGAGGGTGTGACAAATATCCAAGCTACAAAAAATTTGCCAAAAAGCATCAAAGTAACATGGAGTGAGTCAAACGCAAGAGATTTTTATAAATATAATGTTTATAGATCAGACAATGCTGATGGACAATATACATTAATCGCATCACTTCTTAATACGGTTCATGTGGACAAACTTGAAGAAGACGGAAAAAACTATTTTTATAGAATCAGTGTGCTCGACAAAGACGGACTGGAGAGTAAAAATGATGATTATACAGTGCAGGGCTCTTCTTTGGATAAACCTGTAGCTCCAATTATTGTCTCTTCCGGTTATAGAAATAACGGTATTGAGCTCACATGGAGTAATCTTGACACGCGTATAAAAAACTATGTTGTCACAAGAGATGAGAGGGTAGGCTGGTTTGAAGAGACGCATGAAGAGTTTAAAGGACTTAGAACGCAAACATTTTTAGATAGAAATCTCAAACCAAATACGACCTATATCTATAAAGTATATGGCGTTGATCAGTACAATATTCTCACGCAAGCAAGTGCGCCTGTGACTATCGTGACTTCAGAAAATGTAAAAGCGAACCCTTCACAAAGAAAAGTTATGCAACAAGAAGTGCAAACAACTCCAACACAAGATGTGAAAGTTCAAGATGAAGATACTATAATTCCGGCTGATAATTTAGACCTAAGTGAGATTTAATGCCGCATCTGCATATAAAAGAGTTCAAAACTATTGATTTTCCACAGACACATGCGGGTGTTAGCTTTAATTTTATAGCAAACAACGCAAACCATAGTGACGAAAAACTGATTTCCGTGAGTGTAGATGGGGATCAGTTTTTTTTATTGGTTCAAGATGAAGAAAATAAACATCTTCTCAAATCAGACAAACTTACAAGACCGGCAGCTATATTTAATGTGCACAAAGCGCTTCTTGCATATGCCGATGTAGCTGGGCTTGAAGTCCTCGCTTCAAATGTACCGCTTTCTAAAAAGAACATGCACCTTGAAGAGATATCTGCTCTTAAAAATATAGAGTATTTTGTATCGAATTTTCCAAAAGATAAAGAGTTGCGCATCGAAGTTGGGTTTGGTTCTGGTCGCCATCTTTTACATCAGGCAATCAATAATCCAGAGCTGCTATTTATCGGTTTAGAGATTCATGGACCTTCTATTGAGCAGGTTTTGAAGCAGATAAATATCCAAAAAATTGAAAATATTCTTGTGCTCAACTATGATGCAAGACTTTTTATGGAGCTTGTGCCTTCAAACCTTGTCGATAAGATTTATGTGCATTTTCCGGTTCCTTGGGATAAAAAACCACACAGACGTGTTATATCTACAAACTTTATAGAAGAAGCAAGACGCGTACTAAAAGTTGAGGGCAGGTTGGAACTTCGTACAGATAGTGAAAATTATTATGCCTATTCGTATGAGACTTTTATTGCGTTTAACAAGACTATTTTGCATATCAACAAAAACAAAGATATAGCCATAAGCTCCAAGTATGAAGATAGATGGAAAAAGATGCAGAAAAATATTTATGATGTCAGTATGATAAATGAAGAAGAATCACCTGAACTCTCAATTGAAGGTGACTTTTCTTTTGCTCATGTCAACATGAGCGACGATGCAATACTGAAACTTCACGGTAGCACACAAAGATTTGAAGAAGGTTTTATACATTTTGAAAGAGCGTATCGTCTTTGTGATGGAGTGATGCTGCGTTTATCTATGGGAAGCTTCGATAGACCGGAACATCTCTATCTGCTAGTAAACGCAGCAAAAGCATCCTATTTTGATACACTGCCTCTTCGCTCAAGAAGTAATCTCGTAGCACATAGATATCTTGATGGATTGTTGCATGGATAAAGTTATCATTGCAAACAATCTCTCTTTGTCTTACTCAAATGATGAAACTATTATCAATAAAGCAAGTTTTTCTATAAATTCTGGAAGTTTTATCTTTATAACAGGAGCCAGTGGAAGTGGAAAATCTACCCTGCTCAAATCTCTCTATGGAGCGCTTAAACCCAAAGAAGGAAGTCTTATTGTCGGCGGTGTCGAGTTGCGTGGCGTTTCAGGCTCAAAACTTAACTTTTTGAGAAAACATATCGGTATCGTATTTCAGGATTATAAACTTGTAAAAGAGTGGACAATTGAGAAGAATATCATGCTCCCACTTATCATCAACGGATACGAAAAAAGTATCACACAAAATCAAGTAGAGAGTTTACTCAAACATGTTCGTTTGAAACATCAAGCCGGAAAATACCCGATGGAGCTAAGTGGTGGAGAGCAACAGCGTGTTGCTATGGCACGCGCACTTTCTCACAATCCGATTCTTATTCTTGCGGATGAACCGACGGGAAATCTTGATGATTATTCATCACAACTTATCTGGAACCTTTTGGAGGGTGCAAATACACAACTCAAAACTACTGTTATCGTAGTTACGCACCACATTCCAGAAGCTATGGGTGTTGCGTATAAGCATTTTCATATTGAGTTTGGGAGTATTCATGAAGTCAATTAAAAATCATCTTTCTTTGGTTATAGCACTTCTGAGTATATTATTTTCTATTCAAATTTTTACTATTGTTGATCGTTCTGTGAACGCATATAAAGACAATCTAGCTACAAATTATTCTCTTGTTGTAGTAAGTAACAGTGCTTTGAGCGAAAAAACAATTATCGAAGCAGATGAGAGAATAAACACAATGATCGAGCTCTCTCCCGATGATGTCATCCAAAGGCTCAATACCGGCATGAGTACCAAAAATATGGAGCTTTTAAAACATACCCTTCCAAAGTTTTACAAAGTCAAACTCAAACATTATCCATCTCCGGGTGATATAGAGAGCGTCACGAAAAAGCTTCTTACAAATCAATCGGTTACAAAAGTAGAAAACTTTTCACAATCACATGATACGACTTACAAATTATTGCTTTTATTTAAAAACGTCGTTTCACTTTTTGCAACCTCTATCTTTGTGATTACTACACTGCTTATCTTTAAAGAGCTTCGTATTTGGCAGTTTAAACATAGTGAACGTATGAGTATTATGGCTCTTTTTGGCGCACCTACATGGCTACGTTCAGCAGTGCTTTTTAGGCTTGCTATCACAGATGCACTCATAACAAGTGCAGTTGCTTTTGGACTTTTTGCTTATATGTCATCATCTTCATGGGTGCTTAAACAGTTTGAGGATATTGATATTAATATTGTTCTTTTTGATCCTTTGTATGATTTTGCTATGCTTGCGGGCGTAGCGATTTCTTTATCAATACTTTTGGCAACGCTCATAGTTTTAGGGCACAAAGAAGAGGTATGATACGAATATTTTTTCTTTTTCTTCTTATAAATTGCAGTGTTGATGCAAAAACGGATACTGATTCTAAGATAAGTAAAACAAATACTGAGCTTGATTCTTACTCAAAAAACTACAGTGAGCTGAACAAAAAAATGGATGAAACAGCAAATGCTATTTTAATCCAAAAAAAAGAGTTGGAAAAACAAAACGACTATCTCGAAAAGATAAAAGCAGAACTTAAAGAAAAAGAGAGCAGTTATAATGATAATATTGGGGAACTTAAGGCGCTTAAAGAGCTGCAAAAAAAGCTTAAAAGTGAACAAAACACTATAGAAGAAGATTTAGTTTTTGTTATAGCTCAAAGTGTTTCTCTCTCTGTTATCCTCGAAGAAGATTATGCATTAAACGCAGATTCTCTGATAGAGTTTGAAGTTTTGAAAAAGATGCTTGATGTTTCAAAAATAAAGGTAAACAAGCTTAATAGTCGTTATCGTGAAAACTCTAAAGATATAGATGTCCTGAACAAGTTTACAAATAATCTTGAAGCATCTATATTGGGTATTGATAAAAAAAGAAAAGAACTTGTTAGAACGCAAGAAGAGAATAAAAAATCTCTCAAAAATTTAGAGATAGCAAAAAATTCTTATAAAGATGAACTCAAAAATATACTTAAAAAACAAGACTCTCTTAAAAAGACACTTTCACAACTCAATATCATTAAAATAGATGAGTCAAATCGAGCCAAAGAAGAAGCAAGTCGTGAAGAAGCATTTGAAGATAAAGGTGTGCGTGATACAAGTTTGCCAAATGTAAAAAAAGTAGGAAGCAGTTATGAAGCGGTTCAAACAGCTAAATATGTTGGAGAAAAAACAATCGCTCCTCTTGATGCATATACTATTTCTAAAAGATATGGAACCTATACAGACCCTGTTTATGGGATTAAGATCTTCAATGAATCTATATCAATGAAACCGACACAAAATGATGCAAAAGTCAAAACTGTACTAAATGGAAAAGTCATTTATGCGGATAAAACAGCTGTTTTGGATAATGTTGTTATTGTAGAACATAGTAATGGACTACATACAATTTATGCAAATTTATCACAAATTTCTCCAGGTATTGAAAAAGGCAAAAAAATAAAACAAGGCTCTATAATAGGTCGTATCAAAGATGAACTTGTGTTTGAAGTGACACAAAGATCTGCACATATCGACCCGAGTAAACTTTTTCAGTAAATAAAGCATTAGTGAGTAGAAATAAGCGTCTAAACCTTACTGCTTGACTTACGTACCTTGTTACCTCTGCAATTCCATAAATGCAATTTGATTGTTTTAGTCGGCGGTTGAACAAAAGTGGCATTGGATTTGAGCGCCTTATACTAAGGGCATACTGAAGCTATTCAACTTTCTCCCTGAATGAATCCCACTTTCTGCATAAAACATTCCTACAAATTTGTCTGCGTTTGCTTAGTTTGTCGTACTTAATTTGTATTTGTTGCTTTTGTTGCGTTTTATAGTGCAAAAAGTCAAGAATGGAGAATGCATTAACTAAAGCGAAGTACGAAGGTGGCTTTTGAGATACAACCTAAAAGTTAGTCTTGAGAGTTATTGAAATATTAAGGAGAAAAATATGGCTGCATTACGTCAAATTGCATTTTACGGAAAAGGTGGGATTGGTAAATCAACTACATCTCAAAACACATTAGCTTCAATGGCTTTTTATTTTGATAAAAATATTATGATCGTTGGGTGTGATCCTAAAGCGGATTCTACTCGTTTGATCTTACATGAAAAAGCACAAAACACTATTTTACAACTAGCTGCAGAAATGGGTACAGTTGAAGATTTAGAATTAGAAGATGCACTAAAACCGGGTGCAGGTATATTCGCTCCTGAAAACCCACATGGTTGGATCCAATGTACTGAATCAGGCGGACCAGAGCCAGGAGTTGGTTGTGCAGGTCGTGGTGTTATTACAGCGATTAACTTTCTTGAAGAAGAGGGTGCTTATGAAGCTGAAGGTCTTGACTTCGTTTCTTACGACGTTCTAGGTGACGTTGTTTGTGGTGGATTTGCTATGCCTATTCGTGAAGGTAAAGCACAAGAAATCTACATCGTAATGTCTGGTGAGATGATGGCAATGTATGCTGCTAACAATATCTCTAAAGGTATTTTGAAATACGCTAACACTGGTGGAGTTCGTCTTGCCGGTCTTATCTGTAACGCTCGTATGACAGACTTTGAATACGATCTTGCAAAAGCTCTTGCTACTGATCTTGGTACACACATGATTCACTTCGTGCCACGTAACAATATCGTACAACGTGCTGAAATCCGTCGTATGACAGTTGTTGAGTATAGCCCAAAAGCTGACCAAGCTCTTGAATACAAAGAACTTGCTCGCAAAATCATCGCTAATGACTTCAAAATCATCCCAACTCCACTTGAGATGGATGACCTCGAAGACTTGATCATGAAATTTGGTCTTGACTTAGAAGCTGATGAAGATAACATCGGTAAAGCAGAAGCAGAGGCCTAGTACTTGAACGCTAAATGAGCTAAGCCCATTTAGCTACGCTAGCCGCTAGGGCACTAAAGCACAAAAATGCTATCGGCATTTTCGGAAATTATGTGTTCTTGTAAATACAATTTAGTGTGTCTCCCTTGAGGAGACTAACATTCTCATAATGAAAAGAAAATAATAGATAAAGAAGGAGAATTTTATGTTTATTTTAGGTTTCCACTTCCCAGCTGATATGGGTAACGATATTCCGGATGCGGCTGTAATAGCAAAATTAGATGAAGCAAATGTTGATACTGCAGGTGTCAATGAAATTAAAATGGTTACTGAATACCATGGCCAAAAAGAAGAGCTTTCTTATACGAACAAAGATACGTTTATGTTCAAAGCACTTGTGCATTATGTAAAAACTGCTGAGACAGACTACATGATCTATACAAACCGTTACCAAATTGCTGAAATCTCTAAAAGAGTTGACAGTGATGATGAGACTATGGCTCTTTGTAAAAAATTTGATTCAATGGCTCACTTTAAAATTACGGCTGCGTAGTTTTAAATAAATGGCGAGTAGATTCTAAATCAAGCTCAGGATGACGTTTACCGTCATTTTGTGCTTGAGACGGAATCTAGTTTATAAATCAAAATAATATTAAAGGAGAATCATATGGGTCCAGAATCATTGGAAGCAAGACAAAAGGCGGCTATCGAGGAAGTGCTAAAAGCATATCCTGAAAAAGCTGCAAAAAACCGTGCAAAACACTTAGGTGTAGGCGGTCCTGAAGACGAAAGTCAAAAAACATGTGGAAATGTCCGTTCGAATAAGAAAACTGTTCCGGGTGTTATGTCTCAACGCGGATGTGCATATGCAGGTTCAAAAGGCGTTGTATGGGGACCGGTAAAAGATATGGTTCATATCTCTCACGGTCCAGTTGGTTGTGGTCAGTACTCTCGTGCAGGCCGTCGTAACTACTATATCGGAACAACAGGTGTTGATACATTCGTAACAATGAACTTTACTTCTGATTTTCAAGAAAAAGACATCGTATTCGGTGGCGATAAAAAATTGGCTGTATGTTTTGAAGAGATTGATGCTCTTTTCCCGTTAAATAACGGTATCACAGTTCAGTCAGAGTGTCCGATCGGTCTTATCGGTGATGATATAAACGCAACTTCTAAACAGTATGCAAAGAAAACAGGTGCTGTTATCGTTCCTGTAAACTGTGAAGGTTTCCGTGGGGTTTCTCAGTCACTTGGTCACCACATCGCAAATGATACGGTTCGTGATTATGTTTTTGATGCTCAAGTAAATACTTTGGGTGAAGAGATCGCAGTAACGGATTATGATGTTGCTATCATCGGGGACTACAATATCGGTGGTGATGCATGGTCAAGCCGTATCCTTCTTGAAGAGATGGGTCTTCGTGTGGTTGCTCAGTGGTCAGGTGATGCTACTCTTAAAGAGATGGTTGCTACTACGAAAGTAAAACTAAACTTGCTTCACTGCTACCGTTCTATGAACTATATCTCTCGTCATATGGAGAAAGAGTATGGGATTCCTTGGGTAGAGTATAACTTTTTTGGTCCAAGCCAAACTGTTAAATCTTTACGCAAGATTGCTGCATTCTTTGATGAGACTATACAAGCAAAATGTGAAGAAGTTATCGCAAAATACCAACCAATGGTTGATGCAGTAACAAATAAATTCCGTCCTCGCCTAGAAGGCAAACAAGTAATGTTGTTCGTTGGTGGTTTACGCCCTCGTCACGTTATCGGTGCTTATGAAGATCTAGGTATGGAAGTAATCGGTACAGGTTATGAGTTCGCTCATGATGATGACTACAAAAGAACAAAAGATGAGATTTTCCGCTCAACAGTTATCTATGATGATGTTAATGAGTATGAGCTTGAAGCGTTTGTAAAAAAACTTCAGCCGGATTTGGTTGCATCAGGTATCAAAGAGAAATATGTATTCCAGAAAATGGGTCTTCCATACAGACAGATGCACTCTTGGGATTATAGCGGTCCTTACCACGGGTACGACGGTTTTGCAATATTCGCAGCAGATATGGATCTTGCAATAAACTCTCCAGTATGGGCTCACACAAAAGCACCATGGGATAAAGAAGGAGAAGCGTAATGCAAGATATAAATAACATCGTAAACGGTAAAGACCTCTTTAAAAAGCCTGAGTACCAAGAAGTACTTAAAAACAAAAAAGAGTTTGAAGGTGGTATGGGTGCGGTGAACCCTGCCAAAACTGCAGAGATTGCTGAGTGGACAAAAGGTTGGGATTATCGTGAGAAAAACCTTGCTCGTGAGGCTATCACGATCAACCCTGCAAAAGCTTGTCAACCACTTGGTGCCGTAATGGTAGCACTTGGTTTTGAGAATACTATGCCGTATGTGCATGGTTCTCATGGTTGTGTTGCATATTTCCGTTCATACTTTACGCGTCACTTCAAAGAGCCGACACCTTGTGTATCTGACTCTATGACTGAAGATGCTGCGGTATTCGGCGGTCTTGTAAACATGAAAGACGGACTTAAAAACTGTGCTGCAGTTTATAAGCCTGAGATGATTGCGGTTTCTACTACTTGTATGGCTGAAGTTATCGGTGATGACTTGTATGCGTTTGCTATCGCTGCAAAAGAAGAAGACGGCGGTGAGTTTTTAGCGGAAGATTTCCCTATCACTTACGCACACACTCCTTCATTTACAGGAAGCCATATCACTGGATATGACAACATGATGCACGGTATTATCTCTCAGCTTACTGAAGGGAATAAAAAAGAAGAAAAAAATGGAAAAATTAACATTATTCCTGGATTTGAAACTTACATAGGTTCAATCCGTTCTGTGAAAGCTATTGTTGAAGCTTTTGGTGCAGAATATACAGTGTTAGGCGACCACTCTGATCAGTGGGATATGCCGGCTGGTGAATATAGTATGTTTGCTGGTGGTACACCGATAGCTGACGCTAGAGATTGTATTAATGCAAAAGCAACTATATCTTTACAAAAGTATGCAACTATTAAAACTATGAAAATGGCTAAAAAATGGAAACATGCGGGTGGCACATCTAACCCAATCGGTCTCAAAGGGACAGATGAGTTTGTTATGAAACTCTCAGAACTTACAGGTGTCGCAGTACCACAAAAACTCAAAACTGAGCGTGGTCGCCTTGTTGATGCTATGCAGGATTCTTATCCGTATATGCACGGCAAAAAATTCGCAATCTGGGGAGATCCTGACTTTTTAGTAGGATTGGTTTCTTTCTTGGTTGAGATGGGTGCTGAACCGACTCACGTACTTTGTAACAATCCTGTTCGTGGATGGGAAGATGAGATTAGATCTATTCTTGATACATCTGCAGCCGGTGCTGATTGTCATATCTGGGCTGGTAAAGACTTGTGGCACATGCGTTCACTTCTCTTTACACAACCGGTTGATTTTATGATCGGTAACTCGTACGGAAAAGAGCTTATGCGTGATACGGATATTCCGTTGATTTATATCGGTTTCCCGATATTTGACCGTCACCACTTACACCGTTATAGTATTAGCGGATACGATGGAGCGCTCAATTTGCTTACTTGGATCACGAACAAAGTTCTTGACAAGCTTGATGAAGATACAAAAGGTATCGCTTCAACTGACTACTTTTTCGACCT
>JAQTWZ010000072.1 GCA_028689055.1 Sulfurimonas sp. | reverse complement strand
TTAAAATACTCGGTGAAAAATACCGAAACCGCCGAAAACGATTCGGCTTACGCTTCAATCTGATCTGTGCATTTGTAAACGCTGATAGAGCTTTAGGGATAAAATGATGGGTTATGCAAGAAGTCTAATTCCTTTAAAGAGCTGCATCGAGATGGCGAGCGCTTCAAGTTTGCATTCAAGATCAAGAAATAGTTAGCCAAGAGTTTTTGGTTCGTGATTACACTCGTCATACTTTCATAACCGCTATGCTAAACAGTGGTAAATTTAAGATTATGGAAATTGCAGCAATAGTCGGTCATACTTCACCGAGAATGATGATGACTAATTATGCAGGTTTTATTCAAGACAATCATCTAAAAATTGATGTTATTATTGACCTATTTCTTGGTGACACTAGTGACATTTTAGGTGACACTTTTAAAAATGAAAGTTTGAAAGAGGCGTAAAAGCCCTGAAATGTGGTGGAGTAAAGGGGGATCGAACCCCTGACCTCGTCGCTGCCAGCGACGCGCTCTCCCAGCTGAGCTATGACCCCGTGAGTGTTTGTGTAGTATGATTTGTGGCGGTATTATACACTAGGTTTTTATAGAAATATGCAGATAAAAACGCAGATTGCAAAATAGGGAGAAGTTATTTTACAACTATGCTGCGTTTTGAAACAAAAAAATTCGTTTGCCCCATTGCTGGATCAGCCTCCTTTATCGCTAAGCCTATTATTTATCCTCACCATTTTTAAAAATTGTTTATTGTAATCAATGACGGAGTTTTTCAAACTGCTGAGGGTGACGAGAACGAGACCATTTTTCATACTATGTCCTTACTTTTAAAGTACCCATGTACTTAGATTTGTAAACAAAGAAAAGTGTGTATCCGTCAAAAAGTATAGCAAGAAGTGTGCACAAAAAAATTACAACTATGCTTAAATTTTGTGCTAACACACCGCTTATGCTTTAGTGTTAAACTTTTCTCATCTAAAACAAAAGGATTCACATGAAAAAATTTACGGCGACATTATTAGTATTGGCAGCTTTGGCTTCAAGTGCGTTTGCACATCACAATTCTCCTTCTGCAAACGCAGGTGGGAATATGTCTGATAGCTCAGGTCACTTAAACTTAGTTTTTTAATACTTTGAGGCGTGGCATGAGCTACGCCTCAGAACATCTTGCTTTTACTTCTTAGCAAACTTCTTCTTATAATAGTTATAATCAACGCTACATTTATACAAAAATGCTACAATCTTCTCAAACAACACAAGGTACACATTATGAAAATAGCTATCCCGGTAAAAGATGAAAGTCTGACTTTTTTTGGCAACGCAGGACATACACCAAAGTTCGCCATATACGACATGAGCGGCACAGGAATGTTCCGCTCTTTCAAACTTGAAAGTGTAAAAAACAATCCACGCACAGATCTTGACCACGAGGAAGAGGAAGAAGATCATGAATGCGCTCATGGACACGATGATGCAGAACATATAGCACAGCACAACAAAATGGGTCTTGTACTTGATAGCTGCGACTACATCGTTGTAAAACGCGCATGTAAAAATACCGCAAACGCGATGAGCGCTCACGGTGTCAAGATCGTAAAGTACAGCGGTGATTCTCTCAAAGCCGATGCGATACTCAGAGAACTCTCTTCTAAGTTTATTTCACAATAAAGAAATAGGTAAAATTTAAGTTTTTTGGCGCTAACATGCAAGCATATTATTTTTTCAAGGATGCTGTATGTTAGAAGAATTTAAAAAGTTTCTCATCAAGGGAAATATGATCGATATGGCTGTAGGTTTTATTTTTGGTGCTGCGTTTGCGACACTTGTAAAATCTTTGGTCACAAATATCATCATGCCGCCTGTTGGTCTGCTCATGGGGAGAGTTGATTTTTCACAACTCTTTATCGCACTTGATGGAGAGAGTTATGCAAGTTTAGATGCGCTTGACAAAGCCGGTGCTCCTGCTATTAAAATAGGTATTTTTGTCAACGACACTATCTCTTTTTTGATTCTTGGTTTTGTGATGTTTATGATGATAAAAGCCTACAATAACATGAAACATGAAGATGAACCGGCTCCGGCAACACCAACAACAAAAGTATGCAGTGAGTGTGCTATGGAGATACCATTGGCTGCAAAGAAATGCGGACACTGCGGGAACACCGCCGTCTAACTTTTATTTAAGTATTTCTACTCTACAATGATTCACTTTAAGAAACAAGGAGTATTTATGAAAAAGATTTTAGTAAGTATGTTCGCGGTTGCGGCTTTGGCAACTATCGGTATGGCAAATGTAAACAGTCAAACAGGTTGTGGTCTTGGTGCGATGATTATCAAAGATGATTCATCTGCGGTGATGTTGGCGCTCCAAGCTACAACAAACGGTACTTCAGCGAACCAAACTTTTGGTATCACTTCAGGTACTTCTGGCTGTAAAAAAGCAAAATTCGTGATGAACGACAGAGCAGAGGAGTTCGTAGCTTCAAACATGGATATTCTTGCAAAAGAGATTTCAGTTGGTCACGGTGAGTCTCTTGATACTTTGGCAGAACTTTTAAACGTTGAAGACAAAGCAATATTTTGTGCCGCACTTCAAGCAAACTACAACAGTATCTACACAGGTACAAACGTAGAAATGGCTGATGTACTTAACAACATAGCCACTACACAAATCTAATATTCTTCCTAGACTAAACGATTTTTTCGTTTAGTCTCACCTTTTACATAAACATATTTTTTTAGGATTTTACATCTTTCTCAAATCTTTTTTTCTTCTCATTTTTTTACTCACTTCCCTAAACGCAGACCTATTAGAATACAAAAATAAAGCGAACACTTTAAAACTCTCAGAGCAGAGATATTGGCATTTGCTTCTTCACATGAGCGGCACAGAAAGTGAGATAGATGATGAGCGATTTTTTTTCGCACCTGATGGAAAAACGGATGCAAAAGCGGAACTCTATGCCACAATTGATGCCTTTTTCAACGAGACACATTTTGATGACAATGCAAGTGCGTGTAGATTTCCCGCCAGAAAAGCTTGGCTGCAAGAACAACTCGATATAAAAGATTTTCCAGAAGTTCATTGTGAAGCGTATGAAAAGATTTTAGAGAGACTCAATCCAAAATCCGCCACTCTTGTTTTTCCCTCAGCGCATATAAACTCACCAGCTTCTATGTTTGGGCACACCTTTATCCGTATCGATTCGCATTACAAATCAAAACTCCTCTCCTATGCCATTAATTATGCCGCGGATGCCGATCCGTCCAAAACAAACGGAATCGTATTTGCCCTCAAAGGACTCTTCGGCGGTTACTATGGACAGTATTCGCTTTTGCCTTATTATGAAAAACTCAAAGAGTACAGAGATACGGAGCAAAGGGATATTTGGGAGTACGATCTCAATCTTGATGCAGCGGAAGTATTGCGTATGACACAGCATATTTGGGAGCTTAATAATACCCATTCGCACTACTATTTTTTTACGGAAAATTGCTCGTACAATATGCTTTGGCTTCTTGAAGTCGCACGTCCAAGCGTACATCTTCGCGAATATTTCACTTATGCAGTCATCCCTCTTGAGACCGTACACGTGGCAAAAGAAGAAAAACTTATCGAAGATATCAAATATAGAGCTTCAAAGAGAACTATACTTTTAAGATATGAAGAAATTTTGGATAAGGAATATTTGCATTTTCCGCGCGCTCTTGTAACAGGAGAGAAAAAACTTCCCCAAATCATAGACAACACAAACATAAATATCCAACAAAAAAGATATATACTCGAAGCATCTTTGGAATACCTAGAATACTCTTACAGTAAAAACGCAATGACAAAAGAGGAATATCTCAAACTTTTTCATTCACTCTCCACAGCCAGAGCTTCTCTTGGCATCGGAACAAATATCGAAATACAAACCCCAGCAGAAGCCTCACAAAGCCACAGAGCACTGCGTTTATCGACTGCGTTTGGCACGCGAAGCGGCGAAACTGTCGGATTTTTGGGTTTGCGCCCTGCGTATCATGATCTCAAAGATACTCCGTATGGATTTTTGCGCGGCACGCAGATAGAATTTGCAAATCTGGAACTCTCCTACTCCAAAGACGCGCTCAAAGTCGAAGAAGCAACCATCATCTCCATCGCATCTATCGCACAAAGAAGTGAATTTTTTGATAGTTTTTCATGGAGAATGAAGTCTGGATGGGACAGAAATTTTGTCGATGACAAAACAAACTTTTTGGCGACTCTTGGAGCCGGCTACAGCTGGGGGAACAAAGATGCCTATTTCTATTGTATGCTCGATCCGCTTATCTATGTCGCAGATATCACTACAGCCGGCATAGGAACAAGTGCAGGTTTGGTAGTGGATGGTTTTTCATTTATGAATACCAATGTCGAATATACAAACAGATGGTACGACTCACAAAAAAGACAAGCTCTTTGGAGTATTTCTCAAAACTTCAGAAGCTCACAAAACACACAAATCAAGCTCATGTATGACTATAAAGAGCGTCATGAGCTAAGAGAAAAATCAGACGAAAAAACAATCAGAGCTGCGTTTCACTACTACTTTTGATATCCATCTAAACGCAGCCTTGGAGTTTTGAAGCAAATCTATGTAACAAT
>JAQTWZ010000045.1 GCA_028689055.1 Sulfurimonas sp. | reverse complement strand
AGTCCCTCTAGGCCTAAACTTTAGGTCTCTGTGTTTGTGGACGGGAATTATAGGGGGATAATGCTTAGAGGTTTCTTAAAGTTTGAAGGGATTGGGGAAAGTTTTCAAATTTGTTTTGGTGATACTACTATAAATTGTGTTTTGATAGATTGAGCCCTCTGATGAATCATCAAGATTTCAGAGGCAATTAGATACAACAAAAGAACTACAAATCAAAGGCTAAAATCATGTAACCAAGTTTTTTCGATTATGCATTGTAGATAGTCGAACTTATAATGCCAATAGGCTTATAAATTACGGGTTTTTTTATGTTTTTCAGGGGTGACTAAATATTGAATGCTATTCGTTTGTACTGAGCAGGCTCCAAATCATCCACGCCAAAGCCATCAAAACTGACTCTGTGTAAGGCTACGACTTTGTTTCCTGTAGCCGCAAACATTCTTTTGACTTGATGGTATTTGCCCTCACAAATCTCCAAACGCGCTTTTTTCTCTGATAAAACTTCCATTTTTGCAGGTAAAAGCGCTTTCTTTTCGCCATGGAGCATCAAAGTACCGCTTGCAAATATCTCCGCTTCATCCCCTTTAAGTGGCTCTGCCAAGGTCGCTTCATAGACTTTGGGCGCTTTGCTTTTTGGACTTGTGAGTTTATGGTTGAGCGCGCCATCATCGGTAAGCAGGATAGCTCCCGTCGTATCACTATCAAGTCTGCCGATAGTAGAGAGTTTTGGATTGCGCCTTTGCCATCTTTGTGGCAATAGTCCATAGATGAGTTTGCCCGCATCGTCATGAGAACAGATGACACCCTCCGGTTTGTTCATGAGCAGAGTAAGTGTTTCAGGGTCAAGTTCTTTGCCATCGACTAAAACACTCGCATGAGAGACTTTGCGTTTGACATCCGTCACTTTGATACCATCTGCACTTACTTGATGTCTTTTCAAAAACGCAGCCGCTTCACTTCGTGAGCAGTATCCAAGGGCTGAGAGATGGGCATCGATTCTTTTAAAACTGTTTGACATTATTTTGCATCCTTATAAAATTGCAGCATATTGTAATTGAAAATATTTGCAGGGTCTATCGCAAAAACATCACCGCTGGAAGATATATTTGCATCATCACTCAAGCCATTGAGAAACGTAAGCATTGTATTGAGACTTTCAAGATTGAAATAGACTTTTTTATTTTTCTTATAAAGTTCATCGATTTTGCTGTTTTTGATGTTGCTATAAATCACAAAAGGAACATCAAACTCCTCTTTGAAAGGCGGTAAAAACCCATGCCCGTGTCTGTTTTTGTGGATGATTTCTCCATGGTCTGAAACATAAATGATAAGTATTTTTTTATCCGGAAATTTCTCCGTGAAATGTGTGAAAATATTTTTTAGAATACTGTCCGTATAAAAAATAGTGTTGTCATACTCTTCATCTATCGTCGTTGGATCTTGAAATAAACTGTGCTCATGTGTATATCTTTTTGCATAATCAACATGCGAACCCATCAGATGAATAAAGTAGAACTCCTTATCAGGATTGTCGCGAATATCAAAAAGAAAAGGGAGGAGCGCTTCATCAGTTTGTGCGCTCATGTAGTTTATATTTTCAAAGTGCTGTACATCAGCTTCTTGTGCCATTGAAGCGATGGAAGAGTCGTGTTCACCCGCTTCGCCCTGATTTGAAATCCAGTAGGTTTTATAATTTTGCATCTTTAACTCACCGACAATAGAGCGTGAATGGACAAAGGCATCTTCAAAATCATCAACATTCGCCTGCGTATGCAAAATCGGGATTGAGAAGCGTGTTTGGTCAGTCGGGGCTATCGCATTGAAGATATATATCTTTTTTTGGGCTTTGAGAGAGGAAAAATAGGGTGTCGTTTTTTTAGCATAACCATAGATAGACATATGATGCTTATTGACGGATTCGCCTTGGATAAGAACAATTTTGTCATAAATAGAGTTGTTGTTTTCTATCACAGCTGTGTTTAAACTCTCCAAATACCCACTTCTTGCATCATAAAGCTGTGTATATTTTTGGGCATCTATATATTTATTTGGGATACTAAAAGGCTCTTTGTAGATCAAAGGATTTGAGTAATAACTCAAAGCCACGATAATAGATGTTGCTGCGATAAAACCAACAAATCTCACAACTCTAAAAGAGTGCCTAAAGTGCAGAAGAAATTTATACAAAAGCAGCAACACAAAAAAAGTATAAACAAACAAAAGGATATCTCTAAAATCAATATACGCCATCAAATATTCTATACTTTCATACAGGGGAGAAACGGCAGAGACATCTATCCTCGGGCCTATATCAGCGCCAAAATATCCCCAATGCAAGAAAATATGTCCGATGATAATATTGGTCAGATTTATATAGATGACAAATATGGCAAACAAAAGTTTATTAAATTTTGCAATCAAAAGCAGTGTAAAAAAAACGATAAGCAAAAAAGTAAGATGTTCGACATCCTCAGCTGAAGTGGCAATAGTTTGCGGAAGCATTGTGAGGAGTGTTATGAGATAACTCAAATAGATATATTTTTTATTTTCTTTTATTTCGTTTTTGATTCTATGCAGCAAAGAGTTTCCCTTTAGGTTTAGCGTGACATTTTACAATAATATGCCTGACCTAAAGCTATGCCTCCGTCATTTATCGGGGTTAATTGCTGGGCGTAGTATCTGATGTTTTGGGATTTTAGTTTTTTCGCTATGAGTTCTAGCAGTGTTTTATTTTGAAAAACACCGCCACTGAGAATGACTTCGCGTTTTTCTATTGTTGCTATATCCAAAACAATCTGCGCTAGTGTGTTGATAAGCATGGAGTTTAGCTCATGTTTATCCACTGCGTTTTGTAAGATAAAAGGAACTATTTTTATATCCAAAACACCTTCTTGCAGTGTATATGCAAAACATTTTGTGATATTTGTATCATAAAAACTCTCACACAAAAGTCCACACTCACCCTCATAACTGCTCTTTTGCAAAACGCCGCTTAAAGAGATTATGCCATCAAAGAGTCTGCCGATAGAGCTTGTTTTTGGTGCGTTGAGATTTTTGCTATAACTTTGATGCAGTATCTTTATCTCATCCGTACCAAACGCAGCTACACACTCCAAGGGCAAAACCAAAACCTCTTCTAAAGGCAGTAAATCAAAAAGCATACTCAAAGCCACTCTTCGTGGCTCTTTGATCGCTTTTTCACCGCCTAAAAGTTTGATGGGCTTAAAAGTGTATTTGCGTTTATCACCCACAAATACCTCTCCGCCCCAAAGTTCACCGCCTTCTCCATACCCTGTCCCATCAAAACTAAACCCAAGATAATCTCCAATAAGCCCAAACTCCGCCCGACACGCATAGATATGCGCCAAATGATGTCCTACCTGCATAAGCACTGCGTTTTGTCTTTTCGCCCATTTTGTCGTTTGATACTCTGGATGTTTGTCATGGACGATGATATCGGCTTCAAAGTCGTAAAAACCCTTAAAACTCTCTAAGGTTCGCTCAAAAAATCCAAAACTCTCAGGCGAGTCCAAATCTCCGATATGAGGCGATACGATAATATGGTCATCCATCACAAACGCTAGTGTATTTTTTGCGTTTGCACCCACTGCCAAAATCTTTTTTTCTGAGCTAAATGGGAGTTTTATCACTTTTGGCGCATAACCGCGTGCCAGCCTTAAAGTCTGCGTATTTGCATCCACTACCTGCACCAAAGAGTCATCTACTGCGTTTATGATTTCTCTATCAAAATCTAAGATAAACGCAACAAAAGGAAGTTTTTTCTCTATCATCTCTCTGTTTGTGATGATAGGTTCGCCTCCAAGGTTTGCGCTAGTGGCTATTATCGGGTTTTGCAGATGTTCAAAAAGCAGATGATGCAAGGGCGTATAAGCTAAAAAGCAGCCTATTTTGTCGATATTTGGCGCGATATTTTGTGAGAGTTTCAGGCGTGCGTTTGCCTCTTTTTTCAAGATAACTATAGGCGCTTCTTTGGATTGTAAAAGCTCTGATTCTTTGGCCTCTACATGAGCGATACTTTGTACATGAGCCAAATCTTTGCACATGAGCGCAAAAGGTTTCGAGGGACGATTTTTAAAAAGGCGGAGTTTTGTGATGACTGCATCATTGGTCGCATCACAAACGATATGAAATCCGCCAATGCCTTTGATAGCAAGAATCTCCCCGCCTTTGATAAGGTCTGCGACACTTTTGTAGATATCCTGCGTTTGTATCTGCTCTTGCGTTTGTTTGTTCCAAAGAGAGAGTTTCGGACCGCAACTGTTACACGAGATAGGCTGGGCGTGGTATCTGCGTTTGAGCGGGTTTGTATATTCTTCCCCACAACTCTCACACATGACAAATACCGCCATACTCGTCTGTTTTCTATCATAAGGAACGGTTTTGATGATAGAGTATCTCGGGCCGCAGTTTGTGCAGTTTGTGGCAAAATAGTTGTGGTATTTTCCCTCTTTTTTCACATCCGCCAAACACTCTTGACAGACGGCGATATCGGGAGATATCAAGGCTGTTTTGATATTTGAGCTTGCGTCACTTTGAAGTATTTCAAACGCAGTGCTATGGAGCAGTGCAACATCTTTAGCAGTGATACGATCTATGCGCGCAAGCGGAGGAAGTCTTCTCACAAGTGCTTCTTCAAACGCAGCAAGTCTATCCGCTTCACCCTCTATCTCAAGCTCTACACCCTCATTGCTGTTTTTTACAAAACCGCTTAGATCTAGCTCATGTGCTATTTTATAGACAAAAGGACGAAATCCCACACCCTGAACGATGCCCTGAATAAAATAATTTTTTCTAATCATCTAAGGCAAAAAGAGTTTTGATAAGCGCATACAGTTTAATATCAAAAAATATAATGTGAAGCATCACGGTTTGTCTATCATATATCCCATACCGCGGATATTATGGATGATATCTTCTTGGAGTGATTTTTTGAGTCGGTTTACCTCAGCTCTGATGGTCGCATTATCTACAATTTGATCATCCCACACGTAGATACTAAACTGCTCAAAATCGACCACTCTGCCGCGGTTACGCGCTAAAATATCTATGATCTGCGACTGGCGTTTTGTCAGTGTTTGCGCGATACCGTTAAACAAAAGAGAAGAGTGTTCTTGATCATAACTGTAATTTTTTGAGAGTCTCAGATGTACGCGAGGTGTTTCATTTGATAACACTATGCGATCGAGCCTGAGGATAAGTTCTTTGAGATGAAAAGGTTTTTTGAGATAATCGTAACAGCCGAGTTTGTAAGCGCGTGAAATATCTTCTATATCAACAAGCGCACTTATATAGATTGTAGGTATGTGGATTTTTAGCTCATGGAGCTTTTCCAAAAAGCTCAGTCCATCTATTCCGGGCACATTGATATCCAAAAGTAACAAATCATACGATTTTTCTTTTATGGAGTCATAGGCGCTCATGCCATCATAATAACTCTCAACACTATGCCCCTGATCTTGGAGATATTCTTGTATAGACTCATTGAGCATCACTTCATCTTCGAGCAGGAGTATCTTCATTTTTATGCTCCCATCATCTTAAATCTATAAGTGAATGTCGTTTTTTCATTGGTGGAGTCAAGTACGATTGCGACTTCTTCTTCATCACAAATCGTACGTACAAGCCGCAGACCTATACCAAAACCTTCACGTTTTTGCTCTTCTCTATAATAAGCTTCAAAGATTTTTTCCGTATCTTTTATCTCCTTAGATCGGCTTCCCACAGAGAGTTCTACAAATGTTCCCACTTTTTTCAACTCTATATATATAGGTTCGTTTGCAAGCGTATATTTGATTGCGTTTGTGATTGTATTGTCGATAATTCTTTGTAGTTTCGTCTCATTAAAATAGATATAAACATTCTCTACAAACACTACATGAGCGAAACGCAGCTTGGAGAGTTCGGCTACTTCTCGAAAAAAATCCACCCTACTGGTGAGATACAAACCCAAATCAAGCGTGCTTTTAGAATACTGCACCTGATCTTTTTTGACAAGATAACTCAAATCATCATAAATATTAAAGATATTTTTCGCCGCCGCTTCTATCTTAGAGAGCTGTCTGTCTTTTTTGTTTTTCATCACAAAAAGCTCAATACTTGTGAGGATAACACTCAAAGGCGTGTTTGTCTCATGAACGGTATAACGCAAAAACTCTTTTTGGGCACTCAAGATCTCTTCTGAAAAGTGCTTCTCTTTTTGAAGGTTTTCATTGATAAGCACAAGTGCTTGCGTTTTCTTTTTTATCCTCTCTTCAAGTCCCATATTGAGCTCTTTGAGGTCGCGTTTTTGCTCACTTATCGTATCGACCATAGTGTTCGCATATCCCACCATCGTCTTAAACTCTTTAAAAAATATCGCATTTGGATTGAGTACCTGCTCATGATGAGCACTGGCTTGAAAAAAGTCCAAAAATGCTTGAATGTCTCTTTGTAAAAGTGTGTTAAATATCTTATAAAATCCGAGCATAATGGCGAACAGTATAAACGCAAGTGTAGCAATGGCTAAAGTATTTTTGACAAGAAGCGCTTTAAGTTTTTTTTGATGGACTTCATAACTCTCATTGACATTCCAAGCGATTGCATCATTTTGTTGCTGTTCATAAAGCGTGCGTTCATAATCATGATAGTTTTCAATAATGAGCAAATAAGCAAAAATAATCGTAAATAAGAAGATAAAAAAGGTCGTAAATATATTTGCCTGTTTTATGGTGATAGTGCTGAGTCTGAGCAAAGTATAAGCACGAATCCTGTTTAAAAACGCTATCACTATTTCTTTTCCTTTGTTTAAAAAATGACACTGTAGAGCCTTTTGAAAATCTCCAAATTCACCACATAATTTAAGTCATTTGGAAGTTTGAAAAAAAAGCTCATTCAAGCTAGATTTTATTTGCAAGGGGGCTCGATGCTTAATGTTTCAGGTAAAATTTTTTACTATAAGAAACAACCAAAACACAAGAAACTCTATAAAAAATATTATACCAACACTATCAAAAATGTCCCTTAAAATTCTTAACATCAACTTCTAATATAAAAATTTAAATAGCCACAGCAGAATTTTATTGCCAGATCCAACTTCTATATTATTACTAGCTACAAATTCAAAAGTATATTTTTCTTCACAATAAAAATCACCCACATTACTAGTAAAGATTCCATCGTCATTTAATGAATATCACATATTTTACAAGGTAAAGTCTCATGATAAAACAATTTACAGCCATAAAAAAAGATTTTTTTGCTGATAGTACAAAGTCATTTTCAAAAAAGTTTTATATACAAGCAGATGATGTCATATTTTTTAGTACCTTTGAGCAGATAAAAAATGACTTTCAAATCTCCGTAGAACTTTATGCCCACTCTAACAAGTTTGCAAAAGATGTCCCCATCGATATATCAGTCTATTTGGAAGAGCTGCAATATTTTTGGCAATTCAAAGAACTCTTTTATCAGTTTGAAAATCCAACTATCATCTACCACTACAAGCTCTTAAATAGCTTCTCAAAAGAGGAACTGCAACAAATCGTTGAGCACTTCGACTTTCAAAAACCGATTTTAAATGTTTCATTTTTAAAATCTAAAAACTCAAAGAGATGCAGTTTTGGTGAACTCTTTTTGCCACACTACTTTAATGGAGGTTATTATTTAGTTGATGGTCAAGGAGTTGAGATATCAGTTGACCTAGATGAGAGTGACTTTGCTAGTGTTGAAAGTGATTAGACTCTTTTATACCCAATCTGAACCTCAATCCACATACTGATAATAGACCTTTATATCGTTGTGTATCTCCCCGATTCGTAACATATCTTTGAAATCGATCTTGTTGTGGTCATAGAGACAGTGAAACCACCAGCAGTGGTACTCATCTACCATAGGATGAGAGCTAAAGTGTTTGCCTCTAAAGTCATTGTTATTGGTACTCCATCGCCAGCTTGCATCACTTTGCAGCTCTGTAGAGATGTTTTTGAGGTACTCATCTATGGTAGTGAGAAGATTATCCTCATCCTCTACAAACGCATCATCATCTTTGAGATAAAACTGCACCAGCAGTTCTATCTCATAATCTTGAAGTATGTCACTAGCATCTGCGACCCTTGCTCTGAGGTGAGTGTCAAGTCTGCTCGCTTCGTTTATGAGTACGTCTTGGAGCTTTTTAAGTCGCATATTAAAGAGTTTGAGACTCTCTAAATCTTCTTGTGTTAAATCTTTATGACTCATTTAAATCCCTTGCGTTAAAAAATCTTCTATATCCATAGCTATCTCATCTATTGCCTCTGAAGCGGGCTTAAAGAGTACTTTTGAATAGCGTTTGTCATTTATAGAGTCGCTTGGCTCAAGGTTATTAAGGATGGAGCGTTTGATTTTTGCATTTAAAAAACTATCGGTCTGTATGACTGCACCGCTTGTGCCTATGACAACAAACATTTCACACTCAGCAAAAGCTTTGTAGAGTTTTTCATACTCAGGGGCGCGCTCTCCAAAAAAGACAATATTTGGACGCAGCCTTGAGTTGCACTCCAAACATCTCCCATCATTGAAGTTGTAAATTTTGTTATAACCTATATCGTAAATAGTGCTACATCTTGGATTGCGGCAGCTCACCTCTGTCAAAAAACCATGTAAGTGAAGCACATCATCTCTTGTAAGTGTAGTTTTCTCAAAAAGGTCATCTACATTTTGGGTGATAAGTGCAATATCATCCGGATATTTTTGTTTGAGTTTTGCGAGTATGTTGTGTGCATGGTTCGGTTTTTTATGCTTTAGATCTGCTCTTCGTTTGTCATAAAACTCTAAAGTGAGTTTCTCATTCTTTTTGAGACTATCGTAGTTGCAGACTACATTCACATCATACTCATCCCACAATCCACCGTTATCTCTAAATGTACTTATACCAGATTCAGCACTAATACCTGCACCGCTTAAGATAATTATTTTGCTCATTGTGTTTTCTCCTATTTTAATGAGATGGTAGCACGAGAGTTGTCAATGTTTTTAACATTATGTCTAAACTCTCCACTTGGCTCATAGATATAACACTCTCCAAAGAGAAAGAGTTGGTAGTTTGCTATATTGCCCCAAACAACCAATTTTCCGTCGTTCTCTTTAAAGTGTTGCTGTACTATCTTTGATACTTCGCTCAGTATCTCCTCTATTGATTGAAAGTAAAACTCACCATATTTGAGTAGAGAGAGCCTGCGTTTAGACTCCATGAATGCTAGGACAAATATAGCCTCGCTACTGCGTCTAAAGCGAGTGTTTACAAATATATAAGCATCCTCAAATCGTTTATGCTCCTCTTTGATTCGCTCTATCTCTCTTAGCTCCTCTGTAGCGAGTTCTGCATCAACCCCAGAGAGCTCACATAGTTTTAGAAATAAGCTCTTAGCGGTGTGTTTAAAATCATAGTATCCGCTAGAGAGCCACTCATCGAGCTTTGGAGTCTCTAAAAACTTTGTAAGTGCTTTGTCGCATGAGTTTTGTGAGTGGTAGTCGAGATGGCGTTTAAGCTCATCTCTATTGGTGTTTTTTATGTAGGTGTCTAGTAACTCTTTTATCATTTCATTATCCTTTTGTATTTGAAGCTATCGATACATTTTTTATAGCTTGTGGGGTTTATTTGAGTCTTTTTAACTCTTTTTTAGCCTCATGAGCGACATCGTAGTCCTCATCATTTGCAAGTTCTGCGAGTATATTACGTCCCACTGCATTAGCAGTTCTCCATCTCACAAGTCCATATCTCACTTTTGGATTAGGGTGTTTGCTCAGTTTTTTTACAAGTTTACACTGGTCGCACTTGGAAAAAGAATCGATATTTGATGCTATGTTTGAAAGTATCTCTATGTTATTGCCATCTATGAGCTCTTGCATATGCTCATCATCGATATGCTTCGCTGCATCACTTCGACCTAGCACAAAGATTACGACATCACTGTTACTATCTTTGAGTAGTTTTAATACGGTTTTTTTATTGAGATTATCTTTGGAGGCAATAGACTTTCTTATCTCATAGTTATCCGAATCTGCAAGCTCTTCAAAGAGTGCTTGGTTACTAGGTGTATCAGGTATATTACCGATAATACTCTCTAAAAAATCATGTCCTACATTTACTGAAATGCCATTTATTTTTAACTCTGCTTTGATTTGTGTAAACATTTGTTACTCCTGTTTGTTTTGATAGGAGTATTGTAAAACATCAACAAGAAAGCTTCGTGTCTGCTTTGTTACTCTATCTCTCCTAGATTAACAACATTCATATTCTCTTCTTTTAAATACTTAAAGTATCTATCCAGTTTTTCATACTCTTTTGGTGTAGGCTTGATATAGTTTTTATGTAAAAGTCTTTGAACTTCGCTTCTGTAGGGGAACTGTTCATAATCTATAGCTTCAAGCTCAAAAATACCTTTATTCAAAAAATGCAAAATAATTATCCCCTGATTGGTATTTACTCCCCATGAGCCTTTTAAATCCTCATTCCACTCTTTTATGTAGCGGCATGTTATAGTGGCACAATCTTTCTGACCACATCCGCACATACCTATGAGAGTAAGATGCTTAAGCATTTCAATATCAAACGGCATATCATCTCGTAGAGGGATGATGTTTTTTAGAAACGCCATAATGAGTGGTGCTTGTGTTAGTTTTATCTTAGGAATTTTTTTCAATTTTTCTCCTTTTAGTGTTGCGAGATATAGTTTCTGAGCAAATGTTCTATATTTGCCTTACCTACGGGGTTTGCACTATGAACATTAAAAGTAAAGTTCTCAGGAAAGCATAACTCACCATCCAATGCAGACTCTACAAGCCACTTTGCAAAGTCATAACCACTCTTTGCAATTTCGCCTTGCTCATCCACTCCCAAGTCGTGGTCAAATGATATATATTCAACAACACCATTTTCAAGGGTATAACTCACCGCCTCCTCATAGGAGCGAACAATCTTGCTAAAGTGTGTTTTTGGAGTGCGAATATCATCGAGGTAGAGACTATGCGGTAATTTTCGAGGTTTTAGTGACATTACTGGTGTATCCAAAAATTCCTCTAGAGAATGATTTTTCAAAAAAAGCTCCTTTATAGTTTCTACCTGCTTCTTTAATGTATTTAGTCTATCGTCCGCACTTTGTATAAATGCTGTTCTATACTCTTGAGTGCTTAAATCGATGTTTTTTTCTATATGCAAAGGTGTATTTGTCTCGAAAGAGTAGTAGGTGTTTAGCACCACCATCTTTAACTCATACAGTTCACAATCTATTTGACCAATGGAGTATTCATGCTCTACAAATAAATAGTATTCGTAATTTCTGTAGAGTGATGCTAAAGCACTACCGAAATCTGTTGAAGTGATTTTTACAACACTCATTAGATTTAAGAGAACGCTTTTAGCAAGTAAGTTCAACTCATCAAAAATTTCATTGAGTTTGTGACAAAATTTTAGTAAGTTTTGCTCTGACTTAAAATTACAACTCTGCTCAACAAGCTCGTCAATTTTATCTATGAATACTACTAAGGAATTGTAGAGTCTAAAAGTATCGTGAAGATGACTAATGCCATCTTCTTCTAGTTGATTTATAGTTAATGCAACAAGAGTAACAATATCTTTGAGAAAAACATGAGTGACTCTTTGCTCCATAAAAAGTGGGACTGTAATAGATTTTAACTCTTTGAGATTGAGTTTAGGTCTGAGCTCTTCATATCTCTGGCGTGAGAGTGGAGCATCTTTTTGTACATCCCATGCGATGTGTGAGCCATAAGACTCTTTGAGCTTCTCTTGGTAGCTTTGTATCTCTTTGTTGTATCTCCACTTTGTGTTGGCAATGATGTTGAGTGTTTCCTCTCTTGAGAGATTAAAATATTCTGCGATGTAGGCTATGCGGTCATCTTTTGAGAGATATATAGCACTCAGAGTAAGCGATATATCTCTTAGCTTACACATCTCCTGCGTTTGCGCTCGTTTGATGGTTGCTGGGAGAACATCATCATGCATCATTAGGCGATGGATATCTATGATTTCTAAAGGTGTTAGCGGAGGAAATAGAGTGCGTCTCTTTATCACTCCGGGGAGTGTTTGTATGGCTTTCACAATAAATCTTCTAATGATACATGGCGTTTTATGTAAGCTTTGAGACTTAAGAGTTGCTCTTGAAGTTCTGCTTTTTTCTCTCGCAACTCTGCTTGGAGTGCTTCTCTTTGCTCTAGTGTATGAAGCTCAATCTTTTTGTATTTTAAAATATAGGATGAGTCGTTGTTACTATGCTTTGAGTTTAGCTGTGCGATTCTTAGAGTAAAACTAGCAGCATCCAAATAACCGACACTATAACTATCTCTCACAGTACCATAGTAGGATAGAGAGCTGTATTTCTCAGCGAGGTAGCTGCGAGTTGAGAAACTATCTTCATGAAATGGAGCTATAGTGTTAAGCAGTTGAAGGTAGTTTTTTACCGAATCTGTGAGTTTGACTAAATCACCGTTTAATACTTTTCTCCACTTGTCTGATGGAGCACCATAAGAGGAGTTTTGCAATGCGGGCTCACTAAAGTCTCGTACCAAATAGTGCTCAGCAACAAGATTTGTACGCTCCACAACTTCTAAAAGTGCTCTGTAGAGTCTGTAAATCTGTAGTTTAGAATCAACAAGTGTGTCTGTTGGTATAAAGTTTGAAAATACGTAGCGAGTGAGCTTGATGACATCTTTTAGCATAGTTTATCTCCTGTTTGTTTGAGAAGATTGTATCTTACTTGTTTGCCAGCTTCATGTCTGGATTGTTTCGCAAGAACTGATTATCACGAGTTTTATAAAAAATGCTAAATTTACCCCTATTAGTCTATTGTATTAGCCTAAACGCTATTGCGGTTATGCTTTATCGTATATCTCGTTCCTCTTCCCGTTGTGCCCTCTACTTTTTTTATGCAGCCTTTGGAGAGTAAGTCTGCTATATCTCTCGAGACATTCGTCTCAGCGGTGTTAGCGATTTTTACATATTTGGCTTTTGTGAGGTCTCCTTTGAAGTTTTCACTTCCTATATCTAGGAGACGATTGAGCACTTTGGTTTGTCTCGCGTTTAGTTCATCTTCTCTATGCTCATCCCAAAATCTTGTTTTTTCTACGATATAACTAAGCTGTATTTGCGCATCTAAGAGTGCATGGTGTAGGGTCTTAAAAAACCACTCCATCCAGTGAGTAATATCAAGTGGATTCTCATTTACAAATCTTCCCGTTGTTTTATCCAGAGCCTCATAGTAGCCCTTTCTATCTTCATAGATACTCTTTGACATAGTGTAGATTTTTGAAAAAGAGGAGTGTTCGAGTTTGGATAAGACTCTATCTGTGAGTGCTCTTGTGATGCGTCCATTGCCATCATCAAAAGGGTGGATGATAACAAACCAAAGATGCGTAATAGCCGCTTTTTCTAATGTGCTTGGAGTATTATTGAACCATGCTATAAAACGGCTTATCTCTTCTGAGAGCATTTCATAAGGCGGTGCTTCATAGTGAATCTTCTCTTTGCCATAATCACCTGAGACTACCTGCATAGCACCTTCGCCCCTAAACGCAGCTACTTTTATCTTGGATAATCCGCTATACCCTTTTTCAAACATAGCATGGTGCCAGCCAAAGAGTTTTTCTAGTGTAAAATCTTCATCATAGTTTGTGTTGGCATCTATGAGAATATCTACATAGTTATCCTCTTTTTTAGCTGCCTTATAGTGCTCATGAGACTCTAGTCCCAGCTTTTGTTTGATAGATGAGCGAACACTCTCACGGTTGAGTATCTCACCCTCTATCTCACAACTCGCAATAACTTCATTTTCTAAAGTCTGCGCGAGTGAATACTGTGTGCTCTCTTTATCCATTAAAAGCATAAAAGATTTTAGTTTGCCTTGTTCATAAGCAATATCTCTTAAAAGCGGCTCTAGTTTCTCTCTATCGTACTTAAAATCGGGATACTCATCATATTCCCATATCCATTTTTGTTTTTTCATAGAGTAAGTGTATCTAAAGTGGAGTGAAAAATCAATATTTACGTGTCATTTTTTGGTGTGTAAAACATCTGTTTTAGTGTCTTAAAAAAGTTATAATTTCTATAAGCAGATAATTGAACAGTTTTTTGTCTAAATTAAAAGCTCTTTAATACCTCGAATAAATTTCTGTTCTCGTTTTGAGATTTCAGCAAATTTATTTTCACCATCTTCTGGTTCTTTTAAATCTGATAAATCTATTCCATCAATTATAAACTTTATTTTTGAATTTCCAAACCAAGTTTCACTATGACAAATACTTTTATTTTCTTTAAAAGATTTTTCAATAGGATATAAAAGCCCACCAATTCTTACATGATATTTATTATGATGATTTTGATAGTAACTCATATATGTATTAATTTGAAAAAAATCTATTCTATCTACATCACTACCACTTCCAAATTTATCATTCCTAAATTGCATTCGTTTATATTTCGTATCAAATACCATCACATTATTTGTGTTATTTTCAATCATAACAATATCCGGAATAATTCTTCTTTGGTACATATAACTATTATCATTAAAATGATTAGCTAACCATATAGACGGACTCTCTACATGCCAATCACTAAACTCTTTTTGTAAAAGTTTTGTGACATATATCTCAAATAGTTCTGCTACATTAATAATAAATCCGTATGTTTCATTTTTAGCATCATTTTTTTCTTCTATATTGTTGCCATTGATGATAAACTTTGCATATTCAAGCACTTTTTTATAGGGGGCAAAGATGGGATTTTGCAACGCTTTGCTTTTAAGAGCTTTGTTTATAGTCTCATTTGATACATATTTATTACTTCTATGTTGTTTGAGGTGTGTTTTTATATGGGCTATATTTTTTGTAAAAGCATTATTATTTTTATCTATAATTTTTACAGCTTTGTAAAGCACATCAATTATCTCTTGTATCTCTTTTTGTTCACGGCTTACACTTGAGACTTTCCCCTGAAATGGAATATCATGCTTGATAAATCGATTGATATCAATCTTGCCTTTGAGTTTCATCTCATGATGATTCACACTCATATATGACTTAGGAAGTCCAAGCAAAAAAGCCTTTTCAAGGTTTTGCACAAACATATAGTAGATGATGTATTTTGATATATCCAAATCATTTTTACTCTCATGCCCTGTGATACTGACATCATCCAGAAAAATATCATTTGCAAAGTTAAGCATCCGCTCCAAAAAAGTATTTGAAAAACGTGATTTTATATCTACCTTTAAGCCTTTATTTTTATCATCTGCACCCCAAACAAACTTTCCTACATAGTTACCTGTTTGAGCTAGATAAATGTCTTCATTTTTATCATGTTTACTTTTTTTAATAGATATAATGAGGTCATCTTCATTTTTACTCTCTCTTTTTTCTTCATCTTTGAAAAATGAGAAAAAGGTGTTGTTTGGAGATTTATTTTGATAGTCTTTTAGATTTATTTCAAGTTTATCGCCGATGACTTTCTTATCACTGTTATCATAAGACACACGACTATCAAATTTAAAATAATATCTTTCAGTATCATTGCCAAAGGATTGATAATTATCAACTGTCTGTATCATTTTTAACTTTTTTTTCTTTTGGAATAAATTTGTCTTTAGATTTTTTCATCTCTTCTTCTGCTTTCACTTCATCATATTCAGACCTAAAATATTCAAAAAGTAAAGGCTCTATATGGTTCTCCCAAACTTGCTTAAGAGAATTTTCTTTAATCATATTTTTGTTACCAAGATACTCTGTTACTTTCATAAAATAAGCATGTCCTATTTTGTAAGATTTTCCAAGTCCCAAATCTTCTGCTATATATTTATTAAGATTTTTACAATTTTGGATATATATTTTGACATTTATAGTATCATCACTTTCATTAACTTGATTTGCTATTAAATGATTTTTTAATGCAACATCATCACAATTCATATATTCCCATCTAAATCTTCTTCTTAAGGCTAAATCAAAGCTATCTATACTTCTATCAACATCATTCATTGTACCGATTACAAAAACATTTTCAGGAATTCCAAAATATGACTTTTGCTCTTCTTTATTCCAATAAACCACATGATTTTTTATTTCAACTTCGTCAAGCTTTTTGAGTTTTTCATCTAAAAGTGTTGCATATGGAGTTCTAATGAGTCCTTTTGTTTCACCATCTATATTTGATGGCAACCTATACTCTATGCAAAATAATATTTCTCCAAAAACTCGTGAAAGTTCTGCTCTGTTAATTTCATCAATAATAAAATAGTAGTTATTATCTCTATCATTCATAGCTTCTATACAAAACTTTTTAAACTCTCCATCAACTAAATCAAATTTTATATTTCCATTATTATCCATCCCCGATGGTTTTATACCTTCAATAAAGTCTTCATAGCTATAAGATGGATGAAATTGAACCATTTTATATAAGTTTTTATTGCCCTCTGTTAGCATATTTACAGTTTCCAAAATTGAATAAGTTTTCCCTGTTCCTGGAGGTCCGTAGTAGATAATATTTTTATGTTTTAAGCTTACTGCTGAAGATTGTTTTTGAGCATAGAAAAATGCTAATCTATCCAACAGTTCAGATGGTTGCAATTCTTTAGATTGACCATAATCATTGAAGTATTTTTCTTTTATATGTTTAGCAATGCCTAAAACTTTTTCTTTCTCTACTCCATAATCACTTAAAGAAGTTGAAACTTTTTCTCCAAAAAAATCTTTAATTAACTTTACATATACAGAATTTATAACTGGGAACCTTTCCATATCCATAAGATGTAGAAGTGGTGTTACTGTAGCTGTACTTCCATATCCATAAATAAAATTCTCTTCTGGAAGATAATAGTCATTTTGTTTATTTTCACAGTTTTGTTTTAAAAAAGAATAAAGTTTTTTCCATTGCTCATCAGAATAAGTTTTTTCATAATTTCCATATATCTCATTTATTTCTTTTTGTTTAAAACCTAAGTTTAAAAAATTCAATCCCCAAAAATTCTTATTGATAATTCTAAGAATTTTATATAAATCAGTTACAAAGTTTTCTCTATGAAATTCATTTTTTGTTAGTGTTTTAATATTGTCAACTAACTCAACTACTTCATTCTCATAACTTACTGTTTTATAATTTCTTACTAAGTCAAAAGTTTCATTCTTACATGCCTCTTTAAATTCTTTAACTATCTGTTTGAAATATTCTTCATTTTTTATTTTAACTTCTTCACTCATCTCACACTCTCCTTTAATTTATCTAAAACCCTAACCATCGCCAAAGTATCAAGCTTACAATACTCCAGCAAGGCAACTCTTAGTCTCTGTACCTCTGCTTTATCTTCCATCTTACTTAGCCGTGCAAATGTCTGCATCGCTTCGCCGCCGTTTTGAACGCCATCTAGCTCTTTGTATGCCTTTGCCATCTCAGGCACAAGTGCTGGGAGTACATACTTTATGGAGTAGCTCCCTTTCATAGCTGGTACATAGTAGTCCTTAGAGGCAAAAGGTGTCATCAAATCTTTTACATTGTCATGTATAGCCAAGAGATGCTCACTAAACGCAGGGAACATAGCAGCGAGTTTTCTGATGACTCCCTTTTCAAAGCCCATGTTGTAGGCTAAGACTGTGGCGTTTGTAGGTATGTCTGCGACGAGTTTTTTTGCAAGTTCATAGCGTGGGTCTTCTCCCTCTTTTGCCAAGAACTCTCTGTGCTCTAAGCCTCCATCTTCTTGTTCTATATGTAGAGAGTATTGAAACGGTATCTGCATAAAGGGGCTTATGCCTCTCCACTCTGGTACTGCTTGCTGAAATGTCTCAAAGTCAAGATGATAGATAGGGTAGGAAAGAGTCTCTAAAAATGCTTTGATAGCCTCTTTGTTGATTATCTCTTTTTGCTCAAGCTCTGAGATGATTTGTACCTGCTGTGAAGTTGAAAAAGCATAAACATCTTCTATTTGCTCAAAGCTTATTATGCCTTTAGCATAAAAAGTAAACTTTTTATCTGCTCTGAGTCTGGAGATATCAAAAATGCTGTAGTCTGGTATATGTTTCCAGCAGTACTCCATAGCATCACATGCATAAGGGTTTGTACAGTGAGTGCCTATGTCAATGAGCGGCTCATGTTCTTTGTCTAAGAGCACTTTTGCAAACTCTCCAAGATGAGCGGGGATGTTGTACTGCAACTCTTCAACCTCATGTGTCACATCTACAATGCTAAAGAGCTTCTCTATCTCTAAGGCATCTTCTCTTACATACTTGTTGTTTATATGGACTATGTTTGTGCTTCTCACCTTATGGCCCAGTCCACGAAGTACATAGTGCTGTATGGAGGCGTCATGCAGATAAACATCTTTGACCTCAGTGGAGCTCTTTACCTCGTATATCTCTACACTTCCATCATCATTGATATGTAAAATATCTACCATGATAAAGATACCCTCATAACTAAAAGAGGCTTCGTAGATATTTTTTACTCCCTCATCCATCCACTCTTGTGTTAAAGCAAGTTTTTCATCAAATGTTGTTCCCTCATAAGGCACTTTTCGTCCATCTGGGAAAAGCTTACATGCCAACTCTCCAACTTCATTTCCTTTCTCAAATATAGCTTCAGCAGAAGCATCAGGAGGTGTCAGGACATCTTTGTTGTACTTCTTGAGCCAGAGTGACTTTTGACACTGTAATCCTCGGGTGTAGAGTGATTTAGAGAGGTGCATCGCTATCCTTTATAGTTATTTGTATTGCATGGTGCAAGTATAATGTATCATCTTGCTGCAATGATGTCTGTATTATTATATAAGTCACAGTTTTTCTAAAAACTCTTTTACATCACTCTCTATCATCTCTTTTATAGAGACTGGAGATATGACTTGTATATGAGGAATCCAGTATTTAACTATCGGGAGTATTTCCATTGCATGGGTTACTTTTATTATAATTTCTGCACTTCCATCTTCGTACTCCTTTACAACTCTTTGCGTTTTAGAGATAGGTCTGCGTTTAAGTGTCCTTGCTGCTATCGGGCTTATGTACAGTTCTACCTCATAGGGCTGCTCATTTACATCAAACCAAATACTGATGGAGTTCTCCAAACGTTCTTCAAGCTCTTTTGAAATGCTAAAACTATCTCCTTGCAGTGTTATATTCGATATGCTTTTGAGATGATACTTTTTGAGGATGTCATTGCGTGCATCAAGAGCTATGAGATACCAGATACCCTCAAAGTTGGCAATTTTAAGAGGTTTGAGTTGTAGTGTTTTTTGAGTATCTAAAAAGCTATAGTGACACTCTATAGATGTTTTTTGCTTGATGGCGTTTTCAAGTATGCCTATGAGTGAGAGCGAGTCACTTACATCTTCCATGTTTAGCTTTGCATAGATAGGATTGAAGTCTTCGTTTTTTATTTTAGAGAGTAGCTGTTTGGCTTTGGTGGAGAACTTTGCCCCTAAACCATCTGTCATTTTTTCTAAAATATCTAAGACGATTATGTCTTCAACATTCGTTGACTTCTCTATCTTAAAGCCATCTTGCATCTTCCACTTTTTTTTATCTTGATAAATTGGATAGAGGGTCATTAGCCTTTCATTAAAATCACGCTGAATAGTTCTGTCGCTTACATTAAACTCCTCTGCAAGTGCTTTTACAGAGAGAGCTTCACCTTCATTGAGTCTTGCGATGATTGTGTTCAAGCGGGTGAGGGTTCTATCATAATCGTGTTTGTACGCCATAAATATCTCTTTTCATTAAATTGAACTTATTATAACTATACTATCTTAAATTGATATCCTAATTTGCCACCAGAGTTTTTAATTTGAAAAAGTCAATCAGTAAAAGCAGACATGAGCTTGTTTTAGTTGTTGGCTAAAATTTTATAAATTATGGAGACAGAAATGATAAATTTTATGAACCTAGACATTAGAGATTATGAGGAAATATTTTCATATCAAGGTAAAATTGAAGGAAGAATAAACAGTTGTAAAATATCAAGTTTAATACGCAGCTTGGATGAAGATTTTAAAACTTCATTAGGAAATGCTAAGGCCATAGCCATAGAATTTGAATACAATAAAGATGAAATCCCGATTAAAATATTTGAAGCTTATGAGGAAATTTGCTTAAATGCCAATGAACATGCAATAGTAATTTTTGCTAAAATAATAAG
>JAQTWZ010000044.1 GCA_028689055.1 Sulfurimonas sp. | reverse complement strand
GCGGTGCCCAAACCGGAGAATACACAACTGGAGACTTTGTAGCAAACTTCAAGGCCAATAACTTTGTCACTTTATACGGAAAAATCAATAACCTAAGTGACAAATACTATCAAACGGTCGATGGCTATGCAACTGCAGGGCGCTCACTTTTTATCGGGATGATTGCAAAGTATTAACGAGATTCTGAATCAAACTCACAATAACAACAGATGACTCTCCACCCTATTTCTACCGCCTGCTTTGGCTTTATAGAGAAGCTCATCTGCTTCTCTGTAGAGATCTTCGCATTTTTGTACCTGCTGCGCATCTTTTACGACTAGACCCAAAGATGCCGTGAGGTATGGGCAGACGGAGGAAGTTTTATGTTCAAGATGCAGGGATTCGATTTTTTCTCGTATCTCATTGATAAATCTTTGAGCCGTTGTTGCATCGACACCTTTAAATAAAATCCCAAACTCTTCACCGCCGAGTCTAAAAGAGTAATCATCCGCTCTTTGCATAGAGTCACGCAACACTTGTGAAATCCTCTTTAAAACCTCATCCCCGCCTATGTGCCCATACGTATCGTTATACTGCTTAAAATAATCAATATCCAAAATCGCAAAACAGATTGTCGTATTGTCGCGTTTTGCGCTATTGATAAGTCGCGGCAACATCTCATTGAAATAGCGTCTATTATAGAGTGATGTCAGTGCATCCGTGATACTCATCTCTTCGAGTTTTTTTTCTATGATTTTACGACTTTGTATCTCTTTGGCAAGCCTTCTATTGACAAAAAGGACCACAGACAAAACGATACTAAACACAAGTAAAATACCCATAAACCATCTAAAGATAAACGTGTTGTTTGCTTCTTTATCATAGTTTACAGAGACCCATTTATTTAAAATTTCTTGCTTTTGTTCTTGTGATATCTCTGCAATAGCTTTCTCAAAAATATCTTTGAGCAGCGGTTCATCATTGCGCGCACCTATTCCCAGATTCCAAGTTTCATCAAACTTACCGGCTATTTTGAGCTGTCCGATATACTCTTTTTGGATGTGATATCCTGTAGTTGCTAAGGTGTCTATAAAACCAAAAAGCTCTTTGTTATAGACCTTTTCAAGTCCATCTTTAATGTTTTTTACATCTACTATCTGCATATCCGGATACTTATGTAATAGTATCTCCCCAAAAGCGTACCCTTTGACTATACCTATCTTTTTGTCTTTGACTTTGGAGATATCTTCCACAAAAAGCTCACTTGAATCTGTGACTATAACAAGAGGCACTCTGAGATACGGCTGTGTAAAACTCAGATACTGTCTTCTCTCATCCGTTGGCATCATCAAAGAGAAAAAGTCACATTTTTTCTCTTTGCCAAACGCAAGAGATTCACTCCAAGTATGTGTAGAAACCATCTCAATAGGTGTTTGGATGAGTTCTTCGATTATTTTGATGTACTCAGCGCTCATACCGATGTGTTTGCCATTGAGATGTTGCTCAAAGGGCATCCAGTCTGGATCTATACACATTTTGAGCACTTTTTTCTCTTTGAGATAGGCTTTTTCTTCTGCGTTTAAAAGATTTTTTTTCTCTTGAGATTTTTCGGTAGGGTTAAATATATACTCTTCTATAGGAACACTATTTTCTATAAGTCCGTATTTTGCGAATAAATCCAGAGTGTATTGTACTCTGCCCAAATCCAGTGTGCCGATAGGAATGGCTTTGTGCTGTATCATCTGCTCAAGCGCGTCAGCTTCATAACGCAAATGTTCAAGCGATTTCTCTTTTGCATATTTATTTTTTATCAAAGCAACGATCTCATGCTTATGCTCAAGCGCATAAAGCCACCCTTTGAGGCTTGCTTCTTTAAATTTTTGCACCCGCTCAGGATGTTCCTTCGCCTCTTTTGTGCTTGTAAAAAGCATATCGCCATAAAGGTCAAAACCGTAGTTGGCAGGGTTTATGAGATTGACATCCACGCCAATCTGCTTCATATAAAACGGTTCATTACTCACATATACAGTATAAGCATCTGTTTTTTTCTCTGCCAAATGTGTATAGTTGGTCTTTTCTTTGATGCGGGAGAAGACCGGCTCAACTTTGAGACTCTTAAACATTCCGAGAATACCAAATCCATCAACATCTTTTCTATAAAAAGTCACATCTTTGTTCTCTAGCTTATAAGGGCTATCTAGTCCGCTCTCTTTGAGTGTCATGAGCATATTAGGAGAGTGTTGGAAAATCGGTGCGATAACGACTATCGGTTCATTTTTTGCTTTGTATAAGAACAAAACAGCATCGGCAACACTGTAATCCGCTTCACCGTTTATGACCTGCGCAATATTGTTTTTGTCCAAATCTCGCTCACGTATCTCTACATCAAGTCCGACCTCTTTATAAAAACCTTTTTCGTACGCTGCATAATACCCTGCAAACTGAAACTGGTGCAACCACTTGAGTTGCAAAACGACTTTTTCTTCAGCGAAGAGCGATGTGAACAATAGTAACAAAAAGAATACGATAAATTTCATAGATTCTTCCTTCTCCATATATATGCATTTTACTATTCTTATAATTTAACTTGGGTTAAAACTCCTAGTATTTTATGTTATGCTACGAAAAACAATAAAGTGATTCTCATGCAGATATTATCCAAAGACGCTCCCCTCGAAATCTCTCTGGCAAAAATGCACGCGGCGCTTGAAGCGGTCGGATGTGAAGTTGTTTTTGCAGAGGAAAAACATCCCCTTACAAACTGTTTTTCCGTCAATTTAGCTTCCAAAGAAGCCCCGCGACATATCTACTCCAACGGCAAAGGAACACTCTCATCTGCCTCAAGAGCAAGTGCACTTGGCGAATATATCGAACGTCTTCAGACAAATAATTTTTTTATAGATTTTCATCTTCCAGCGCGCCAATATTATCCTGATGCCGTTGCGTTTGGCTTTGAAGAGCCCTACCTTTGCGATGCATTGCGCGCCTTTTATGACCCAAACGCAGAGCTTATGCATGAAGATTTTGTGGACTTCAACAGCGACTATGAAGACAAAATAGTCGCTTTGCCTTTTATCAAACAATCTGACAAAACGCAGGTCTATATCCCGCTCAATATCCTCTCAAATCTTTATGTAAGTAATGGTCTTGCAACAGGAAATACCCCCAAAGAAGCGCAAGTGCAGGCTCTAAGTGAGATTTATGAGCGTTATGCAAAGATGCAGATTATCAAAAACGGCTACGCACTTCCTGCGTTTGATGATGCGCTTATCAACTCTTTTGCAAAACTCTCAAGCGATATCGCAGCGCTTCGCTCCCTTGGCTACATCATCGAAGTTTTGGATGCTTCACTCGGCGGCAGATTTCCCGTCACGGCAATCTCGCTTATCAATCCAAAAAACGCAACTCTTTTTGTATCATTTGGTGCGCATCCTATCCTTGAAGTCTCTTTGGAGAGAACGATGACGGAGCTCATGCAGGGACGCGGACTTGAAAACCTTGAGAGTTTTGAGACACCAACTTTTGATTTGAGCCTTGTCGCGGACAACTTCAACCTTGAGTCGCACTTTATCGACTCCAACGGCAAACTCGGTTTTCACTTTTTGAGTGCAAAAAAAAGTTTTGAACTTGCACCATGGAGCTACCAAGGCACTTGTACAGCGGATGAACATACGTTCTTATTTGCTATCGCCAAAAACCTAGACAGAGAGATTTATCTGCGTGAATATAACTACCTAGATTTCTACTCCTGCCAAATGATAGTGCCCAACATGAGCGAAATCTATCCCGTAGAAGACCTCATCTACAACAACAAAAACACGCCAAAACGCATCCGTGATATGGTCTTACACTTTACAGAGTACGATCCAGAGGATATTCTCACGGAGATAGAAACGCTTGAAGATTCACTCAATATGGAAAAATATCTCGGCGTGATTTTTGCAAATAACTTCACAATGCTAGAGTTCAAAGCGCAGATACATCTGCTTTGCGGCAATGAGCAAGAAGCCCGCGAACTGCTCGAATTTACAAGCCATCCACTCGCTCATGTCGTGCTAGAACTTCTACGTATGGACGAAGCAGACCTTCTTTTTGAGGATTTTGAAGAGGGTTTGCACGCACTCTTTGGCAAAGAAAAAGTAGATAAAGCCCTCGCCGTCATCGACGGTGAAGCGTTTCTCATCGATGTCACCCCGCATCAAGAATACAAAAATATGCTGCTCATGTATGACAGACTAGAGATAAAAAAGAGTGCCATTTGAGCTCAAATCTCAAACTCGATATCCGTGAGTTTTTGAAGTACAAATTTTATAATTCGCTTTTTGTAGGCATCAGCGTAGGAAGCATCTTCGCACTTTACGCACCGCTTGAGCCAAGTGTCTATAGCCTCGGCGGTATCGCTCTTGCGTTTGGGATGTTGCTTATCGCCAAACTCTATTACAAGATTATGAATATCGAATATTTTTTCAAAATATCGCTTTTTGTCGAGTTGATTTTACTCGCTGTTATCGGCTATTTTTTGCTGGCTTCTTACAGCTACGTCAGTGCCTTTGTTTTTTATTGCGGGTATCAGCTTGCTTTTACTTTTGGCTCTTACCTTGTGCGGGCGGAGACGCTCTTTTTGCGTAAAACGCAGCCCATCACCTTCGTCGATGTCATCAAACAAAAAGGCTATCTTGCAGGAATGTTTATCGCATGGGGATTTTACGAATCTTTAGAGCTTTTCTTTGGCATCACGGACAAACAGATACAGGTTTACGACATCCATTATTTTCTTTTTTGTATGGAACTTGTTATCATCTTTTATCTTCTGAAATCTTTTAAAAGAGTGCAATAGTTGAGAGTGAAATCTTGACAACTTCTTGATAAGTATGCTGTTATAATTGCTCTGTTTAAGAGAAAAGGAAAAGCACTATGGTTGAGAATGTTTGGGTTGTGGTCGGGGAAGTTGTTGTTATGTTTGGCTTAGTAATCGCTATTCTTGTCAGGTTAGCTGCAACGATAAATAAATGACTTTCCTTAAGTATAAACACTATCTCATTCCTCTTTTTTTGCAGGTAGTCATCACCTTCTTTGGCATTCTTTTTATGGATTTATTGGGCATGATAAATATTGCTTTGATTCATCTCATACCTATTTTAGTCATTGCGTTAGAGGGAGATATGAAGGCGACGATGATTGTTGCTACTATCTCTGTGATTTTATTTGATTTACTTTATGTTCCTCCGACTTACAGCTTTACCGTACATGATTTGCTGTATGTTTGGAGTTTTATTCTTTTTTATGTGGCTGGATACATTATCACCGCCCAAGCGATGCGACTCCGTATTACGGCTGTAAAAGACATTCTGCTCAACACCTTGTCCCATGACCTCAAAACACCTCTGGCTTCCATACTCGGCAACACCTCTATTTTGCTGAAAAAACAGGCGCTTTTAGAGTCAGACAGAGAAGAAATAGTACATCAAATCAAACAATCCGCACAGCAGATGAATCGTTTGATTTCTACCTTGCTCGATAGTGCAAGAATCCAAAATTCCAAAACATTTTTATACTATCAATGGTGTGATATGCAAGATATTATAGGTATCGCTCTTCAAGAATTTGATCTCGATGCGACAAAAATTCAAATCACTATTGACCCAAATATTCCTCTATACTGGGGAGATGAGGCCTTACTTACACGACTACTCGTAAACTTGATTGATAATGCTTTGAAATACTCCAGTTCACAGACTATGCCGATTTCTATTTCTATAACTTCACTTCCATCAAGTATATGCATAACAGTTTTCAATCAAAGTCCGTCGCTTTCTAAAGATGATTTGTATAATATGTTTGAACGCTTTTATCGTCTCGATACAACAGCCGATATCAAAGGAAGTGGCATCGGACTAGCGATTTGCAAAGAAATCGTGCATGCACATCATGGAAAGATTCAAGCTTTTAATGAAGAGAGCGGGATTTCTATCAAAACAATTTTTCCTATTGAAAAGTCCCATGATATGGTATATCAGGAACAATTATGAAAACAAAAGATTTAATTCTTATCGTGGAAGATGATCCGGGAATTAGTAAAATGCTTCAATTTACTTTGACTCAGGATGGATACAGATGCGTGATAGCTGAGAATCTTAAAAATGCTTATCGTATATTTGAGGTAAATAATCCCGATATCATACTCCTTGATCTCGGACTTCCCGATGGAGACGGCAAAACACTTATCAAAAAGGTACGCGCTCAAGCGATGACGCCTATTATCGTTGTCTCAGCCAGACATGCCGAACATGAAATTGTTGCGGCTCTTGATGCGGGTGCCGACGACTATGTGCTCAAACCATTTTCAGATATAGAGCTCTCAGCACGGATTCGTTCCGCACAGCGTCGTTTGCTTGGGATTATTCCATCACAACAGCATATTGTTTGTGGGGAGCTTGTTCTGCAAATTGAAACTCTTATCGTTTCAAAAAATGAGACTATTTTGAAACTCACACCTACTGAATTTAATTTGCTCAAATACTGTATGCTCCATCCAAATCAGGTTCTAACACATTCTCGTATTCTCAAAGAAGTCTGGGGTGTCGGTTATCAGCATGAGATGCATTATTTGCGTACCTTTGTAAATTCACTGCGAAAAAAAATCGAAAACGACCCTTCCCGACCGCAATATATCATCACGCAAATGGGTGTCGGTTACCGCTTTTATTGTCAAAATGATTCTATCTCAAAGGAGTAGTCATACATACATCAGAACTCAAACTTATCGTTTACAGCTTTATAGGACTTATATTAGTCGGGACATTTGCGCTTATGATGCCCTTTTCGCACCACGGAGAGCTGCGTTTTATCGACGCATTTTTCACCTCCACTTCTGCGGTTTGCGTCACAGGATTGATTGTCAAAGATACGCCTATTGATTTTACATCCACGGGACAGCTTATTATTATGCTACTCATTCAGATAGGCGGGCTTGGTTATATGACTGCCGTCACTTTTTTAGCCGTGATGCGACATAAAAAAATCGGTCATAGAGATCGTCTCATCCTTCAAGAGTCCTTGAATCATCCGGGGATGGATGGAATTGTTAGTTTTCTCAAAATTGTATTTAGTTCTATTTTTATTATTGAAGTATTGGGAATAATTATCCTTACACTTCGATTTTGGATGGATATGCCCATTGAAAAAGCGCTCTGGTATGGTGTTTTTCATTCGATTTCTGCTTTTAACAATGCCGGTTTTTCCCTCTTTAGCGACAATATGATGGGATATCAAGGAGATTTGATAATCAACATTAGCATTCCAATTTTAATCATTCTCGGCGGTTTGGGATATTTGGTGCTCATTGAACTCTATCATTTCAAAACAAAAGAGATAGTGCGTCTCTCTACACATACAAAAATTGTATTGCTTATGACAGTTTTTTTGATTTTGGCGGGCATGATACTCTTGCTTTCCCTTGAGTGGAACAATGCGCTAAAAGATTTATCGCTAGATGAGAAAATATTGGCAGCATGGTTTGCCTCGGTAAATTATCGGACTGCGGGGTTTAATTCGATTGATCTCTCCACTCTCAGCGATGCCAACCTCTTCTTTTCTACCTTTTTTATGATGATTGGGGGCGCACCGGGAGGTACAGCCGGCGGTATCAAAGTCACGGCATTTGCACTGGCTATGATTGGGCTTTGGTACACGCTCAGAGGTGACACGCATGTGCATATTTTTCGCAGATCTATAGCACCCTATCAAATCAACAAAGCGTATGCGATTATCTTTATCGCTTCTGTTTATGTTGTAGCATCCACTATTTTACTGAGTGAACTTGAGAGTTTGCCTTTTTTACGGATTCTTTTTGAGGCCTGTTCCGCTTTTGGAACGGTCGGACTCTCTACCGGCAATGGCGGAAGTTTGAGTTACAGTGCGCTTTTTAGTGATTGGGGAAAAGCAAATATAATCCTGCTCATGTTTATGGGGCGGATTGGTGTTTTCGCGTTTACGGTGATTATTGTCGGCAAAGCGGTGCAAAGCCGTATTAAATATGCAGAGGGGAAAATTGTATTATGAATAGTTTTGCGGTTATAGGTTTAGGAAAGTTTGGATTTCATGTTGCAAAAGGCTTGGCACAACAGGGTATTAGTGTTATCGCGGTAGATCAAAACGAGGAACAGGTACGAGAGATTAATGAATTTGTTCAAGATGCCATCGTTCTTGATTCAACCGACATACGGGCACTGCGTGAAGCAGGTATTGCCAATGTAGATACCGCTGTTGTGAGTATCGGAGAAAATATCGAAGCAAGCATTTTGACCGTCATGGCACTCAAAGAGCTAGGCGTGGCAACCGTCGTAGCCAAAGCCATCACCACTATACACGGCCAGATACTTGCCAAACTAGGCGCGGCAAAAGTGATCTATCCGGAGATGGAATCAGCTAAAAAACTCGTCAAAGGTATGCTTGAAAATATGCATTATGAAACGATTGATCTCTCTATCACAATGAAAATCGCCAAATTAAGTATCCCTTCCTTTTGGATAGGAGTCTCCATCCTTTCTCCTATTTTTGAGTCCGAATTTAAAGTCAAACCGATAGCTTATAAACACAAAGGAGTATGGTACACTTCTTTTGAAAAAAACGATTTGATCGAAAAAGGTGATATTTTGGTTGTTATCGGCGACAGTGAACATATAGAAGCATTGAGTAAAAAAATATAAGGCGCTCATGATGACATACGAAGAGTGGTTTGATTCTCATAGCACCAAACACAAAACGATAGTCACCAAGCTGCATGAGCGGGGAATGGACAAAAAACAAATCATCGACTATTTTGATTTTGACAACATGGTGCTGCATGAGCGAGAGTTTTGTCTTTTGTATCAGGAGAACAAAAAATGCCATGAAGTAGAAACACTCAACTGCTACCTCTGCGCCTGCCCTCACTTCAGATTTGACGACAACTCCACGACAAAAATAGAAGAGAAAACCGAGTACAGCTTTTGTGCCATAAACGCAAAAGAAGGCAAAAAATTTATCTCCCAAAACGCCATCCACCAAGACTGCACCGCCTGTTTAGTCCCCCACAGCAAAGAGTTTATCAGTAAGTGTTTTGATATGGAGTGGAAAAAGATCATGGACAAATGCAAGAGACCCTGAACCCTGTTCAGCACTCTAAAGACATTTCCTGCTACAGCAGGTGACGGCTTTTTGTCATTCTGAACAGAGTTCAGAATCTCATTAACGATTTTTTTACTTATTTTTTCTTCGTAATATAAATCATAAACGCAAGTGAAACGATGAACATCGACGTACCCGTCATAAGATAGAGTGCATTTACCATCTTGTCATAGTTCTCTATGGCTATTTTGAAGACGACCATGAGCGTCTCGATGGAGAGTGCGATAAGGATAGTGACGAGAAATTTCGTGAGTGTTTTTATCTCTATCTTTGAGTCTTTGACATAACTTTTGAAATAAACTTCCTGTTCGAGTATCGTTTTTGCAAGGTCGAAGATAGCAAGTCCTAGCGTCGCGGCAATGATAGGTTTGAATATCGTATCGATACTAAGTTTCGCATCCAAAAGGTTGTTGACAAAGTCATGCGCCGCATAAAAGATAGCCACACCCGAGAGAAACATCATAAAATAGCCCGCTATAAGATAAAAAGTTCTCGTGATAGAGCTAAAAATTTTATGTTTTTCTATAAGCCCCAGTCTCTCCAAAATCACTTCAAGCTGCAGATCCATAAAAATGATTGCCGCTCCCTCTTTTTTGGAGACCGTGATGCAGACATTTGAAGTCGCGGAACTCTGATATGGCTGTGCAAACGCAAAACCATTCTCTTTTATCTTCAAACGGTCAAGCAGATAACTTCTGTCTTTTCCCTTTTCGGCTATATCTATTTTATTTCTATAGATATTCGCCGAAACCTGCTCTTTTGTTTTACTGCATACGACATAGATAAGCTCCAAAGATGGAAAAGTTTTATAAAGTCTTTTGTATCTCTCATCCTCAGGGTCATACAAAGTACCCACACTATCAAGTGTCTCTTCGATAAAAGATTCTATTTTTTCCTGATTTTTTGTAAAAATTTCTATATATTCTTTCATTTTTTGCTCCTAGTAATCATAAAAAAATTATACCCCTTCCACTTTAACCACGCTGTTTCTAGGTGATTAAATTTTATACTGTACTACTTTTTTAAGTCAAAGCGCAATACAATGAGAAAAACCAAGGAGATACCATGTTAGTATGTGACTGCAACGAGATAGAGTTTGACGTGATAAAAGAGGCTGTAAAAAAGCATGGCGACGATATAGATGCCGTCATGGAGACGACAGAAGCTGGAACAGTTTGCGGATGTTGTCAGGAAGAGGATTGTGACAAAGTCGATCTGCCACTCCCGCTTGCTATCAAAAAAGCGCTTGAAGAGCTAGCCTAAAGGGCTGCGTTTTAGAGACAAAAATTGCCGCGTCACTGCGAGCGCAACGCGGCGGTCTCTTTTTTAGAACAGTTCTGCATCACAAAAAATCAAAGTCTAATAAAAAAAAGTAATTATCCCTTAAATTATCTTTAGCTAGAATCCCGCTCATGAAACGCAGACTCTTCTTATCTATACTTTTTATCATCGCTACGATTGTCACTGCATTGCATGAAATCAAGCATATAGAAAATCACGATAGTTCTTCATGTCAGATCTGTATTATAGACAACCACTCTGTCTCCGCAGACATTACAAGTGAAGTCAAAGAAACTCCGTTCTATCACTTCGAAGCGATTACACAGCAAATAGAGACCTTTGTTGCGTTTACACGAAGCACTACAAACAACGCCAACGCCCCGCCTCTTTTATCCTAAAACCCAAAAAAACAAACCATTTTACACATACAAAAAAATATATCATTTAGGATAATTATGAAAAAAATACTACTCGCTACTGCGCTTTGCGCAACTTTAATCCATGCTGCTGACGTTCTTCCCGTTGAAAAAAGAACATTTGATCAGTCAAAATATATACCCGACATCTCTTTGGTGATGGACGCTTCTTATGTGAGCAGAAGTGTGAGTGACGATGAAGTGGTGCACTTGGAAGTCCCGGGTGTAGCACATGGTCTCATCGGCTCACATGAGCACGGAGGCGAAACGCACGCCACTTACAATGCAGACAACGGCTTCAACCTCAACTATGCTGAACTCGTACTCTCTAGTTCTGTTGATCCGTTTTTTACTATGGACGGCGTTTTTCACTTCTCACCAAACGGCGTACATGTGGAAGAGCTTTTTTTCACATCCACAGCTCTTGGAAATGGTCTTCGTGCAAAGGGCGGAAAATTCAACTCCAACTTCGGTTACCTCAACGAACAACACCACCATGCCTGGGACTTCGCAGATATGCCGCTTGTATATGAAGCATTTTTGGGAATGCACGGACTCAATGAAGTAGGCGCACAAATCCAATGGACCGCACCGACTCCATTTTACCTCATGGCAGGTGTAGAGGTACTTCAGGGGGAAAATGAGCAGATGTTTGGAAACAATACTATTCATTTGAGTGAGCTAAACGCAAGCAATGCCGATGTCACATACGAAAAAGCTCCTTCAATGTTTGTGGGCTATGTCAAAACATCTTTTGATATCGAAGACACGACTGTTTTAGCAGGTCTCTCTTATATACAAGGAAGTTCAAGGATAGACCATACAGAAGATGAAGAGGAGCCTCACGCATTTTCAGGAGATAGCAAACTTTATGGAGCAGATTTGGTCATCAAACACGCCTTTGACTCTTATAGTTCACTCAAATGGCAAAATGAACTCCTCTACAGAGATATGGATGGAATACAGTACGGCATCAATACTGCAACAGGTTTTGCGGGAAGTATAGATATTACAAAAAAACAAGCAGGTCTCTACTCTCAGCTCATCTACGCGATTGACAGAAACTACAAAGTCGGCGTACGTTATGATTCTATATTCAAAAACGATATCGAAAAAAGTGCGGGAGAGGCTGCGTTTGCACCACATGACTTAGATAAATACTCCGTTATGGCAGAGTACTCCACAAGCGAATTCGCAAGATTTAGACTCCAATACGACCGTAACAACGCGATGTTCAATGAAGAGGGAAACAGACAAAGTATCGACACGATCATCCTTCAAGCCAACATCTCCATAGGCGCTCATGGAGCACACAGTTTTTAAGGATTTGCACACATTTCGTCATTCCGGACTCGATTTGGAATCTCATGAGCACACACAAAAGCAAGAGATCCTGAATCAAGTTCAGGATGACGACGTGCAGGTTCATGGTGACGAAATGATAAAATATCAAGGAATATTATGAGACATTTTTTTCTTCTACTTATACTCCCGCTAACGCTCTTAGCGCACATGAGCATCGCTGTGAGTTATCCTTATATCGGGGCGATAACAAAAAGTATAGGCGGTGAACATATAGATACCGTTGTTTTGGCAAAAGGAAACTGGGATCCGCATTTTGTGATTCCCCGTCCATCCCTTATCGCCAAAATGCGCAGTGCGGATGCTCTTATCATGAACGGAGCACAGCTTGAGATAGGCTGGCTTCCGCCGCTCATCAACAGAGCCGCAAACCCAAAAACGCAGCCAAACGCAAAAAGTTTTTTGAACCTCTCACAACATATCGAACTTATTCACAAACCCAAAGATGTCGATAGAAGCGGCGGCGATGTCCATCCTGATGGCAATCCGCACTTTCACCTAGCACCTGAAAATATCCTCATTTTGGCAAAAACAATAGAGGAGTTTCTTATCTCTTTAGATGTCGAACATAAAGAAGTGTATGAGAAAAACTATGCTGCGTTTCATATAGAATGGAGTAAAAACATAGAACTCTGGAAAAACAAGATGGCAAAACATGAGGGTCAAAAAGTGATACAGTTTCATGACAATCTAGCCTATTTCAACAACGCCTACGGACTCAAAACTATCGGCACGATTGAGCCGCTTCCGGGGATTCCTCCGAGTTCAAAACATACGATAGAACTTATCAAACTTATCAACGAGCAAAAACCCTCTTGTATCTTGCACGATGTCTATCACTCTACAAAAACAGCCGAATTTATCTCCGAAAAAACAGGGGTAAAAATCATTCTTATGCCACACGATATAGGTTCTCTTGAAAGTACACAAGATTTGAAATCTTTGTTTGATTATCTCACGGGTGCGTTGCAATGATAGATATCTTACTCACGCCCATCGCTCTTGTTATCGTTCTTGTTATGATGCACGCGTGGTTTGGTATAGGTATCCTCAAACGCGGGATCATCTTCACCGACCTAGCTATCGCGCAGTTTGCCGCACTTGGTTCTTCTATGAGTTTGGGTTATTTTCACGGGGAGTATTTTTATATTTTCACTCTCCTTTTTGCTCTTTTGAGTGCTTTTTTGATTGCTTTTGCCTCACAAAGAGAACTCAAACTTGAAGCTTTTATCGGGATACTTTATGTCCTAGGCGCAAGCGGTATCATGATGGTTTTGGCAAATTCCGCCGAAGGCATGGAGCATTTCAAATCCCTTTTGGCAAGCGATATACTCTTCACACCGCTGGATGAAGTGATAAAAAGTTCTCTTATCTATGCGCTTATCGCTTTGGTTTTGTGGAAGGTCTATCCCAAACTCACGGGCTTCATCAAAGAGCTTGCGTTTTTCTCTCTGCTCGCACTCACGGTCACATCTTCCGTCGCGTTAGCGGGTGTGTTAGTGGTGTTTGTTTTACTTATCGCTCCGGCACTTATGGCAACTTCGCTTGATTTCAAGCGTCCTCTTCTGGGGAGTTTCGTTTTTGGCTGGGCATTTAGTATAACAGCTATTATACTTTCCTACTATTACGACTTGCCGACAGGTTATAGTATCGTTTTTTTAGGTGCTTTTCTTAGCGCTTTGCTGGTTTTGTTCACTTCCAAAAAAGCTTAACCTGCTCCTCAAACTTCCTCTTATATAATTCTTTTCACATTATAAGAGGTTACAATATTGAACTACCCAAACGAATGGACCCAAAAAGAGTATTTGCAGAACAAAGCCAAACTTGAAAAAGAAGGTGTGGCAGTTGTTCTCATCGACACGATCCTCTCTCCGATAGAAAAAGCAGACACGCATACCTACAATCCTTTTGAGCTAAACAATTATCCGCAGGGAAGTGTTTTTGTCTTTTACTGCGACAGTGGAAAGTCCTCGCTTGATAGACTAAAAGAGTATAAAGAGAAATTTCCGACAATGCACTGCATCTCGCTCAAAGGCGGCAGAGGTTACTGGAGAAAAAATATGATGCTATTGGATGAAGATGCACTCTGAACATGAAAAACGATTGAACGAGTTTATGCTCTGCTTGGATGAGAAACGCTACTATGACGCACATGAAGCACTTGAAGTTCTTTGGTTTCCTCGGCGTTTTGAAGATGATGTGCAAGCACATCTCCTCAAAGGCTTCATCAATGCCTCCGTATCTTTTGAACTCATCAAACTCGGTAGAGAAGAGGCAAGCAAACGCGCCTGGAAAAACTATCTCAAATATAGACAACTCCTCTATAAAGTACCTTCAATCCACGCAAATGCCTACCATACAATCAGCCGCCACCTTGATATGCTTTACAATTTGAAGCAGGTTTAATTTAGCTGATGTTACATTTTATGGCTATAATTCCACCAAAAAAAGGATTTGTATGGATGCAATAGCCCAAACGCAAGAAGTTGCTCAAGTTGCGGCGACTACCGTAAACAAGTATTCTGATCTTGCACTTGCGTATGCAAGTGAATATGGTCTCAAACTTTTAGGTGCTTTACTTATCTTTTTCATAGGCAAATGGGTTATCAAAAAAGTCACCAGAGTCATTCGCGCATTTATGCACAAAGCAAATGTTGATGCGACGCTCTTAGAGTTTGGCTCTAGTCTTATCTATTTCTTACTTTTGCTTATGGTCATTATGGCGTCACTGGGTGCTTTGGGTGTCAACACCACATCTTTTATCGCTGTGCTTGGTGCCGCTTCTTTGGCAGTGGGTCTCGCACTCAAAGATGCCCTCTCCAACATCGGCGCAGCAGTGCTTATCATCGTCTTTCGCCCTTTTGGGATTGGAGACTCTATCGAAGCGGCAGGAGCGACAGGAAAAGTGATAAAGATTTCTCTTTTCTCTACCACGATAACTCCTGCGGACAATAGAGCTATCATTATCCCAAACTCCGCTATTATAAGTGGCAATATCACAAACTATTCCTCCCAAACGCAGCGTCGTGTAGATCACACCTTTGGCATAGGTTACGGAGATGACCTCAAACTCGCAAAAGAGACGCTCATGGAGATAGTCATGGCAGATACACGCGTGCTTCTGGAGCCGGCACCTTTTGTTGCTGTGAGCGAACTGGCCGACAACAGCGTCAACTTCACCGTACGCTCATGGGTGAAGACGGATGATTATTGGGATGTCTATTTTGATATCACAGAAAAAGTAAAACTTACATTTGATGAAAGAGGGATTTCTATCCCTTATCCTCAAATGGATATACATCAAAAACAATAAAACTTACAAAGGAAATACAATGAAAAAACTATTACTACTCTCTTTGGCTACGGCCTCATTTTTAATGGCTGCAGAAAAGACGGACGCATTTATCAGTCACTCTGAACTAGGCTTCAATAAAACAGACGGAAACACGGATACAACAACCCTCAACCTTGATGCAAAAGCAGAAAAAAACTGGGGCAGACACGCAGCAATCGCTTCTATAGACGGACAATACGCAGAGAACAAAGGAATTGAGTCAAAAAATAAATTTGTGGCAGAACTGAACTATGATTATGTGCTTACACATGAGCTTTCATTTAACTATCTTGCAGGATATAAAGATGACAAATTCTCGCGTTTTGACTACCAAATATACACCGGACCGGGTGCGAAATACCTTGTTTTCAAAGATGATATCCATAACCTCACGATAGATGGAAACTTACTTTATGCTAAGGACTCTATAGCGACTGTAAACTATGATGCTGCAGGTGATATTATCGAGTATCCGAATCCAGACAATATAGCAGCAGTTACTTCAACTTCAAGCTATACTGAAAGTTATGCGGCTTACAGACTTAGAGGCGTTTACGAGAGACAACTTTTAGAAAACCTCAAATTTGGGCAAGAACTCAGCTATAGAAGTTCATTCAAAGATCAGGGGAATTTCTTTATCTACTCCAAAACAGGTCTTTCAACAAAACTCTCTACACTTTTCTCAGCAGGCATGAGCTACAAAGTGGACTATGTCAACCTTCCAGGGGACAAAGAAAAAGCCGATACGACACTTACAGCCAATCTTATTATGGATTATTAATGACCTTACGCACTTTTACAAAAAGTGTGTAAAACACCTTGTTGTAGGGACAGGGTCTGCCCCCTTGGGTATTTGTCCCTGCCACTAAAACGGACAGGTTCGTTTTAGTTATTAAAGCGCTTTGCACCGCTTCTACTCCACAGCGTGATAAAGATAAACGCAGCTAAAGCCACAACCGCAGCCACCAAAAAGATACTTTGAGGAAAATAATCATACAAATACCCAAAACCAAGCGCACCCAAAAGTCCGCCAAAACCATACGTAAGCCCTGATAAAAACTGCTGCGCGAGGACTTTATTGGCATAAATCTGGTGCAGATAACTTATCGAAGCAGAATAAAAAAGGGCAAAACTCAAAGCATGAAGTGACTGGGTAAAAAAGAGAACTTCAAGATTTGCAGGATAAAGATAGACCAAAAACCATCGTACAACCGCAGATAATGTGGTAATCTGCAACAACAAAACAAGGTTAAAACGCAGTAATCGACCTTGAAAAAATAGCATCAAAATCTCTACTAAAACACCAAAAGTCCAAAGATAGATAGTCATATCCAAAGTGATGCCGTGATCCGTCTCATAGATAGTAAAGAAGTTGTAAAACGCACCAAAACTCACCTGCATGAGCATAAGAGCTATCCACAATTTATAATCAGCAACAATGGCAATATCGTTGGGAAGTGTCTCTTTTTGCGAGGCGTTTTTATGGACATCTTTGGCTATAAAAAACGCTAAGAGTGCGGTCAAAAAGACAAAACTCATCATATAATAGAGTGCGATTTGTGGAGAACTTAAGAACTTCACTAGCAAAAGTGCTACAAAAACAAAACCGATAGAGCCGTAGAGACGCACTTTGCCGTAACCCTCTTTTTTGACCGCTTCAAGTGCAATGACTTCGACATAAGGCAGTATCAAACTCATCCCTACACTCAGCATGATGTTGGAGAAAAAAAGTCCCCAAAAGTTATGGAGCAAGAGATAAAACGCAACAGAACTCACAAGCATGATGGCAAGTGCTGTGTTAAATCTTTGGAAGTTGAGCTCCAAACCTCTCGTAAACGCAAAAGGAAGCAAAAAACGCACTAAAGGTGCGGCTGCGAAGATAATACCTATCTCACTGCCACTGTAACCCACCATCATGAGCACCTTAGGCATAAATATAATATATATCCCAACGATGCCAAAATAAAAAAAATAAAAAATGGCTAATAAAATTTGCATAAGTAATTATAGCATCGAGCTAAAATAGAGTTCTTGTAAAACCTAGATTTTAGATTAGCTTCACGATGATGTAAAGTTGCATATTTTGTTAATTTAAATCCTAAAGAAATATCTTTCCCCCTTCTATTTTTCCACTAATTAGCATAAAATAATATTTAGTTTAAATCCGAATCCGCCCAGTATTTTGTCCCTTGTATAGTCGCTTGAAGTGCCAAACCGTTTTGGGTGAGTTTGTATATACGTACACCCGGAGCGACTGTCACAGCCGCATTGAGAGCGCCACCGTCTGCTCCTGCTTTTGCTGCGGCATCTGCTTGCGCATTTGCTTCCCAGCCTTGTTCTACAAAGTAGTCAAACGCTTTTTTATCTTCAAAAAGAAAGATGATACGAAAATCTTTGACACCCAAACCAAATCCAAGACCGCCTGAAGCCATATTCATATAAATAGTTTTACCGCTGCCGTTGATTTTGGCAAGACCTTTGCCGCCTTCTGCAGAGAAAAAAAGTGCGTTGATGCCTAAGTTGCTAAAAGTGGCATAACCATAAGACCTAGCAATCATATCCTTCGCTTCTGGGGCATATTTATACAAAAGCCAAAGGGTCTCCTGACTTGCTTCTTTGCGTTCACTTCTGAGTTTTTCTGGACTCTCACCAGACCAAAATCCCGAAAACATAAACACAGCGATTACGAGTGCCGCGATAATTCTAATCTGTTTCATTGTAACTCCTTTTCTATTGTGTCAATGGTAACACTTTTTTCTATATGTGAAGCAAACTCGTCGATAATCTTTTGCTTGTAGCGTTGAAAATCATAGCCTTTATACTTTTTGTTAATATCTTTAAAGAGTTTTGTACGAAATTTATTATTATCAAAAATCCCATGTACAAGAGTTGCGTAAAGGTTTTTCTTTTTGATCGCAAGCTCTTTGATGATGGCGTTATGGAGTTCATAGCCCTTTATTTTGCATCCAAATATGGCATAGAGTCCTTTTTTGGAGATTGTTTTTTTCCCAAAGCGCACTTCTCCATCGATGCGCCCAAGACCCTGTGTTTTTTTCTGCTTAGATTCTATATTGTCGGGGTCGATTATCTGCTCATGTAGCATCTCATAACCACCGCTGATGGCTACGAGTTTTTGTTCCTTTGAGGTGAGGATATTTTTGAAACCGCTTTCGATAAGCCACTCCAAATCGTCCACAACCATCTTACTTCCGGGTAAAACAAGCAAGTCGCATAAAGAGGCTTCATGCAGAGATGTGATGAAACACAGGTTGACCTCTTGGTCTGCCAAAAGCGGTTCAAAGTCTGTAATATTGCTGATGTTTGGCAGTTTTATGACCCCAACCGTGATGATACTTTCTTTAGTATCTTGAGGGGAAGCGAGCATGGATTCTATCGTGTCAAAGCCAAGTTTGAGCTCTTTGTGAGGTACGACGCCAAGCACGCGCATACCAAAAAGCTGTTCGATGATTTGTACACCTTCATCAAACTCGGCGATATCGTTTTGAAATTTGTCCACGATTACACCGATAACATCTTGTCTGAGTTTTTTTGGCAGAAGCTTGTAAACCCCATAGATAGAGGAAAAAAGCGAGCCGTCTTCTATCCCCGTGACAAGGATAATCTTCGTTTTGAACTCTTGCGCGATATAGATATTGGAGAGGTCGCGTTTCATAAAACTCTGCTCAACAGGATTTCCTGCTCCTTCGGCAACGATACATTCGTACTGTTTTGAGAGTTTGACAAAAGCATCTTTGACAAAAGGTTTGAGCATCTGCGTATCTTTGTAACAGCTCCAGATATCCTTTTTGCCGCTGCTTTTGCCGTGAATGATGAGGTCGGTTTTGGTAGGGGATTCTACTTTGAGTAAGACTGGATTCATCAAAAAGGAGCTTTTGATGCCTATCGCTTCTGCGGCAAAGGACTGTGGTATCGCCATCTCTGCGCCATCATCGCTCACCTGCGAATTTTTAGAAGTGCTTTGCGCCTTAAAAGGAGCGACATTGTAGCCGCGTTTGTGAAGGATATAAGTGAGCGCAAACGCAATACTAGACTTACCTTCATCATTGCTTGTGCCGAAAATACTAAGTGATCTCAAACCTCACGACTCCTTGTGCTAACGCTGTAGTAGAAAGTTGTTTTTTCTTTTAAAGCAAAAAGTGTACTCACTGGAGTTTTTGCGCAGAGCATAGACAACTTCTTTGTTTGCTGGGGTACAAAACTATTTTTCAAAACGCAAGAAATTCTGGCGCGGCAATTTAACTTTTAAACTCTTCTATGGATATTTTGAGCGCTTTGGCAACTTGAACAAGTCTTTTTAAATCTGTTTCTATACTTTGTACACTTGTCCTATTTGTAGTAGAGAGCGCCTCTATTTCAGAGATATCACGGATGATCTCTTCGAGGTTTTGAGACATTTTAATACTGTCTTTTCGTGAGTCGTTCGCTACTTTACTTGAATGCGCTATAGCATCGGAAGTTGCGTTAATTTTGTATTGCACATCATACGATACATTGGAAAGATTTTCTATATTTTTGGCATTTACATGCATTTTATCACTTACATCGTTGATGGACTGCACGATAGTGCTTACGCTTATATCTATCTCTGTGAGACTTTTTTGTGTTCGCTCTGCAAGTTTGCGTACTTCATCGGCTACAACGGCAAATC
>JAQTWZ010000071.1 GCA_028689055.1 Sulfurimonas sp. | reverse complement strand
TTACTCTTATTTCTTAGTTTTATTTACTTATTCTTTCTTATGTTAAATTATTTTATTTACGCTTCTAATTTTTTATCTATCTCCCAATAATTTCCTAATAAATCCATATTTGATTTATGTAGTCTTTCTAAAAAATATTCTCTTGTAACTTCTTTTGCACCAAGACTTTTAAGATGATTTGTTGGAACTTGACAATCTATAAAATCATAACCCCATTTTTTTAGATGCCTTACAAGTATTGCATAAGCTGCTTTAGAAGCATCATTAACATGAGCAAACATGGACTCTCCACAAAATACTTTACCTATTACTACGCCATATAGTCCTCCAACAAGGACATCATTTTGATAGCTCTCTATTGAGTGGGCAATGCCAAGTCCATAGAGTACTTCATAGGCTTCTATAATCTCTTCTTGTATCCAAGTTCCATTTTGATTATTTCTTGGAGTTGAAGCGCACTTATGCATTACTTCTATAAAATTTGTGTCAAATTTGTATTCAAATTTTTTTATATTTTTTTTTAAAGAACGAGTGAGTCTAAAATCATCTAATTCCATGATGAGTCTTGGATTTGGTGACCACCATAGGATCGGATCACCATGAGCATACCAAGGAAATATACCATTTTGATAAGCACGAATTAGCCTTGAGTGATTGAGATCTCCTCCCCATGCTACGATGCCATCAGGTGAGGCATCGTTTGGATGGGGAAAAGCAAGACTGTGTTTATTGAGCTGAGGAATGTTCATTTGGCTCTATAAAGTCTAGGGTGAGTTCTGTATCGCTATCTACTATAACTTCACCACCGTGTTTAAGCTTTCCAAAAAGTATCTCATCGCTGAGTTTATTGGTGATATTGTCTTGTATGTAGCGTTTGATAGGTCTTGCGCCCATTTCTATAGAATAGGCTTTATCGGCAATAAATTCTGCTGCGTTTTGACTGATTTTTACATATATTTTTTTCTTTTTTAGATCTTTGTTGAGTTCTTGTATAAATTTATTGACAACACCAATAATTGTCTCTTTCTCTAGTGCTTTAAATTCTACGATTGCATCTAGTCTATTTCTAAACTCCGGTGCAAAAAATGATTTTAACTCTTCATTTTTAGAGATGGAACTGTCTTTATTGAATCCCATAACATTTCTTGCAGCTGCCCCAATGTTGGATGTCATAATAAGAATAACATTTTGGAAGTTTGCCTTATATCCATTGTTATCGGTCAAAACGGCACTATCCATGATTTGTAGTAAAATATTTACCAAATCTGGATGTGCTTTTTCTATCTCATCAAGTAGTAAAACGGTATAAGGATGTTTTTTGATAGCTTCGCTCAACAATCCTCCCTGCTCATAACCAACATACCCCGGAGGTGCTCCCACAAGACGGCTTATTGCGTGTTTTTCCATATATTCGCTCATGTCAAAACGCTCAAAATTTATACCCAAAATATCACTAAGTGCAAGAGCAAGTTCTGTTTTTCCGACTCCGGTCGGACCTGAAAATAAAAAAGAAGCAATCGGTTTGTTCCGCGGTGTGAGTCCCGCTTTAGATATTTTTATAGCTTGAGTAACTGCGTTTAGAGCCTTATCTTGTCCAATAACTCTTGCTTTGAGATTTTCTTCCAATTGAAGTAGGGATGTTATTTCATTTTTTGTGACTTTGGCATTGGAGATACCCACTATTTTTGAGATTGTCTCTTCTATATCTTTGCTCTTTACTTTTCTATTTATTGTTGGTTTGAGATGAAATGAAGCCGCACATTCATCTATTAAATCTATTGCTTTGTCGGGCAAAAATCTATCCGTAATATAGCGTTTTGAGAGATCAACAGCACTTTTAAGGGCTTTATTTGTGTATGTCACATTGTGATGTTTTTCATACTTTTCTTTGAGTCCTTGAAGGATGAGATAAGATGTTTTTGTGGAGGGCTCATTGATATCAACTTTAGAAAATCTTCTACTGAGTGCTTTATCTTTTTCAAAACCGTTTCTATACTCTGCAAAAGTTGTTGCACCCATACATTTGAGTTCTCCGCTTGCAAGGGCGGGTTTGAGCTGATTTGCAGCGTCCATAGTTCCGCTTGTAGCACCTGCGCCTATAAGTGTGTGAATCTCATCAATAAAAAGAATTGCATTTGGATTGCGTTTGAGTTCATCCATCACTCCTTTGAGTCTCTTCTCAAAGTCACCTCTGTATTTTGTCCCTGCGAGCATTGCACTGAGATCAAGAGCATAAAGTTCTGATTTTTTGAGTATATCAGGAACATCCCCACTTGCTATATTAAGTGCAAGTCCTTCTGCAATCGCCGTTTTGCCTACGCCTGCTTCTCCGACAAGGATAGGGTTGTTTTTCTTTCTTCTACAGAGGACTTGTGTGACTCTTTGTATCTCATTTGCACGCCCGATTACAGGATCGATTTTGCCTTCTTTGGCTTTTTGTAAAAGATTTATAGAGTATTTTTCCAAGTAAGAGTCGCTATCGCTATCACTGCGTTTTGTATCCGTGTGTGATATAAGTTCTAGGATATCGAGTCTTGAGATTTGATACTCGTTTAAGAGCATATAAGAAAATGTATTTTCTTCATCATATAGAGCAGCAAGTAAATCGCCTACATTCGCATTTGGTTGGCCTGCGCTTTGGATGTGTTTTATCATATTGTCTATCAAACGCGAGAGAGCGACGCTCTCATAAGGATCTTGCTGTACATTCTCAGGCAAAGTATCGATATTTGTTTTGATATAGTTTGAAAGTGCCTCTTTCATCTTTGGTATATCCCCTCCGCAAGCAGAGATAATATTTGAGCCTTCATCTGAACTGAGTAAAAGATAAAAGATGTGTTCTATCGTAAGATACTCGTGTCTCAGTTTTTTGGCAAAGATGATGGATTTTTGAAAGATATCATTAAGGTTTGAGCTTATCATGAGCTACTCCTCTTCCATAGTTGCTTTGAGCGGAAAACCGCTGTCTTTTGCTTTTCTTGTGACTTGCATCACTTTTGTTTCAGCGATTTCATACGTATATATGCCACATAAGCCTCTCTCTTTTTTATGAATCTCAAGCATGATGGCTTCTGCTTCTTCGTAACTTTTGTGAAAAATACTAATGAGGATATCAACCACAAAATCCATAGAAGTGTAATCATCATTGAGCAGATAAACCTTGTATTTTTTAGGATGTTTTATCATCACCTCTTCGCTGAGTTCAAAATGTGTGCGTGTTGCCATTGTCTTCTACTTTGCTGCGTTTAGAAAATCTTCTAAAATATCCGAAGGATTTTCCAAACCGATAGAGATACGGATAAGACCATCCGTGATACCTAAGAACTCTCGCGTTTTTTCATCAAAATCTCTGTAGATTGTCGAAGCCATATGCAGAGCTAGTGTTCTGCTATCACCGATATTCGCTGTGATAAATGCAATTTTTGTTTTGTTCAAAAACGCAAAAGCTTTTTCTTTTGTGCCCATATCTAGGGTTAAAAGGCTTCCGCAGCCACGTTTGAAGTCGCTCATGTAGAGCTCATGATGTGGATGCTGCGGCAGAGATGGATGATTGACAATAAGCGCGTTTGCGTCAAGCTCCCGTGCCAAAAACGCAACGCTGTTTACGATACGATCCATACGAAGAGGTAAGGTCTCAAGTCCTAACATTGTCTGATAACTTGCATGAGCGTTAGCGCTCATGCCCAAATCTCGCATCGCTCTTTTTTTTGCATTTGGTATAAGAGCCATAGCTCCGACATTTTTGATAAACTTCGTCAAAAAGTCGTATCTTGGTGATTTAAACTTGTCTTCACCTTCGTTGATGGCACGAAAAACAGCACAGCCGCCAAGTGCTGAGGCGTTACCGCTGATGATTTTTGTGGTTGAATAGACAACGATATCTGCGCCAAGTTTTAGAGGAGATATACTCATGGGAGTTGTTGTGTTGTCAACAATCAAAGCGACCCCAGCCGTGTTTGCTATAGAAGCGATGCGTTTGATATCGGGGAGTCTCATATTTGGATTGCCGACACTTTCAAGAAAAACAATTTTTGTTTTTTCATTGATTGCGTTTATGATATCTTCAATTGCATCTACATCAAAAAAGTGTGTTTTGATACCAAAACGCGAAAGTGTCTCATCAAAATAAGAGTAAGTTCCTCCAAAAAGTCCGCCGATTGAAACTATCTCGTCGCCGGCAGCAAGAAGTGAAATCGTAGCAAGTGCCGTAGCACCCATACCACTACTTGTAGCTACCGCACCGATGCCTCCGTCCATCTCTGCCATGATAGATTCGAGTTTGGAAGTTGTTGGATTTCCCATGCGTGCATAGAGCGGCTTTTTCACGCTTCCGTCAAAAATACCTTCACCGATTTCGGGTGTGCCGTAGGCAAAGGAAGCAGAACTAACGATTGTAGGGCTTATAGCTCCTTCACTAGAGCCCACACTCTGGACAAATTTCGTACTAAACTCTTCAAAATTATTCATAAGTAACAATCCTCTTTATAGTTGATGGATTATAGCAAAGAAGTGGTAATTATAAAATTTAGAAAAAAATAGAGTCTGCCTTAGACATCTCCAAACACCATTGTTGGTTGTGTTTGGTATTATCTGTAGATATTAGACTTCTTGCATAACCTCCAAAGCGGTTCAAAAGTTGCTTTAGAGAGGTATGGAAAAATATGAGAGATTGCAGAAATTGAAACCAACCGAGTTTAAACGGCTGGTGGGTGTAAAAAATGAGAC
>JAQTWZ010000043.1 GCA_028689055.1 Sulfurimonas sp. | reverse complement strand
AACCACCAATACTTTTACCAGCTTTTATATCACGAGCAAATTGCTCTACATCTATTTCTATCTTCATGTGTCATTCCTTGAGTAAATATAATTTTACCCGATTGACACGGAATTATGAACGGTCCCCCCCCAATAAGGAGTTTTTAATTGCTATGTCGTGGTTTTTCTTAAATTTGCAACAAAATCAAGAAAAAGCATTTTATTGGTTAAATCGTTTTGATGGATTGAAGATTTCTTTAAATCACTATGCTCAATATATTGTTATATGGTATAACACTGTGAAAAAGGTGCAAGACGATACTTATTCGATGAGACAAAACTAAATGAGCGAAAGAATATGAATATCTCAAATCCAATAAAACATTTTTTACTCATTATAAAGCCTTTGCTTTATAATGCATACACAAACTACAGTTACGAAATAAACAGTATGAGCAATGGCTTTGCAAGTGAATTTTTTATAGTTGTATAATGTAATACACGATATGTATCAAGTCGGTAGTTAGAGGTTATCAAAAACTACTGACGCAGAGTCGCAATCAAACGTTTCTCATGCAAAAGCATCTCAAGGGCATCTGCGATATCTTTACAAATGATATCGCTGTTCATGAGCGCTTTTGTGGCGCATCCTTCATCGCCAAGGAGCGCTATAGAGATGGCAGCTTCTTTGAGCATTTGGGCATCATTATTTCCATTACCGACTGCAAGACAAATATCTGCTCCTAGCTCTTGGATATAAGCGGCTTTTTCCTGCGTGTGATCATCACTGCTGAGCACTTTTATCGTGAGATCAAATCCCTCTAGCTGCGTTTGGACACTGCCAAAGGTATCGGCGGTGATAACATGCACGATAAACGCAGCTGTGAGCTTTTTGAGACTCTCTTTTGCCTGCGTTTTCAATACACCGTCTTTTGCCAGAGTCCCATTGTAGTCCAAAACGACATGACTCAAACGTAGTTCTTTAAAATTGGGAATGGAGATATTTTTATATTGCATAGTTTCAAACTCTTTTACGTGATTTTTGCAAATCATAGCATCTTTATCGTATTATATTTTGGATATTATAAGAAAAAAAAGGTCCCTCATGGAAGAAGTCAAATTAACACAATATAGTCACGGCGCAGGTTGCGGATGTAAGATATCTCCGAAACTGCTCGATACTATACTCCAAAGCTCAAGAGAAAAGATCCATTATCCGGCACTGCTTGTCGGCAATGAAAGCCGTGATGATGCTGCTTGTTTTGATCTTGGAAATGGCACTTCTCTTTTGAGTACGACGGACTTTTTTATGCCTATCGTCGATGATCCTTTTACCTTTGGTCGTATCGCCGCTACAAACGCAATCAGCGATATCTATGCGATGGGCGGCAAGCCGCTCATGGCGATAGCAATATTTGGCTGGCCTATCAACAAACTCAGCGCAGAAGTTGCACAAAGAGTTATCGACGGCGGACGTTCTGTCTGTGAAGAAGCGGGGATTCCTCTTGCAGGCGGACACAGTATCGATTCTCCTGAGCCTATTTTTGGGCTTGCGGTGAGTGGACTTGTAGAAAACAAATATCTCAAACAAAACAATACGGCAACACAAGGGTGTGAACTCTTTTTGACAAAACCTCTGGGTATCGGTATCCTCACGACTGCACAAAAGCAGGACAAAATAGCCCAAGATGATATCAATGTTGCGATTGATGCGATGTGTACGCTCAATAAAATAGGTTATGAAATCGCTCAACTTGAAGGTGTCACGGCACTGACAGATGTCACGGGTTTTGGACTTTTGGGGCATTTGAGTGAAATCTGTGAGGGTAGTGATATCTCCGCACGTGTGCGTTTTGACGCTGTTCCTATTTTGCCAAATGTCAAAAAATATCTGGAGATGGGATGTGTCCCCGGCGGAACGAAAAGAAACTTCGAGAGTTACGGCCATCATATCAGTCCTATGCTTGCCGATCAGCAGGATATTTTGTGTGATGCACAGACTTCAGGCGGACTTTTGTGTGTTGTCAAAAAAGAAAATGTAGCTGCGTTTCTTGCCTTATGTTCTGCAAATAGCTTAGAACTGAACTCTATCGGTGAGACTGTTGCAAGAAGTAAGTATCTTATTGAGGTAGTATGAGTTTAGTTCTCACAGATGATTTTCTCTCTATTGTTCGAGAAAATAGACCACTTTTAGATGTTCGTGCTCCTATAGAGTTTGCTTTGGGCGCATTTCCAAATGCCAAAAATATTGCTATTTTGGATGATGAACAGAGACGGCTTGTCGGTATTTGTTATAAAAATGAAGGCAATGAAGCCGCTGTCAAACTCGGCAAAAAACTTGTAAATGAGGAAGTCCAAGCCCAAAGAGTAGCAGCGTGGAGGGCATTTATAGAGCAAAATCCTGATGCCACTCTTTACTGTTTTCGTGGCGGACAAAGATCAGGTATCACTCAGGCGTGGCTTGCTGAAGCGGGTATAACTATCCCAAGACTCAGAGGCGGTTATAAAGCATTTCGCAGATTTTTGACACTAAACGCAGAAGAGATTACGGCAAATACAAATACTATCATCATCGGCGGGCGAACAGGTTCTGGCAAAACACTTTTACTTCACAAGATAGACAATGCCATCGACCTTGAAGGTCTCGCAAAACATCGAGGTTCTTCTTTTGGCAAAATGATCTCGCCTCAGCCTTCACAGATAGATTTTGAAAATGCACTCTATTACAAGATATTGCAACATAAAATGCATGGCTACCAAAACCTCGTCATCGAACATGAAAGTCATAATATCGGACGTGTGTACATCCCAAAAACTATTTTTGATAACTACAACAAAGGCTCTCTTGTCATCTTACATACACCTCTGCATGAGCGCATAGAGATCACCTATGACGAGTATGTGTCACATGCGATGCAAGAGTATATCGCTGCGTTTGCAGATGAGGGACGAGTGCTCTGGTTCGCAGATATAAACGCAGGGCTAGATAGAATACAAAAACGACTAGGAAGTGAACGCTATCTGAAGATAAAAGCGCTTCTTGCAGAAAGTTTTGAGCGTGAAGATGATGCAGGACATAAGGAGTGGATAGAGATTTTACTCCGTGAGTATTATGATCCGATGTATGATTATCAGCTCAAAAAAAGTCGCTTGCCTGTTTTGTTTGAGGGCAGTGCAGAAGAAATATTGAACTTTTTAAAGGATAAAAAATGAAATATATCATCGATATGATAGATGATATCCGTGAGAATATCCAAAACTCCAAAGAATATACGCTTTTGGCGATGCTTCTCAAAGAAGATGCACAAAAAAACTTTCAAAACGCAGGTGAAAAGCCTATTACTTCTTTTTTTATTGATCATGAGCGTAAAGAGTTACAGTTGGGATTTTTGGATGAAGCTGCTACGACGAAAGAGTTGCTTGCATCTGTAGATGCTCTGGAAATGGATGCGATGATGTACGAAATAGTAGTAAAAATCTCAGACGCACACCCGCTCATGCCAGTTATCGGATTTGGGGAAGATCATATACAAAAACAATATACTTTTTTTGTGAGTGCCTAAATAGAAGAAACTCTACAGAGAGAGTTTATTGGATAACAAACTCTGTAAAATAGATACCTTTTATCTTTCCATCTGTAATCATTGCGTTTAATGTTTCCATAATTTGGCTAGATATTTTTTGTTTTCCTTTTTTTGACGAGATCTCTTCAAGTGTTTTGGAAGTTAAGATGCGTATGATTCTATCACGGATAACAGCTGATTTTGCATCAAGTTCTATACTTAGCTCCTGACCTTCAAGCTCAAGTGAAAGTGTGACTTTGAGATATCTGCGTCCCGCATCACTTTTGAGATTGACTGTGAAAGTATCAACAGGGTAGAGGATTCCTATATCACTCAAAGATCTTGAATCTTCATCTCCCTCCTCACTGTTAGTGCTTTTAGTTTGCGTTTTGGCTACTGGTTTTTCTTTGGCTTGAGGTTCTGCCTCTTGTTTTTCAGGCTCATCTCCACCCATCAGCAGTATCCCCACAACCGCACCTATGAGGATGATAAGTACAAGTACAACGATGATGATTATCATGAGCATATTGCTCGATTTTTTTTCCGTCGGTGCACTCACCTGTTCAGTTTTTTCTTTCTCAGCCATAGTTCTTCCTTAAAATATATAATTATGAGTTGTTAGTATATCGGAATATATAAAATTTTATAAACCAGTTTCTTGCTCTAAAAGACCATTTAGCGGCAAAAATGAACCACTTGGCGCATCATAGTAATCGATACTTCCGTCTTCAATCTTGTAATACCAACCATGAATATGTAAGTCACCACTTTCAAAGCGTTTTTTGACATTTGGATAAGTCAAAAGGTTTTCTATCTGGTGAATGATAGAAAACTTTTCTGTTAAACGCAGTAACTCTTCGCTCATGACATTAGAACCATTTGCAAGAATGGCATGTTTTTTTGGTGTATTTCCTAGTTCAAGCCATTTTTTTGTATGTACCAAAGAAGGATCGTCGATAGGTTCATAAAGATATTTACAAGCCCCACAATGAGAGTGCCCACAGAGGATGACTTCTTCAACTTTTAAAACGCTCACTGCAAACTCTATACCTGAAGCAGTCGCATGAAAATCTTCATCAGGTTTGTACGGAGGCACAAAATTGCCTACATTTCTGAGGACAAAAAGATCTCCCGGATTGGATTGAACGATAAGATCGGGGATAACTCTTGAGTCTGAACACCCAATAAAAAGAGCTTTGGGGGATTGACCTCTTTTGACGAGGTTTTGGAGAGAGGTTTTATTTTCTTTAAAATACTTTTTAAAGAGCTTATTGCCTTTTGCGTATTTACCTAAACTCATTGTGTTTTTTAACTCTCTCATAGGGCTTTAATCACACCCTATGATATTGAGTTCTTTCATAATCTCTTCAAAAATCGCACCGGCTTCACGGTCCAAATCGTCATGATATTCGATAACAAGAACTTCTTTGGCATCGGAGATGTTGCAGGTATATGTTTCTGGTTTGATAGGGTATTTTGCAACTATTTTATCCACGGTAGAGCAAACCAATTTTCCTTCCTCTTTGCCATGATAAGCAATGGAAAGTTTTGAGTATCTCTCTTCGCCTCTGTATTGAGCATCCATATATGAGTCCTTCGTTGAAAAATAAATTTTGTGATTATACTCTCTTTAGATAAAAAGAGTTTTTAAATCTTTTTATCTTAGTACCACTCTAGCAGTTTTGTTACTTCATCGACAACATAAGTTTTGATAGTGTTTTTGTCCATCGGTTTTTTGGAAACAAGTGCTTTTTTGATATTTTGCATCTTTGCTTCTTTGAGCCTTGCATCAAGCGCATAAACCTCTCTTACATCCCCGACAAGCGAAACTTCACCGATAAAAACTGTCTCTTTGGAGATAGCACGATCTCTAAAACTACTGATAATAGCAGCGAGTATTGCGAGGTCAGCCGCCGTCTCCGTGATTTTGATACCGCCTGTAATATTGATAAAAACATCATATCCTGAGAGTGGTATCTCAAGTTTTCTCTCCAAAAGTGCTAAAAGCATATTGAGTCTGTTGGTATCAAAACCTGTTGCCTGGCGTTTGGAGTTTGAACTGTGTGACTCAGAGACAAGTGCTTGAACTTCAAGAATAATAGGGCGTGAGCCTTCCATGATGACGGTAAGTGCAGAACCCGCTTGTTCGGAGTTTCGGTTGAAAAAACGCGAAGAGATATCTGTCGCTGAGACAAGCCCTTCGGCCTTCATCTCATAGACACCTATCTCACTTGTAGGTCCAAAACGGTTTTTAAATCCGCGAAGGATACGGAGTTCTTGAGAAGAGTCTCCCTCAAAATACAAAACGGTATCGACCATATGTTCCAAAACTCTTGGTCCTGCAATAGAACCTTCTTTTGTGATGTGACCGATGATAAAGATGGCTATGTTTTTTTCTTTGGCGATACGCATGAGCTCAAAAGTGATTTGGCGTACTTGCGTAACAGAACCCGGAGCGGAGGCTATGTTCTCAGAGTAGAGTGTTTGTATAGAGTCGATAATAAGAAAATCATAGCTTCTGTTTTCAAGTTCTACCATCACCTGTTCAAGGCGTATTTCACTCAGAAGATAAAGCGTTTGCATATTTGCTTTGAGTCTGTTTGAACGCAGCTTTATTTGGCTTGCAGACTCCTCACCCGTGACATAGAGGACATTTTTGTCCGTTGAGGCGATATTTGCACCGATTTTGAGAAGCAGGGTGGACTTTCCAACTCCCGGACTTCCTCCTATGAGTGTCAAAGAACCCGGGACAACTCCTCCACCCAAAACGCCGTCAAGTTCGACATCGAGGCAGGAGTATCTGTATATCTCATCTTCTATGACATCATTGATACTGATAGCTTTTGCTGAGGCACTTGAAGTGGATTTTGTCTGTTTTACGATTTCTTGTTGCTGTTCGCTCAGTTCTACAAAAGAGTCCCATGCACCGCAATTTGTACATTTACCCATCCATTTTGGAGTAGTGAGCCCACAGTGTTGGCACTCAAAGAGTATTTTTTTCTTTGCCATAAATCAGCCTTTATTTATATAAAGAGCCTCTTGCAAATCTCCAAATTCACCACATAATTTAAGTCATTTGGAAGTTTGAAAAAAGCTCGCTAAAACCGAGTCTTACCCGAAAGGGGTACAATTTTTAATTTTTTAGGTAAAATTTATTGACTACAAGAAACTCTATGAAAAATATTATACCAACACTATGAAAAATATCCCTTAAAATTTTTAACTTTGAAACAACTCTTTTTCCTAGCACTCCTTGTTTGTTATACTATTTCCAACTTTTCTTTTGTGTTATGTGTGATAATTGTTATTGCTTTTGTCATATAACTTTAAAGTAAATGCTATCCCGATAGTTTAGTTATATATGGGCGGTGTAAGTTATGGTGTGTGAAAGTATTCTAATTTACGAAAGTAGTTTTAATGAGGTAAACATGTGACAAAAAGAAAAAACAAGAAAGCTTAAACAAGAGCAAAAAGCTTTTGTTTAAGGGAATAGGGATTAACCTTCTACAGTTACTTCCACAGGCGTACCTTCCCACACACCGTGTTTTGTGCAGTAGCCATGAGCAATCAGAGTGAGTTTTTTACCAGTTGGAATGATAGTAAAAGTTGTAGTGTTGTGTGCTTTTACATTTCCAAGAGTTCCTGGAACGTAAGTAGCTTGTGCCAATTTTGTCTCACCATTGAAAAGAGTTACTGATTCGATATAGTGATCAAAATCATCTGGATGCGTATATTCGTTACCCATTTTAACAGTTACTTCAAATGGCTCACCAGCTTTTGCAGTATCTGCACAGTGAATAAATGGAGAGTGACGGTCAATAAGATCTTTTTTTGCTTCTCTTTCTACAGTGTCGATATCAACATATTTGTTAATCTTTGGCATATGGAATCCTTTTGGTTTATTTTAATTTGCAGTATTGTAACTCGTAAAACTTTTAGATAAACATAAACAAGAGTATATTTGTCTTATTTAAGTTTTTTTTTATATTATTAGGGAAAATAACAGCACTTTTTAACCAAAAAATAGATAAAATCGCGGCAATTACAATACAAAGAGATTATGATATGTTTAAACCATTGCTTATCGAAATAGGTGTTGAGGAGCTTCCGGCTGTTCCACTTTTAAAAGAGTTGAAAAATATTGAGAAAAAATATACGGATATCTTAGAGAGTTACTCTCTTTTTGGCGAGTTTGAGTTTTATTACACTCCAAGACGTTTGGTGATCTGGCATCATGAGTTTAAAACTTCGCAAGAAGACAGTGTAGAAGAGTTCTTTGGTGCACCTATGGCAGTTGCGTTTAAAGACGGCAAAGCGACACCTGCGGCTGAGGGTTTTGCAAGAAAATGCGGTGTTTCTTTGGAAGAGATATCTTCGGCAGAAAAAGACGGAAAAGAGGTTCTTTATTATAAAAAAGATCTCAAAGGACGACCTTCTAGTGAACTTTTAGGTGAGATATTGCAGGCGTGGATAAGTTCACTTGATTTTGGAAAATCTATGAGATGGGGAAGTTTGAGTGAGAGTTTTATCCGTCCTATCAGATGGGTTAATGTCCTTTTTGGTGACGCTCATGTAGATGTAGAACTCTTTGGCGTACGCTCGGCAAAACACACTTTTGTCCACCGTATCAGTAACTTTGAAGCGACACCTGTAGCGAATGCAAAAGAGTATTTTGAAGCACTGCAAAAAGGTGGAGTTACCCTCTATCCTGAGCAAAGACGCACAGATATCTTAGCTGCGTTTGGTGCGCTTGAAAAAGAGCATGGCATCACGATAGAAGTAGATGCGGATCTTCTTGATGAAGTCGTGGCTATCACGGAAAATCCTACACCGCTTTTGGGTTCTTTTGATGAGGCATTTTTACGTTTGCCTCCTGAAGTTATCATCGTCTCCATGAAGGAACACCAAAGATATTTCCCTGTTTTTAAAGAAGGGAAACTTATCAATAAATTTGTTGTCGTCTCAAACGCACTCACAACTGATTTCTCAAAAGTTATAGAAGGAAATGAAAGAGTTTTACGCCCGCGTTTGGCTGATGGACTTTTCTTTTATGACAATGACCTCAAAAACGGTCTCAGCACAAAAGCGCTTGAGAAAGTTGCGTTTTTCAAAGGTCTCGGCAGTGTTGCAGATAAGATAAAACGTGAAGAGAAAATCGCAATTGCACTTTTTGATATCTACAAACCTGATGCGAAAAAAGAGGATCTTTTGCGTGCTGTCACTTTGGCAAAAGCAGATCTTAGCAGCGAGATGGTTTATGAGTTTACGGAGCTTCAAGGGCTTATGGGTGCGTATTATGCGTTGGCGCAAGGGGAAGATGCAGAAGTTGCAACTGCTATCCGCGAGCAGTATTTACCTGATGGTGAAGAGAGTGCATTGCCTTCAACGCCTTTGAGTGCGATTGTGGCGATGAGTATCAAGCTCGATACGCTTCTAGCACTCTTTAGCGTCAATCAGATACCGACAGGTTCTCGTGATCCTTTTGCACTTCGTCGTGCTGTAAATGGGCTTGTACGTATCACCAAAGAGCATAACCTTGCGTTTGATATTCTTGCAATGCTTGAGCTGCTTAGTCTGGGGTATGAGCAGATTGATATGCAAAAACTTGAGAGCTTCTTCCTTGAACGCGTCAAACAGTACTTCAAAGTCAACCCTTCTATCGTAGAAGCAGTTTTAGCTTCGGGTGAGCGAGAACTTTTAAGCTTAGGCAAAAAGATAGAAGCGCTTAACACGCTTGTGGATTCTGAAGGTTTTGCGGAGGTCTCTTCTACTTTCAAACGCGTTGCAAATATCACAAAAGATATTGACTTAAACGCAGTGCTTAACGTAGATGCAAAACTCTTTGAAAACGCAGCAGAAAGCGCGTTGTTTGCACGTTACAATGCAGTCAGTGGAAAATCTTATGAGAGTTACGAAGAAGAACTTGATGCACTTTTAGGTCTCAAACCTGAACTTGACCAATTTTTTAGAGATGTGATGGTAAACGCAGAAGATGAAGGCGTGAAAAATAACAGAAAATCTTTGGTAGCTTCTATTTACAAAAGTATCCTCAAAATCGCAGATATAAAAGAGGTGAGTATTTAACTCTCTCTTTTAAATGTTGCGAGATAAAGATTTTCTATCTTTGTCCTTGCCCACGGTGTTTTGCGTAAAAACTTCAGACAGGAGTTGATCGTAGGGTCAAACAAAAAACATCGTACTTCTATCTGTTTGCCAAGCTCTTTATATCCATACTTTTTGACAAGTGCTTCAAGTATCTCTTGAAGTTTTATCCCATGCAATGGATTGTTTTTATTTTTTTCTTCTTCGCTCATGTGCATCCTTTTTCTTTCCTAATTATACATATAAAACTCCCGGATGCACTCAAAAATAAGAAAGAAAAAGATATAGTAAACTTCTAAAAAAACAGAAAATGGATACGATGTGTATGATGTAGCGATAATCGGTGCGGGGATCAATGGATGTAGTGTTGCTTTTGAGCTGACGCAGGCAGGAAAAAAAGTAATATTATTTGATATGACATCTATTGCAGGTGGTGGAAGCGGTGCGGCCGGAGCTTTTATCTCACCAAAATTTTCCAAAGCAGGAGAACTCAAAGAGCTTTTGCATGAGGCATTTCTCTACAGTATGACGTTTTATGAGACCCATTTTCCGCAGCTGCTCACAAAAGCACCTTTGCTGCATATTGCACAAGATGAAGCAGATGTTTCTGCTCTTTGCGCTTACAAAAAACAGACGCAGATAGAACTTCTCACGCCCTCAAAAGAGATACTTGACGCAATCACAAAAGAGGCACAAAAAGAGGAAAATATCTCTATAAACGCAGCTATCGTAAACGCAGAAGCTATGTGTCAAGCTTTGGCAAAATCTGCAAAGTTTGTCCATGAAAAAGTAGAGAATCTCGTTTATGATGAAGGCATGTGGAATATCAATGAAGAGTATTGCGCAAAAGAGGTCGTTTTGGCAAGCGGAGCGTATAAGAGTTTGTTACATGAGCCATATATCGAGTTGCGCGGTATTTGGGGACATCGTATCGATGTCAAAACAAGCACGACAAATCCCTACTCACTCCACCAATTTGTCTCCATATCACCAAGCAAAGAAGGCGTTGTTGCCATAGGTGCGACACACAATGTCCATTATCATCCGCAAAAATCCCAAGAGCCTTATGATCTAGAGCAGGGAAGAGCGGAACTTCTGGAGAAAGCTTCGCGTACGCTTTTATTGGAAAATGTCGAGGTACTTAAAGATTATACCGGTTTACGCTCAGGTTCTTTTGACTATATACCAATCATAGGACCTTTGGTGCTCTCAGATGCAACGCTGCAAAACAAAAGCCTGCGTTTGCATACCAAAAAGCCAGACTATGAAGCTTACAGCTACTATCCGAATTTGACGATGATAAACGGTAATGGAGGGTATGGATTTGTGCTTGCGCCGTATTTGGCAAAGATGTTGGCAGAGTATATTTTGTGTGATACAAAGATAAATCCGAGGCTTTCGCCTGCAAGATTTTTTGCGAGATGGGCGAAAAAACTCTAGCTTATCTTTTGGATAGTCGGTGGATTGGTTTTAAATGCACCCTTAAACGCATAGATGCGTTTGTCGCGCATTTTTCCGGGGATAAGCGGCTCAAGAAAGTATATCTCTTCGATACAGTCTTCTTGAGGATGGTTGTTATCATGGATAAATGAGACATCTTTACCAAGTTTTACAGCTTGATTTGCGATGTTTTTGACGTATTTTATGATCTCTTTGTGGTGTCTGTCGTGTTTACTGCCACAAGCAAAAAAGACAAATTTTCCACTAAGACGGATATTGAGATAATCCTGATAGTTGAGATTTTTATCAAAACGCGTGAGTTGGTTTGAGCTGTATCTATCCAAATCAGACTCAAACTCTTCAAGTACAAAAGTAGGTTCGATATTTGGTTTATTGAGATTGAAGAGGTATTTTATCTCTACAAGTTTGCCTCTATAGCCCTCACGAATGGCTTGTGAACAGAGATTTACGAAGTCATTTGCTTCAAGTTCGCAGTATTTTTCATCAAACTCATAACCCTGAAGAGAAAGTTTTGAAGTTGTTTTGTATCCTATTGGCGCTATCGTTGGATTGTATAAAAATATCGTTCCGGTCACAGTTTTGCGTTTTTTCTCAAGAAGTGCTTTAAACTCCTCAAGCGTGATTTTGATGTCCTGATTTTCTTCATCTCTTTCGTTGATATAGATATAGTGCTCGATTAAAAATTCTGAGTCAAAATTGGTTGAAAATTTTCCGAATGTTTGCATTTATGCCCTCTTGATAGTTCTTATTGAGGGCGAATTATACACTGATAATCCTAAGAAAAAAGTTTTTGAGAGTTTAGTTAGCTGCGTTTGGTATAATTGCTCTTATGATGTATCTGGCTTTTTTACTTTTTACTTTTGTCATTTTGTTTATCGCTTTTTATCAGTGGCAATATTTTATGGTTTTTTCACCTCTATATTATCGCGGTGAAGAGCTTGGTGATGATTTTGAACTTCTGAGTATCACTACGGATGATGGAGTAGAGCTCGAAGGTGTCGTCTATGAACCAAAAGAGCTTTATAGAAAATTACCGAGTATCGACGCTACACTGCTCTTTTTTGGCGGTCGTTCTCATGATAGCGTTGGACTTATCAAAAAACTCTCAGAAGCATTTCCTCACACTCGTATCATCACCTTCAACTATCGCTCTTATGGCAAAAGCGGCGGAGCGGTGAGTGAAAAAAATATCTTATCAGATGGGCTTCTTATCGCCAAAAAAGTGCAGGAAAACTACGGAAATTTTTATCTTCTTGGTTTCTCTTTGGGCTCTTTAGTAGCTTCTTATATCGCAAGCAAACAAAAAGTCGCGGGAGTTTTTTTGGTGGGTTCTTTTGATTCGGTCGCACTTTTAGCAAAAGAAAAATACGGTTTTGGACCCGCTTGGATGTTTCGCTACAAACTTGACAATACAAAACATGTCCAAAATATCGATGCACATACCTATCTTTTTGTGAGTAAAGAGGATGAGACGACTTTTATCCAAAACGCAAGAAATCTCAAAAACCATGTCAAAAACCTTGTCCACTACAAAGAACTTGAAAATCTAAGTCATAAAGAGCTGCTTTGGGATAGTGGGGTTCTTGCAAAAATAAATGAGGTATTGCGTACATGAGCTGGTTTTTTAAGGGAATGTTTTATTTTACATTGGCAGTTATTTTGTATCTTGCAACGACGACAATGCAGATAAAAGTTGTGGAAAATATGTGGGACAAAGCAAACCATTTTGCTGCGTTTTTTGTTTTATATATCTTCATGCATTTGGCGTATAAAGAAGTTTCTCTTCAAAGTAAAGTCCTTATTTTACTAGGTTTTGGGGCTTTGATAGAGATAATGCAATATTTCACACCGGGGCGTTTTTTCTCGCTTTTGGATATTTTTGCAGATAGTGTAGGGATTGCCATAGGCATAAGCGCCTATTGGTTTTATGAAAACAAACTTAGAGGAGTTTTTTCATAAGTTCGATATGGTAACTCTCTTGGTAGTTGATAAAATCAAAAAACTTTGAAAGCTCTTCATCTTTTATCGCATCACTCAGTTCTCTGCACATCTCTTTTGCGGCTTCTTCTTCGGCTATGCCGTCGGTTACAAATTTTTCCAGATCTTTGATGACATAAGTCATAGCGTGAAGTTCGCGTGGCAGTGCCAAAATACCCATCTTAGCCATCATGTTGCCAAAAGATTTGAGGTGAAAATGGGACTCATGTATCAAATCCTCAAATATACTAAACTCCAAAACTTTGTCGGTTCTTGCCTGCATATAGGCATAAACGAGAATAAGTTCATACTCTTTGTAAGACTCTTCAAACAAAAACATCGTGAGTGCGTCTATCTGTTCTTGTGCTAGGTTTTTATCCAACCACTTGCGTTGCATGTTAAACGCAGTCACTTCTTTGTCGTTTATTTCGTTTTGTAAAATTTGTGAGATGTACTCAAGAAGATAGGCATCATCCGTGAGCATTCTTTTACCTAAAACACTTTGCGGATAGAGTGCAGAGGTATTGTTGACCTCTCCCATGAGCGCGCGCAGCACTTCAAAAACACTTTGGCGTTTGTAGAGTTTTATATCTCTATCATAGTTGTAGTCATCTCCATCGCGAAGTATGTCGGCTCCAAGCCACTTCATATGGCGAAACGCAATAAGCGAAAACTCATACAGACGTGATTTTATCTCTTCGTCATTGATGGCAAAAGAGGCAAAAATGATATGGAGCCAAAGCTCGTGTTTTTTTCTATAAAGACTATTCATGGATATTTTCTCCCTCGCAGCTCTCTTTCATCTTGAGAACATGCATCTCTTCTTCTTTGCCTTCTTGTTTGTGTGTATAGTTGATCATCGAAGCGATGAAACCTGAAAAGACGATATCAGCACAAACCTGCTGTTGCTGGGACATTACTCCTAGTTTTTCATGCATTTTTTTGATAGCGCCTTGCGCATAATCTATGTTGTTGCCGATAATCATCTCACTAAACATTGAACCGATAACGACGGTATCTTGACAGCCGTTTGTGGCGTATCTCGCATCTTGGATCGTATCGCCTTCTAGTTGCGTGTAGAAGATGACATATTCACCTGTTTTTTCATCTACGGCAACACCGACACAGCTTGGATTTTCAAGCTTGCCGTAATTTTTTGGATCCATAAGATGTTCCAGAGTTTCAGGGTTCATGCCCTCCGGTAATTTTGTGTTTTCAAACATAGTTATACTTTCTTATTAAATTTTCAACATAAGGGTAACCAAAAAAAGTGTAAAATTCCAAATATTTTTACACAAAGAGAACGAATGCACCTATTTTTGAAACTTCCGAAACTTTTTAGATTTATCCTCCTTTTTTTAGTCTCGCTGACTTTACTTTTATCGCTTATGCGTTTTGCATTTTATATTGTATTTAATGACCCGGAATCTCCTCTTATTTTTGCTGATTTTATCAAGTCTATGTGGCTTGGTCTGCGTTTTGATTTGCGTATGGAAGTGCTGATGGTTTTGCCACTTTTTTTACTTGGCGGTATCAAGTGGTTCACTCCTTTTAAATTTAAAGCGGCGCGTTTTGTATGGCTTGGATATTTGAGTCTTGTATTTAGTGTTTTTGTTGCGTTTTATGTCTTTGATTTTGGGCATTATGCTTATCTCAACACGCGTTTGGATTTTACGGCGCTGAGATTTTTAGAAAACGCAGCTATATCCGCAGAGATGGTTTGGGAGAGTTATCCTGTTGTCACTATCGCCTTTGCGATGGGTGCCACAAACCTTGCGTTTATCTATCTTACAAACAGACTTTTCGTATATGTCGCCAAACAAGAGGAGAGTAAACTTACGATTTTACGCGCTATTTTATTTGGATTTGTAGGTTTTGTCGTACTATTTATCATGGGATACAGCAAGTTTTCTCAGTATCCGCTGCGTTGGAGTGAGGCTGCGTTTTCCAAACATCCTTTTGCTACACAACTCGCTTACAATCCGATGCACTACTTTTTTGATACATGGAAAAACGGTCGTATAAGTTATGATGCAAAAGTGGTGGCAAAATACTATCCGCTCATGTTGGATTTTTTGCAAGTCGATGAGGCAAATGCAACAACACTCAATTTCAAACGCAAGATAGAACCGCTACATAAAATCGGCGAAAAACCCAATGTAGTCGTGGTTATCCTTGAGTCCTTTGCATCATACAAATCAACTCTCTCAGGCAACCCAATCAATCCCTCACCCAATATAAAAGAACTCGCAGATAAAGGTTTGTACTTTAAAAACTATTTCACTCCTGCCACGGGAACGGCGCGTTCTATCTACTGTACTATCACAAGTTTGCCTGATGTAGAACTTCAAGGAACTTCTAGCCGTAACCCGCTGATAGTCAACCAGCACAGCATTATTGAAGATTTTAAAGGGTACGAAAAACACTATTTTATAGGCGGTTCGGCTTCTTGGGGAAATATCCGCGGTATGCTCAACCAGTCGATGGATGATTTGCATCTGCATGAAGAAGAGAGTTACGAATCTCCACGAACAGATGTCTGGGGTATCTCAGATATCGATCTCTTCCGTGAAGCCGATAAAGCGCTTCAAGTCGCCAAAGAGCCTTTTTTTACTATCATCCAGACTTCAGGAAATCATAGACCTTATACCATCCCAAAAGAGAGTTACGGTTTTGAGATTCGAGAAGATGTGAGTGATAGTGAGGTGCAAAAATACGGTTTTGGTTCGGTGGACGAATACAACTCTTTTCGATTTATGGACCACTCTATCGGGCATTTTATGAAGTTAGCGAAGCAGAGTAACTACTACAAAAATACTATCTTTGTATTTTGGGGAGATCACGGTATCTCAGCAAGTACAGGAGAACATGTCACAGCGGGTGAGGGCAGAAGTAGCCTTGATTTGGGTGCGCTTCGTGTTCCTTTTGTCGTCTATTCACCACTGATACATGAGCCAAAAATTTACGACAAAGTAGTCTCGGAGGTCGATGCGATGCCGACTATCGCTTCACTTGCAAATATATCTTATACGGCAACGACGCTTGGACGCGATATGTTTGATACACGTTTTGATGCAAGCAGATATGCTTTTACTATCACGCACTCTTCCAACCCGCTTATCGGACTTGTCGGAGAAAAATATTACTACAGAACACGCGCTGATGGGACAAATGCAGGTCTCTTTGATATCTATAGTGATTCTCCGCTTGAAGATCACTCAAAAGAGCAGCCTGAACTCACACAAAAGATGAAAGAGCTCATGTACGGTATCTATGAGACGAGTAAATATATTCCTCACTTTAACAAAAGAGAAGATTTAAATAAATAGCTCTTCTTTGTTTAAAGTTTAAATTTGCTATGGTTTCACCGATGATAAAAAATTATGATGTATTAGTGATTGGTGGTGGTCCAGCAGGAGCAACTGCAGCGCGGTTTTTAGCACAAAAAAAATATAGTGTATTGTTAGTGCAAAAAAGTTTTACTTTTGAAAAACCATGCGGCGGTGGCGTATTATTAAAAGCTTTTGATGAATTTGCTTTAGATAAAAAAAAGATTTTGTATCAGATAAATAGTATCAAATTTGTAGCGCCAAGTCTATTTGGCGTTACTGTAAATCTTGAGAAAGAGCCTTTAGCTATTGTAAATCGCTTGGAGTTTGATGCTTATTTACGCACTTTGGCTCAAAAGGAAGGTGCAGAAATAATGGAGGGTTATTTTAATTCCTATGATGGGCAATTCGCTTCCATAAAATCCAATGGCTCAGAACTTCGCATACAATCAAAATACCTTATAGCTGCTGATGGTGTAAACTCTACAGTACGAAAAGTGCTAACAGGAACTCTGCCAAGAAGAGTATTGACGCTCTATGCTAAAGTAGAAGAGCCATTGACTGCACAATGTGAATTTTGGTTTGGTAAGGATATTGCACAGGGTTATTATGCGTGGTCTTTTATACACCATAAAGGAGCGCACATTGGACTTGCTTGTGAGGATGAATCAAAAGCTCAAAAGTTTTTTGGCGATTTTTGCGAAAAATTAGGAATAGATTATCCACTAAAAGCGAGAGGTTACTATATCCCACTTTGGGAAGATGATTTGTATCGAAAAGATAATATTTTGTTTGTTGGAGATGCTGCTGGACAAGTTTCTCCTTTCACTTATGAAGGGATTTATTATGCGATGCGTTCAGCACTTTACGCTGTCGATGCAATCGTTGATGGTGATCTTGATAAATATAAAGAGCTTTGGCAAAAAAATCTAAAAAAACGATTTAAAGCGATGGAGTTGCTGCAAAAACTTTTACTACGATGGGATTGGGTAGTTGAAAGAGTTATAAAACTATTGCAAAATACAAAAGTACATCAAGCAGCGTTGCGTTTTTGGAGTGGTAAAAGCACTCCAACATCCACACTGCAAACAATAAAAAAAATAATAAAGCTTTTAAGTCAAAAAACTTGAGAAGCCAATAGAAGGAATAAAAATGTTTGAAATCAACATTTTAAATACTGTACTATACAGTGTTGGAGTACTTGTAATTTTTTATGCTTTTTTTTGTATTGTAGCTAAAAAATTATTACGCCCTGATTGGAAAAAATTAGTTTACATTGTCTTTTTATTTTCATTATTGGGTGTCATCGGAGAAGATTTTGTCAATACCGTTTATTACATAATCGTTGGAACACCTTTATGGGAATACCGTCTTTACCCGACTCATGATGAAAATATCAGTTATTTCTTTCCTCTTGTATGGGGTACGCTAGGTTTTTATACATACTGGCGAAGTGTTGTTTTTATACGTAATTCACACATGAGTACATTAAGCATTGGATTATTATTGGGTACCGAAGCAATTTTTATCGAACTGATGGTGAATATCCCTTACCATATGTTATTTGGTAATTATATTTTTTACTATTTACCAGCCAATCTTGGTCCATTGTCACATTTTTCTTGTTTAGAGGTTGTTCCTTTTTATATGCTTGTTGGAATTGCAAGCGCCAATATGCTTGAACAACAAGAAAATATGCACTATAAGCATTTCCGTACAACGATATTTTTTTATCTGATGATTATGGTGACAGTCGTGTATTTATAAAATGAGGAAACAAAAAACCAAAATAATTTCATATCAAATTAAACAATAAGCCGAATTGCTCTATTGCTGAGTAATTTAAGAGGAAAAAGTCACACGAGTAGACTTCACTCAACATTGTGCCTTTGGTTAGTAAGAGAGTTCTAATTGTTAGGGATGTTTTTGTAAAGGTGAATCCCATAAAACAAAACAATAATATAGTTAAATTAAACGTTAAACAAATTTAAGAGACAAGAATGGAAGCGTTGTTAATTTATAAAAGATAAAATATATCACAAAAATTTAATTTTGGATGTATAAAATGAAAAAAATCCTTATTTTGGTATCTTTTGTAGTGATGCTTTTTGCGGCACCTGCGAAGTTTTTGATGCCTGAAGAAGCTTTTATCCCGAGTGCTTCTCTAGGTGCTGATATGAAGATAGAAGCGAGTGTAACCATCGCAAAAGATATCTATCTTTATGCGGATGAGATGAAGCTTGAAGTCGATGAAAAAGATGGTATCAGTGTTGCAAAGTTTGATGCACCGCTGAGTGTAGAACATCATGATGAAAAAGTCTATCTTGAGTCACCAAAGTTTCTTGTGACATTACAAAAAGATGCAGGCGTCAGCGGTGTGAAAACTATTGTATTTACCCTCTCATATCAAGGATGTTCGGAGCAAGGACTTTGTTATGAACCACAAAGCAAAAGTTTTTCTTTTGATGTGGACAGCGCAAAACTCTCTGTAAAAGCTGATAAAACAAAGAGCCTTGATATAGCAGTCGCGGAAGAAAAAACTCCAACACAAGAACTCTCCCAAACGGACTCTATAGCAGATACTATAAAATCCCAAAGTGTCGCGTTTGTATTGTTGACATTTTTAGGTTTTGGTCTGCTTCTTGCCATGACACCTTGCGTTTTTCCTATGATTCCTATTATTTCGGGTGTTATCATCTCCCAAGGACAAGGACTAAGTACCAAAAAAGCTTTTGCACTCTCTCTTGTTTATGTACTTTCAATGGCTGTTGCTTATACTATCGCCGGTGTTTTGGCAGGTCTTTTTGGAGCGAACCTTCAAGCAGCACTGCAAACACCATGGGTTATCTACTCTTTTGCCCTCATCTTCGTAGCACTTGCCTTTAGTATGTTTGGTTTTTATGAACTCAAACTCCCCGATAAGTTTGTCACAAAGATAAGCTCAAAAGGGCACAAAGCAGGGTATGTCGGTGTTGCGGTTATGGGATTTTTATCAGCGCTTATCGTAGGGCCTTGTGTTGCAGCTCCTTTGGCAGGCGCGCTTGTTTATATCGGGCAAACGGGCGATGCGCTTCTTGGCGGTATGGCACTTTTTTCTCTGAGTATCGGGATGGGGATTCCGCTTATCGCAGTCGGTGTGAGTGCCGGCAAATTTATGCCTAAACCGGGTGAATGGATGACAACGGTTACAGCCGTGTTTGGTGTGATGATGCTTGGCGTGGCAATCTGGATGATTTCTCGTGTTGTGGATACGTATGTGACGATGGTGCTATATTCAGTTCTTGGACTTGGTTTTGCTCTGTATCTCAATCCTTTTGAGAGAGAAGGGCATATCTTCAAACGCAGTGTCGCTCTCGTTCTTTTTGCTTATGCTACGGCACTTTTTATCGGGGCTTTGGGCGGTTCTACGAGCATGAGCAAACCTTTGGAGTTTTTAAAACCACAAGCGCAAATATCTAACATGAGCGCAAATACGGGACACAAAGCATTTATCAAAGTGACTTCTATCAAAGAACTTGATGCTCTTTTAGAAAAAAACAAAGGCAAAAAAATCATGCTTGATTTTTATGCCGATTGGTGTACTTCATGTAAAGAACTTGAAGAAGTTACATTTGCAAACGCAGCCGTTGCGCTGAAAATGAACGAATTTGTACTTATTCAGGCGGATGTAACTGAAAATACGCCAGAGCAAAAAGAGCTCAGTAAAAAATACGGTGTCTTCGGTCCTCCTGCTCTGCTGTTTTTTGATACAAACGCAGAACTTATCAAAGCAAAAACAATCATAGGTTTTGTACCTGCTGATGAGTTTTTGGCACATTTGAATACACTTTAAGGAAAAAAAATGAAAAAAATAGTTCTACTTATCGCATTTTTTGCGACTTCACTTTTTGCGGATTTGACTTGGGTGAAATACTCCGAAGCGTTAAAAATAGCGAAAGAACAAAATAAGATAGTGATGGTCATGCTCTCCAAAGAAGGGTGCCCGGCCTGCGAATATATGGAAGATATCGTTTTTGAAGATGCAAAAGTTATGAAGGCTGTTGCAAAAGATTTTGTAGCGGTGCATATCGACATCCACAACGATTATATACCAAGCGGACTGACTTATATCGGTACGCCGACATTTCATTTTCTCAACAAATATGAGAGTAAACTTGATAGGATTGACGGCGGCGTAAACGCAAAAAGTTTTTTGGATAAAGTAGCAGAACTTACTTCAAAGAGATAGTTTTCTACCCCTCTATCATCCTCGCGACATTTTTTGAGCTGCCGTTTTGCAGGTAAGCTCGGAGTGTTTTGGAATTTTCTAAAAATGTACTTCTATCGTATTCCCAGTAAGCTTCAAGCAGATTTTTCACAGTCACTTT
>JAQTWZ010000005.1 GCA_028689055.1 Sulfurimonas sp. | reverse complement strand
GCTTCTGCAAGTTTTGTCGCCATCTCACACGAGAGCTCAACATTGGAGCGTCCGACAACCATACCGTTTTCAAAGATAGAATTTTTATATTTGCTTCCCAGAATAAGGCTGTTGCTTATGATAGATGCATCTTCGATAACTTTATGTGACCAAATAGTTACATCTTTTTCAACATTTACAAGCTGCCCTATTTCGCACCCTTCCGCTAAGATCATCCCTGCTTTTACGGTAAAATTTTTGCCTATAACATTATCGTTACAGATAACACAACCATCAAGCATTGCGTTTTTTCCAACAGATACATTTTCCCACATAACGGAGTTACGGATTTTACAATCAGGTCCGATATGAACATTGTCTCCAAGGACTACATTGTTGAGTTTGACACCTGTTTCAAGAAGGACATTTTTACCCAAAACAACATTTCCGATAATCTCGATGCTTTTATCAAGAGTATAAGCCTCATCGCTGTATAAAACGCCATCAGGAAAAACAGTTTTTATCCCCGGCATTTTGAAGTTTACTTTGCCGCTTAGGAGGTCATCATAGACATCACGGTAACTCTCAGGATTACCAACATCTCGCCAGTAACCCTCAGCATTTCCTGCCATGAGCTCTATACCCTCACGCATCAAACGCGGGAACAGATCTTTTGCAAAGTCAAAATTTTCATTTTTAGGGATATAGTTGAGTATTTCCGGTTCTATAATATAGATACCCGTATTTATAGTGTCGCTAAAGACCTCACCCCAACTCGGTTTTTCTAAAAATTTCTCGATTTTTCCGTTTTCATTTGCGATGACGACGCCAAATTCTAAAGGATTATCTACAGAAGTAAGGGTGATAGTGAGTTTTGATTTTTTCTCTTTATGATAGTCAAATATTTTTTGGAAATCAAAATCCGTAACCAAGTCACCGCTGATGATGATAAAATTCTCATCACCAATAAGCTCTTGCGCCAACTTCACCGCACCCGCCGTGCCATAATCATCATCAGGAACAACATAAGTGATTTTGATACCAAATTCACTCCCGTCTTTAAAGTAGTCTTGGATAATCTCAGGTTTAAAATAAAGCAGAACAATAAATTCCGTAATTCCTAAATCTTTGAGATTCATCATCGTGTGCTGCATCATCGGTCTATTGATGATTGGCAACATCGGTTTTGGACGAGAGTTTGTGAGTGGTTGTATCCTTGTTCCAAATCCGCCTGCCATCACAACTGCTTTCATATATGCTCCTTGATATTTAATGAATATTCTTCAAATAAATTTTTAACAGTTTACCTTCTTTTATGGACAAAAAGAGTATAAAATGATTCTATTTTAGGCAAAGAACATCTTGAGTGTTTAACTTCTCTACAAGTATATCAGAGGAGTTTATTATTGCTTATAAAAGAGACAATTTTTAGAATATTTAGAACTTGAAATGCGATACAATTTTTTAAAGGAATTTTTAGATGATATTACACGATTACGAATTCGATGCCAAATACAAAAAGAGCGTTGCTTACTTCTCAATGGAGTTTGCAATCCATCAGGCTCTGAAAATATACTCAGGCGGCTTGGGATTTTTATCGGGTTCACATATGCGCAGCGCTTTTGATTTGCGTCAAAACATTGTAGGCATAGGGATTTTATGGAGTTATGGCTATTATGATCAGGGGCGCCATGAAGACCGTTCCCTTTTAGCAGAGTTTATCCGCAAACATTACTATTTTCTCGATGATCTTGGCATTTTGACTTCTGTCAATATTCGCGGCAAAGATGTTGCTATCAAAGTCTTTTATCTAGCACCGCATATCTTTGGTTCTGCTCCGCTTTTACTTTTGAGTACGGATATCCCTGAAAACGATTTTCTCTCCCGTACCATCACACACAAACTCTACGATTCAAACGAAGAGACACGTATCTCTCAGGAGATCATCCTCGGTATCGGCGGCACACGCGTACTTGAAGCGCTTAAACAAAAAATAGATATCTACCATCTCAACGAAGGACATGCTCTGCCTTTGGTCTATGAACTTTACTCCAAACTCAAAGATATAGAAGAGGTCAAACGCCATGTCGTTTTTACGACACATACACCAGAAGATGCGGGAAATGAAAAACACTCTCTGGCTCTTTTGCACTCCTTTGGTTTTTTTGACGGGCTTGATATGCAGAGCGTAGGGGACATAACACTTGTCAAAGATGATACTTTTAACCTCACAGTCGGTGCGCTTCGTGCTTCAAAGATGACAAACGCAGTCTCAAAGTTTCACGGTGAAGTCGCGAATCGTATGTGGAAGGAGTGTGAAGGACGCTCAGAAATCACCTACATCACAAATGCCCAAAACAGACGTTTTTGGATGGACAAAGGAATGCGAACAGCCCTTGATGATCATGAAGATTATGCGCTCACCGCACGTAAAAAACATCTCAAACGCCTTTTGTTTGATGAAGTCGCAGACCAAACAGGCAAAATGTTTGACCCTGATGTGCTGACACTGGTATGGGCACGCCGTTTTGCAGAGTACAAACGCCCCGGACTTATCAAAAAAGATTTTGAGCGTTTTGTCAAAATGCTTGAAAACACAAAATATCCCGTACAAATCATCTGGGCAGGGAAACCTTATCCTTTTGACACAAATGCCATCAATACCTTTAATGAACTCATCCATATCAGTCATAAGATCAAAAATATGGCTGTGCTCATAGGCTATGAACTCAAACTCTCCCGTACACTCAAATATGGAAGTGATGTATGGCTCAATACACCCAGAATATCTCGTGAAGCAAGCGGAACAAGCGGTATGAGCGCAAGTATGAACGGCTCTATCCACTTCTCAACCAATGACGGATGGCATCCGGAATTTGCAAAACACGGTTGCAATGCCTTTACTATCCCTTCTGCTAGCAGCGCACTCTCTACGGAACAACAAGACGTACTTGATAATAAAAACATGATGGATATTCTCGAAAATGAGATTATTCCTATGTACTATGATAGACCCCAAAACTGGACACAGATGATGAAAAGTGCGATGAATGATATCCTTCCTGCGTTTGACTCTGGTCGTATGGCGCATGAGTATTACATCAAAATGTATGAGAAATAGTGAAAAAGGTTAGAGAATGAACTTAGAGAAAATAGCCCCTTTACTTGAAAAACAGTATCAATCAATAGAGAAGATTATTCTCTCCCGTCAAGATCCCATAACAGGGCTTTTGCCCGCAAGTACGGCTATCACTGCTCATGGAGACTACACAGACGCTTGGGTACGGGACAACGTTTATAGTATCATGAGCGTTTGGGGACTTGGGCTTTCGTACTCTAAGTTTTATCCCGAGCACTACCGCACACATCTCCTCTCTCAAAGTGTCGTCAAACTTATGCGCGGGCTCTTAAATGCAATGATGCGACAAGCAGATAAACTCGAAGCCTATAAAAAAAGCAACAATCCTATCGACGCACTTCATGCTAAGTATGGGACAACAACCGCTCTTGCAGTCGTCGGTGATGATGAATGGGGACATCTGCAGCTTGATGCCACTTCACTTTATCTTTTGATGCTTGCACAGATGAGTGCTTCGGGACTTAAGATTATTTATACGATTGATGAAGTCAATTTTGTACAAAATCTTGTGCACTATATCAGCCGCACTTACTGTACCCCTGATTATGGTATTTGGGAGCGCGGAAATAAAAAAAATCATGGGACGACGGAGATAAATTGTAGCTCAGTAGGTATGGCAAAAGCTGCTCTTGAAGCCATGAGCGGTTGCAATCTTTTTGGCAATGTATCAGGCAATGAAGCTCTTATCCATGTCGTACCAAACGATATCGCACGCTCACGTTTTACACTTCACGGTCTGCTTCCACGAGAATCAAACTCCAAAGAGACGGACGCGGCACTTTTGAGTATCATCGGATATCCTGCATACGCCGTAGAAGATGAAGAACTGGTAGCGCGTACACGCAAAAAGATACTCAAAAAACTAGCCGGATCTTATGGATGCAAACGCTTTTTGCTTGATGGACATCAAAGTATGCTCGAAGATGAATCCCGTCTGCACTATGAGCCTTCTGAACTGCGTGAGTTTGAAAACATCGAATCCGAATGGCCGCTTTTTTTCACCTATCTGCTTCTTGATGCAATCATGCGTGAAGATCATCAAGAGATACAAAAGTACAAAGAAAAACTTGAACCGCTCTTTGTCGAAGAAAATGGAGTCAGGCTTCTTCCTGAACTCTACATCGTCCCAAAAGAGTCTATAGAAGCTGAAAAAGCACAGCCACACTCTCAAGTGCGTATCCCAAATGAAAATATTCCTCTCGTCTGGGCACAAAGTCTCTATATGCTTTGCGATATGATCATGAGCGGACTTTTGGATAAAAGCGATATCGATCCTCTGCAAAGACATAAACGCATAGGACATAAACGCAGCGTTTATCCTATGGTCTGCATCCTCAGTGCAAACGAATATGTCGCACAAAGACTTCTGAACTTAGGTATCCAAAGTCAAACCATAGAGAGTGTCAAACCTATACGCATCATGCATGCAGCCGAACTATCAAAAATACATACAATGCTTGGGGCAAACAAAAAACTCTCTCTCACGGGAAGACCTTTTGGCGTCACTCGCAGTATAACTACCGCTCGTTTGCATATCCTTGACGGTGAGCGAACGGTTTTTCTTCCCTACTATTTCAACCCGCAAGGCTTTTATTTTTCTTATGACAACATCTTACTGACGCAACATTTTCGTGCTTCAATAAACTTTTTGATAAAACACTGGGATCAGCCGGGACAACCTATCCTTCCTTTTTTGGTGCGTGAAGATATGCTTCAAAATGATACGCAAGAGAGTATTCTTGAGCTTTTACATGAGCTGCAAAACAGACACACACCCACTATGAATATCAAAACAGGTCATCTCGAACAACTCCTCACAAGTGTTGATTATGAGCGTATAGATTTTTTAGAGGATTATAAACCTAAAGAGATAGAACTTCACGCACTCAAACAAACCCTTTGTGGAGCACCAAATACAGCAGAGAGTTCTATGCCTATGGATGCACAAAGACTTCAAGAATTTGATACAGCCGAAGATGAGTTTTTAGTCAATATCCTCCTCTCTAAGAAAAACCGTACAGAAACAGCCTACGCACTTGGTCTTTTATGCAAACGCCACGGCAGGGATTTTGAAGTACAGATAGATGAAGTCTCTTTGACGCTCTCTACCCTCGCGCAACAATATTATGAAATGGCATCTGTTTGTCATGACTGGGCTACAGCACGCCACATCGCCGAGATAAGCAAAAAGTTTGATGATAGACTCGAAGATGTTTTACTTGATATCATCATCTCACAAAAACGCCTCGCCGTCGGACGTGCTTATAGCGAAAAAGCCACCTTTTCAAAACCTCATGAGAGTGCGTTTATCGTAAAAACCATCCAAGAATTTTGTGGCAATAATATCGCTGAAAGTATCCTCACACAGGAGATTATTTTGCATTTAGGGCATCTGATACGCAGTGAACCGGAGCTCTTTACCAATATGCTCACTCTGCGTACGTGGTATTTTGTACAGCTACTCGTGGGGCAACTCGTGAGAGAAAAAGCCATTGCTATCGGGGATGCTTATGAAGTGCTGCTCTCTCTTGCCCCGCATGATATCTACAACCGACTGCGTTTGATTTTGCAGTCGTTTAGTAAAGAAGTACAAAAACTCTCTGAGCTGGAAAACCTGAGTGCCTCGGGACTCTCAAACCCACATGACATCACCTCGCAGTATCTTTTGTACGAAGATACTCACAACGAAAATTGGGCGCTTTGGAGAGAAGAAGTCGGTATGATAAGCGGACTTTCTCAATGTTTTTATAAAGATACCTGGCATCTGCTCCAACAGTGCAGAGGTTTGATAGTCGGAGATAAGTACAGCCTGCAAAACCGTATCTCTTCAGAGAGCACTCATGAGTTTACTCCGGGTGAGAGAAGTTTTGAGCTGCATATCGACACGCTTTTGCAAAGTATCGAAGCACCTGACTATCGTCAACTCAATATCGAACTTATCAAAACGCTGGCAAAAATATTTAGACAAAGTCCAGAGCTTTATGTCAATAGTGACATTATACTTGATGTTTTGATTGGTCATGCTGTCAAAATCGCTTGGAGCAAACACAATATAGATGGTAACTATGATGAGCAAAAAGCTCAGGCTTGGGAGAGTTTTTATAAACTTTCTCCAAAAGAGACGGACAAAAATTTTGTCGATGCTTTTGTGCATCTTTTGACAACACAAGAGCGCTAAATGAAAGAGGATTCTATGATACTAGCAGGCGATATTGGTGGCACAAAAACAAATCTGGCACTCTATAAAGTTGTCGATGGAGTCTTAGCACTTCAAACGCAGCAGCAGTTTTCAAGTGGGGCATTTGAGAGTTTTGATGAAGTTATCGCTGCGTTTTTACAAAACAGCTCTCATCCTTTGATAAACGCAGCCTGTTTTGGTATCGCAGGAGCTATCATCGACGCAGAGTGCAAGACAACAAACCTGCCGTGGCATATCAGCACCTCGGCTCTGCAAAAGAGTTTAGCCACACAAAATGTGCGTTTGATGAACGACCTCGAAGCAACAGCGTACGGGATGCTCTATCTTCCTGAGGAGAGTTTTGTAGAACTCAACAAAAACGCGCAAAACCGCAAAGGCAACAAAGCAGTTATCGCCGCAGGCACGGGTCTGGGGGAAGGTATGCTCTTTTATGATGGAGAGAGTTACCATCCGCTAGGCTCAGAAGGTGGACATAGTGACTTTGCTCCGACTTCACCTCTGCAAGATGCCCTTTTACTCTGGCTTCGCAGACACTACCCTGCTCATGTGAGTTATGAGCGGATTCTTTCAGGGCCGGGAATCGCCGCTTTGTATGACTTTTTGCAAGAAGAGTTGCAAATTCCTGAGCCGCTTATGATACAAAACGCAGAGAAAAATACAGACAAAAGCGCCCTTATCAGCCGATGCGCACTTGAACACAACGATGCCCTGTGTCTCAAAACACTTGAACTCTTCACGGAGATTTACGGTGCAGAAGCCGGCAATCTTGCTCTCAAATCACTCTCTCTCGGAGGTGTCTATATCGGCGGCGGTATCGCTCCAAAGATTTTGTCGCTCATGCAACAAAAGCACTTTATGCAAGGTTTTGTTTCCAAAGGACGATTTGAAGAGATGCTCATGCAGATGTCTGTAAAAATATCACTCAATGCTGAGACCGCCCTTTTGGGTGCGGCACACTTTGCAAAAGATAGATTTTAAAATACGTATAATTCTTCGTCATTCCGTGCTTGACACGGAATCTACTTTAACTATAGATACACTCCCTAAAATGCTCGAATCCATTGGATTTGACGAAAAGGGCATCGGCGGAAATAGCCTCGAAATGCTTTTTACCGCAATCGATTTTGGCTTGTTCGGTATCTCGTAAATCTTCGCTGAAGAGGCTTCCTTTGCTCTCTACGACGAAATACAGCCTCTCTTCGTTGTCTTTTTCGATCAATACTGCCCAGTCAGGATTGTATCCACCCAATGTCAACGGCGGAGTTCACAAGACTACCTCGAAAGCAAGCCTCTGAGCCTGAGCAAGTTTGAGAAAAAATATAGGCTACTTTAACCCAAACCACTCCATTAAACTCATAACTATCTCAATCATGATGAGGATAATAATGATCCATTCCAAAAATGAACTATGGTTATGGTTGGTTAGATCCATAATCATAGCGATGTCATCTTTGATGCTATCGAGCTTGTACTCTATCACATCAAAACGGTCTTTGAGTTCAAGACTTGAAGCGAGTTTGTTGTAGAGAAGTTCCGCGTTTTCATTGTCCCAAAGAATATTTGGCTTATCTAAAAGAAAAAGGTCAATAAGCATGTCATGGCGAATGAGTACAAGCTGTTTTGAAAACTTTGCCAACAAATTGCGTTTATAAATAGAAAAAGTACTCACATCGATAATAAGTTTTCTACTTTTCTCATAATATTCAGAGAGTTTTTTCTCATACACCTCAAGCGCGACACTTTGAGAGATGACATGAGAGATAATAATAAGATTGAGAATATTTAGCTCTTTGAGTGTAATTTTTTCATTGTCGATAGTAAAAGCTTTCTCAATAGATGAATCGACAAGAATCGGGTAATCTTGATTGATTGTACTTGCATCATTTATAACACCTATAGAACTGAGTGTCTCTTGCGCACTCTCTTTAGTCCAGTTTATAAGAGTGAGCACATTAAAATTTGTGTAAGCGATCATCGCTTCCCCAATTTGTGCATAATGCGTCGCTTCTATCGCCTTTTTAAAAGTTATACCCAAAGTTTTTTCTATTGCTGCAATAGAGAGAGGTTTAAGTGTGTAAATTGCCAGAAGTTCCATTGTTTGCTTTGTGCTAGCCATCTTTTCTAACCTTTTGTATCTAAATCACTGTAAATATCATGAATTGAATTCAAAACTATTTGCTTTTTTGTAAAGTTATGAATCTCTAGGTAACTTTTTTCTGAATCATAACCGAGAAATTTTTTAGGATTCATTGAATCAAAATATCTTTGCCAAAAATCTTTTTTACTTTTAGCAACAAATTTATTTAAAAACTTTGGGACTATATTGTCAAAAAACATTTTTCCATCAGTAAGCAATGTACTATTTTGTTGAGTCATGACAAAGTCTTAAAAAAATCTAAAGATTTAATTTCTTTTCTATTTCTGTTAGCCATGCACATTCTAGACCTTTTGATTCTCTATGCTCACGAATAAATTTGATGTTATTGGCAGTAGTTTTTTTCTCCCAATCTTCTTTTACATGTACTAAAACATCTGAAATCAGCTCTTGTGCTTTTTCTTGGTTATTTTCAAGTATCGCTAATTCTAAAAGCGTCGCATAATCCCAATAATCGGCACTACTTTTCATCTTTTGTTTTACCGCATATGTGACCACGGGCAAAATTTCGTCTTTTCGTTTATCTCCGGAAATATCCATGAGCGTAACCGCATTGATTCCGGGATAAGCGTCTCTAAAATCAGATTCAAATCCATCTAAATAGGTCTGAATCGCTTTTTTCAAATACCCTTTTGCCAGAGTCTCATTTGAACTATTCACTTGCCAATAGTCTTTATACACTCGTCCGAGGATTCCGCATGTTTCACTGTTTTTACCATGCTTGTTTATTACCTCTTCGAGAACTTCTATCGCCTCTTTTCTCCGCCCTACTCTGTTGAGTGCAAATCCTAATTGTTCTTGCACCATTACCGTTTGTTGCAAAGGTTTTGACATGAGTGACACCAACTCTACCATCTCGCTATACGCTTCAACGGCTCTGTAGGACAGAAAAAGATCTATAATCACCCCTGCTTCTATTTCGCTCAAAGTTCCAAGAGACGAGTGCAAATTTTTCAACACTACTTTTGCATCCTCTTTAGGTTTTATTTCTCGTGCACTTTTGAGTTGGCTTTTGATTGTTTTATTGTATTCAACCCTTTCCCGAAATACATCCGTTTTTATATGCTCGATATTTGAGGGTGCGAGTCCATCTACGAGTTGAAAGAGAGGCGAATCGGTATGTTTCTCTTTTTTGGCATGGAGCAGTTTTTCCGTGAGCTGTTTTTTTAAACTCTCTAAATCGCTCAGCTCTCTGTCATACGGTAATGAGCGTAAAAAGTTGATGTCAAAAGGGAGTTTGGTATCGGAACTAAATATGGAAATGGTGCTATGAGGTCGAATAGCATGACGGATGCCCAGCTCATAAAATACATTAGCATTAGCCGTGCTCAGATCAGCTACAGCATACTCACACAGCATCAATCTCTCATACATAGGTTTATGGATGATCCCCCCTATCTGCTCTTCATCTGCACGGATAGGCTCTAATCCTGCATCTTCAATGGATGGTTTTATAAAATCGCTGTAAATTTTATCGAAGTCAATTAGCTGACCATTTTCATCTTTTTTGCTACCGAATGGCATGAGTACGAAGCAGAGGGGATTCATTTATTACTTCCTATTTCGAAACTTTTGTAATTTTGTAATAACTAAAATATTGTTCTAGCTCTTTGTATAATTCAGCTTTTAAATAGTGACTGTTATAAAACTCTATATGTTTAATACCTCTCAAATTAAATGGTACTTGCTTCGCACTATTTTTAAGAACTTTACCACTAACTTTATATTCACCATCAACGAAACTTTCATTTTCTAAATGCTCTTCATAGTAACATTTAGAATTAACGATAAAAATAATTTGTGTTTCCTTTAGACCTTGTGCTTTATCCAATCCCATTTTAAAACCGACTTCATTGAATACATTTGCATTTCCGCCCGTTAAATCAGCAATCATCAAATCACAAGATGCTATTTCATTATAAACAGTTTCGCTAATTCCAGTATGAACACCATTTGTTTGTTGGTCAGTTCTTATAGGTTCTATTCTGATCTTTAAATTATTTGATATATCATTAATGACATCTTTAATCAAAAAGTATGTCCATTCTGTTTCTTTATGATAAGGCATAGATATATATATTTTTCTTGATTTTGGCACATATGTTTGTTGATATGTCTTGTAAAAATCTTTCAATTCACTGATTTTTTGAAGTGATTCAAAGAGATTTGAAAGTTCCAACCACTCAATAAATCCAGCCAATTCTTTATCCAGATAGTCATTGATTTTATTTCTATTCAGTCTAGTTTCACTTATTATATTAATGATCAAAATATAAAATTTTGTTTTTAAATGGATATCATATTTTTTTAAAATCCTGCTATTTTGTCTTTCTAACAAAGTAATAAAAAAGTCTAATTTTTTCAAATCATTTGACTTAAAATGAGAACTTAATTGATAGGCTATATCTATACATTTTTCCAGAATGCTTTCGTTGCTTTCACTTAAATTGTATATCTTGTATTTATTCAATGATAAGTGTTTAAATAGGTCAATATTGGTAATTTCTAGTTCTTTCAATGTATTATGGGGATCGTTTTCGAGTAAATTCAAATAATCTTTAGGAAGCAAAGGCTTGGCTTTCGCATTTAAATTATAAAATATTGCCCTTTGTACTAGCTTTTTAGTATCACTATCACTTAACAAAATAAATATAATTGAAACTGTTAGATTTTCATGCGAATTATCCTTTTCTATATAGTCTTTTAATGATTTAATTCTATGTCTTCCATCTAGTATTTCAATATTTTGATATACATTTTTTTGCGGATCTTCTGTATCATGAAAATTCAACTGTATACATGGTTCCATACCAATTAAAGAAACGGCTTTTTGTTCAATTAATGTATCAATATCTCTAATAGCTAGAACAATTTCAGGAAAAAATTTATAATTACTTTTATTTAAAAATTCTATGAGCTCATTTTTATGAGCATCATCTATTTCTCTTTGAAAGTTTTGATTGTTTATCTCAAAATTGACTAGGTTTTTTAAATTTATAAAACATCGAATTACTTCAAGACCAAATACTTTTCCCTTTAGCCCATTTAATGATAAAATTATATTGTCAGGTTCAATTTCTTCCTCATCTATAAGATTCTCTTCTTGCTGACTTTTAAATAGTGGTATTTCTTTAACTTGATCTATAAATTCCAATATTTCATTGTTGTCATACCTATCAATGATTGGTATTTTTTCCAATTCTTTTTGCGTCAGAATAGGAACGGTTGATGTAAATGAAACACCCCTGTGTAATAAAACTTGACCTAATTTGGAATTTAAATGCTCATAAATCTCATCAACTTTACTTTCAAAACCATCTTTCATTCTAAGGATTACAATACCTGAGTTTGTATTTGACCCTACAAATTCAGCAGTAACCTTAGCGCATCTAGGATATTTCCCAACGACACTCACTAGTACATCATTTTCTTTAACTACACTACGTCTATTTTTATCGTTTTGTTCATCTGTAATAAGACTTAATTTGCTTTTTTCAAGTTGCCCATTTTGGATAGTTCCAACAGTTATTAAATTAATTGTACCTATCTGATTATGTCCTAAACTCCCACCTCGTATTGTCTCTACATAATCAGCTAAAAATTTATGTTTAACATTGCTTATTTTATTTTCAATCTCTAAAAATTCTTTTTTATAATAGTGACAATCCCATCTATCACTATCATTCAGTACATTAATATGAAGAGTATTTTCACTAGGTTGTTGATATTGTATAAAGGCTTTGATTAATTGTATATCTTGATCAATATCGTTGACATCAATGTTTTTAACTAGGACATGATAATCATGTATTTTTTGTTTTTTCAAAATCAATAACGAAGACGGTATCTTGATATTCAAAAATATCCCATCTTCAAACGATAATATTGCTAGGATCTGACAAGATTGTTTTATAAAGTCTCTTACATAAGAAAACATTTGATTTGACAAAATACTATCTGATACAGTTACAAACAATAGTCCATTTTCATGCAATATATTTAGGGATTTTTCTATATGCAATGCAGAGATGTCTGTTCCTGAAGTATATTTAGTAAGCTGGTAGGATTTATATTCTTTTGTCCTAATATTCAAAGGTGGGGTAGATACTATTTGCCCAAAAGTATCATATTTAAAAACATCATCATCATCCAAAAACTCGCCTAATTGATGTTTTGAGTGAGTACCCTTAATAAGCTGTAGTATTAAATTTGTTCTATACTTTATGCTATTAGGTTCAATAAAATCAAAATTTTGCAGTCGATTTGAAAGTTCTAAAGACAATTGACCAAACCCACTATTTGCAAGTAAAGTCATTTGTGTTTTATCAAGAATTTTACTCAAAAAATTTACTGCATCCTCAGATAAAAAAACTTCTCCATTTTTTAAATCTTTAGTAAAAACATCATAATAGATTTTATCAATATGTGATAAATGCAATAATCCAATCGCGTCTAAAATATTTATTATTTTTTCTATTTCTTTTTGATTTAAATTTATTTTGTCTGAATCTTCAAATATTTTAAAGTTTGCATTTGCAGTAAAAAACAAGTTATTTATATCTGGCATAGAGTCAAACTTATAGTTTTCAAAAAAACTTTTACTATCTTTTAAGAGCATTTCGTCAATAAAAAATTTGACCAAAAGAATTTTATTAAATTCATTGATTATCGTGTAGCTGTCCCTCTTTCCGCCGGACCATAATATGTCTTTAATTTCATTAAATAAATATTTAAAATGAATTTCATCAATATCTAGTCGATTTTTTAAATAAAACTCCCCTATTCTATTGGGGATATTTGGAATCATGAAAAATTCATCATTTTTCAATTCATAAGTTTCAATAAAATCCAAAGTAGCAATCGCACAATATTTGGCATCTAAAGATCGTGTAGCTTGTGAAACTTTTTCAAAAGCTAGTTCGAATATTCTTTGCGAGTAATTATGTTTTAGCTCGATAATTATGTAAGGTTTTTGATCTTTATAAACAACTATATCTGGAATATATCTAATATTATTGATTAATATATCTATCTTGACTTCAAATTTTATATCTTGTTCATAATAGGAATACTCTTCAATAAGCTTATTTTTAAATCGTTCAAATAATTCTTTTTCTTGCATAAAAATCCCTTCTATTCACAAGTATCATTTTTCATCTGAACTCTCGAATTCACTCTCTTGTCAGCATTTTTCTTTCGAAGACTATAAGCTTCTTCAATATATCCCTGTAGTATTTTTCTATCTGTTGTGTAGTCTCTGACAATTGCATAGCCTGATTTAAAATTATCTGCCAACCGATCAGGTATTTTGCTGTAGGTACATTTCCCGCTTACATAATCATCATGAGTTGGCAACTTTAATCCCAATAATCCAGCATAACTATCACCAACTTTGTAATTCAACGCACCGCTGATTTCCCAATCTACATGCTTTCTACATTTCGTCTTATTGCTCAACAATACGATTAATACTGTGGTGTCATGCAGAAAACCTTTTTGTATCATTTGCTTTGCATATTCGTCACTGACATCGGAGTTAATGTCACCATCTTCAACAGATTTATTGACAATCAAATCATCCATCAAATTCAAAAACTTTTTCTTATAATCTGAATCATCTTTGTGATAGTAACTGACAAAGGTTTTTCTTTTTGTTTGGATAAAAGGTAGCTTGCTGTCTATATTTTTTAATAATGAACCATCCGTAATTACATAATTGCCTTTTTGCCATTTGCCATTTTCTTGTTTAATAATTGAACAAAATATATAACCATCATTGATATATTTAATGATGTCATAACGGCTCATTTCTTCATATACACCCACGGAGTTATCTTCATTTAGGTGAACATACATAGAAATAATTCTTGTTCCATTTGCATCCCATTTTACTTTAGATACCCAATAGTCTATTTCATTCATTTGAACTCTCCAGTTATAAATCTATTAGCATCTGTAATCTCTTCACCTCGATAATATCCTAATAATTTTCTTTGATTTATCTCTATATTTTTGTCATCCTTGATACTTTCGCTGACAATATCCCAAAATCTTTGAATTAAAATCTTTTTGTATTTTTCTGTTTTATTGAATTCATACTTTTCATTTAACTCCACACCCCAATAATTTACCATTGGTGTAATTACTGGTTTTATTTGATATAGTTTTGCAGAAATAACTTCTAAAGTATCTTCTTGTAAAATCTCTTCGTATATCTTTTTTGCATATTTTTCTTGTTTTGCAACTTCTAATGACCAACTAGCAAAATATCTTACATATTCACTATCATCATTAAACTTGATCTTTTCTAGTAATGCAATAGAAGAATTATCACCGAACCAAGTCAACAAAGAAACCGCCAATAATCTATCAGTAGCATATTTGCTTACAAGCCATTCTTCAATAAACTCCATCAATTCTTTTTGACTATTGTTTTGATGAGACATTCTTGCAATATGCAAAATATCAATATCCCTTTTCAGTGATTGAATATACTCTTTTCGATATATTTTATGTTTTGCCTCACAATATTTTTCAGCATTAAAAATTTCACGATTAAAGCTATTTGAGATATGCCGGAATTTTTTGGTTTTATTATAAAACTCTACAGATTTGTCAAAATTTATAGGCAGAAGCAAAGTAATTAAAGCATCCTCAAATACTCTCAACGGTGGGAAATGTCTTCCTCCATTTTCATAGGTATCATTAGCCTTAGTTAAATATTTTATAGCGTAGGATTCAAATTCATCATTATTTTGTTCAGAGTACTTTTTAATGGCTTCAAAGACGTCATAATCGTTCATGTCTTGCGGTGCTAAGTTGTCAAATATATATTTTCCCCATAGATTGATATCATCATATCTTTCATTATGAAATAACAAATTACCAACAGTGTCAAGAGGTAAAATATCAATTAATTCATCAAACGGTTTGTTGTTGTAAAATCCTTTTTCTCTTGTTATCCAATAAGTTAAATAAGCTCCTCCACGACTACTATTAGATTCATAAAAATATATTTTCAGATCTTTATGTAAATATATATCTTCAAAATATTTTGACGGAGATGAGTTCATCAATATAGTACGATAAAACTCTTTTTTATCATCTTCGATTGAAATATCTTCTAGTTTTTCAATAGCCCAAGCAATCAAGTGTTGATTGTTAAAATCATTCAATAGACACAGATAAGTCATTAACGTTTCTTCTAATTCTTTCTCTGGTTTTTCATTTAATTTTGTATGTATCATATTCAATAGTTTTGTGCCAAATAGCTCTCTGATATAAATGTCTACAGGATGATTTCTTATAAAAATGATTGAAAATTTTAGCTCGTCAATAAGGTAATTAAAGAAACTCTCCAATTGTTTTTCATCTGCCGTAAACAGAATCATTTCTATCAATTGATTTAAAAAAGTTGTTTTTTCATGCTCTTGTTCAAAAGTAGTCAAACTCTCAATATTGGATAAAATATATTTTGGCAGGTCTTTATTTGGTAATATTGTTAAGTGAAAACCTTGAACTCTATGCCAATTAGCTTTTTGTTTGATTGTTTGAAAAAGAAATTGTGAATTGATCCTGTTGAAAGTTATACTATCAAAAGAAGCCAATAAATATGGAAAATTATCATATACCCAGCGATATGGAAATATATTTCTATTCTCTTGTTTTGTAAACTCATTAAATAATTGTTCTAAAATTTCAATAACTTTTTTCTTATCTTCATTATCTATGATCAAATCTCTTCTACATGCAATATTAGATAACCCACTTACTTCATATATTTTGAAATTTTCCACATCAAAGTCATCTAATAGTTTTTGATTTTCTCCAATTTTTTTTACAAAAGCAGATATAGAATTATTTCTATTTATCGGTTCTACTTCCAATGAGAACGTCTCAGATAAAGAGTGTGATTTATACATTTTTGCAAGCTCTTTAAAATCATCTTTTTCTATCAATACACTAAAGATATCTTCTTGATACCCAAATCTAAATAATATTGGTATATATTCAAATAATATAGCCTCTTTTACAACATAATACATACCCCAATTTTCTTCACTTAAATCTTTGATTTTTTGAGCAAAAATATCTAAAAATTCTTCTGTTGGAAAATGTGCAAGAATAATTATACCCCTCTTAAATCTTGCAATATTATGATTTTCTTTATATGTTGTTGTACCTAAAAATATAGATTTAAGATAGTCTTTCAGATTTTCGTTTTGACCATGACTTTCGCGCCAAACTTCACACAATACTGCCAACATTATTTCTTGTAAATTGTTTCGATTAAAGTCTTTATTTTTGAATTCCACTATGTCTAATATCTCTATAAATGAACTTAAATCTCTTTCACACCATAATTTTAAATTTTCAGTGCGTATATTTGAATTATGATTATTAAGCCATAGATATAATAATCCCGAATGAATTTTCGAAATATTGTCATTTTTATCGTTTCGATCTAAAGATAATTGAAAAATCAAAAAAGGAACATTCGATATAAAATCATTATCATAAGGTTCCAAATAAGATTTAAACTTATCGGCTATCTCCTCTACTTCTAAAGTAGTATCAATTTCTTCAAATTTATTTAACAAATAGATTGAATATGCAATTACTATATGATTTGAATTTACCGTAATAGTACTGTCAGAATCAATATCTTCAATTAATCTAATTTCTCTTAGTGAATTCTCAATATTTAAAAAATTTTTACCAAAAATACCTTCCAGTTTTTTATCATTTGTTGTTACCTTAGAATCTTCTATTTGGCAATTATTTATTAATTTAGTTAGTAATCTTTCAATATTTTCTGAGGTAATAGTCAAGTCAAACCTAATTTTCATATCGTTCTCAATCTGTTCTTTCAGACCTTCCCAATATAAAATTTCCTTAGTTACATTAGCATAACAACCAAATTTATCTTTCAAATTCAGTGCTAACTTTAAATATCGTGCTATTGAAGCAGTAGGAATAAGATTTTTTGGAAATTGTTCAAAATCAAAATCTGGTTCAAACTTAGAAATGGCTTCTTTTAGTTCTGCTGCACTATATGGATTAACTAAAAATTTATTTAATTTGTTCCATAAAGGCTTATTAAAATTACTATAATTTGATAAATCTCTTGTTGTAAATATAAATCTGATTTTTTCTTGATACAGACTCTCTTTAAAATAATCATTTAAAATGTTATCTACAACTTCTAAAGCGCCTTTTTCATTCACTCCATCAAGAACTATTAAAATAGGTTTTTCAAAACCGTTCAAAAATTCGTTTATATCATTTATTTCATTTTCATCTTTAAATCCAAACGATTGAACTAAAATTTCTTTGATTGTTTTACAACCGTTCCACTCTAAACTTTTGAGATAAAATGAGATGATTCCATCCATTTGCATCTTATTTGCAATATTAAGAGCTAAAAATGTTTTTCCAACTCCTTCATCACCTTGTATATAGCAAGATGAAGTGTTTGTTTCCCACCACTTTTTGATATCTACTTCAATTTCTCTTGTGATATATTTGTCAAAATTCTCAATCTTATCTATATTGACATTTTCAGAATACACATCTTTTTTATTTTGTAAATATTTTTTAAAATCACTACCTGAGACAAGTTCTTCTATATTTGCTCTTACAACATCCCAAGGATTAGGAACTTTTTTCCAAGGTTTCCACCATTTATTTTTTTGAAACTCATTTATCGCTTTTGATTGTTTGTTATGTTCGGGAAGTGTTACAAAATCTTTTTTCAACGCTTCATAAAAAACTGAAGTATAAGCGTCTTTATCTACAATAAGTGGCAAAATTTGAATACTTCTTTTTCTATTTTCGATTAATGCAAGAGGTATTTCGACATCTTTTACATAAGAAAAATTTCTTTTCATTAGATGAATACTAAAGAAAAATATAATGATGTCACTTTGTTTGATTTTAGTATAAATCTTTTTATTGAATTTATCTCCAACTCTGATATTTTCATCAGTCCACAGTTTAATATTTTTATAATCTTTTAGAGAGTTTTGCAGATTTTTCACATGTTCTATATCTTCATGAGAGTAACTTACAAAAATTTCAATACTATTACTCATCTACTCTTCCACCATTTTCTAAACCTTCTTGTAAATTGGTGCTCCGACAACTCCAACTCATCCATCAACTTCTCCGACTTTTTATCAACATCATTTTTTATACTTAAAAATACCCAATCATCTTTTTTATGACAATCTTTCATTGATTTTGTTTGTCCTTGAAATAACTCATATCCATTATACATGAGAGCATAAGCTTCTGTTTTAGAAAACTTATCTAAGTCGGTTCTCACATCTGAAATCAACTCCTGAAACTCTTTGTCTTGGTTATCTTCAAATTTTTGTATTGCATCAGCTTGATTTATCTCATAAGCTTGTAAATTTTGTTTTAGGTGTGTGAACAGAAAGCCTTTTAATATACCTCTCTCTTTTTTATTTTGCATATCTTCAAAAATCATCTCTCGGTTTCTATCCATTTGAATATCTATGGTTCTCATGTTTGTTCTGAGTATGGAAGTGTGTGAGGTAATTTGATTATCCATCTGTCCTGATGCGTCACTACAGATTATATAGTCACACTCTTCACTTAAAAGTCCGCTAAAACCTTGATTGTCGTACACTCCGCCATCAGATATGCTGAGTTTGTATCCCTCATATAGATCTTCTAAAACAACAGGGGTAAATAACATTGGTACGGCAGATGAACAAGCAACGGCTTGTCCTATAGAGTAGTTTTTAAACTTCTCTTGTAGCCCTTTATCTGTATATCGCACCCAATCAAATCTGTTGTTTTTATCTATCTCCATATTGTACATGTAGTCAGGTTCACCCATTTTTGTTGCTTGAAACTGCCAGTTGTGACCACTATTTAGATTTGTGGCATTGATGACTAAAATAGGCACTTTATTTTTTCTTCTCCAATTATGAAACCTTGGTTTAAATTTTCCATCTTCCCAACCGTGGGGAGTGATAATTAACTCATGCATATATTGTTTATATTTTTTATAGATTCTTTCTTGATAGAGTTGACCTAGTTTATTAGTTCTGCTATAACTAGAAAATGGATTTAAAATTTTTACGACTGTGTTTGAGAAAAAGTTTTTTGTTATAACACTATTTCGTATATCTGTTTGTACCGCTTCAAAAAACTCCTCTATCAATTCATGAACGAGTTCTATATAGTCAGCTTGTGTTATCTCTATATCACTTTTTTCTTCAAGCATTTTTTGAAGTTTTAAGTAGTAGTGAACACCTATTATACTTCCACCGGATACGGTTGAGATAACTTCTATATCTTTAAGTAAGTCACATTCTGCAAGCTTTGCCAAAGTTCCTAGATGAAAAAAACTAGCACGAAAACCACCGCCTGAAAGTGCCAAGCCTTTTTTGTCTAAAGTTGTCTCTAGTAGATGTCTGTTATCTTCACCGACAAGTGGAAGTAAAACATCTAAATTTTCTATCTTTTTTAATTTTGCGAGTTCTCTCATCTGTTTAAAAGTTGTATATGTTTCCCAGTCACTGTAGTTATAATTTTTATTCAAACTCTCTTGAAGAATTTCTTTACATGTAGAAAGATCGCTTATACCCAAATAGGCTTGTGCCAAAGTATGATATATCCATCTATCACTTTTACTGTTATTAAATGCATTGATAATATCTTGTCGAATTTTTGTAGCTTTTTCTTCAAATTCTTGATAATTTTTAAAACCTACATTACCTAACGTATTTGCCAAAACATCATAAAGATATGCTGCGTTTATAGCGCCATATCCTCTATCATTATCTTTATGCTCTGTATAAGCCTCTTCATAATTTTTGATTGCTTCATACAAATCATCTAACTTTGCCTGATATTCCCACTTTCTCTTATATACTGCACCTTTTAGGCATAATGTTTCTTTTTTATCGTTATCGCTTGTATCATCAATTTTGCCTAAAATTCTTAAGGCTTTATCATAAGAAAAATCTCTATGTAACTCCAAATCTTTATAGTAACACTCTGCAAGTATTCTCAACAAATTAGCATCTGTTGTATTTTCATCTATAAAATCTCTTGCTTCTTTATATTTGTACTCTGATTTTAAATCTTTAACCTGTTGTAATAATTCTTTCATTTTACAGTATCACCTTGATTCTATCCATAACCTGTTTCACCAAATCATCTTTATCTTTCCAAATAATATGAGGGAACTGTCTTGTGTCAAATGACATATCTTGATCGTGTCCTTCTTGGCAAGTCCAGATGATAGGTATGTTCATGCCCATCGCAAAGCCTGCTTCAAAATAAACACTAGGTCTATGGTTTGTGAAGTCTGCTATTACGATTCTTGAGGATTTTAGTTTTACGATTATCTCATCGTTTATGCTTTTGTTGTGTTCAACATTATCTTGATTTACTACAACATAATTAAAACCGTTTTCTTCTATGGCACTCTTTACATGTACATTGAAAACTTCTTTTAAGTTGTCTTCAAAATTAAAGGCTACAAATATATTTTTTGATGACTGGTTTGGATTGGCTAGGTTTTCGATGTATTCAAGACCGTCAAATGTTAAGCCAAGGAATATGGGATAACTAAAACCACTTAGCATTTTTATTAATGGACCGTCTAATAATATCGTATCTACTGCTTTTTGATAAAGTTTAGCAAATTCATTTTCATTTTTCATCCAACATTTAACTAATATTTTTTTATCTAATTGAAAACGATTAGTAGCATTTGAAAAATACTGCATCATCAAATCAAATTTCTCTTTGATTCTTTTATCTCTCATATTTAACTTATCTTCAAATACTTCTTGTGATATTTCAGGGTTAATATGAAACTCATCATTTTGTTCTCGTATCCAGCTTGATACTTTGTAAAAATTAGATTTATCATTGTAAATGTCTGTTTCAAACAAATGCATTAAATAATATTTTCCGCAATAAGAACAATCAACTACTTGACTATCTTTTTCTGTACTATATGCATGGTGCTGAGCATTATTATTACAAATTTTACATTCTTGCATGTTCATAAATAAATCCAAAATTAAAGTAAATTAATATATTTTGTTAAATTATACTTTCATTATTCTTAACTTGTTACATTACGCATAAAAGTGTATATTTTGTTTGTAGATAAAGAAATTGTGTACAAAGTTTATTTATCTAAAATTGCGGCTCTCTTGATTTTATTAGAATTAAACCCTCTGAACAAGCTCATTCCTGGAACTTTAATTTAAAGAGTTGGTTATTTTAATATCTAACTTTATTTTTTAGCGGTCTTGACTGCTGATTTTGTTAAACAAATCCTCATAAATAGTACTTGTAGTGCTATATTTTTCTCTTTTTGTACTTTATCCATACCTTTGTATCAGATTAGGCATTCGTCTTAGATTATAAGCTGCTGCAATTTTGGGAGGTTTGAAAATTAGTTTTTTCTAAACTTAATCATCTTAAAACGCTCGCCTAAAAAATTTGGCAAAATGAGCATTTTTACTTTTTCAAGCTCTTGTGCATAAATCTTCTCTTCTGCGTTTGCTTTAAGCATATCTAAAAGCTCCAAAATACCCATATCAATAAGTGCGACCATCTGTGCTTTGAGTTCTATAAAGCTTACGCCTGCTTCTTCATAAGCATCTTTGACATGAGCAAAAGTCACGTCATAAGTGATATCGCTTTTGCCGAAAAGTTCACTGCGTTTTATATTTTCATCGAAAAAAGGTATCACTTCATGTTTGGCATAAACGCGAATGGAAAAATCAGGACGCGCCGCCATCTCTCCATAATCAAAACTCATAAACTCAAAAGAGTCGGCTGCGTTTGCCATTTCAAGGGCAAACTCTTCATAACCTCTTGCGATTTCACCTCTATCTTTATGGTACTTTTTTGCTTTGGCATCAACCCATGCATCGTCTCTATCAAAGCTAATCTCATGAGCACTTACATGAGCACTCTTTCCTTTATAATAAAGCTCACAGGGAAATGCGTCAAAGATCTCGTTGGCAATAAAAAAAGCGTTTTTGCACTGTAACTCACTCAGAGATTTGTAATGTGTCAAAGATACTGTATCCCCAAAGCACTCTACAAAATAGTCTCTTTGCTGCGTTTGCAATGCATCAAAACGCTCGATGATAACAAAGTTGAGTGAAGAGAGAAGTTTGGGTCTAAGGGTGTAGATAAACTCTATCACATCCGCCAAAAAATAGCCATGATGTGCGCCTATCTCACAAATCGTTGCGTTTTGGTGCAAAAAACCTTCATCCACCAAAGAGATGATATGTTTTGCAATAGTACCGCCAAAAAACTTGCTCGTACTCACCGCCGTATAAAAATCCCCGCCCTTGCCTATCTCTTTGTAACTTGCATAATAACCATCTTCGCCATAAAGCCATTGGCTCATATAGACGCTAAAGTTCATTGGCATACTTTTCATACAGTGTCAAAAGTTCAAGTTGACGGTCAAGTTCAAATATTTTAGAATCAAACTCTTGAATCTGCACCGAATTTTCAAGTGTCTCCACATCATACTCGGTTTTATATCCTGCACGGAAAAGATTGCGTGTATCTTCCAAGAGTTTCTCATAAAGATTTTTATTTTCAACACTCAAAGCAATCTTTTTGTCCAATTTTTTGATGTTTTGCAACACCTGAGCAAAAATCGAAGTAAGGCTGCGTTTTTCATCTTCTATCTTGAGTTGTGATTTGAGATAATCCACTCTTGCCGATTCAATATCACGAAATGTATTAATACTCAAAGGCATAGCTACTTTCATCCCGTAATCATAATAATCTCTCTCTCCATCTGCTTGCGGAAAGAGTTGATTTTCACTTTTAGTCCAGTTGTAGCCCGCTGTCACACTCACTTTTGGAAGATATTTGGCAACCGTAACATTTGTATTGTAATCATCTTTTGCGTTTTGTGACTCTGCCATTTTTAAAGCGATATTGTGTTCCATAAACTCCTCTTCGTTAAGAAGCTCCAGATGAGGAATAGCTGCGTTTTCATACGAAAGATCACTGATAGCCTTAAAACTCGCGATAAGTTTTTCTTTGGAGGTTTCTATATCGTAAAGTGCTTGGATAACCGTATTTCTCTCTATAATCGCAGAGTCGAGAAAACCTGAATCAAGCTGACCGTTTAGATACTGTTCTTTTTTTTGTTCGAGATTTATCTCCGAATTTTTTATCTGAAAATTTTGGCGTTTGACACGGATTTCTGATTGTTTTATCTGCATGAGCAGAGATATCGCATCTTTTATCATCTTGCGTTTTGCCACATCTACAGCCAAATCCGAATACTCTTTAGAAGCATTTGCAAACTTGATACCGTAGTAGATACCACCGCTTTGAAAAATAGGCTGATCCATCCTGATAGCTGCAACTTGGCTCACCTGTTGTGCATCGTAAGGGTTGCTTGTACTATGCGAATAATTCAGATTGAGCGGTGCTATCCATGAATCACGCAGCAGCAAACCTTGTACTTCATTTTTTTGATAGTCATACGAAAACTGCTCTTTTTTCAGCTGCGAAATATAAGCATCAAGCGATGCGTTATTGTCGTTTGCTGCGAGTTGTGTGCTACAAGCTGCTAAGAGCAGCGTGCAAAGATATAAAGCCTTCATCAATTTCCTCTTTCGTTATAGTAAGTGGTGGTAAAAATCTCAGTGTATTACGTCCGGCTTTTAAAACCATCACACCGTGTGCTCTTGCTGCGTTTATGACTTTTGCCAAAGTATCTGCGTCCACGACGCGAAGTCCAGCCATCATACCGATACCTACTTTTTGGGTAAATACATCTCTGTGTTGCGCATAAAATGCCTCAAGTGCTTTGTCAAAATAATCAATACCCTCTTGAAGTGCACCGCTTGCATTATATTCATTTAAGATATCTATGACTTCACAGATCGCCGTCGTAGAAAGGTTATTACCACCAAACGTAGAGCCATGGTCTCCCGCTGCAAAAATATCTTTGAGCCCTGTCATCACAACACCAACAGGAACACCGCCACCCACACCTTTGGCTAAAGTGATAACATCAGGTTCTATGTCATAATAGTTTGAAGCCAAAAACTTTCCTGTTCTGTAAACACCTGTCTGTACTTCGTCTATCAGCAACAAGATATCTTTTTCTTTGAGCATTTTTGCCAAAGCCTGAACCTTGTCTCTATCAAGCGGCTGCACTCCGCCCTCACCTTGGACAAGTTCTATCATGACCGCTACAGTATGATCATCCAAAAGTCCTTCTATCTCATCGATGCCGTTTGCATAAACAAAACCATCAGGATATGGACCAAAATAGTTGTGCATACTCTCTTGTCCCGTCGCTTTGACAGTTGTTATCGTTCTTCCGTGAAAAGAGTGCTGCAGAGTAATAATCTTATACTTTTTTGGCTGGCCATTTTTTTCGCCGTATTTTCTTGCTATTTTGATAGCGCCCTCATTTGCTTCTGCACCGCTGTTTCCAAAGAAACATTTCATATCGTAGCCACTTGCTTCAACGATTTTTTGTGCCGCTTTTGCCTGAGGTGCTATGTAGTACAGGTTGGACATATGAATCATATTTTGTATTTGTGCGCAAATGGCATCTGTCAGTCTTTTATTGCCATGCCCCACGCTCACCACTGCGATACCTGAAGTAAAATCTATATATTTTTTGCCATTGGCATCGACAAGTCTTGCGTTTTGTCCGCTTACAAACTCCACATCCGCTCTTGCGTATGTCGGCAACACATATTTTTTATCTAACTCTTGTATATTCATTTTTTTATCTCCACTTTATTTTCTTGATATATTGCATTTTTTCCCTCTAAGGAGTGTTTTGAACTTGTGAGATTGTTCAGACCGGACGTTCCACTGTATATCAAAACGCAGTCTTCTCTGAGATCGTCATTATGCCGCACTTGCAAACGCAACTCTCCATTGACCGAAGAGATACAGACACTCTCATCTTCTGCCACTCCATGCGAACTGTGCAGATAGACATACTTCTCGCGTTTAAACTGTGAGTTGAGACTACGAGGACTTTTGGACGTAAGTAAAAAAAGTTTGCCGTCATTTTCTTGATTGCTTTCTATTGCATCCAAAAAGCAAAACTCACCATCATCCGTATCAAAACCCTCAGCATAAGGTATCTCTTCTCGACCCTCCACATACAAACTTCCATCCATCTTTTCTATGCCATAAGCTTTAAAATGATTGAGATATTCTTCTTCACTTTTGAGAGCTATATCAAACGCAGCGCAAAGATACGCACTCAAATCATATTCACTTATGCCATGCACACTCGCCGCTACTTTGCGCATCGGCAACATCGCATTATGCGAGTATGATGTCCGTATATCCTCTTTGTGAAGAAAACTTTTTGCCGGTATGATTAAGTCAGCTCGCTCACTTGTCTCGTTTTCATAAAGTCCAAAATAAACAACATTTTTCACTGCGTTTAATGACTCTTGGACACGAAGCGTATCAGGCATTTGAGAAAGCGGATTTGCTCCTTGTATAAACACTGTTGCAAACTTAGAAAAATCCGTATTTACCTTCGAAACTCTCGCAGCTTTTGTAAAAAAAGGGGAGCTTATATTTTCTTTGGAATTTCCAAGATAGGCGACCCCGCATCCTTCTTTGCCAAATAGCCCAAGATAAACGGCAAATGCGTCAATAGCGCGCATAACATCTGCACCGTCAGCATATTTTTGAATACCGACACCGCAGACTATAGCAACTTTTTTTTCTCTAACAAACTCCAAAAGTTTGCCAATCTGTCCTAAAGTCACACCAATATCATCCAAAGTCGCTTTGATGCGTACACTCTGCGTGAGTTCATAAAATTCTTCATACTCACTTGCACACTCTTTGAGATATGCTTCATCAGTGCCATTTTCGATATGTAAAAAACGACTCATGAGCATCGCAAGCTCCAAGTCACCGTGAGGTTTTATCTGGATATGCAAATCTGCTATTTTCGCTATTTTTGTCTTGAGCGGATCTATCACGATTATCTTTTTATCTTTAAACAAAGGCAAAAGATGACTCGAAGTCGTATGCGGATTTCTCCCCCAAATGATGACCACTTCAGACTTCGCTATCTCAAAAAGAGGCATATTTTTATTTGAGCCTCTTCCTTGGATTATCCCTGCTTCTCCTGCGCCATCACAAAGATTTCCATCAGTCAAGGTAGCACCAAAAGAAGCAAAAAAATGATCACTCACCGCTTGCATCAATCCAAAATTTCCATGACCGCGGTAGTGCAATACTGAAGATGGTTCACTAGCTCGCAACATCCCCTTGAGCAGATCAAGCGCTTTTTCTAACGAGATCTCTTCGCCCTTATATCTTGGCTTTTGGATGGTTTCAAACTTTTCAAAATGGTTCATGTGCGGACATAAAAAACCCTGCGTATGACCATCTTTGGAAGCTTGAAGAGCACCCTCATTGTAAACAATCGAACAGGCATCATAACAATCAAGAGGACACGCCGTAAACGCCTTCAAGCTATTTTTCCTCTTTTACTTCAACTTTTACAAGTTTGGAAAAGAGTTCCGGTGCATCTATAACAATCTGTGCCATATATTTTGAGATGTTTTTTGCATCTGCTATATTCACGATGCGTGAGATCTTATATTTTGTTGCGACATCGTCAATAAAAATCGAGCGTGTTTGAGCATTTTTCACATCTTCTTCATCAAGATAAAGAGTTAAAACAGCTTTAGAAACATCGGCGATTTTAGCAAGCGGCGTAGAAACTCCTACAAATTGTCCCGGTTTTACAGATAAAGAATAGAGTACAAAACCTTTGTCACTTAAGTTTTTATCTTTGATACTTCTTTGAAGCTGCGTTTGTCTGTGGGAGAGATCGGCCATCTGGATTTTCAAATTGTTTATCTCTTTTTGTGTGGTGAGATAGGAATTTTCACTCGCAACAAGGTCATAAAACTCTTTGTCTTTTTCTACACGTGACTTTATTTTCAAAGATTCTATCTGTTTATAGTTATCTCTTTTTCTTTTGAGCGATTCTTTGAGATTGACTAGAATAGCCTCATTTTCTTTTATCGTCTCACGCATATATACGAGTTTTTGTTGGACGGATTGCAACTCATCTGCATCCAATTCTGTATCGATTTTGATATATGCTTTGTCTGAGAGTTTCTTACCCAAACTCTCTTCATCTGCAAAAAGGACAAGACCCGAAACATTTGAAGAGATATCTCGCAACTCGTAAGGCTCAACCTTTGCATAATAAACTTTTGCGAACAAAAATGAGTATAAACTCAACAAAATAATAATAAATTTCACCTAAGTAGCCTTTATGGTTAATAAGAAATATTTTACCATTTCATTATTAATATTTAATCATAATTCATTATATTTTCGGTATGATTAAAGAAGTTTTCAATAAAGGGTATTCATGTCTGTTTTAGATAAAGTTGACGCTGCGACGAACCTTGCCAAAAATAATGAACTTCAGCTTTTAGTTTTTAGGGTGAGTGATAAGTCTGTCTCTGCGTATTATGCGATTAATGTTTTTAAGACCAGAGAAGTTGTTGAATCAAAAAATCACTACCTTACTCAGATACCAGCCTGTGACCCACTTTTAGAGGGGACTATTATACTGAGGGGACTACAAATTCCCATACTCAATCTTCCAAAGTGGCTCAATGTCACACTCACAAAAGAGGAGATAAAAAAATCAAATATCCTCATATGCGATTTTAACGGTGTTATCATAGGCCTTCGAATCATGTCTGCTTATAGAGTTATCAAAAAGAATTGGAATCAGATGCATGCGCCTGATAGTTATCGTCTCAAAGAAGATGGTGTTGTTATGAATGACACGCGATTAGAAGATGGTAGTCTTTGTCTGATACTTGACTATGAAAAACTTTTATCTCAAGTTATACCTCACGCAATGGTTGATGTCATCAAAGACACAGACGCACTCAAAAATATAGATATTCCTCTCAAACTTAAAAATGGCACCGTACTTATCGCTGAAGATTCTAAAACAGCCCAGAGATCTCTTGTGCAAATTTTTAAAAATGCAAATATCGATATGAAACTCTTTGATAACGGAAAAAAGCTTATTGATTATATTACAAGCTTGGGTGAAGATGCAAAAGAAATTCCTGCAGTTATTACCGATATAGAGATGCCTGAGATGTCAGGTTTTACGGTGATAAAACTTATAAGAAGTAATCCTCATTCAAAAGAAATCCCAATAATTGTCAATAGCTCTATGACCGGTGCAAACAATAAAAGAGAAGCTGAGACATTAGGGGCAAGTGGTTTTATCGATAAAACGAAGAGTCACAACATCATACCGCTTATTATTTCGGTAATGCGATAGAGTTACAAAACGCAGGGGATTGGAAGGGAGATTTGTCCCTCCACTCAAAGAGCTTTGCTCATTGAGTGTGTAACATCAGTTAGTAAATTCTTACTGAAAAAGAGAAATTAAGATACCGGCAGCAACTGCTGAACCGATAACGCCTGCAACATTTGGACCCATTGCGTGCATTAAAAGCATATTTGTACGGTCATATTCCATACCTACTTTGTTAGACACACGAGCAGCCATAGGAACAGCAGAAACACCTGCAGAACCGATAAGAGGATTGACTTTGTGTCCAGGGAAAAGATTCATAATCTTTGCCATGATAACACCTGCGGCCGTACCTACTGAAAACGCAACGATACCAAGAAGCAAAATAGCCAAAGTATCTGGAACTAAAAATTGATCTGCTGCTAGCTTAGAACCAACTGCAAGACCTAAGAATATCGTCACGATATTGATAAGTGCATTTTGCATCGTGTCTGAAAGTCTATCAACCACACCACTCTCTTTAAGAAAGTTACCAAACATAAACGCACCGATAAGCGGAGTAGCATCCGGTAGTATCAAAATAGCAAGTACAAGAACCAAAATAGGGAAAACCAATTTTTCTAAACGAGAAACATGACGTAATGTCGTCATTTTGATTCTTCTTTCGGCATCTGTTGTAAGCGCTTTCATAATCGGAGGCTGGATGATAGGAACCATCGCCATATACGAATACGAAGCAACCGCAATCGCTCCAAGTAACTCAGGTGCGAGATTTGTTGCGATAAAGATAGATGTCGGGCCATCCGCTCCACCGATGATAGAAATCGCTGAAGCTTGCTTAAGAGTAAAATCAAATAAAGGCGTGTACTCTGCAAGTGCCACCGCACCAACAAGTGTTCCAAAGATACCAAACTGTGCAGCTCCACCAAGAAGTGCAGTTTTAGGGTTTGATAAAAGTGGACCAAAGTCTGTCATAGCTCCAACACCCATAAAAATAAGGATAGGAAAAAGCTGATTTGAGAGACCCATATGATAAATAATTCCTAAAAATCCATTGTCTCCACCGATACCAGCGAGAGGAATATTTGCCAAAAGTCCGCCAAAACCTATAGGCAAAAGCAAAAGTGGTTCAAATCCTCTTGCAATAGCCAAATAGAAAAGAAGGAAAGTGATAAGTATCATAATCACACGACCCCAAGATTTATGAAAATCACTTATTGGCTCACCGTGAGCATTCATCTCATCTGCACGAGGTTCCATCAAAGCACTAATACCTGTAGAGTGTAAAAAACCATCAATCATATCCATAAATGGCTGCGCTTTATATGTCTCTTCCATGTGCGTAGAATTTGCTGCTACCTCTGGTGCTTGAACTTCATTCGCGAATAACGCGCCAAAGCCCATCAGCAAAAAAAGTGCAAAGAGTTTTATTATAGAGTTTTTCATATGAATTACCCTAATACTGCTACAACTTGACCTTCGACTACCTTGTCGTTTGTTGCAACATTAATAGACTTAACCACACCGCCTTTTGGTGCAACAATATCTATTTCCATTTTCATTGACTCTAAAATCAAAATAACATCGCCTTCGTTTACGCTCTGACCCGGATTAGCAACGATTTTCCAAACGCTACCCGGAAGAAGTGCTTTGATATCTAAGTTGTTTCCACTAGATTTGACCGGTGCTGCTTTTGCTGCCGGAGCTACTGGCTCACCATCTACTTCAGTTATCTCAATATTTACATCACCTTCTGCAACTTGAACGCTAAACTTTTGTCCATCCACTACTACTGTATAACTTCCACTACCCATATTTGAACTTCCTTCATTATTTTCTTTTTTCATTTCTGAAATTTTACGAACGTTTAGCTCGCCTTTACCTTGTAAAAACGCAATACCTTTATCATGACATGCAGCCGCTATAAAAATATTTTCTTCAGTTATCTCTATATTTTCTTCTTTAAGCTTATTGATCCAGTTTGCAAGAGATTTTGTCTCATCTGCATTTGCAAGATCAAGAGCTTTTTCAGTTGTAGGCGCAAGTCCAAGTTTTTCTGAAGCAATTCGCACAACTTCAGGATCCGGAGCGACTGGCGTTTTACCAAAATATCCAAGAACCATTCTTCCATATCCCGGAGCAATAGCATTCCATGGACCTTGCATTACATTGTTAAGTGCTTGTTGAAAATAAAACTGAGAAACAGGTGTCACAGAAGTACCGTAACCGCCCTTTTCTACTACCTCTGTCATCGCAGCGATAACTTCAGGAAATCTGTCCAATATCCCGTTATCTCTCATCATTTGCGTGTTTGCCGTCAAAGCACCGCCAGGCATAGGAGAGAAAGGAATGATAGGAGAAACCATCGTAGCTTCCGGTGGCATAAAATAGTCAGAAAGACAATGTGCCAACTCTTTTTCATATGTTAAAATCTTGCTAATCTCTAAACCGCCAAGATCATAATCCATACCTTTTGTAGCATGAAGCATAGTAAGGATATCAGGCTGACTTGTACCACCAGAAACTGGAGCAGCAGCCATATCTATACCGTCAACTCCGGCTTCAAGTGCTGCCATATATGCAGCAACGGAAACACCAGCTGTCTCATGCGTATGCAAACGCAAGTGTGTTCCCTCAGGGATAAGTTTTCTAGCCATTTTGATAGTTTCAAAAACTTTTTGAGGATTTGAAGTTCCCGATGCATCTTTAAAACAGATACTCGTATAAGGAATACCGCTATCAAGTATTTCACGGAGTGTTTTTTCATAAAACTCTACCGTGTGTGCACCGTGACATCCCGGAGGAAGGTCCATCATCGTTACCACTACTTCGTGTTTAAGACCATGGTGTGTGATTCGCTCAGCTGAATACTTTAAGTTTTCCACGTCATTGAGTGCATCAAAGTTTCTAATCGTAGTAGTACCGTGTTTTTTGAACATTTTTGCATGTAAGTCGATAAGTTCTTTAGAGCCCGTATCAAGCATAACTGTATTTACACCGCGAGCAAGTGTTTGAAGGTTTGCATCAGGTCCAACAATTTTTCTAAACTCATCCATCATCTCAAAAGCATCTTCTCTTAAGTAAAAGTATAAAGATTGAAATCTTGCTCCGCCACCGAACTCAAAGTGATTGATTCCTGCAGTTTTTGCAGCTTCTACAGCTGGAAAAAAGTCTTTCATGAGGACGCGTCCGCCGAAAACCGACTGGAAACCATCCCTGAAAGTTGTATCCATTATGTCTATAAATTTTTTAGCCATTAGTATCCTTATCCTTGTCTATGATGTGCAATTGCTGCTGTTATTGCTGCTACTATTTTTCTATTGTCTTCTTCTGGAACAACAGTTGATTTCACGATTGGTTGTGGTTCTGGGAAAAATCTATGGATGATATATGACATGATATTCATCATAACTATCATCAATGCCAAGAATAGGAAAACAGCTCCCATTCCTAAAAACATAAATTTTACACCCTCTACTACGAGATTTGTTTCCATTAAATTACCTTTTATACTAATAATTTGTGCGAATAGTATAGTATAAAGATGTTTAAAAAATTATTGCAACATACTACGAATTCTTTTAGCATTGTCCTTTTGTTACCTTTTGATTATATACTTCGAAAAAATTAAATACAAAGAAAATATAATGCAAAATATAGTAAAAACATTTAGGCACATTAACACACTAGAAGGCTATTCTTACCTCATTCTACTTTTTATTGCTATGCCTTTAAAATATATTTTTGGATTTGCTCTTGCTGTGAAAATCGCAGGCTTGCTTCATGGTGTTTTATTTATTGCTTTGTGTATATTTCTCGTTTTGGCAAGCCAAAAAGCCAAATGGGGTTTCAAAGAAAATACTATATTTTTTATCGCTTCACTGATTCCCTTTGCTACATTTATCACAAGTAAAAAGATTAAAACTTATGAGTAAAAACACTCTTTTATATTTTTTTTGATAAAATCCCCACATTTAAAGGAAAGGTTTTTTTATGATTGCAGGAATACATGAGCAGGATTTTGTAGCATACATGATCTTTGGGCTTATTTTAAACTTTTTATTTTCTATGATGTTTGGGCTTTATTTAAGCAAAAATATCGGTATGCAGGAGATGATAAGCTCCAAAGGTGACAAAGAACAAAATATCTTGATCAGCTTGAGTCTTTTTGTACCTTACGCGAAAATGATTATCACACTTTACCGTGTTGGTATCTTACAAATATTTTTTCTCAACAAAGGTTATTCACATAAAGAGTTTTGGGTTTATATGACTAACAAACATGACTAAAGGGAGCTTTTAAGCTCTCTTAGCAATCTTCTCTCAACCACAAACGAAACCAAAAACATAATCAGATAACTCGAAACTAAAGCGACGATAATCGATATAACATTTTGCGAATAAAAATTGTAAATAAAATAAAACACACTTACCAAAGCGACAATCCCCAAAAGACGAATCAAAAGTGCACTCATGAAAGCTCCGCTAGCCTTGATAAACGCAACCTGATAGGAGTTTATAATCAAAAAGATAAAGAAAAAAGAGAGATGTTTTATCATCAGAGATGCGTTTGCATATTCCGGAGGAAAAAGATATGCCAAAATATCTGAAGAAAACAACAAAGAAACAATGATAAAAATGCCGCTTACGACAAATGCATAACGGAGTATCCATTTTTTGAGATCCAAAATCTCCTCAATCTTTTTTTCACTGATAAGTTTGGAAAGCTCTGGCAAAACAAAACGAAATATAGGAAAAACAAAAAGCATCACCATATAAGAAAATATGGGTTTTGTAACCACCTGAAAATCACCCAGCTCTTCTACACTGTAATGACGCATCATAATAAAAACAACCATATACAACAGCACGATTCCTGAACCAAACTCTATGGTAGATATCACAGAGTTTTTTATAAAAGCGATAGCTTTGGCATCAAAGACAGGTTGTTTGAGTGAAAGTGCAGGATGTTCTTTGCGTTTTTTGAAAAAGATATAACTGCTTACGCCCAATGAACTCATAATAGTCGCAATAAAAAGAGGCTGCACACCTCTAAGATCAAAAGTGAAATAGGCAAAAGAGAACCAAAAAAGTACCAAAACAGGTTCTAAAAGTGTTACTGCATTCATTACAGAATAGAGTCGATACATCGCGATAATATTGGAAAAATAGAGTGCCAAACTCAAACTTATCACCGTTGCTACAAGATACCAATAATGGATATCTATCCCCATTTTATGCTTTAAAAACGGTATCACAAAAGCCCAAGAGATCAAGACTGTTAGAAGCACAAAACCTCGGAAGATATTGACGATCATGCTTGCGTTTTTGAGTTGTGAAAACGCAACTACCATAGAAGAGCGAAATCCCACCAAAATCAAAAGAGTAAGCGTAAAGATGTCTATCGCCGTAAAATAAAGTGCCAAAGTCGCTTTATCTATCAGATGTGACGCAAGTATCTTAAACGAAAAGTTGAGGATAATACCGACAAGGGCAACCGCTATACCGCTATAAAATGCTTTTTTCAAAATTATTCCTACTAATAAATCTCATATAATTCGAACGCGTCCAAATTATATTCAGTCACTAAAGCTTCGACTCAACCATGCACTCTTTGAGTATATTTTCCCGCCACAAGCCTTTTTTGGAAAGTTTTGCGGTCATTTGTGCTTTAAAAAAAACAGCGTTAAAAACCTCATCGTCAAACGCAGGTTTTATAAAAGCCAAACCTTCTGCCAAAAGAAGCTCTGAGAGTGTTTTTTCACCCTTGGCATATAAAACGCAGCTTTTGTTTTGAAACTCTACATGATAAGTTTGCATAGGTTTCAGCAAACGAAGAGAAAAATATCTCATGTTTGGATCTTGTGCATAAAAGCCATCCACACTTTTTCTGCATAAAGAGTCGATTGTACTTGCATTATAAAGTTTTTCCAGTGTTACAACCCCGTACGGCTTGCAAACAAAATGAGACTTTCCTTGAGAAAACTTTTGTGTGTCATTTGAGACGACACTTTGAAGTATCGCAAGATTCGGCTCTTTTGCAAGCAAAACACTCCACGACAATAGTACTAAAAAAGAAGATAGTTTATGCATATATGATTTTAACATGTTATAATAAATCACACTAAAAAAGAGGGTCACTATGGATGATTTTAAATTGAAAGTTGTACTTAGCATTTTAAGTGCTATCGTTTTTTCATTTATATTTATCTTACTTGCTTTTGTCTTGCCCTTAGACAAAGAAGAAAAATTCTTGACAAAACCTCAAAATAAACTTGAAGAAGTCTCTCGTTCTCTTCAATAAAATTATAATGTTTTTTTGATTTTTATCATTGTGACGGTGTTGTAGGCGCAGACGGGTTTTAGCTTGATAGTGCAGGCTTGCAATGCTTGTATGCAAAGTTCGAGATATTCCAAATCATCTTTTTTCATGAGTTCAAAAAGCAGTTTTTCTGCGTCTTTGATACGAAGATTTCTTGCGACACCAAGATTTTTGTGTGCTAGTTCTCTGAGTGGTGTGTAATCAAGTGTTCTATTTGCTTTTTGAGCAATCTTCAACTCTAAAAGATAATCCGCAAAAGTGTAGATAGATTTCATAACCTGCGCTACATAATCTTCAACCAGATGATGTACAAGATCATCATCTAGCCCCAACTCTTCTACAGCTTCCTTTGAAGAGTAAACATATCCTGCAATCTGAAGATCTTTCAAATCATTGAGCAGCACTTCTTTACAAAGGTTGTTAGCACTCACTAGAAATGCTTTAATAAGATCTTCTTTGGATTTGTTCATTCTGCTCTCTGGAATTTAATCATTTAAGCAAGATAACATACTTCTTTGCAAAGTAGAGAAAATCAAGATTAAAATTTATCATATTTTTATGAGTGCTACAAATGCACTCATATTAAAAACTTATAATGCTTTACTTATTATTCTATTGAGTCTTGTTATAAAGTCGGCAGTATCTGATAGTTCTTGTCCATCAAAAAGTTTTGCTTGGTCAAGAAGTACATGAGCGGCATCATTTATCAAGTTTACATCCGATGATTCTTTGAGTTTAAGCATCAGTTCATGTTTTGGATTTATCATGAGTATCGGTGCTGGAGCAGGCATATCACCGCCTTGTCCCATCTGTTTCATCATCTGTGCCATCATATAAGATGGATCTTCTTTGTCTATTTTGATAGCAACCGGAGAATCCGTCAGATCAAAAGTCGTTTCAACAGATTTTACACTCTCACCGAGTGCATTTTTGAACTCTTTTGCCAAACCTTCATACGTCTTTGCAACTTCTTCTTCAGCTTTTTTCTCCTCTTCACTCTCTTGAAACTTTGCATCTGCAACAGGCACAAGTTTATACTCTTTATATTCTGTAACCATAGGGAAGATGATAGTGTCAACTTCTTCATTGAGGAGCAATACATCTATACCGCGTGCTTTAAATCTCTCTAGTGAAGGAGAGTTTTTGAGCATAGCAAGTGAAGTTTTTCCTATAATATAATAAATCTCTTTTTTCTCTTGGTCAACATTTGCGACAAACTCTTCGATTGTAGTTTTTTCGCTTGCATTGAGTCTATTAAACTGTAATAGTTCCAAGATTTTTTCACGGTTTGCAAAGTCATTGTAGAGACCTTCTTTGAGGACATTTCCAAACTCTGCGTAAAATTTGTCATATTTTTCTTTATCATTTTTAGCAAGTTTTGCAAGTTCTGAGAGCACTTTTTTCACAGACGCGTTTTTGATTTTTGCCATGATTGCGTTTGACTGTAAAATCTCACGAGAGACATTCAGAGGCAAATCTTTTGAATCAATCACACCACGAAGGAAACGCAGGTATGTAGGCATAAGTTCTTTTTCATCATCCGTAATGAAAACGCGGTTGATATAGAGTTTGATACCTGTTTGATAATCCACTCTATACATATCCATAGGTGCTTTGCTTGGGATATAAAAAAGTGTCGTATATTCTATAGCACCTTCTGCTTTGTTGTGCATCCAAGCGAGCGGTTCTTCTGAAGAGTGTGCTATTGAGCTATAAAAATCTTTATACTCTTCATCTTTTATCTCATTTTTTGAGATACTCCAAAGAGCGTTTGCACGGTTGATTTGCGTGTTTTCGATATCCGTTCTGCTTGGTTCTATCTCTTTGCCATCATCATCTTTTTTCGCAGGAACAAATTTTTCTTTGTCCATAAAAATAGCAAATGGGATATGGTTTGAGTATTTTTTGATGATACTCTCTATTCTGTATGTCTCCAAAAACTCATCTTCATCATCATTGAGGTGCATTACGATAGTCGTTCCGTGCCCATCTTGTGTTGCGTTTTCTAGCTCAAACTCACCATCACCTGCACTCGTCCATAAAAATGCCTGATCTTCGCCTGCTTTTTTAGTCGTTACTTCTACTTTGTGTGCGACCATAAAACATGCATAAAAACCGACACCGAACTGACCGATAAGATTGGAATCTTTTTTCTGATCACCTGTGAGATTTTGTAGGAAAGCTTTTGTCCCTGATTTTGCGATTGTACCGAGGTTGTTCATGAGATCTTCTTCGTTCATACCGATACCCGTATCTCTGATGGTTAAAGTTTTTGCCTCTTTGTTCGCAACGATATCGATACGCGGTGAAAACGCAACATTTTTATATTTTTCGTCTGTTAAAACAAGCATGTTTAACTTATCAAGTGCATCCGAAGCGTTTGATACGAGCTCACGAAGAAAAATTTCTTTGTTTGAATAAAGTGAGTGAATCATAAGATGTAAGATTTGATTTGCTTCTGTTTGAAATTGATGTTTTGCCATAGTAAATTCCTTTTGAGTAAAAATTTTCAGGATTTTAACAAAAAAAGGTTAATAAATGCAACTAAAATCAACTTACTTTAGTCCAATAGACTAAAGTAAGTTTAGTAAAGATAGGAACTATATATAGTTATGAAGTTCTTTTATGGTTGCTTGATTTTCGACAATAATATTCGTAATACCCATCTCAAGCAAGGAATCTTGCTCTTTGAATGAGTGCACTTTTACGATTATTTTATCGCTTGCAATGATGTTTTTGACATTTTCGCATACGATATGAAGTTTTCTTGGATTGTCAATCGCCACGATGATTTTTTTGGCTTTATCAAGGTAAGCACTTTTAAGTATCTCCCGATTTGCAGCCGATCCGAAGATAACAGGTTCATTATTTTCCCTTGCCAAACGAAACTGCTCCATATTGTTTTCTACGATAATATACAGCTCACCATCGGCTTTGAGACGTGCGACGACACTCTGACCAAACTCTCCATAACCTAAGACGACGAGATGTTCTTCAAAAGGGTTACTTTGAAAACTTTTATCCATATCCGTATATTCTTCTTTGATAAAAAAGTCAGCTATAGCGCTGAGATTTTTCAGTATCAAAGGAGTGAGAATCATCGAAATAACAATAGTTACAATCATCACTTGACTATAAGAGGCTTCTATGATGAAGTTGACACGTGCCAACTCTAAAATCGCAAGGGAAAATTCTCCTATCTGAATCAATGAGAAAGCTGTTTTGAGTGTTGTTCTTCTATTATTGAGCTTGCTCATGCGTATCAAAAGATAAATCACGACAAACTTGACAAACATAATCGAGATAAGCAGTAATGCTACAAAATGGAGATATTCAAAAATAATATCAAAACGAATCTGCATTCCCACCGTGATAAAAAAGATACCCAAAAGAATATCCCGAAATGGAATCAGATCGGCCTGCGCCTGATGTTTATATTTTGTCTCCGCGATAAGCATACCGGCTACAAAAGCACCCAAAGAGTAAGAAAAACCAAGAAGATTCGCTCCATAAGATGCCCCAATAGCTAAAAAAAGTATAGAACCCATAAAAAGTTCATCGGACTTTGTTTTGATTATTTGATTGAAAAAAGGGTTGAGAAGATACTTCCCTATAACATACATTGCCCCAAGCAGGATGATAACACCCAATGTGACTTCTGCAACAACACTTCTCAAAGAACTCTCTTGAGAACTTATCACCCCGATGATGATGAGAATCGGGATAACCGCAATATCCTGCATTATCAAAATACCTAAAGCATTTTTTCCGTATCGCTTGTTTATCTCACCTGTTTCGTTGAATGTCTTGAGAACGATGGCTGTTGAAGACATAGCGATTGCCATAGAGAGAACGAGTGCGCTATATTTGTCTATCCCGAGAAGATAATAAGAGGTGAGTAAGACTATACCGGCTGTTATAAGTATCTGCAGCGTACCCACGACAAACACTTCATATTTCATATCTCTCAAATGCTTTAAAGAAAACTCCAAACCTATAGTAAACATCAAAAACACAATACCAAACTCAGCTATCTCTTTGAGCTCATGGTTGTTCACAGCCTCATGCAGCCCAAAAAGATAAGAGATAATCGTTCCCGTAAAAATATAGCCGATAATCGTAGGCAGCTCAAACTTTCTCAAAAGAATGTTGGTTGCAAGGGCAATAAACAGTGTCGCAACAATGATTCCTAGCACATCATCTCCTTTTTTTATTCATTTACATAAGAAAATGATTATATACTAATTTCACAAATTCAAGTATAATTGCGAAAATTTCAACGCTTGAGAGACCATGAAAGCAAAAAAACAAATCATCACTTCATACTATGAAAATTTATGGAATAAACAGAATAAATCCTATGTCGAAAAACTTCTCCACGAAGATATAGTTTTTCGAGGTTCGCTCAATATAGAGACAAGAGGAAGAGAAGAGTTTTTAAACTACTTTGATACTATTATCGCGGGGATTCCCAACCTTTATCACTCTGTTGAGATTATGGTTGCTGAGAACAATTTTGTCGCCACGCGCACGCTCTACAACGGCACACACAGCGGCAAACTACTTGATTTTGAAGCCACAGGCAACCATATCATCTATTACGGTGCTTCCTTTTTTAAGATAAAAGATGAAAAAATCATCGATATCTGGGTTCTAGGAGACCTCAACTCTCTCTACAAACAACTCGTTTAGTGCTCATGTAAGGCTGCGTTTATTACGCCGCCTTCTCTTTTACTTTTTCATTTATGTACAAACCCTTTAAGACTTTGATGATACTCTCTACAGATTTTGTCGAAGCTGTTTCATTGACCGTGTGATAACCTATAGTCGGTATTTGCAGAGTCGTACCTTGTATCTCTCCCTTCGTCGCATGGATTATTCGCCCCATTTCTGTGGTTCCCAAAGAGCCTTTTGTACCATTTTTTGCCATTTTTTCTTTGAGATAGGTATCTTTGAAGTGATAACGCACACCCTCTTTTTTGGCTATTTTTTTTATCTTTTCTTTGAGTGGCGAACGAAAGACTGCGTTTGAGTCACGATTTCTTAGCACGATATCTATCGCTTTGATATCTTCAAGTCTCTCATAAGGACTTGTGTCCAAAACAAGCAGTTCATTGGTTGTAATATCGAAGCGTTTGAAATACTCCAGCAAAAATCTCCAACTCTTTCCAGCCTCTTCAGAAGCCGTGAAAAACGCAGTTCCTTGATAACCTATCTGATACATATAGATCATGATGGCTATAGAGATGACATTGTCAAGCTGTGCAGAGATGATATCCCCGCGAAATTCAAGTTTGTCCATAAACGCAATCGGCGTTGAAGGAAAAAGATAGTCAAAACCTTCGACTTTAAAGATGATATTTTTTCTTCTATTACACAAAAAAGCTTCTTTGATAGTTCCTATCCCCAGATAAGCTCCCGACCACGGCTCATAGGCTTGGACTTTTTCATCCACAAAACGTGAAGTAAAATTGCGTAAAAGCTGTTCTGCGTTTGAGTTTCCCGTCAAGTCTGCGCGATTTTTTGTGATAAACGCAGCGTACTGAAACTCATTGTGCCCTGTACAAAAAAGCCCGTGTCTATCGGCGTGTGAAGAGAGATATCCACTCTCAGGCTTATCGCCTTTTGCGACCAAAACACCGTCATAATACTCTACACTCACACCAAGCTCTTCAAGCTCGCGTTTGACAAACATAAAAAATGGATGCTCCGCACCTACAACACTTGGGATACGTATTAGCTGTTTTAAAATATCGTAAAATTCTTCCATGTTTCTTTTCGTCTCTCCTTTAAGCTCCAATATTGTCTCTTTTGACTTTTTTGATAAGACCACTCGATTTATGAGGCACATTTTTTTCTATATATTCCATGATTTTTGCGGCGATATTGATATTTGTAGATTTTTCGATTCCCTCAAGACCCGGAGATGAGTTTACTTCCATAACAAGCGGACCGCGTTTTGATGGAATCATATCCACGCCACACACGCCGAGTCCCATAGCTTTAGCGGCTGCAAGGGCTGTTGTCTTCTCTTTTCTGTTGAGTTTGTAGATTGTAGCACTTCCGCCTTGATGTAGATTGGATCTAAAATCACCTTCGGCACCTTGGCGTTTCATAGCCCCCACAACTTCACCGCCAACGATAAAAGCACGGATATCTGCACCTCCCGCTTCTTCGATGTATTCTTGGATGAGCAAGTTTACATCCATGCCATAAAACGCATCAAGAACAGACTTTGCCGCCTTTTCCGTATCGACCAAAACAACACCGACACCCTGCGTCCCTTCAAGGATTTTGAGCACAAGAGGTACACCTCCGCTGAGTGCTATTACATCTTTTGCACTTGATTTGTTGGATGCAAAAACCGTTCTTGGCATATCGACTCCATGCTTTGAGAGAACCTGCAAACTTCTGAGTTTATCACGACTACGCGCAATAGCCAGATTGCCTGAGGTACTAAAAACATCCATCATCTCAAAGTGTCTCACCATTGCAGTACCGTAAAATGTTCTACTCGCCCCTATTCTTGGGATAATGGCATCAGGAGTCGGTAAAACTTTCCCCAGATAATTTATAACCAACTCCCCTTTCATGATTTCTATAGTACATTTTAAATAATCAATAACTTTGACTTCCCAGCCTTTTGCCTCTGCTTCTTCTACGAGTCGTTGTGTTGAATAGAGTGCCTTATTTCTTGATAATATATAAACTCTCACAGGGTTTTTCCTTTAGTTATTTGTTTTGTTAAATATTCTTGTGACACATCTACTAAAAATTTTCCGCTTAAAAATTTCCTTCCTATAAGCATAGGATATTTCATATCTGAACGGTTTGTTAGGGAGATAACAGCCTTGTATTTTTTACCAAAAAACAAGACATCAACTTTGATGGAAGGTCTAAGCTGCAGTTCTCCGTTTGAGCTGCGAACACTTTTGAGCTTATAGAGCGGCATAACAATTTTTTTATCGTGGTAAGCTTCATGAACATCGTCCACAAGTCTAAAGTGAACGTTGTTGTTTTCATCTACAAAAATATCATCGCAGTGCAAGGCATTTGAGTCCGCACCCGTATCTATTTTTGCATCCAAATCAAAGAGTTCTAAATCTAAGATTGATATTATCTCCACATTACCGACTATTTTTTTGTTTTGCATAAAAGCCCCCTAAAACGAGTGATTATATCAAATGTTGTGTATTTTTTGTTTTAACTATCAGACCTTGCGTTTGAAACATTTGAACTTATTTCACAACTTAGAGAATAATAAACATATCTAAAAGTATAATTGCACACTTATTATATAAGGAGAAGCGGATGGAAACAGACAAAGAAGAGCTCACAGATTTAATCGAACTTATATTTTTTGAAATCAAACAATATGAAGAAAACACTTCCACCGTACACCCTTATGACATCGCCGAGCAGCTTTTAGAACTCAGAGATATCAGCAATGAAGAGTATGTCTCTCTCCTCAAAAAAATCCCACATGAGCTGCTTGCGGAAGTCTTATCTGAGCTTCCGGATTATGTGCAAGAAGAGACGGCAGATATCTTCAGTGTCAAAAAACTCGCAGATATCGCTTCTAAAATGGACACCGATGATGCCGCCACACTCATCCAAAACATCAGTGAAGAACATGAGGAGATTTCGCAAAATATCCTCCAGTCATTTGATGATGAAGACAAAGAGCTCATCGAACAACTCATCGCTTACGAAGAGGATGAAGCCGGTGCATATATGCAAACGGAACTTTTTAGTGCAAATATCAATGAAAAAATCGGTGATGCACTTATCCGCCTCAAAGAGCTCAAAGAAAGCGGTGAAGTCGATAATATCTGGCATGTTCATCTCATCAACGACCGCAATAAATATTTGGGTTCGGTCGGTCTTGAAGAGCTGATTATTTTTGAGCACGCTCTCAAATTTGAAGATATTCCTTTTGAAAAACATAAAAACTTTTCCGTAAACCACAAAGAAGATATCAAAGATGTGGTAGAGATGGTTACCAACTACAACCTCAATGCTATCGCTGTTGTCGATGATAAGAACAAACTTATCGGTAGGATTACATCCGATGACATCTATGACATCATCGAAGAGAGTGCGACAGAGCAGATCTTCAACCTTGCAGGGGTCAATGACGAAGCTGAGCAAGAAGAAGATATGTTTGAGATCGGGAAAACGCGAGCGATTTGGCTAGGGCTCAACCTTCTCACCGCTATCGCTGCTTCTATCGTTATCGGTATGTTTGATACAACAATCCAGTCACTTGTTGCTCTGGCGATACTTATGCCCATCGTAGCTTCTATGGGTGGAAACGCAGGTACGCAGACACTTACCGTTACCGTACGCCAGATGGCTTTGGGAGATATCGAAGGGGATGACGCAAGAAAAACTATCGTCAAAGAGGTCATCATCTCTTTAGCCAACGGTCTGCTTTTTGCCGTTATCATAGGCATCATCGCTTACTTCTGGTTTAGTATGCCGATGCTTGGTGTGGTGATCGCACTTTCGATGATTATCAACCTCATTAGTGCCGGTTTTTTCGGTTCTGTGATCCCTCTTGTGCTCCAGCGAGCCGGCGTGGATCCTGCTATTGGAAGTACCGTATTACTTACCACCGTGACAGATGTAGTTGGCTTTTTTAGCTTTTTAGGTCTAGCTACTATCATTCTTTTGTAAGGGAAACACGTTATGAGCGACACCATTCAAAAAGAAAACAAAAAACTCAAATATTTTGTTGAAGACTACTGGGATATATTTTTAGGGGTAACAACCATTTTAGTTGCGTTTTATTTTCACAAACTTGGACAAGGGGGCATGGCGACGCTTTTTGCCGCTATCGGGATAGGTTCACTCTCCCTCACCGTCTCTGAAGTGGCGGAGATTTTATCAGAGCGACTTCAAGAACCTTATGGCAGTTTTGTACTTACACTCAGCGCGGTTGTTGTTGAGATTATTCTTTTGTATGTCATTCTACTTCAAGCCATGACAAATCCAGAGGTGATAGAAACTGTCAAAGGCGGGATTATCTCTGCCGTCATCGTAGATATGAATGTCCTTTTGGGGCTTGCCGTCTTTTTGGGTGGACTGCGTTTTACCGAACAAGAACACAACAAAGAGACTTCAAGTGCCTATACGACGATACTTTTTGTCACAGCCGCCGCTCTTTTGGTTCCGGGAGTTCTAAGCTCGGGCGCTCATGAGCCTAGTGTTATCGAGGATGCTTCTATTGCTATTGCCGCTCTATTGATACTTTTTTATTTTGTTATCCTCGTATTTCAAACAAAAACGCATACACACTTTTTCAAGCAGACGGCTAGAAGCAGGATTTTTCGTCTCAAACGCAAGATGGCAAAAGAAAACTTAGAGATACAAACGCAAGACGAAGATGACTATATTTTTGAAAAATTCAATATTTTTGGGCTTATCGCTTCGATATTTTTATTTATCGCCATTATCGCTTTTGGTGCGGAAATTTTTGCCATCGATGGTATCAAACTCGCCAAAGAGTATGGTATCTCTGCAGGTTTGTCAGGGCTTATTATCGCTATCGTCGCAGTTTCTCCAGAGATAGTCACCGCCATCAAAGCGGCAAAAAATGATGAAATACAAAGAGTTGTCAACATCGCTATGGGTGCTTCTACCGTATCCATCCTGCTCACCGTTCCGATACTTATGGGGCTTGCGTACATGAGCGATATACGTTTCACTCTTGATTTCAATCCTTTGGAGATTGGCGCGCTTATTCTCACTATCATTTTGGCTTGGAAGACGACGGACGAAGGGCAGACGAACTATTTTGAAGGTCTCTCACACCTGATGTTTTTTCTTGCGTTTGCTATCATCGCCGTCTATTACTAAACGCGACACAAAGGAAGATTACGATGCACACAGAGACTATTTATCTCTTAGAACCGACACCGAAATTGCATACCAAAAAGTGTAGATTACTCTCTTTTATACTCAGAGTATTTTTACAGTTCACGACATTTGGAGTTTTTTTTATCATCTGGTATTTGTATGATTTTTTCTTGGCACTTTTATCACTTTTGCTCAGTTTTATCGTCATGGGTATCGTCCGTTCCAAACTCAGAAACAGCGTCATCCCGCCAAACCAAAGAGAGTATCAGTACAACGATCAAGCTATAGCAGACTGGTACTGTGCAAAAGAGTTGTGCTACGAAGAAACGCAGCCACTATAAAGTAAGTGTGACATTTGGCTCAACGATAAGAGCTTCATATCCAAAGTGCTCATGTATAGCTTTGGCAAAAATCTCCATCTTATCCAATTCGCCGTGCACCAAACAAAGCGTACTGATATCTTCCGCACCGCCTATCCATTGAAGTAGCTCATGTTGGTCTGCATGAGCTGAAAAACCGTTGATAGTAAAAATCTGTGCTTTGACGATAATCTCTTCTGCATATATATTGACAAATTTTGCACCATCAATAATAGCACGCCCAAGCGTTCCCCCAACTTGAAATCCTACAAAAACGATAGAATTGTTGGGGTTCCATAGTCTGTGTTTGAGATGGTGCATGATGCGCCCTCCACTACACATCCCACTTCCTGCGATGATGATAGAGCGCTCTTTGACACTGTTTATCGCCATAGACTGATCTGTCGTAGGCGTAGGTTCGAGCCACGAAAAAGAGAAGGGATTGCTCCCGCCTCCATCATAATATTCGAGTTCATCACTCAGATGCAGAGGATATTTGTTGTAAAGTTCCGTCGCTTTTATAGCAAGCGGAGAGTCCAAAAAAACTCTGCATTTTGGCAACTCGCCATTGTCATGCATCTCATGCAAAAGCCAAAGTATCTCCTGCGTTCTCTCAAGGGCAAAAGAAGGGATGATGACATTTCCATCGCGTTTGAGTGTACTCTGCACCGCTTCTTTGAACTCTTGTATGCTCTGCTCAAGCGGCTTGTGTACTCTGTCTCCGTATGTGGATTCAAGATAGAGTATATTTGCCCTATCAAGCTTATTGGGATTTTCTATGATGAGTCGGTTTGGACTGCCCAAATCACCCGAAAAAACGATGCGTTTGTATTTTCCCTCATCATGAGCATCTATCATAGCAAAAGCACTTCCGAGTATATGACCTGCGTTTGCAAGCGTGACTACGATATGTTGTTTGAGCTTAAACGCAGCAAAATACTCCAAAGTATGCCAATTTTTTGCAAAAACATTGTGTACATCTTCTTCTGTGTAAAGAGGCTCAAGTATATTCTCTTCCTCCCCTCTTCTACGGGCTTTTTTTCGGAGTGTTTTGTACTCTTCTTTGAGTATCTTCGCACTGTCTAGGAGCATGATTTTTGCTATCTCTTTTGTCGGTTGTGTCGCTATGATAGTGCCATGAAAACCATTTTTGACAAGCTTTGCGACTCTCCCTATGTGATCAAGATGCCCATGTGTCAAGATGAGATAGTTTATTTTTGCTACATCAAACGCAAAAGGCGCATAGTTTTTTTCAGTCGCACCCTCTCCCTGAAAAAGACCACAATCCACCAAAATCCTAATCGAACCTATCTTCAACAAATGGCAAGAACCCGTCACACCCTGCGCCGCTCCATACGATGTCACATGAACCATAAGAGACCTCCGAAACATTATTTTTCTACTTTTATTATAGCACTCTTCACTACAAAAAACCTCCAAAAGAGACTGCCGCGCTACGCTCGCAGTGACTGTAATGTTCCTCCTGCGGAAATTGTGCTACTGCGTAGTTAGTCGCCCCTGAAAAACAAGATTTCAAGTTCATTTCAAGCGTAAAGCAGAGTCCTATATTTTGAATTTCTACTTGTCACATTCCAATTCCTAAAGAAGCATCGAATGAGTTTTGCCACACTCTGATAATCAAACACTAATGAAGTGAATAGACCTTATTGTGTGAAGTTCTCTTTTGAAGCAACACTCGCATAAAACGGTTAATGATCTTGATTACCAGCTTACCATGCAACACTGACTCCAAAAATAATATCGACTTCATCTTAACCTATACACTTACGAAACTTTACAAGTTCTGTCGCGTCACATGGCAGTTTTGCTTAATAGTCATTCATTCCGCAGAAATACTGATAATAAGGATTGCATTTTTCAGAGGTGACTAATTATCTCAAAAATCATAAACAGTAATGAAAACACGTCTCGTTTTTTGAAATCACTCTTGAAAAAATTGTGCTACCTCTTGCATCGTCGCGATGAGTGCCTCTTTTGTTTTAAACTCCAAAACTTTTTTGTTTTTTACATCTTCACCGGGTTTTGTGTAGTCAAAAACGAGTATATATTTCAAAAGTTTTACTTTATCACCGTAAAGCTCCGTCCATTCCAAACTCATCTCCGCCACTTCCCCATGCATATCTACGACGACTGCAGGATAAAGTCTTGTAAGATTTGAGAGTTCTATCGCACCTATACTTGAGTTATAAATCATTTTCTTCCTTATTGAGGCTTTTGTTCATCTCTCCACGTTGCATCTTCAGATAAGCCAAAAAGCCAAATGTAGTTCCCGTAATGATAAAAAACGAACCGATATAATCATTTCTTTCATACGCCATAACTATCCAGCAAATATCGGCAAAAAGATAGACGATGACCGCCTGATAAATTTTGCCTTTGTAAGTCAAAAACGCACCGATATTGAGAAGAAATCCGCCAAGAACTGCAAAAGTCATCATTGCACATCACCTATGTTTTGTGTTTTATATATCCAGCGATAATAGATTGCTCCCAAAGCAAAACCCAAACCGATAAGAAAAGTAATAAACCCCAAAGAATATGTGAGTGTGGCAAGATACCCTATCATATAGGATGTAAACGCAGCTACAGAGAGAAAAAGCATATCATTATAAGCGACTATACGACCGTAATATTTTTTGTCGATATTTTTTTGTAAGAGTGTATAAGTGTAAGACCAGAGTGTTGTCGTAAAAAACCCCACTACCACACTTGCAGCTATAGAGAGATAAAAATTTTGCATAACATACGCCCAAAGCCAGATAGCCAAAGCCTGTGCGATAAAGATATAAACAAGTCGCTTGTTGTTTACCCAATTTCGCATCAAAACAGGTCCGATAACTAGACCGATAGCCCGACTGGCATGGAGTAAACCAAGCGCAAGTGATGTGGCTATGATACTTGCGTAGTATGCATCCACCATCAAAGCTACAAGCGCATCAAACGCAGTCAAACCAACAAAAGCGTGCAAAAACATCAGGTGCATCGCATGAGGATATTTTTTGAGATAGGTAAAAGTATCTTGCATCATTATTAAAAGATTTTCTTGCGTTTCTTGAAGTTCGACTCGGATATCGATGCGATAAAAAAGAAAAAACGCAGCCATAAGAATAAATCCGTCAAGGATAAACGCCATCTTCACTCCAAGTAGATAAACGACAAAACCGCTCACCGCCATGCCCAGCGTATATGAAAGAGACCAGATAATAGAGTGCAGTTCATTTGCTTTTTGTAGATTTGCAGCACTAAGTATTTTTGGAAGCAGTGACATTTCACTTGTAAAATAAAAACTTGCCGCCGCCATCTTGATAAAAATAAGAATATAAAGCAACCACAAATCTGAGAGCTCTGTAATAAAAACAAGGAAAAAAGTTGTACTCATCTCCAAAAAAATCAACCAAAGCATCAACTTTTTTGGTTTTACTTTATCGATAATACTTCCAGAAAAAGGCGCTTGAACAATCCCTGAAGCAAAATGAATCATCGCAGTAAACGCAACAACTTCGGCTGAGACATTCATACTCAAAAGAAGTGTATAAATAGCCACATTGGAAAACCAAGCACCAAAATAAACGATGAGTTGTATAGAGGAGAGTCTTTTGAGTAAAGGTTCGTTTGCAAGGAGTTCTCTGTATGTTTTCATAAACGCAAGGGTAGCATAAAGTTAATTATTTGTAAATTTTACATATTTTGTATTAAAGTTATTTATTTTTATGTCGATTTAAAGTGTAATAATATTCTTTAGATAGGAGTAAGTCATGGATGGCATAGCAAATGTTGCAAGACAGCAACAATCACAGATAGCTTCAAGCGAGGCTCAAGGACGAGCACAACAGGCACAACAACAGGTTCAACAAACCCAAAAAGTTGATGTTGTAAAACAGATGCAAAAAGAAGATGCTACTGTTCATATGAATAAAATAGATTCAAAAGAAAAAGTGCAAGATTTGGTAGATGACCTCAACAAAGCAATGGCTCCAATGAACACAAATCTCAAATTTGGTGTAGATACAAACGATATTTTTTATGTCTCTGTTATCGAAGCCCAAACAAACAAAATGATACGAAGATTTCCAGCCGAACAAGCTGCAGATTTTTTACCTAAAATGCAAGAAGTTACAGGCATATTATTTGATTCCAAGGGGTAAATAGACTCCTTTGAATCAACCACTTTTTTTCTGCTTAGTTTTGCTACACTCTCTTAAATATTTTTTCATACACTCACAGAATTCATTCTTTATAAGTATTCCCTCACCTCTTTTTCGTTATAATCGCGTCAATTATTTCTCTAGCAAAGGGTTTTTTATATGAAAAAAGAAGTCAAAAAAGTAGTTTTAGCATATTCAGGCGGACTTGATACAAGTGTTATTTTGAAGTGGCTACAAGATGAGTACAAAGCTGAAGTTATTACCTTTACAGCAGATTTAGGACAGGGCGAAGATGTTGCACCGGCACGTCAAAAAGCACTTGACAACGGTATCAAACCTGAAAATATTTTTATTCTTGATGTACAAGAAGAGTTTGTAAAAGAGTATGTTTTTCCTATGTTTAGAGCAAACGCTATTTATGAAGGTGAGTATCTCCTTGGAACTTCTATTGCGAGACCTCTCATCGCTAAAAAACAGATTGAGATTGCAAAGAAGATGGGTGCGGATGCAGTAAGTCACGGTGCTACAGGAAAAGGGAACGATCAGGTAAGATTTGAACTTGGTTATTTAGGTCTAAATCCCGATATCACTGTTATTGCACCTTGGAGAGAGTGGGACTTAAACTCAAGAGAAAAACTTTTAGCATATGCAAGAGAACATGGCATTAAAATAGACCAAAAACATTTAGATGCAAACGGCAATCCTACCGTAAGTCCTTACTCTATGGATGCCAATCTTCTTCATATTTCGTATGAAGGATTACACTTAGAAAACCCTATGAATGAGCCAGAAGAGTCAATGTGGCTTTGGAGTAACTCTCCTGAGAATGCTCCTGATGAAAAAGAGTACATTACGATAGGATACAAAAATGGCGATCCTATCTCAGTCAATGGTATAGAGATGTCTCCTGCTACTCTTTTGAGAACTTTAAACGAATATGGAAACAAACACGGAATTGGGCGCGTTGATATCGTAGAAAACCGTTTTGTAGGTATGAAAGCGCGTGGATGTTATGAAACACCGGGCGGGACTATCATGCTCAAAGCACACCGTGCAATAGAATCAATTTGTCTCGACCGTGAAGAAGCACATATGAAAGACTCAATGATTTCAAAATATGCGGAACTTATCTATAACGGTTTCTGGTTTACGCCAGAGAGAGAGATGATGCAAGCAGCGATTGATATTACGCAAAAATATGTTCAAGGAACTGTAAAACTCAAACTTTACAAAGGAAATGTAGAAGTTGTAGGTCGCGAATCAGATATGTCTCTCTATTCTGAAGCGCATTCAACATTTGAAGAAGATGAAGTGTATAATCAAAAAGATGCAGAAGGTTTTATCAGACTCAATGCGCTTAGAAGAATTATCGCCGGTAAAAAAAGAAATCACTTAAAAAAATAAATACAAAGGAAGACAAAATGAGCATCATTAAAATCGATATGAACTCTCCTGAATTTCAAGAAGAGATGCAAAAAACGATTAAGTTTACAGACAAAGTTATCAAGCAGTTTAACTGGGAATACAATCCTCAAACAGAGATAAACGAAGGTGTACAGATGGGTCTTGCTAGAAACAAGATGATGTATAACAAACGCTTTTGTCCTTGTTTTATGGTTGAAGTGGTAGATGAAAAACCAAGAAGTGTTGAAGATAGAATCTGCCCATGTAAACCGGCACTAGAACATGAGATACCTGACGAAGGCGTATGTCACTGTCAGATCTTTTGTACGCCTGCGTTTGCAGCTGCAAAACGCATCGAACTCGGTATGGAAGAGGTCGTTCATACGCACTCACGCGGACTTACAAAAGAAGAGTGTCAAGTTCTTGTGAGCCAAAGAGAGATCGATGGAGATGAACTTATTGCACTTATCGAAGCACGTGATCTTGGTATGGTTGACTTTAAAATCGTCGATGTCCGTGAACATATGGAGTGGATGATGGGTCATATTAGCGGTGCAGATGCACTTGTTCCTACGAGCAGTTTCTTCCAAACTTTAGATGAAGCAAAACTTGACAAAAATGAAAATATCATTCTTTATTGTCATGTAGGCAGCCGTTCTGCACACTGTGCAAGAATTTTGGGTGATATGGGCTATACAAAAGTCGGAAACCTCACACATGGTATCGTTTCTTATGGCGGACCAAAAGAGAGATAATTCTCTCTTTTTTTAGAAGAAAAAAAAGGAATAAAATTGAAAGTACTACTTACAAAAGATGTAAAAAGTTTAGGAAAAGTCGGTGAAGTTAAAGAAGTAAAAGACGGATATGGCAAAAACTTTCTTATAGCAAAAGGCTTTGCAAAACATGCAACAACGGAGATATTAGCACAACATGCTGCTGATGAAGCACAAAAAGCAAAAGATTTGGCGGATGAGATTACAACGCTGAAAGCTCTCGCAGTGAAGTTAGATAAAGCAGAGATAATCATTACGAAACCTATAGGTGACAATGGCCATCTTTTTGGTTCAATCACAAAAGATGAAGTAGCTCATGCACTCCTTGAGCAACACGGAATTGAGATAGATAAAAAACACATCATAGATAAAGTTGCTATCAAAACAGTTGGTGAACATGAGCTAGACCTCAAACTCGGTCATGGCATTCATGCAACACTTCATGTGGATATCCAAGGCGAATAGGAATGTTTGATGCAACAACCATACTTGCCTATAAAGGCAAAAACAAAGCTGTTATAGGTGGTGATGGACAAGTTACATTTGGGAGCTCTATCCTCAAAGGCAATGCGACAAAAATTCGGACACTTCACAACGGCAAGATTCTCGCGGGTTTTGCCGGAAGTACGGCGGATGCATTTAACCTCTTTGAAATGTTTGAACAATTTTTAGAAAATAAAAAAGGTGATCTTCTCAAGTCTGTTATAGAATTTTCCAAAGCTTGGAGAAAAGATAAAGTTCTTCGCAGACTTGAAGCCATGATGATCGTCCTTAACAACGAACATATTTTTATTCTTACAGGAAATGGTGATGTAGTTGAGCCGGAAGATGGTGCAATAGCTTCTATCGGAAGCGGTGGCAATTATGCTATTGCAGCAGCGCGCGCACTCAAAAAACATGCTTCACTCGATGAAGAGGAACTTGTACGAGAGAGCCTTACTATCGCAGCAGATCTGTGCATCTACACAAACCACAACATCAAAATCCTTACTCTTTAGGAAAATAAGCCATGAATTTAACACCAAAAGAGATAGTTGCATACTTAGACCAATATGTGATCTCTCAAAAAAACGCAAAAAAAACAATAGCTTTAGCCCTTAGAACTCGATATAGAAGAATGCAGCTTTCGCTGGAACTCCAAAACGAAATCATGCCAAAAAACATACTTATGATAGGTTCAACTGGTGTCGGCAAAACAGAAATCTCCCGAAGACTGGCAAAAATGATGAAAGTACCATTTATCAAAGTCGAAGCTAGCAAATACACCGAAGTAGGATTTGTCGGACGGGATGTAGAGTCGATGATCCGTGATCTTGTCGTAAACGCAATCAGTATCGTAAAAGCCGAAAAAGAAGAAGAAAACAAAGAGAAAATAGACAACTATGTCCTCAATAAAATAGTAGAAAATCTCCTTCCGCCTCTTCCTCTTGGTGCAAGTGAAAGTAAAAAAGATGACTATGCCCATCTTCTTCGCGCAATGGAAGAAAGAGTAGAATCCGGCGAAATGGATGATACTGTCATCCAACTGCAACTTGAAAAAGTAAACATCGAATTTAATGACACAAATATGCCTCCGGAAATGGCCAAAGTCCAAGAGAGTTTTTCCAAAATATTTGCAACCATGAGCAAAGAAGATAACAAAAAAGAGCTTACTGTAAGAGATGCAAAATCCATCCTCAAGCTTGAAGCGACAAACAAACTTCTCGATATGACAAACATAAACGCAGAAGCGCTCCGCCGCGCAGAAAATGGCGGTATCATCTTTTTGGATGAGATAGACAAAATAGCTCTCAGTGAAAAATCTCAGGGTAGAAATGATCCAAGCAAAGAAGGTGTACAAAGGGATTTGCTTCCTATAGTTGAAGGTAGTAGCGTTACTACAAAATATGGTGTTATCAATACAGATCACATCCTTTTTATCGCCGCAGGTGCATTTCATGTGAGCAAACCCAGCGATCTTATTCCTGAGCTTCAAGGAAGATTTCCTCTTCGCGTAGAACTTGAAGCACTAACAGAAGAGACACTGTATGCCATACTTACACAAACGCAGAACTCTTTGCTCAAACAGTACGAGGCACTTTTATCGACAGAAGGAGTCACACTGCGTTTTGATGATGAAGCTATTCGAGCCATAGCCAAACTCTCTCACCGTGCCAATGAAATAACCGAAGACATTGGTGCTAGACGCCTTCATACGGTTTTGGAAAAAGTTTTAGAAGATATAAGTTTTGATGCCGATAGCTACAAAGGGCAAGATTGTATTGTCACAGCTGCATTAGTACATGAAAAACTTGATTTAGTCGTAGAAAATGAAGATCTCTCTCGTTATATATTGTAAAAATACCAAATAAAGGTCACTCTCATGAGCCAAGAAATAAATACTCCAAAAACTACAAGAAGTGGTTTCGTCTCTCTTATAGGTCGTCCAAACGCAGGTAAAAGTACCCTAATGAACTCTCTTTTGGGTGAAAATATCGCCATGGTTTCGCAAAAAGCAAACGCGACAAGAAAACGTTCCAACGCAATCGTCATGCACAATGGAGATCAGATTATTTTTGTTGACACACCCGGCATACATGAGCGCGAAAAAGTGCTCAACCAGTTTATGCTTGATGAAGCACTCAAAGCCATGGGAGATTGTGACCTTATTGTTTATCTTGCACCGATAACGGATTCGACAGAGCATTATGAAAAATTTTTAAAACTCAATAATAATCGTGTGAAACATATTATAGTACTCAGTAAAATCGATCAGGTAACACAAGAAAAACTCTTCAAACGTATCAGTTCTTACAACCAATTTTCAGACCATTTTGAAGCATTAATCCCTATTGCCGTGCCAAAAAAAGTAGGACATAAAGATTTACTTGATACTATCGCGAAAAATCTGCCTGATTCTCCTTATCTTTTTGACCCTCAAGATTTGACAAGCGAGCTTGTACGTGACATCTATGCAGGTTTTATACGCGAGGCCGTTTTTGAAAATGTCAGTGATGAAATCCCGTACGAATCGGATGTTTTGATAGACAAGATAGAAGAGAATAAAGGCCTAGATAAAATCTATGCGACTATTATCATCGAAAAAGAGTCGCAAAAAGGTATCATAATCGGTAAAGGCGGAGAATCTATCAAACGCATAGGAAAATATGCTAGAGAAAAAATAGAATTTTTAAGTGGACAAAAAGCCTATCTTGACCTTCAAGTAAGCGTCAAAAAGGGCTGGAGCAAAGATAAAAATTATTTAAAAGAGATAGGATATCAAAATGACAAAGCATAATATTAAAAAACTATTAAAAACTATTACTATGATTATTTTTACTAATGTTTTGCTTTTTGCAAATGAATCTTTAGATAATTATCGAATAAACGGTATAGACAATATTGCCAAAATAATGGATGAAGAACTCACAAGAGAATCTTATTGGAGTGAATATATCAAAGATAAGGACACGAAATTTGGCTTTACTGAAGAGTATAGTAGTATCCTTTACTGCGATAAAAACAAATCTACACTCTCTTTATATGTAAAAAATAAAGAAAACAACTATGAATTTGTCAAAAAACATAGTGCTTATACAGGAAAAAACGATGGAGACAAGGCAAAGGAAGGAGATTTGAAAACTCCAATAGGCATCTATCGTATTGTAGAGAAACTCTCAAAAGACAAAAATCTTGACTCTTTTTACGGTCCGCTTGCTTTTGTGACTTCATATCCAAATATCTATGACAGATTTCAAGGAAAAAACGGTCATGGCATATGGATTCACGGTTTGCCAACAGAACAAACAAGAGATACATACACTAAAGGTTGTATTGCTATAGAGAATGAAAATATAGAATGTTTGGAGGGAAAAATCAACTATCTAGAAACACTTTTAATTATTGATGAACAGACAACACCAAAAATCTCATCTAAAGAGACTCTCTCTTTACTTTTATCTGAATTATTCAAATGGAGATATGCTTGGCTTTATAGTGACACAGATACTTATCTTGATTTTTATACCCCTGATTTTGTTAGAGATGATGGCATGAAATATCCAGAATTTAAAAGATTTAAAACAAGAGTTTTCCAAAAAAATGAGAAAAAAACGATTATTTTTCAAAATATAAGTATTGTTCCTTACCCAAATTTGACAAATGTTTTCAAAATAACATTCAAAGAAATGTATAGATCAGACACTTTTAGATTTACTGGCGATAAAACTCTTATGATAAAATTAGAAGACAAAAAAATGAAAATTTTTACAGAACGCTAGATGAAGTTTTTTTTATTTATTTTATTATATTTCTCTACCCTGCATGGAGAAATTCAACTTATTAAAAAAGAAAATGCAGATTTCAATACTACTCTACTTGTTATAGGTGGGATACATGGTGATGAACCAGGTGGCTATTTTGCAGCTTCTATTCTTGCAACGCACTATGAAATAGAGTCAAAAAATCTATGGATTGTTCCAAACCTCAATCAAAAAAGTATTCAACAAAATTCTAGAGGTATTTATGGTGATATGAATAGAAAGTTTTCTGCTATAAAAGAGAATGATTCTGACAAACAAACCATAGAAGAGATAAAAAAAATTATTTTAGAAGAAAAAGTATCACTTATACTCAATCTACATGATGGACACGGTTTTTATAGAAAAGAAAAACAAGGTAATATCTTCAATCCAAATGCATGGGGACAAACCTGCGTTATTGATCAATGTAAACTCAAAGAAAATCAGCCTTTTGGTAATCTTGATGAAATTGCTTCTCTTGTAAAAGAAAATCTCAATAAAAAACTTCTAAAATCACACCATAGTTTTGATGTAAGGAATACTAACACAAAGTTTGATGATGAAGCAATGCAACTCTCACTGACCTACTTTGCAGTAACTAACAACAAACCTGCGTTTGCAATTGAAAGTAGTAAAAATCTCTCTTCTTTATCTGAAAAAGTTTTTTACCAACTCCTTGCAATAGAAGAATTTATGAAGATAATGGATATTAAATTTACAAGAAAATTTGATATGAATGAGAAAGAGATAAATACAATTATTGAGGAATATGGTTTTGTTAGTATAAATAATAATATTTCACTAAATTTAAAGGATATCAAAAATTCTTTAAGCTTTATTCCGATAAAATCGATTGATAATCTCTTTAGCTTTTCCAGTCCCTTGGGATCAGTGGAATATTCTAAGGGAAAGATCGAAGTCTTTATAGCAAACAAAAAGTTAACTGAGCTTAAGCCTCAGTACTTTAAACTATCAGATTCATGTCCTGATACTTATAAAATTGAGATAGACGGAAATGTTACTTCCGTAGAGAAAGCTTCATCTTTTTTTGTAAATGACGATTTTAAGATATTAAAAAATGATGGCGTACGTGTGAATGTTATTGGATACTATTCCAAAGGGGTTTCCAATGAAGAGGAAATACGCTTAAAACAAAGTGATATGAGTGAGAGTTTTTCACTTGACACACTCAAGAAAGTTTATCGAGTAGAGTTTTACAAAGATGATGAATTTTGCACCACATTAATGGTAAAATTTAAATAGGATTATAGCTATGGACAAATCAACGCAGCACTCTTTTTCAAGTGTAATATCAATTAATCCCTATAATAATACATATTTTAGTGGTATGTCTAATATTTTGGATGAAGCTTTTACACCTTCGTATGTACAAAATCAGTTTGTAATCTCTTTTCTAAATACACATAGCTTTATAAATGCAAAAATTGAAATCAGTAAAAACATTCCCCAAGAAGATTTAACAGATGCTATTTTCAACAAAGTCTATGACGAACTTGCACTCGATCAAGCGGTAGAATATCAAATTCAATTTATAGAAACATTTAATACTCTTGATTTAGAAAATAGGTACTTTAATGTTTTTATTGTTGATCCACTCATAATTACTCAAACATATCAAGATGCTATAGATAAGCTAAAATATATTGATATTATTATCCCATCACCTCTTTTACTTAAATCACTCTATACAAAAAACCTCATTCAAAATAATGGGGTACACTGTTTTATTTATATTCAAGAAAACGATGCTTTTGTTACTATCTATCATGATAAAGAGTTTGTATATGCCAAGTCTATAAAGTTCTCGCTAAAACAAATGCATGAAAGATTTTGCGAACTTTATGGTGAAAGAGTGGAATATCAAGATTTCATCAACTTTATTTCTACACAAAGTCTCAAAGAAACGCAGAGCAGCTACAAAAGCTTCGTTATTAAGTTATATAAAGAACTGTTTGTAAATATCAATGACATTCTTACATATTTAAAACGGGCTTTTGACCTAGAAAAAATAGAGCATTTATATATTGGCATGAAAATACCATCTCTCACAAAACTAGACGAGATGATAGAATCTGAACTTAATATTAAAGCAAGTGACTTTGCATTTGATTATGGGTTCCAAAGTAATAGTGAGCATATTGAACAAATGCATGCGCTTATGCATGTCTATGCGACATTATCACCTCATGAAAGATATGAAAGTAATTTCAGTACATTTCATCGTCCGCCAAAATTTATAAAACGTGAAAGTGGAAAGCTGATTATGGCAGTGGCCGCTTCTTTTGCTATAGCTTTTGCTTATCCAATCACTTATTGGGTGCTAAGTTATGCGCAGGAATTACAACTCAATCTACTCCAACAGGAATATGTTGATGTACATAATATAAAGATTTCAAGAGAGACTACTATCAAAAATAAAGAAGCAGATAAAGAGAAAGCTTTAGCTCTCTTGAAAAAAGAGAAAGATGAATATACCGATAAGAAAAACACTTTAATCAAAATCCATGACGTTAAAGTTAATTATCCCATGAAAGCCCAACTTATTTCTACACTAACAAAAGATTTAAATGATTATGATGTACAGCTTGAAACTCTTAACTATAATGAAAAAGAGTCCATTAAAACATTAACGCTCAATCTTGTCGCGGAAGATGATAAAAAAATAACCAAACTTGTTGAGCACTTAACCAACATGCATCAAGGTGTTTTCAAATTTTCGCTCAATTACATATCTTATAAAGATGATACAAAAAAATACTTTAGTGCATTAAAGGTAGAACTATTATGAAAATAAATATTGAGGATTTTTTACACCAGATTGACGGTAGTTTTAAGGAAAAAAGTCAAAAAGACATTTATATAACATACATTATGATTTTTGCTGTTATTTTTGCTATTTCCTATCTTTTCTTTTGGGAAAGTTCATTTGAAAATTTTGAAACTAAAAATCATGAAATAATTAACGTCGAAACAAATATTAAAAATGACAATTTGTACTTAAAATATAACACTGAAGCCAAAGTAGCCCAGCTTGAAGCTGAAACTATACAAGCATCAAATGAAATGCTTATGCATAAAGACAATAATGCATATATAAAAAATAAAATAGAAGCCATTGCTTTTTTAATTTATGATGAAAGAGCATGGGGTGAGTATTTGCATTCTATCTCCACTAATGCAAAAAAATATGATGTTAAAATTTTAAACTTCACCAATCAACTAGCTCAGATGAACACCTCCTTTGGGCATGTTTTAGATATTACTGTTTCATCTGTTGCTGGGTATAAAAACACTGTAAACTTCATTAATTCACTCGAACAAAGTGATCTTGTTGTCGATATACACGATATGAATATCACAGCAGCTAATGGCTTACACTCTGATTTAAATATCTCAGTTTGGGGGATTATATACTAATGAATAAGAACGTAATTTTTGGCTTTTTTGTTTTTACACTTACACTCAGTTCCAGCGAGCTTGCATGGGTGGATCATCAAGTTGATGCTATTAAACCTCCTAGAATAGGTGTTGCTTCAGTAACCATATCTGCGTTAAATGATCCTTTTATTTTTCTTGAAAAGAAAGTTGCTTTGGATACTACTAACACCGAAAAAAAGCTACCAGCCACAAGTGCTACTTTTGCTTTTAAGACTCCTTTACCAACTGCACCTACACTCAAACTTGTTGCAATTATGAATGGGTCTGCTCTCATAAATGGTAAGTGGTGCAAAGTAGGTGATACAGTTCAGGGCTACAAAGTTGTAAGTTTAGACCTTAAATCTGCTCACCTAACAAGTAAAAATAAGAAACTAACGCTTAGTACACAAAGCGATAGTAAAAATCTAAAATTTAAAAACAAGTAGGAACTAAAAATGAAACTTCTTAATAGAAAAATAAACGCAACTTTATTGGCTCTACTGCTCTCTACGAGTGCCTTTGCTGATTGTTCTTATGAACTTTTTAGTATTAGTTCCACAAAAGACACAAAGATTATAGAGTTTATTGAACAGCTAAGCGATGAATGTCAATTTAGTATCATTGTAGCAGATCCTCATGCCGAAGAGTTTTTAAATACAAAACTCAATAAAACGCATTTAAAAAATTTGACAATTGATGAAGTTTTAGCCATTGTTTTAAGTGAAAATAATCTCTCTTATACTCTTGAAAATAATGTACTCAAAATCTCTTATTTAACTACAAAAGTATTTAATATTGATTATATTCTTTCACAAAGGTCAGGGAAAGGAAGTACGGATATCACTCTCAGCTCTCAATCCAACTCACAAGCAAGTGGTATGTCAGGAGGCTCAACGCCCCAAACATCAAATGGAAAAACTACTTCTGGCGCACAATCAGGCATTAAAATAGAAAGTTTAGATGAAGTCAAATTTTGGGAAGAATTAGACTTGGAACTTCAAAGAATACTCAATAGACCTCAAGATGTGTATGAAGCACCAAAACCAATCATCAACAAAAATGCAGGTCTTATCACAATAACTGCAACAGCAAAACAGATGAAACGCTTTGATGATTATCTCAAAAAACTTCAAGATAAAGTACAGCTCCAAGTACTCATTGATGTACAACTTTTAACAGTTACCATCTCTGATGGAAAAAGTACAGGAATAGACTGGAGCCAGATTTATGCACTGCAAAATGTAGAACTAAGTGTACACAAACTACAAAATCAAAATGTATCTGCTTGGGACTCGGATTCTGGCAAAATCAATATTACAGAAACAGAGATTGCTGCAGATGCTATTAAGGGTGCTGCAAGTCTTGTGAGTTTCAAAGCAGGAGGAAGTTTAAATGAAGTCATCAAATTTCTTCAAACGCAAGGAGATGTAAGCGCAATATCCAATCCAAAAGTACTTACACTCAACAATCAGCCAGCTCTTATCACCGCAGGAACAGAGTATTTTTATAAAATAAAATCAGAGTCATTATCAACTGCAGGAACAGCTGGCTCACTAACATCGGCAAGTGAAAACATTCAATCTGTTTTTGCAGGCGTTCTTCTCTCTATAACTCCTGAAATTGCAGATGACAACGCTATTACTTTGATTATCAATCCATCTTTATCAGAAACAAATGTTGATATATCACAAGAATCCAATACTGGTAGAGATATGCCGCCAGACCTTAATCGTCGTCAACTCTCTTCGGTTGTAACAGTCAAGGATGGCAATAGAATCATCTTAGGTGGTCTTATTAATACTAAAAATACACGAGAAACAAATAAAGTCCCTCTTTTGGGTGATATTCCTATTGTTAATTACCTCTTCAAATATGAAAACGATATCAAAGTAACACAAGAACTTGTTGTTATTATTGAACCACATATTATACATAGAGAGAAAAACTCTGTATCATTATCAGATTTAGGTTATGAGGGGCTCTCAAATAGCCTTTTAAAAAGCGATAGAACAGACTTTAACAGTACAGAAAAAGAATAAGGTTATGAGTACTAGTATCTTTCAAAATTCAAAAGATGTTTTTTTAGATACGGTAAATGCGAAAGATTATATACAGCTTGATCGAATATCAAGCATTTATCAGTCTCTAAAAGACTCAATAAATAAACCACTGAAAATGGTATTGCTTTATGGGAGACCAGGAACTGGTAAAAGTATGTTTCTCAATAAGCTTTACCATGATATCTCAAAAAATCAACCAATGTTTATTTACAAAACTCCTATTTTAGATGAAAGTGAATTTTTTAGAACATTAGCACAAGATATATTTTCTGTAAATTATAAAGGAGAACTCAATTTTACACAATTTATGAAAATTGTTAAGCAAAGTTCATTTAATGCTATTCCTATTATTTTACTTGATGAAGCACAACTCTATTCAAATCAGCTTATGGAAAAGATACGATTACTTTCAGATACAAGAAGTGTAAAATTTGTTATCACACTCCATAAAACAGACAAAGAAGACCTTATTGCAAAAGAGCATTTTCAAACAAGAATCTGGGAAAGTATAGAGCTTGAGAATGCTTCGAGTGCAGAATTAAAAATTTATATCCAAAAAAAACTTATGAAAGCCAACTGTTTTGACAGTGCCAATATGTTTACAAACAAATCTGTCAACCTAATTCATAAAATCACGCGAGGTAACTACAGAGATACTAATAAACTGCTCTATACACTTTTCGATATCTATACTATTTATGAAAACAATCATAAACTTTACTCACTAAAAACGAACAGTGTCTCCACAAAAATAATTGAGATGTCCGCACTTCATACAGGTTTATTACATGCTTAATATCAGTCAACTCGAACAAAAATGGTTACGTTATAAAATAAAATCATATCTTCCACTAATAGTTATACTAATCAGTTCATTATTAATTATAATTCTACTAAATATTTTAATAAATTTAAACTATTTTAAAGTAGAAACACAAGAAGAAAATACCGTACATAAACCTGAAGAAATGAAAGAAAAAATAATCATAAAAGAAAAAAATATAAATGAAATTCCTCCGCAAGTTGTTTCTGTAAAAACTACAACATTACAAGAAAATGCAGCCATAACTATTACACAGCCTCTTTTAGATGTTGAAAAAAAAGAACAAGAACGAAAAGTTACTCTCACACCATCTATGAATTTTATAAAAAATATGCAACACAACAATCTTGAATATGATAATGAACCAGTACAAGCTAGTGATACAAAACGCATTCAAATCATGCAACCGCAAACTCCTCCTACTCCAATAAAGATGGAAGAAATAGTTATGACAGAAACAATTGAGCTTGAGGAAAAGCCCAGTCAAACAATCGAAGAGGCAGCACCTAAAGAAGAAAAATCTAAAACAAGTGTAGTCAATATAAAAAGACAAGATACCTATAGTGATATTAAAGAAATTATTCAAAGATTTAAAAAAAATAACAATCCTACACTTAGTCTTTTTATAGCTAAAAAATATTACAATTTAGGTGAATACCGTGAGGCATACAACTACTCTCTTATTACAAATGAGCTCAACAAAGATATAGAGGCAAGCTGGATTATTTTTGCACAATCACTTGTTAAACTTGGTGACAAAGAAAAAGCAATCAAAGTTTTAAAAGAGTATGCGAAACAGTCTAATTCGAGTCGTGCAAATTTATTGCTTGATGAAATCCTCTCAGGAAAGTTCAAATGAAATTTATAATACTATTTTTATTGATTTATTTAAATCTTCATGCAAATGCCAAAGAGGAAATGCTTCATTTATTTCAAAATAATAAATACGAAGAAGCGTGTAATCTAGGCTTTGAAAACCTCAAAGAGTACAAACAAGAAGATGAATTTCTTTCTTTGTATGCTTTTTCTTGCTTACATGCAGATTTTATCGATAGACTAGCTATGCCTCTTGCTATGCTTAAATATTCAAAAGAAGCACGTGCGAATGCCGCTTATTTTTCAATTATACTGATGCAAAAGAAACTTCTTTATCATGCACTCGTGGATGAGTATGACTTAGAAGGTTTAAATTTGCCCACAACAGATTATGTATTATCCAAAGTATTTGATTTTTATGTAAAGCTTAAAAAACACGATAAACAATCTGTTTATATCTTTGATGATCCGCATAATTCTAAACTCTCTTATAAGCTTTATATACTCGAAGAGGATAAAATTAGTAAAATGGTGATTGAAGAGTTTTATGATACAATAGTTGTCAAAAGACACATCTATTGGTAGGGACAATCGTGGATAGAGTAACAACTGATTTACTAGCAAATGGTTCTATTATGAAAGGTCAGGTGGACAGACTTCTCGCCAAGGGAATACATCCAAACCTGATTTTACGCGACATAACACTCTCAGGTTTTATGACGATGGATAGGCTGGTACGTTTTATCGTACAGCAGGTAAGAGATGGCGTTTATAACCTTTCTATCATTGATAACTATGATTATATTAGTGAAAGAGCTATTTTAGAAAAACTCGCTCATGAATTAGATATCCTTTTTGTAGATTTAGACTCTATCGATATGGATTATCAGCTCACATCAAACTCGCCTCTTGCACAACTAAAAAAGCACAATGCAATTCCTATTTTTGAAGATGACATGAGCGTAAGTATCGCGTTTAATGATCCACTTGATATCAACGCACAGGAATCTATACAAAGACTTTTTCCAAGAAAACCTATCAAAGTTGCATTGGCAACGAAAAAACAGATTGCATCGTATCTCTTTAAAGCAGAACTGAAAGATAGTGTCAAAGGTCTTGTTAAAAAAATAAAAGATGAACTTAATTCAATTAGCTCCATAGAAGAACAACAAGAAGCATCTTCTATCCTTTTACTTATCGATGTTATCCTCAAAGCGTGTATCAATGGTAGAGCCAGCGACGTGCACATTGAACCGACAGAAAAAAATTGTGTTGTTCGCGGACGTATCGATGGTAAACTCTCGGAAGTTTTCATTTTTGAAAAATCGATTTATCCGCCACTCGCATCAAGACTCAAACTACTGGCAAATCTTGATATTGCTGAAAAAAGAAAACCTCAAGATGGTCGTTTTTCAACTTTGGTCGGAGCAAGAGAATATGATTTTCGTATCTCTACACTTCCGATTTTATACGGTGAATCTATCGTAATGCGTGTATTGGACAAACAAAAAGCACTTGTAAAACTTGAAGATGCAGGTATGGACAGTGTAAGTTACCATAAATTTTTAAAAGGTCTTGAAGCACCGTATGGAATTATTTTGGTTACGGGTCCAACAGGAAGCGGTAAGACAACGACACTCTATGGTGCCCTAAATGAACTTAGAAATGTAGAAGATAAAGTTATTACTGTTGAAGATCCTGTTGAGTATAGAATGAATCTTATTCAGCAAGTTCAAGTCAATCCAAAAGTTGGTCTGAGTTTTGCAGATGCACTTCGTTCTATACTTAGACAAGATCCAGATAAAATCATGATCGGTGAGATTCGTGACCAAGAGACACTTGAAATAGCTATAAAAGCTGCTCTTACGGGTCACTTAGTTATTTCTACGCTGCATACAAACGACTCTATAAGTGCTATTCCTCGTATGGTTGATATGGGTATTCAACATTATTTGATAAGTGGAGCTCTCGTTGCTATCCAAGCGCAAAGGCTTGTTAGAAAAATTTGTCTTAGCTGTAAAGAAGAAGAGATTATACCTGCATCCACGCTTGAAGAGTTAGGTAGCCTTGTACCCGAAGGTGCAAGATTTTATACAGGCAAAGGCTGCAAAGAGTGTAATGACACTGGCTTCATGGGACGAGAAATGATTTGTGAAGTTCTTAACATCTCTGAAGGACTTTCATCTCTCATCGCAAAAGGAGCTTCAAAAGAAGCGCTACATGAGCTTGCAGTAAGTGAAGGTTTTATAGGGATATACCAAAATGGTATCCAAAAAGCACTTGATGGTATTACGAGTCTCAAAGAAGTCTTAAAGGTGGCAAAAGGATGAAATACTTTATCGTAACAGTATTTACAAAAGGTAAAAAAGAAAATATAGGTCTTTATGCTCAAGATAGAAAAGAAGCAAATAGCCATGCAAAAATAAAATTTTCAGGGATTATTGTCAAAGTCGTTGAAGCTGAGGAACCGTTTGAGGCTAGGCTCAAGAGATTTAAGACAAATTTTCTTCAAAATATAAAAAAAAGAAAGATCAGACCGGATGCTCTAATTGCAGCTATTAGACAATTGGCTGTTATGACAAACGCAGGTATTTCTATTCACGATTCACTCCATGAAATTGCTACTTCAACGCAAGATGAAGCCTTGAAGATAGTATTTAGTAAGCTTGCAGATGATATAAACGCAGGGCATTCTCTTTCAGCTTCTATGGAAAACTTTCGTTTTGAACTCGGTAACCTTGCAATTGCAATGGTACAACTCGGTGAAAAAACAGGTAACCTTGATGAATCTCTGTATGCTTTAGCGAATATGCTTGAAGAGATACGCGCAAATGTCATCAAATTCAAAAAAGCAATGGCATATCCACGAAATGTAATGATAGCAATGGCAGTTGCATTTACAATTCTTATCTCTTATGTTGTTCCAGAATTTAAAGCTATTTTTGAAGAGCTAAATGCAGAGCTTCCCCTTCCGACGCAAATCTTACTAACACTAGAATATCTCTTCAATAACTATGGACTTTATGTCCTAGCTGCACTTTTTCTTGCCTTTATGGTCTTTAAATATTTTGTTGATAACTCCTATAATTTCAGGTTTGGCTGGCATAAAGCTTTACTTAGAACCTATCTTATAAATAACATTATCAAGTTCTCTACACTGAGTAGATTTACCCTTGTTTTTTCTGAACTTATCCGCGCAGGTATTCCTATAGCAGAAGCACTTGATACCTCTATTTCTATGATAGATAGTCTGCCTCTTAAAAATAGACTCCTTACTGTAAGATCAGCAGTTGAAAAAGGTGGTACTTTAAATAAAGGGCTCCAAGATACAGAGTTATTTGAAAATATGATTATTCAAATGATACGTGCTGGAGAAGATAGTGGAACACTTGATGCGATGATAAAAAAAGTAGCCGAATACTATAAAATGCGTTTTGATGCCATTATTGATGGACTCTCAGAAGCGATTGAGCCCGTTATGCTCTTTATTATTGCATCTATGGTTATTTTGCTTGCGCTCGGTATTTTCTTACCTATGTGGGATATGGGGAACGCTGTTCAAGGCAGATAAGAAGAAATCTTCTTATCTCTTAATATATCTTGATAATTCTTTGCATTTTGTCTCTAAAGCTATTAATATTTTCTTCAGATGAGCGAAGAAAATATTCTACACCCTCTGAAAACACTTTCTTAACAATAACAATAGCAGCTGCTTCACATTCATATTCTATAATCCGCGTGTTGCCATACTCCACAAATATATGCAACTCTTTTTCTTTTTTATATTCCGTGAATAAACTCTCTTGTATCACAAGATTTACAGCGTCACTATATGCACGGACAAGACCTCCAGTACCGAGTTTAGTACCTCCAAAATATCGTATTATAATAACAGCAATGTTAATCAGCTCATGTCCCTGCAAGACCATAAGTGAGGGTTTTCCGGATGTTCCCTTTGGTTCGCCATCATCACTTGAATGTTCCACTATTTGTTCAAACTCATTGAGGTATCTAAACGCAACTACAAAATGTCTGGCTTTTGGATGTTTTTCTTTGAGTGTAGCTAAAAGATGTTCATACTCAAAATAAGGTGTTAAATATGCTATAAATTTGGATTGTTTAACTTCCAGTGTTTGAAAAAATTGCCCGGAAGGATATTTCATTTAAGCGTATAAATTTCCACACAAGGTGGAATTTATGCTATGTTGCTAAAGACATTTTGAACATCTTCGTCATCATCTAATCTCTGCAAGATTTTGTCTATATCTGCTTGCTGCTCTTCACTTATAGAGATTGGAGTATTGGCTATTCTCTCAAGATTTGCTTTGATAATCTCCATTCCCATTTTTTCTATAGCTTCACTCAATGTACCAAAACTTGTATAATCACCCGTAATAATACAAATACCCTCTTCCGCATCAATCTCTTCAAGACCGGCATCTATAAGCTCAAGCTCAAGTTCTTCAATATCTGTACCTGCGGGCAACTTGCATTCAAATATTGCTTTTCTGCTAAACATAAATTCTAGAGAGCCATTTGTAAGCATCTCTCCACCATTTTTATTCAAAATACTTTTTACATTCGCTACTGTTCTTGTATTATTATCTGTTGCGCACTCTATGAAAAGTAAAACGCCATGAGGTGCTTTTCCTTCAAAATTGACTTCCAACATATTTGCAGCATCTTTCGCTGTTGCTCTTTTTATAGCTGCATCAATATTGTCTTTTGGCATATTTTCAGCTTTTGCATTTAAAATTGCCGTACGAAGTTTTGAGTTCATATCAGGATCTGGTCCGCCCTCTTTTGCTGCCATAGTGATAATCTTTCCAAGCTTAGGAAACAATGTTGACATTGCTCCCCATCTCTTTAATTTTGATGCTTTTCTATATTCAAATGCTCTACCCATAAAATTGTTCCTTCTAAATTTTCAGTGAAATTATACCACTATTTTTTTCTTAACTAAGCTGGATGATATCCAGTGCGTTTTCTTCTGTAAAATCAACACGGAGAAGACTTTGTACATTATTTAAACTAAGCATAAATGTTAATGTGTATGATGCGTCGTCTTTATTCTCCAAAAGCTTGATATCGTAGAAACTCAAAGCAGCACAAAGCGATTGAAAAATCTTTACACGCAGTTTTTCATGATGTCGTTTGTATATCTTTTCTTCATCCGTATAAAAACCGACTCCATCATATTCTATATTAGAAGCGTTATAAACAACTAAACGCAATTTCGTAAAAAGACTTTGCGAAGCTATAAAGTTTTCTTTGAGCAGTTCATAATCATTCGTATCTAACATTCATTTACACTTTCTTTAAAATCAAAGAGGTATAATATCACATTAGGAGCATGAATGACACTGAGTTTTCGGATTAAACAGTATTTTTACAACGCGTTTCGTGAATTGTTTGTGTATCACCACAGTTCGTTGGAATTTCGTGCAAAAATCTTTGCACTTGTCATTGCAGCGGATGAAAACGCGAGGATAGAAAATTATATCGTCGTAAAAAATGCAGGAATGAACATTTATAACAATGATGAGGATAGAGCAAATCTTTTAATGCTCAATACAAAAGAGTTTGTAAAAAAAATACGTGAAAACAATGGACTGCTGACTGAGAAACTAATAAGTAATATCCAAGCAGAACTCAAAGTTATACCTCGTTATGCAAAAAAGATAGATGTAAGCGAACTCTACCCATTACTTGATTTATCTTATGATGAGGATACTATATCCTATCAAAAAAATATTATAGAGTTTTTAGAAAATATCAAAGAGGATATTCTCCAAGAAAACAAAGAACAAATACTCAAAGATGAAAAAAAATAAAATTCAGCTAAAGAGAAAATTTCTCTACTTCAAAAAAGCTATCTTCTGATATATTTTTAAAGGCTGCGTTTAAACTTGTAAAAAGCGTAGGAAATTCTTTTTCCATCTTCGAAAGCATCTCTTTTGTATGTGCTCTTGCATGAGGCATCTTTACATCAAAACGCATTGCCGGACAAGCTTCATCACCAATCGTCTGAATATTATTTTCAAGTGCAAACGCACTCAGTTGGCGTTCGCGCATCTGAATAAGCGGTCTAATAACCACAAGACCGTTGGAAGCTCTATATTTTGGTGCAAGTGAACGCAACTGACCATTGTAGATAAAGTTCATAAAAAAACTCTCTGCAGCATCATCCATATGATGTCCTAGTGCTACTTTATTACATCCATATTTTTCTGCTGCACTGTAAAGATATCCTCTTCTCATACGTGAAAAAAAACTGCAAAAAGAGGAATTTTTACGTATCTTTTCCTGTGCCAGATCAAAAACATTCGTATCATGCACTACATGAGCAATATCATATTCCTTACAATGTGCACTCAACGCTTCATAGTTCTCGCCCATCCCATAGGAAATCGTTACCGCTAAAAACTCAAATGAAAAAGGTGCACGTCTTTGTTGTTCACGCATTGCATGAACCATCGTCAAAGAGTCTTTTCCACCACTCAGGCCGACTAAAATCTTATCACCCTCTTCTATGAGCCCAAACTCAGCGTTTGTGCGACCAAGTTTGGACATAATTTTTTTAGATAATTTTATAGACATAAGAAATCTTTGTTTTGATTAAACATTTTTTTCAATGATTGCATCTACCATCTTTATAACAAACGCGGCACTCTCTTTTGCGCTAGTCTCTAAAAATGCATCGAAAGAAAAACTTGCGTCCATATCTGCAGCATCACTAATAGCACGAAGAATAAAAAATGGAACATTAAGTGCGTCACAAACAACAGCGACAGAAGCACCTTCCATCTCTAGCGCATCTGCTCCAAATGTTGTCCCAATCCAGTTCTTTCGCTCTTCATTGGCAACAAACTGATCTCCTGTTGCAATAATCCCTTCGTGAATCTTTTTATTCATCTCATGAGCGACTTCTTTACTTAGAGCGATAAGTTCTTGATCCGCCTCAGTATATACCGCACCTTCAGGAACATAACCAAAAGGATGCCCAAACGCAGTAATATCCAAATCATGTTGAGAAAGTTTTGTAGCAACGAGTAAATCTCCGACTTTTAGTGAGGTGGATATAGCGCCTGCGACACCACTAAAGAGAAGCTTCTGCGCTCCAAAATGCTCAATAAGCGTTGTTGCTGTAAGTGTAGAAAAAACTTTACCTATTTTTGAATAGGCAATAACAAGTGCAACACCTCTATAACTCGCTTCATAATATGTATTGCCTGCATAAGGTGTCGTTTTATACTCGCCAAGCTGTTCCAATATTGGAGCTATCTCTTCAGGCATTGCGCCCATAATCGCTATTTTCATTTTTTGTCCTCTATTGTAAATGTTCGAACTGTTTCTTTGTAGTTTGGTAAAGTGTGAAGGAATGTGGCATCTTCGTCCAAAACGCAACTTCCACCCCAAAAACCAAGACCGTCTTCAAAACCCACTCTATTTACAAAAATAAGTTTAGCATGACACTCTTTTGCAACAGTTTGAATAATTGAATACCATTGTTTTTGTATGTGTAACCCATCATCTTCAAATCCACGTGCAGGTGAAGCTACCAAGGCGATAATAAGATCTGGATTTTCATTTATAAGATCTTTATGGACACTCTCATGCCATAAATCTTCACAAACTAACATAGATATTTTCATATTGAGTGCTTTAAAACTCTCAAAAATATCTCCAGCATCAAAATATCGTGCTTCTTCAAACATTCCGTAATTTGGTAAATGAACCTTATTATGTTGACTTAACAAATTACCTTTTGAAAAATAAAGAGCTGCGTTTCTAAACGCAATTCCTTCACGTATTGCTGCACCGACAACAATATCTACTTCTTTACTCGCTTCTTTTAACACATCAAGTTCATCTATATCCCAAGCATCTTCAAAGAGCTTATCTTGAAGCAGATATCCATTTAAAGAAAGTTCAGGAAAGACTATCAAATCGCTGTTATTTTTATACAATTCCACTTTTTCAAGTGTAGCTGCTAAGTTTGAGCGATTTAATTTTGGTGAACTCTGAACAAGCGTTATATTCATTCTAGTTACAGACTTCTTCTATAACTTTTGCTAAGCTGTCCATATCTGAGATATTAAGTGTTGTCATATCCTTTGCGATACGCTTATTGAGACCTTTTAAAACTGAACCATTTCCAAACTCAATAGCCATATCTACACTACTCTCAATCGCAAGTATCGATTGCTTATATTTTACAGGTTTAACAAGCTGATCTTTTAAAAGTGATACAGCTTCTGCTTTTGTATCATATTGTTTCGTGGTGACATTAGAAATAATCGGAGCACTAAAATCTTCTTTTACCATTTTTACCATCAATGCTTCAAGAGCATCTTGTGCAGGTGCTAGCAGTGCGCAGTGAGATGCAACTGACATATTTAAAAGTATCACTTTTTTCGCGCCAGCATCTTTAAATGTCTGCTCAAGTGAAACTAAATCAGATTTCATTCCGGCAACAACAAGCTGTCCATCTTGGTTATAGTTTGCCGGCCAAACTTTTTTCCCATCTTCTTGCGCTTGAGCACACACATTTTCAACTGCTGCATCTTCTATACCGACTAATGCCATCATACCAGCTTCGATTGATTCACATGCACTCTGCATAAAAGCGCCGCGTTTATGAACAAGCTCTACAGCATCGATATAATCTATTGCTCCACTTGCACAAAGTGCTGAAAATTCACCAAGAGAATGTCCTAAAAAAAGTTCTGCTTTCACATCAGGGCAAGCATCTTTAAAAAGACGATATGCAATCATCTGAACAAGTAAAATGGCTGGTTGCGTATATTCTGTTTGAGCAAGTTTTTCATTCTCAGTAAAAAGTAACTCTTTAAAGTCCACATTTATTCTTCTTCCAGCTTCTTCAAACATCTCTTTGGCTATCGCGGAATTTTCATAAAATTCTTTTCCCATACCAATTGATTGTGAGCCCTGACCGGCGAATATCATTGCAATTTTTTTAGACATTTATTATCCTTGTATATATTGTTTATTATCGGAAATTTTTTTTCTCAATGTATTTCTATTTAATCCCAGCTTATCTGCAAGCTTAAGTTGAGATTTAAATTTTCTAAGACCTGATTTTATAAGTGGTACTTCATAAAGATACAAAAAATTTCTATAATCACTATTTGAACCTAATCTTGAATAGAGGTAATTATCCATAATATCGATAAGCTCAACATCTTTAATATCTTGTAAAAGACAACTCACCATCACCTGTCTTCGTAACGAGTCTGCGTTTTTACTTACATCTGGCCTAAAATTTTTAAAATCAAACTTTTCGTGACTGTTAAATAAAAGAGAAGCTTCTTTGACAAATATCTTTACTAAAACATCAATATCTTCCGGTCTATGAGAAAGCGGTGGGATATCAAATTTTAAGCTGAATAAATCATCGATTTTTTCATCGAAAAATGAACTTTTTGCAGTTGCAATTACACGTACGTTATTGTCTTGTATTGCCTTGATGAGGCGTATGAGATTAGGCGAGTTTTCTAAATTAGAAATAATAATCTCACTTGCATTTTCCAATGCAAGAAGAATGTGATCAAATTCAGATGCATCAATAATTTGTGCATCCGGAAGTATATATCTAGCAAGACTCTTCTTGCCCACTCCACTCTCACCGGTAATGAGAGAATTTATGCTGAGCGTTTTTAAAAGTGTTGCTGTTTTAAATGCTTGAGATGAAGCATCAGAAGCAGTTACAAAACTAGTGACATCCACAGCCGCTGCCGCCACCTGTACCACAACAACCAGAATCATCTTGTTTATTTTCAGCAGGAATACCAGTCATAGCTTCTTCTGCAGATGCGTCTCTTATGTTGTTTATAGTTACAGTAAACATTAAATCTTTACCAGCCAAAGGATGGTTGAAATCGATAATAACATTCTCACCAGCAATCTCTTTAACTGTAACTTGAACAGTTCCGCCATCTTCACCTTGACCATATAAAGTCATACCTACTTCAAGATCTATACCAGCAAACTGATCTTTTGGAACTTCTTGCTGTGCTTCAGGATTATGTGTACCGTAAGCATCTTCTGACTTAACTAATACATCACTTTTTTCACCGATACTCATGTTAATGATGCCATTTTCCAAGCCTGGAATAATTTGACCTTTTCCAAACATAAACACCAACGGTGCACCACCAACGTTACTGTCAACTACAGTATTTCCATCACGCACTTCATATTCGAGTGATACTATTTGATTTGCTTCAATTGCCATATTATAAACCTTTATTTTATTTTTTTGGATTTTATCATAATTAAATTTAATGTGGCTGAAAAAAAGTCCACTATCTATTTTATTGAGTTTAATTGTTTTTGAGCTTTTTTAGCTTCTAGTGAATTAGGATATTTTGCCACAAGAGCCTTATAGAAAGTTTTTGCATTTGCCTTATCACCAGTAGCCGCCATAGACGCAGCTGTATTTAACATCAAATTAGGCATATAGGATGCATCTGAATAAAGTGTCGCGCTCTGTTTATAATAAGCAATAGCATCATTATGATTTTTTCTTTTGTAATTCATTTCACCTAGCATATAGTTTGCATAAGCAGGCTTGTAATTTTTTTCAAGTAAATACGTATAGTATTCTATTGCACTTGTATAATTTTTTTTATCATAGAAGCTTTGTGCTTCATTCGCTATATCAATATTTGACATACTTTCTAAACTTGTTGCAGCTGCAGCAGTTGTTTTAGAAGAAGCTTTTGTTGGGGTTGATACTTTAAGTTCTTTACCGACCAAAGATTTAAATTCATTTACACTAGAAACAAGGCTATTAAACTCATCTTTTGTAACGTATTTTGCATTGATAGAATCAACAAGTACCGAGAGTTCAGTCAAAATAACTTTCATTTTTTCAATACTTTCACTATTACTTTGAGAAAGACCACCCAATCTTTTTTCATATTCACTGTTAACATCAGCATTGGCAGATTTATTTTGTTCCATTCTTTCAAGAACAACTTTATTCTCATAAGTTTTTCTACTTAAATTTTCAATAATACTCTGTAAGCCATCAAGTCTTTCTCGAAGAGATTCTACTTCATTTGCTTGATTATTGCTTTTTACTTCGACTTTGCGAAGAATATTTTTATTTTCTAAAATGACTTTTTCATTAGTTGTTAAACCGTACGGCGAGGAGCTGTCAAGGTTCCCAGCACCGAACGCAGAAGGTTCGGAACTGAGTAAACTAAAAGGCACACTAAAAACAAAAAGTGTAACTAAAAGATTTTTATTCATAGATTATGGAAGAAGTTTAAAATCTACACGACGATTTTGAGCCCAGCAATCTTTAGTTTTATCAGTACAAGTTGGGTTACTTTCACCATAACTAACCATAGAGATACGACTTTCACTTACACCTTCAGCAACTAAAGCACTTTTAACAGCGTCAGCTCTTTTAAGACCGAGTGCGATATTATATTCATCACTACCCCATTCATCACAGTTACCTTCAAGCTTGATAGCATAAGCACTTGCTTTTGAGCTTAAAACAGAAGCATCGTTAGAAACTTTATCTTTGTTCTCACCAACTATATCATATTTATCAAATGCAAAATAAACAGTTGCTAGTTCTTTTTCAAGAGCTGCTCTGATCATTTCTTCTGACATCATTGAAGAAGTGTCCGCAACAGATGCAGTTTGTGCAACTTCTTGAACAGCTTGTTTATTTAGATCACTATTATCAACTACAGGCTCTTTATCAGCACAACCACTAAAAACAAGAAGTGTTGCAACAACACCAGAAAGGATTACGTTTTTCATTATTTGAGTTCCTCAAAATTAAATTTGCAGAATTATATCAGAATAAATATAAATTTTGTCAAGATTTTTTTACAATTTTTAAACAATTTACACAAGGGTTACAAAACCCCCAGTAAACTACCAATCCATGGACTGTATTCGCCCACTGTTAAGAGGAAAAAGAAAGTTTCTGTTGTGATTTAACCTAATAATTCCTATAGAACTTTGCGCTTGATAATTTTTTATGTAAATTACAGCATCACCATCTTTAGAAAATCGTGGAAATTCATTCACTCCACTCGCAGTTAATCTTCTTATAGAATCAGTTTTAGTAGATATAAGATGTAAATTAAATGTATTAGAAGTGTATGCACTTGAACTCTCTCTCGCTTTATAAACGACATATTCGCCATTTGCACTACATGAAGAGTTGCTATTCCCATAATAAACCAATTGCTCTACACCAGAACCGTTTCTATTTGCAGAAAAAATATTTGGATATCCCATTCTTTCAGATACAAAAGCAATCTTATTATTTTCCATAAACTGCCCATTCACATCTATCCCTTTATAGGTAGTGAGTCTTTGGCTTTTTTTTGTATCTACATTAAAAGAATAAACATCCGGCTGTCCATCAGGAGCCATTGTCAACAATAAGGTTTTAGCATCATCACTTACATCGGAACAGACCATCATACCATCAGAAGATATTATGTTTTTTCTGCTTCCAGTTTTAATATCAACATACATTAATGTAGGTTTACCACTATCAAATGATGTATAATAAAAACCACTTTGTGCTTGATTTGCCCATTTTGGAAAAATGTTAAATCCGCCACTTACAATAACGTGTGTATAAGCTAATGTATAATCAGATATGACAATTTCACTTTTTTTTGGAGCGATTATTCTAGAAAAAATAACTTTCTTTTTCATCCATTCAACAGAGGACTCACCCATAAATTCATTGATATCGTACGCCATAGCGTGTGAAACAAAAACGTGAATATTAGTATTTGAAACTTTATAATTTTTTCCAAAAACTTGCTTATTATCCTGCAATACAATCATCTGAACATTTAATGATCCACCATCACCTTGAAATAATTTATAGCGCAAGACATAATTGAAATCTTTGTTTTCAACTACAACATTAGAAGCATCAAAATCATTCACTCGATAATATCTATCCACATTTAGAATTGACAGAACATTTAAGTCCGCAATGAGAGTTTTGAAAAATTTCATTTTAAAACTTTCATCATAACTTGTCGAAGCATCTTCAACAGCTATGGTTGGAAGAGAATCAACTTTTTTTATAACTTCTATCGTCGCATCACTTGCAAACGATAAACTAAACAACAACAACATTGAAAAAAATATTTTCAAAACTACTCCTCAGATGTCAAGATAACGATTGTACTACTAGATTTATTCTCTGGATTGACTGGAAATAAAACATTTTCAAGTCTCTCTTTAACTCTATCACACTCTTCATTGAGTGCATCACTGCCAGAATAAGACAGGATTCTGAAACTTTCTACTTTTCCCAAAGCACTTAGAGTAATAAGTACTTTTACACTATTACCTTCTGTATTTACCGGTGGATTAAAGTTTTGATAAACTAAGCCTTGAATTTTAGCAATATATTCATTTACTTCTTCGCTGGCAGAAGCTTTATTGTTTTTATCGGATTTTTCTACTTTATCCATATTTTTAACTTTTTCTGCAAAGGATTGTACTTCTTTAGTTTCAGTCTTTTTTATATTTTTTTGTATATCTTGTATTCGTTTTGAATTTTCAGGTTTTGGCTTTTCTTTTTTGACTACTTTAGCAGGCACATCACTAAAAAGGTCTGCGACATCAATACTTTTTGATTTTTCTACTGTTTTCACTTCTTGCGGTGGCATAGTGACACTTTTGGTATCAGTCTTAGTTTCAACTGTAGGCATATCAACTGATATAGAGATATAGTCTTGTTTAGTCAGTCCATAGGTTTTTATTTTTGATGTAACAAACATCATATATATAAAAGTCCCTAGGACAATAGAGAAGAAGGAGAGTGATATAAAACCACTCAAATAGAAGTAATAATTATCTCTAGCCATTGGTAGCTAACGAAACCTCAGTAAATCTAGCTTGTTTCACAGCGGCCAATACAGACATAACGACACCGTAATCCAAAGATTTATCTGCACTAATAAGTACAGTGGCTTTTTTATCTAAGTCTGTCGCATAAAGAGAAAAATTATCCATAAAATCATTTAACAAATAAGTGTCTTTATTGATTTTAACATTCAAATCTCTGTCAATAGAAATATGAACAGGAGGTATTTTTGAGAGTTGCTTTGATGTAGAGCCCTGAGGTAATTTTATATTTTCTTCATACACTATGTTTGGTGCGATGACCATTAATATAGCTAACAACACCAACATAACATCCACCAATGGCGTAATATTTAATTCTGGAGAATCATCCCAATTATACATTGAAGTTAAACTCTGCGTGCTAAAATTGCGTCAGATTGCATTTGAAGAATATTGATTAGTTCAAACGATTTTCTTTTTAATAATTGGTGATAAGTATAGGAGAAGATAGCTACAAATATACCTGCGGCAGTTGCAACAAGCGCATCAGAAACACCACTAGAAATAATGGACATACTTCCACTTGCCTGACCAATATGTGTAAATGTATCTAAAATAGAGACAACAGTACCAAAAAGACCAATAAAAGGTGTAGTTGAGGCAAATATAGAAAGTATAGAAAGACCTTGTGTAGCCTCTTTTGTCGCAGCGAGCATGCCTAAGTCTAAAAGTTGCTTGGAGATATTCGCACTTGCTTTTATAAAGTTGTTTAAAAATGAGTTGTTACTCACAGATGAAGAACCTAAAAGTAACGATTCAAGAGAACTAGACTCTTTTTCTAGCCAGCTGTTTAAATACAAATAACGATAGAAGAACACCCAATTAAGTACAATAAAGTATATTGACAAAAGAGCCAATACACCCAAAGTAACGGGGTGACTTTTGATATAAAAATCTATTAAATTATTTATCATAGGTTAAAAAAGTTTTTGAGCAGCTGATTCTATTTTTGCAACTGCCGAAGCTATAGCTGGATTTGAATCAGCGATATCTTTAATAAGCTCTTTTGCATCTTCAAGTGCCTTAGAAATAGCACCTTCACTCTCGCCACGAATAGCAACAGCGCCTTCAACCAAAACAATTACTTTTTCTTCATCAACCTGGACAACACCCCAGTTTATTAAAATAGATTCGACTGATTTATCTTCTCTTTCAACATCAACAACACCAGCTTCCAATAAAGTTGTCAAAGAAGCGTGATGTGCAAGGACGCCGAACTCTCCCTCTTCACCAGGGAGAACTACACTAACGACATTATCACTAAAGATACTACCGTTAGGAGTTAGAATTTCAAGTTTAAACTTATCCATGTCAGTCCTTTAAATATAGATTACTTACTTTTTTGCTTTGCAGCTTTTTCAATAGCTTCGTCCATTCCACCAACCATGTAGAATGCAGATTCTGGCATATGATCGTAATCACCATTTAAGATTCCTTTGAAACCTTTAATAGTATCTTCTAGAGAAACATATTTACCAGGTGAACCTGTAAATACCTCTGCAACGAAGAATGGTTGAGAAAGAAATTTCTCAATTTTACGAGCACGTTCAACAACATTTTTATCATCTTCTGATAGTTCATCCATACCAAGAATCGCAATGATATCTTGAAGATCTTTGTACTTTTGAAGTGTTTGCTGTACGCCACGAGCTACACCGTAGTGCTCTTCACCTAAAATTTGTGGATCAAGTAATCTTGAAGTTGAATCCAATGGGTCAACTGCAGGATAGATACCTTTTTCAGCAATTTTACGGTTAAGTACTGTAGTTGCATCTAAATGAGCAAAAACAGAAGCTGGAGCCGGGTCAGTTAAGTCATCCGCTGGTACATAAACAGCTTGAACAGAAGTAATTGAACCATTTTTAGTTGATGTAATACGGTCTTGTAAAGCACCCATTTCACGAGCAAGAGTTGGTTGGTAACCAACAGCTGAAGGGATACGACCAAGAAGCGCAGACATCTCTGAACCTGATTGAGCAAAACGGAAAATATTGTCGATGAACATTAGTACATCAAGTTTTTTCTCATCACGGAAATACTCAGCCATAGTAAGACCAGTAAGTGCAATACGGTTTCTTGCTCCTGGAGGCTCGCTCATTTGACCATAGCACAGTGCAACTTTATCAAGAACGTTCGACTCTTTCATCTCATAATAAAGGTCATTTCCTTCACGAGTTCTTTCACCGACACCTGCAAATACTGATAGACCATCATGTCCATGAGCAACGTTGTGGATAAGTTCCATGATAATAACTGTTTTACCAACACCAGCACCACCGAATAATCCTACTTTACCACCTTTAGCATAAGGAGCAAGCAAGTCAACAACTTTGATACCAGTTTCAAACATCTCAGTTTTTGTTGACTGATCAACAAGTGGTGGAGGATCACGGTGGATTGACCATGTAGGTGCGTCAGTTACTTGATCACCACCATCGATTGTCTCACCAATAACATTAAAGATACGTCCAAGAACTTTTTCACCAACTGGAACTTTAATAGGAGCACCAGTAGCTGTAGCATGCATACCACGCACAAGACCTTCACTCATATCCATAGCAATCGTTCTAACACGACCGTCACCTAAGTGAGCTGCAACTTCAAGAACTAAACGAAATTCATTGCCCTCAACATTTACTTTAACTTCGATTGCTTCGTTAATTACTGGAAGGTATCCTTCAAAATCAACATCAACAACCGGCCCCATAACCTGGCTAATTTTACCAATCATATTTTTCTCCATTATTTCATAGACTCCACACCACTTATAATTTCTATAAGCTCTGTAGTAATAGATGCTTGTCTTGCTTTATTATATTGAACATTTAAAGATTTAACCATTTCTTTAGCATTTTTAGATGCTGCATCCATAGCTTGCATTCTCGCGCTATGTTCTGCTGCAACTGAATCAATTAAAGAATAGTACATATTGTATTGAATATATTTTTTCACTAAAGTATCAAGCATTTTAGCTTCATCTTGCGCTTCAACTTCAAGTGCAGATTTACTATTTTTATCACAGTCAAAGTCAACCGGATCTACTGGAAGTACTTTATTAACATGCAACTCTTGCGTAATGATGTTTTTATATCCGTTATATACAAGATGAAGACCATCAATTTTTCCATCGATATAGTCTTCTATAGAACTTTCGATGAATTTGTCTGATCTTGCTTTATCAGGCTTAGAACTCAAATCTTTCACTTCGTCAAATAATTCAACTTCGTTATATTTAAAGTACTCTATACCTTTTTTACCGACTCCACGTAAACGCACTTTGACATTTTTTTCTTTATACTGTGCCAAAAGTTTTGTTACAGCTTTAATAGTTTGAATATTAAAACCTCCACATAAACCTTTGTCAGCTGTAACAAAAACAATATCAACTATTTTTGGATTTTCAATCTTTGCAAAACAACGATTATCTAATCCGCCAACTTTACTACATTCTATGCGTCCTGCTATTTCGGCAATTACCTGATTCATTTTTTGAGCATAAAGACGAGAGCGTTTTGCCAACTCTTCAGCACGGCGAAGTTTAGCAGTTGATACTAGCTTCATTGCACGTGTTGTTTTTTGAGTATTACTTACACTTCCAATCTTTCTTTTAATATCTTTCAAGTTTGCCATAAAGTTTTCCTTATGCCACTACAAAAGTAGCTTTGAACTCTTCAAGTGCTTTAATCATAAGTGCTTTTGTGTCATCATCTACTTTTGAAGAACTACTGATACTATCAAAGATCTGTGGGTATGATGCTTCAACAAATGGATACATCTCCGCTTCAAAACGAACAACGTTTGATGGACTCATATCATCCAAGAAACCTTCGTTACCAGCAAAAATAATCATAACTTGTTTCTCAGCTGAAAGTGGAGAGAAAGGTCCTTGTTTAAGAACTTCTACCATTCTTTGTCCACGCTCAAGTTGCTTACGAGAAACTTCATCAAGGTCAGATGCAAACTGAGCAAATGCCTGAAGTTCACGATACTGAGCAAGGTCAAGTCTTAAAGTACCTGCCACTTGTTTTGTAGCTTTAATCTGAGCTGCACCACCAACGCGTGATACAGAAAGACCAACGTTTATCGCTGGACGTACACCCGAGTTGAATAGATCTGTTTCTAAGAATATTTGACCATCTGTTATAGAAATAACGTTTGTTGGAATATATGCCGCAACGTCACCTGCTTGCGTTTCAATAATCGGTAGTGCAGTTAAAGAACCAGCACCATTTTCATCACTTAACTTAGCAGCTCTCTCAAGTAAACGAGAGTGAACATAGAAAACATCTCCTGGATATGCTTCACGACCTGGAGGGCGACGAAGAATAAGTGACATTTCACGGTATGCAACTGCATGTTTTGACAAATCATCATAAACAATAAGACCGTGTCTTGCGTTGTCACGGAAGTATTCAGCCATAGTAACACCAGTATATGGAGCTAAGAACTGAAGAGCTGCAGCTTCTGCACCCGTTGCTGAAACAATGATAGTGTATTCAAGTGCACCATGATCTTCAAGACGACGAACGATTTGAGCAACTGTTGACTCTTTTTGACCGATAGCTACGTACACACAAACAACACCATTACCTTTTTGATTGATAATTGTGTCAAGAGCGACTGTAGTTTTACCAGTTTGTCTATCACCTATGATAAGTTCTCTTTGACCACGGCCAATTGGAACAAGTGCATCAATAGCTTTAATACCAGTTGCTAATGGCTCATGAACAGATTTTCTTTCCATAATACCAGGTGCTTTTTCTTCAACGAAACGAGTTTCAGTTGTTTCAATTGGACCTTTTCCGTCAATTGGCTCACCCATTGCGTTTACAACACGGCCTAAAAGTGCATCACCAACTGGTACACGGAGAAGACGACCAAGTCTTTTTACAGACATACCCTCTTTGAGTGAAACACCTGAACCGAGGATAACAACACCTACGTTGCTCTCTTCAAGGTTCATAACTAAACCTCTTGTTCCGTCTTCAAATTCAACCATTTCTCCAGCCATAACATTGTTAAGTCCGTAAACTTTTGCAACGCCGTCTGCATAAGAAACAATTTTTCCTATTTCGTTAATATCTACACTTAATTCAAAGTTATCGATACGCTCTTTAATTATTGAGCTGATTTCATCAGCTTGAATTTTTGCTACCACTATTTGTTCTCCTCTCGTTGAAAGTTAAATTGCTTTTACTATGTGTTCTATCATTTGACTATTGATTCTTGATTTAGAGAAATTTATTTCTACGCCAAGGCTATCTACATTTACTTTAATACCATTAAAATCATTTTTAATGAATGTTAAAGAAATAGTTGAGTCAAATTTTTTGCTTAAACCACTACTTAATTGCTCAATTACGCTTGAGTCAATATCACTATCACTATAAACAAGTCCACTATAAGTCTTTGTTGCGTTTGACAAACTTTTCTTTAACTCTGCAGCTAAAGCAGGGATAATTTCAATACGTTTGTTTTCAACTAAAAGTTTAATAAAATTATTTATACTATTAGAGTTAGCAGATTTAACTGCATCCAATAAAATTGATAATTTGTCTTTACTGTTTACATTTGGATTGCTAACAATACTTACAAATTTTTCATTTTTAAATGATTCAGCCAATGCAGTAAAAATTGTAGACATATTTTCTATCGATGCTACATCAGAACCACTTGTAAGAGCTTTTATATATCTTTTTGCAATTAACTCTTCCATTTATGCCACCTTCTTTAGGATAACATTTGCCATAGCTTCTTTATCAAAGCTATCACTACTTTGGCTCAAGACTTCGTTAAGTACGTCTTCAACAACTTTACGAACCATTTTTCTTTGCTCAAAATCTACATTTGAAAGATACTGTTTTGATAATGTTTCCAAATCAGCTTCAGATTGTAAAAGCATATTATCACTGATGATTTTGCTTTCTCTCTTTGAAGTTACAGCAAGTTCTTCTGCAAACTTTTGTGCTTCAGTTATCTTTGCCAAAGCTTCTTTTTTAAGTGCTATTGACTCATTTAACTTCTCTTGTACCTTTTTCAATTCATCAGCGATTGCTTGACTTCTTGATGTAAAATAATTTTTTACAGGCTCAGCCACCAAATACCAAATTAAGCCAGCGAATAATGCGAAGTTAACTGTTCTCTGAACTATGTCCGAACCAGCGTGTTCTGCATCAGATGCAAATGCAAAAGTTGATATCATTAGCATTAATACTAAAATTCTACTCACAAAAACATCCTTTCATATTTGACTAAATTTAGCTTTTACAGCTTCTTTAAACAATGGAACTTGAGACATTAGGTCTTGTGTCAATTCATCTTTAGATTTTGCAAGAGATTGCTCAAACTCTAAATATTCCTTAGCCAATTCTGCACGTTTTGTCTCTAACTTACTTTCTGCCAATTCTTTAGCATCCGCAATAACTTTTTCTCTTAGGGCCGCAGCTTCCAATTTGGCATCCATAACAATTGTTTGCGCTTTGCGAGTCAACTCATTGATTTCATCATCATTAGAACCCACTTGTTGCAGGTCTTTTTTGATGTCCTCATCGCGTTTATTCATATAAGCGAACAATGGATTATAAAGCCAACTGTTAAGAACGGCTATAAGAGAAAGAAATACAACGAATGTTGCCAAAAGCAGTATTGGGTTTATATCTAACATAGCACCTCCTAAAAGTTGCGAAATTATACTATTACAAAATTGAAAGGATAGTTAAAGTAGTTATAAAATGTAAAATATTTTATAACTTTTATAATATTTGCAGTGAAATGTGACACTTTTAAATTATTTAATGAAATAAGTTAGAAATTCTTCTATCTCTTCTTCATTTTTAAACTCAAGTGTCAATTGATTTTTGGAAGATTTGCAACTAAAACCTAAAAAATTCATTTTTTGCTTCAGTTGTGAAAAATCATAAGTGCTTTCTTGTTTTACTTTAAGTTTTGGTACAACATCATCTTTCATATTTTTGATCATTGATTCTACATCACGAACGCTCAGTTTTTGTCCAACGATAGAATTAACAACAAGTTGCTGATCTTTTTCATCTAGTCCAACCAATACCTTTGCGTGGCCGGCCGTGATTTTTTTTTCAACCAAAGCTCTTTGCGTTTTGAGTGAAAGTTGTAAAAGCCTTAAAGTGTTTGTAATATGTGCCCTGCTTTTATGTATCATAGAAGAGAGTTCATCATGAGTCAGCTCATGAAGCTTAAGAAGCTCACCATAAGCTTCGGCAAGTTCTACTGCGTTTAGCTCTTCTCTTTGAATATTTTCAATGAGCGCGTATTGTCGCATCTTTTGTTCATCTGAATTGAGCAATACAGCTTTTATAGTTTTGAGTTTTGCAAGTTTTGAAGCGCGAAGTCTTCTCTCTCCAGCAATAAGAACATATCCATCAATATCTTCGGTTACGATAATAGGCTGAATTAAGCCATCTTTTTTGATTGAGTCTGCTAATTCTTGAAGTGACTCTTCATCAAAAGACTTACGAGGCTGAAATGGATTTGGACGAATATCTTTGAGTGAAAGCTCTAAAACTGCGTCCTGTCTTTTAGTACCTTCATTTTCATATGCTTCATCTATTTCACCAAAAAGTGCGTCAAGTCCTCTACCTAATGCTTGCGTTTTCATCTCATAATCGCCTGAGCAAGATTTTGATAAGCAATAGAACCTATAGATTTTACATCATACAAAACAACCGGTTTTCCAAATGATGGAGACTCAGCAAGTTTAACATTACGCGGAACAACTATGTATTCTTCTTTTTCATCTTTAAAAAGTTTTGCCTTAAAGTGCTGTCTTAAATCTGCAAATACTTGTTTTGAAAGATTGTTTTGAGAACTGTACATTGTCGGTAAAAAGCCTAAAACATTCAGCTTTGGATTGATTGATTTTCGCACTAACTTGACTGTGTTCAAAAGTTGTGCCAAACCTTCAAGTGCAAAAAACTCACACTGAATAGGTATGATAACCGAGTTAGACGCCGAGAGTGCATTGATAGTCATAGGTCCAAGAGCCGGCGGCGAATCAATAATGATATAATCATAATCTTTGCGCACGTTTGCTATCGCATTTTTGAGAATAAGTTCTCTGCCTTTTGCATTGTCCGCATCATAATACTCTTTTTCGATTCCGACCAAACCGATGTTTGATGGAGCCAAATGGAGTGTAGGAAGATCGGACTTAAGAATAATATCTTTGAGTTTTTTTGTTCCTATAAGTACATGATAGATGTTAAACTCGTAATCATTTCTGTGAAAACCAAGAGAAGTTGTAGCATTTGCCTGTGGATCTGAGTCGATTAAGAGCACTTTTTTTTCTGCTACTGCTAAAGATGCAGCTAAATTTACAGCAGTAGTCGTCTTGCCAACGCCACCCTTTTGATTTGCTATTACAATTACTTCACTCATCTTAAACTATATATCCTCTCGCCGTTACTGATTATCGAGCCATCGCACTGAAGTATGGCATTGCCTAAAGAAATTTTTAAATTATTGTTGTGGGTAAAAAAGTTTTGATTCCTGTAAAATTCTAACTCATATTTACTAAAAACTTGCTTCCATGAGCTCTTTTTTTCTATATTTTCAAAATAGAGTTTTAATAAATTATTTATATCTACTTCAATATCTATCTTTGAAAAATTTTGTGTAGAGGTAAGCAAATTTAAGCCAACTCCACATATTAAAGTATTGCTTGTAATATTGGTAATCATACCGCCCACTTTAGAATCTTCTATATAGAAGTCATTTGGCCATTTCAGCCAAACCTTTGATCCAAGCGACTCAAGCGTATCTTTGAGTAGTTGCGAAAAGTAGAGCGAAGCAGATTCGAGTTTGAGATCTTGCGGCAGTGCCTCAATGGAGAGTGCAAAGGAGAGAAAAAGATTTCCTTCCATACCGATCCAGCTGTTATCTCTACTGCCTACACCTTGCGTTTGCATTTTTGCACATACGGCACAAGGCGCTTGTATCTTTTTGTCACGGAGTAATTTTTTAAGATATATCTGTGTTGAGTCTATGCTCTCAAGATAAAATATCTTCATTTTGTAATCTTTTTCCATTTATATAAGAGAGAATATCCATCTCATTTTTTGATTCCGGCTGTACTGAAAATATTTTGATACTTCCCTGTTTGCAACCGACGATAATACCGTCATTTTCTATCTTCACTATTTTTCCCATTGCGTTTTCGCTTATATTTTCCATCAGAGAAATACGCTTGAGTTTCAGTCCACTTGAGAGATAGATACCTGGCCACGGTGTATAAGCACGGTATTTATTATAAAGAGTCTGTGCATCAAGAAACGCAACTGCGCCATCTTGTTTAGTGATTTTCGTACAGTGAGTAGCTTTTGTTGTATCTTGCTTTTGTGGAGGATATTTACTAAAGTTTTCTAAAACATCCAAAGTCAAATCTGCAGCACATTGCGTTAAAGACTCAAAAAGAGTCTCCGCCATCATATCCGCAGGAACATCTACAGAAGAAATTTTCAAGATTGCGCCCGTATCCAAACCCTCATCCATGAGCATAGCAGTCACGCCTGTTTTTGCATCACCGTGAAGTAGCGTTTGCTGAATAGGACTTGCACCTCTATACTGAGGTAAAATAGAAGCATGCAGGTTGATACACGGAGCATGCTCAAGTATCGCTTTTGGAAGTATCTGACCATAAGCAGCGACAACGATAAAGTCGCATTTAATTTGCAACAACTCTTCTACAGTTGCCTCATCTCTGAGGCGCACTGGTTGGTACACTTTTATTGCGTTTTGTTGTGCAACTACTTTAACTTCGGGAGCAGTCATAATCTTTTTTCTTCCTACCGGTTTATCGGGTTGCGTATAGACTGCTACAACATTGATCCCATCTCTTTGTAACAAACGTTCCAAAATGACTTTCGCATATTCTGGAGTACCCATAAAAATTACATCCATGATTAACCTTTTGTAAAGAGAGTTCCACCGGTATGATTGTTTTCTATCATAAAACTTCTGACATCACACAAATCAAAGCCACTTGCCAAAAACATACTTAACTCTGCATTTAGAAGATAGTTTGCAGCTTTAAGTTTTGTAACAATACCGCCTGTTGCAAAAGCGTTGTTTGGATTGACCTCTTTTGAGAGATCATCTTCAGTAATCGTATCTACTGTTTTGAGCACTTTTGCATCTGCGTTTGCACGTGGATCTGAGTCATAAAACGCATCGATATCCGATAAAATCACTAAAATATCCGAATCTGTATGTTTCGTCATGTAAGCTGAGAGTTGGTCATTATCTCCAACAACAAGTTCTTCCGTTGCAGTTGCGTCATTTTCATTAACTATAGGAATAACACCATTTTCTAAAAGAGTATTGACAGTATTTTTTATCCGTAAAATATCATCAGATTTTTGAAAATTTGCAGCAGTAACAAGAACTTGTGCAGTCGTGATTTTGTATTGTGAAAACTTTTTTGCGTACATTTTCATCAGAACGGGCTGACCGATAGCCGCCAATGCCTGTTTGTTTTTCAAAATCGAACGGTCAAGTTTTAGTTCTGTAAACCCTGCTGCAACTGCACCTGAAGAGACTAAAATGACTTCATTTTCTTTTTGTAGTTCCGCCAAAAACGCAACCAAAGCGCGCATCCGAGCAAGAGCAATAGCTCCGTCTTGCGTTAAAACAGCAGAGCCAACTTTAACAACAACCCTTCTTACCCCAAGGGCATTTCTTTCAGGGCACATTGCTATTTTCTATCTACTTGAACTAAGTTAAAGAGCGCATGTTTGAGCGGCTCTATATTTTTATTTGCTGCCGAAGATATCGGAGCTACAAAATATGGCAGTGTTTTATCAAAACCAAGTGTTGCATCTGCATTGTCTTGGATAAAATATGGCATAGAAGCATCAAAATCAAGTTTTGAATCTTGTGTTGCTTGAAGTCCCAATAACTCTAAAAAGCCATTGACAAGCACATCTATCTCTTCAGCAGGAACAACATCGGCTCTTGTGAGTGCGATGGCGTATTTGCTCTCTCCTAGTTTTTCACTAAAAGAAGCAACCTCATTTTTGAGCGTTTCAATCTGCTCTTTGAGATCTCTATATGAAGCCAAATCCACCATAAAAAGAAGAATCTTTGTTCGTTCAATATGTCTTAAAAATTCAATTCCAAGACCTTTTCCTTCATGAGCGCCACCGATTATTCCAGGAATATCCGCCATGATGAAAGATTCAAAATCTCCAATATTGACTTGACCTAGTTTTGGTGTCAGTGTCGTAAACTCATAGTTTGCTATCTCAGGACGCGCATTTGAGACCGTTGAGATGAGAGTCGATTTTCCTACATTTGGAAATCCAACAAGCCCAACATCAGCTATTAGCTTAAGGTCTAGCTTGATTTTTCGCGTTTGTCCTTTTTGACCAGGTTGCGCATAAGTAGGTCTTTGATTTGTCGAAGATTTGAAGTGAACATTTCCAAGTCCGCCTTTTCCGCCTTCTATAAACTTAACCTCTTCTCCATCAATGAGCATATCAAAAAGAACTTCATCCGTCTCAGCATCAATAACTTGTGTACCAGGAGGAACAATAACAACTTTTTTCAAACCTGATTTTCCAGCCATATTTGAGCTTTCACCCGGCGCACCGCCATCGGCTTTTATGTGCATCTTTTTTTGAAAATGAGAGAGCGTATGCGTGTTATTGTCACATTTGAACCAGATATCGCCGCCTTTTCCGCCATCGCCGCCATTTGGACCGCCATTGACAACAAACTTTTCACGACGAAACGAAACACACCCTTGTCCACCTTTTCCTGAACTAACTGTTAATTCGACACTATCTGTAAACAAGCGCTCTCCTTTTTGCCTCTAATAAGGCGAATTTGATTGAATAATACTTAAAAATTCACTTATTCTGAGTGAAGAGTAAACTGTTAAATATTTAAATTAATTTAGGTGTTACAACCCGATTGATTTGAAGGTGTAATCCTTGGACAAAAGTCCAAAGATTGTAGAATTATGCGGCAGGTATAATTGAAACTTGTTGACGTTTTTTGTCTTTTCTTTCGAATTTAACAATCCCATCTACAAGTGCGTATAAAGTATGGTCTTTGCCCATACCCATATTTTTACCTGGGTGAACTTTCGTTCCACGTTGACGAATGATGATGTTACCAGCGATTACTGATTGTCCACCATATTTCTTAACACCAAGTCTTCTACCAGCTGAGTCACGATTATTCTGTGTACTACCTTGACCTTTCTTATGTGCCATATTTTACTCCTTAACTTTTAGTTACGCAGCTATCTTAACGATGCGAACACGAGTGAAGTCTCTTCTGAAACCTCTTTTAACTTTACTGTCTTTACGACGACGTTTTTTGAAAGTGATAACTTTTTTGTCACGACCTTCATTGATAACTTCAGCAGTAACAACAGCACCACTTACAAATGGAGTTCCCATTACAAGTTCACCAGCGTTAACCGCTAAAACTTCAGTAATTTCGATAGTTGTTTTAGGCTCAAGAGACATTTTGTCAAAAGTTAAAATGTCACCCTCTTGAACTTTATACTGTTTACCACCGTTTTTAATAATTGCGTACATATACAAGTCCTTAATCTTTAATACTATAAAAATCCTTGAACAGACCAAAAGCCCGAGTCATAGGTATATCTCTATAAAAAGTTCGCAATTATATCCATCAAAGCTTTAAGTTTTGTTTAACTTAAACATAAACTTTTCAATTTCATATGCCTAAATTACGAAATTTAGTTAATTCTATAAACAACATTACTAAAACATATTGAAAATCTATTGAAAAAAAGAGGTACAAAAACGGTACAGATAATAAATTTATAAAAGAAATTCTTTAATAAATTCATTTGACATTTCTAAAGTAAATTACTATAATCTATTTATTGATTTAAAATCAAAATAAAAATTTAATTTCAAGGAGAAATTATGAGTCTAGATGAAGCTATTGAACAAGCGAAAGTTCAAGAACAAGAAAAAGAAGCTATTAGCTTAAAGGTGCCGGCATTTATTAAGCAAAAATTACAAAGCATTGCAGATACAAACAATATTTCTATGAATAATCTTATTTCATCAATATTGTCTGATGTTTTATATGGTTCAGTATCAAATAATGCCTATGAATTGTATCAAGAGTTTAAAGAGATTTCAAAAAAGCTAGATGAGATAACTGTTTCCAGAAAACTAGGTGTTCCTTATAGAGGTTTTTCAATTGATGACTCAATGCTAGATAATGAAGAAGATTATATTAACAACATAATTGATAAGTACAATTTACTTAAATCTATTTTGGGGGTTACCAAATGAAAGTAATAATCGAAGGGATGTTATTATCAACATACAAAAAACCCGATTTCAAAGATAAAGAAACCGGAGAGGTTACAAAAGGCAAACCTGTTCTTCAACTCTTAGTTGATACCGAACTATCAAACGGTAGTGTAAAACAAGAAATGCAGGACATCAGCATACCACTTGAAAAGTTATCCGAATATGAAAATCAAAAAGGAAAAAAGATACAAGTGAGATGCAGCTATGTATCTAAATCAAATGTAAGTTTTTTTGTCAATATTTAAACCCCGTCATAGCAAAGCGATAGGGGGAACAACTGAATGAAATGAGGGCGTTAGTGAAAAGGTAAATTATGTTTGAGATAGAGCATTACATTTTAATTTTATTGTTGCTTCTTATGGAGCTTGTAAAGAGTAAAAGCGAGTAGAGAGTAATCTTTTGCAGGACAAACTCCCTACTGCGTTTCTAATCGTATAAGGAAAGAAACTATGAATGATACAGAAAAAGAGTTTAAATCTTCAAATGCAGATTTAGAAAGAAATATAAAAAACTTAGTAAAAGTTTTAGATGGGCTTAATGCTCATGGCTCATTGGATTTAGATGATTATCAAATAATTACCAATTATCTTAAAGGTGCATTTCCGCAAATCAAAGCATTAAAAGAAGTATAAAATGCTTGCTTCTTCATATTGCGTTCAAAAAAATTTGATACCATCAGAGCGTAGCCTATATCGTAGTGACGAACGCCTGAGTGAGGAACGAGAAGTTAGGCGGAGCAAAGGGAGCTTAGCGACCGCCTTGACTAATTATAAAAAAGATGTGGACAATTTTGAAAAATATGGAGTAACCAGATTAGATTTGATTACTGCGAATGCTAAAATTAAAAAACAAAAAGATTTTTTAGACTATAGCTACATCAAAGACAATACGACAGGAAATACTTTTTCTCTTAAAGATTGCATAGTATCATCTAATCATAATCCTCAAAGATATTACGCTGAAATCCAAAATCGTATTGATACACTACAAAGAGAAGCTCAAAATACAAATCTTACGCCTGTATTTTTAACTATCACCCTACCAAGTGAATTTCATTCTATGAAACAGCATAAAAAAACAAAACAACTTATCAAGAATAAAATTTATAACGGAACAGAGCCAAGAGAAGCAACCAAAATATTAACTAAAATGTGGGCAAAACTTCGACAAGATAGGTCACTTAAAGAGTTATCCAAAAATCAAAGAATGTATTATAGAGTTAATGAACCGCACAAAGACGGCACACCTCACGCTCACATACTCTTATTTATTCCTGCGGATAGAATTGAAAGAGTAGAAAAAGCTTTCAATCATTTATATTTTTCAAAATCTAATAAGTTTGTAAAGGATATCGAAAACGCAAAGAGTTATATAATGAAGTATATAAACAAAACGCTCCCTAAATCAAAAGAACAACTCACACAAGACGATGAGTACCTAAATACTTGGTATATAAAACACCGTATTAATAGATTTTGTTCAAGTCGCTCAACTGCACCGATGTATCTTCATAGACTACTAAATCATAGATTTACACTCTACGCACTCACGCAAATTAAAAAAGGCAATAGTTTAAAAGTATTGGTAACTCTTGATACTGAAAAAATTATGGAAATATGGGATGATAATGAACTTTTATACATGCGTAATGAAAACTTTGAAATACATTTAGCTAATGAGTACAAAAAGGCTGCATAATGGATTTAAGAGCATTTGAAAATTTAGAACTTATTCCCAAGTTACTAAATAAAATTGAAGCCATGGAAGAGAGACTTAAAAAATTCACTCCAGCGCTCACAACAAAAAAAGAAGTTGCAAAGTTTTTAAATGTAACCTCTAGAACTGTAAACAATTACATAGCAAATGGCTATCTTAAAGAAAATTATCATTTTAAAAGAAAAAGTGATAAAATCTTAGTGTTTATAGAAGAAGCTATTTTGGAATTTAGAGACAATCTAGATAAAGGAATAGTAAAATGAAAAAGTTACGATTTAAAAATCGTGATGGTATTTTGTATTTTGGGATAGATGGAAAATTTAAATCATCTAAAATGAAATATACAAACATAAATAAAAATATCATCTTGGGTAAATACAATCGTGGGGAAATGAGTGAAGAATTACAATTTGAAGAGAGACAGTCACCCACTGTTAGAAACCTGCTTCAAAATGTAATACTTGAAAAAAGTAAGCATCTAAAACATAAGTCTATGATTGCTTACAAGTCGTCTGTTAAAAACCATATTCTACCACATTTTAGCGATAAGTTGGTAATTCATATAAAACCGATTGAAATTAAAAAATTTCAAGATGCTATGGTAGAAAAAGGTTTAAAAAAAGAGAGTGTTCAATTAGCAAGAATACTACTCAAAGAGGTCTTTGATTTAGCAATTCTAAGTGAAACAATAGCCATCAACCCAGTAACAATGGTTGGTATGCCTAAGATTAATTATAAGAAAGAAAAACAAAAGCCTTTTACAATGGATGAGATAGATTTAATTTTATCCACTGCTACAGGTCAGTTAAAAAACTTTTTAGGATTATCATTTTTTACAGGTATGCGTTCTGGGGAATTATTGGCTCTGAGCTGGAGTGATATAGATTTAGTATCTGATACTATTTCGATTGATAAAACAATTGCACAAGGTATCATAAACTCTGCTAAAACTAAATCTAGCGAGAGGGATATAGAAATATTACCAAAAGCAAAAGAGTTTTTAAAAGCGCAGCTCCTAGAGAGTGGTTTAAAAAATAGTTTTGTTTTTCTAAATAATAAAAATAGCTATTTTAGCTCTAATGATTATTTTTTCAGAAACTATCAAGCCATTCTAAAAAAATTAGATTTGGAAAAAAGAAGCCTCCATAATACTAGACATACATTTGCAAGTATGATGTTAAACAATGCTATCGATCCTCTTTGGGTATCTGCAACATTGGGTCATGAAAATTTGCAAATTACTCTGAGTATATACACACACTTTATACCAAAGAAAGAAAAAATAAAAATTTCCTTTTTGGAAAAGAGGTACAAAAACGGTACAAACATATTATAAAGCCTATAAAATAGGCTCAATAGCTTTAAGTTTTGTTTAATTCTTATGGATAAACTCTACAAATCACACGAAATTGCAAATATTCGGGAGTGTTCAAGATTCCGTGTCAGCATCGGATAGTTCCTAAAATTGTATCACAAATCTAAAGCATCATCAAGCCGTCCATCGAAATGGATGGCTAACTGAGAGATTGTTAAGCTCCAGTTTCTT
>JAQTWZ010000004.1:55323-95434 GCA_028689055.1 Sulfurimonas sp. | reverse complement strand
TTCCAAAACATATTTTGGATCAACTTTACTTTATCACCGAGTTTATTGATCTCATTTTTTATCTCTTTAAGTTCTTTAGGTTCAAACGAAGGAGCAGTAAATGTTTGTGTTGCTTTTGGAAGACCATATTCAAAATGTGGTTGTGTAACATCTGCTATCTGAGATATTTGTTTCGCTGCGTTTGAGATATCAAAAAGTATATCTTCACTCTCTTGTATGATAGGTTTTTGATCTTGAAGCGGTTTACCAAATCTTTTATAGTTTTTTGGCAGTTTTTCCTCATCTATTCCTATTACTATTTCATATACAGCTTCGCGGTTGAGTCTCTTTTTTTGGATCTCTTTTGTCTCTATAAGCATTCCCTCATCGCCAATCTCAAGCTTGGCTTTTTTGAGTGCTTCGGAGGGAGTTCTTCCTGTAAATGTCAAAATCTTCATCTCTTCATTCCTGCGAGCGGGATACGTACACTTTCACGCTCAGACCACGCCGGATGCGGAACAGTTAGTTTACTTGTCTTGATGTTTCTGCTATCAAAAAATAATATATCCAAATCTAATGTCCTTGGTGCGTTGGCAAAACTTCTTTTTCTACCAAACTTTTTCTCGATTCGCATCAGATACGATAAAAAAGCGTGGGCTTGCATATTGACCTTAAAAACCATGATTGAGTTAAAAAAATCATCCTGATTTACAAAACCAAAAGGAGGATTTTTCAAAATCAAAGAAGTTTCTTTGAGTTTTACTCTCGGATCTCGTTTGAGAAAGACAAAAAGATGTTCAAACCTGCGTTTCACATCTCCTATATTGCCACCGATTCCTACAGTAACGCTATAGCGATGCGAACTGCACTGAGAGTTTTTGTATGGGAAACACAAGCTTGTAAAAGTCGTTAGATTTTTCGATACATTGCGTTTAAGATACATAGAAGATTATGCTTCGTTTTGTGCCGCTAACTGTGCATCATGAACCGCTTTGAGCTCACTCATGATTTGTAACATACCGACCATAGCCAAATGGTATCCAAAAGGACCAAAACCAACGATAGAAGAAGCACACACAGGTGCAATCATGTTCACTTTTCTAAACTCTTCACGACGGTGAATATTGCTGATATGCACTTCAATAGTTGGGATACCCACTGCTGAAATAGCATCACGAATCGCTATAGAAGTGTGTGTATATGCCGCTGGATTGATGATGATGCCATTTGCTTCACCATAACACTCCTGAATCTTATCAACAATTTCACCTTCTAAATTTGTTTGAAAAAACTCTATTTCTACACCGTTTTGCGCTGCCACATCTTTCATCTGTGCATGGATCTGTTCTAATCTCATTGGCCCGTAAATCTGCTTTTCACGAACACCTAACATATTTAAATTTGGACCTTGTATCACGACTATTTTCATTGCGAACCTTTATAATCTATCTGAAATTTTAAGCGCTTATTTTATCTAATTAAAGCATAATCTATTTTAAATTTTACAAATTCAACTTTTAAAGACAAAAAATGCAAATACTCGTTCCCAACTACATACTCACGCCCGATACCTTACTCAAAAACATGGCTGTTCTATTTGAAAAACATATCATCAAGATAGCTCCCCTGCATGAGCTCCAACAAAAGTGGCCAGAAGTAGAAGTTGTACAACTCGACAAAAACTCTTTGCTCATGCCCGGACTTATCAATGCGCATGTCCATATCGAATTTTCTGCAAACAAAACGCAACTAAGCTATGGAGACTTCATGAGCTGGCTCTACAGCGTGATAGAAAACCGCGATACTCTCATGGGCGGCTGTGACAAAACGTGCATGAGCGAAGCAATTAGCGCTATGTTAGAGAGTGGTATCACTACTTTTGGAGCGATAAGTTCTCATGGTTTGGATCTAGAAGCCTGTGAAGGTGCAGCGCAAAATGTTGTTTTTTTCAATGAGCTTATAGGTTCACAAGCCACAATGGCGGATGCGCTATTTGGTGATTTTATTGCCCGACTTGATGCCTCCAAAAGTGTCAAACGCGAGGGATTTTATCCGGCTGTAGCAATCCATTCACCCTATTCCGTGCACCCGATTCTTATCAAAAAAGCACTTCAAATCGTCAAAAACGAAGGACTTAAACTCACAGCTCACTTTATGGAGAGCAAAGCAGAGCGTGAGTGGCTGGATACGAGTGAAGGAGACTTCAAAGAGTTTTTTCACACCCTTCTCAAACAAAATGCAAATGTCAGCGATGCCAAAGAATTTTTGAAACATTTTGAGGGTCACAACGCGCTGCTCACACACGCAGTCGAAGCAAACGCTCAGGAACTAGATACGATTGCAAGAGAAAAACACACCATCATCCATTGCCCTATTTCAAACAGACTTTTAGGCAACAAAACACTCGATATCAAAGCTCTAAATGACAAAAATATTCGTTGGATTGTAGCGACTGACGGTTTGAGTTCAAACTACAAACTCGATCTTTTTGAAGAGATGAAAGCTTCCCTGCTCATGCACGCAAATGCACCTCTTTTGGAATTCTCCAAAGCCCTTCTGCGCGCGGTCACTATAAACGCAGCAGAGGCTCTTGGACTCAATACCGGTGCAATAGCCGAGGGGAAAAACGCAGACATGATTGTTTTAGATCTTGACAAAGAACCGAGTGATGAATTGGCAATTCATTTAATACTTCACCGCTATAATGTCGCAAAAGTTTATATCAACGGCACACTCAAAAAAGGATAATTTATGGAATTTTTAAAAAAACTCTTTTCACCTATAACCGCTACACTTTCATTTATACAAAACCACTTCAAGGCGATGCTTTTTGTCTTGATACTTTTTCTACTTTTTGCACCTTCAAGTGAAGATGATTTTACTCCAAACAATCTCCAGCAAATTTCTCTTATAGGACCCATATTTGAGGTCTCTGAACTTGTAGAGCAAATCGATGAGGCAGCCAATAATGAGCACATCAAAGGTGTACTTTTTGTCATTGACTCTCCCGGCGGCGCTGTTGCACCTTCTGTAGAAGTTGCCTACGCTATCAAAAGACTCAAAGAGAAAAAACCTGTCATCGTCTATGCTATGGGCACTATCGCAAGTGGAAGTTACTATGCAAGTATCTGGGCAAATGAGATAATTGTCAATCCGGGCTCTATGGTCGGCAGTATCGGAGTTGTGATGCAAGGTGCCGATTTGAGTGAGCTCATGGAGAAAGTCGGTGTCAAAAGCCAAAGTGTTCAGGCAGGAAAATATAAAAAAGTAGGAACAGCCGATAGAGCTTGGAGTGATTTTGAGTTAAACGAACTCAACAAAGTCATCCAAGGAACTTATGATATGTTTACACAAGATGTCGCAAATGCGCGCGGTCTTGATATCACAAAACGCGATATGTATGCAAACGCACATATTTTTACAGCCGCTCAAGCAAAAGATGTCGGTCTCGTAGATTCTCTGGGCGTGATATACGATGCAAAAATACGCCTTATTACACTTAGCGGTGTCAAGGATCCGGTCTGGAACAAAGAAGATAAATTTGATAAATTTATGAAACAGCTTGCCACAGAAGGTAATCTGCTCATCCATACCTACTTTCCAAATATGGTTTTACGCTAAAAGTTTACTTCTTTGAAGTAAGCTTCAAAGCTACCTATTTTGATAACTCCGAATCTTCAAGACAAACCAATACTTTTTGCATCTTAATGTCCTCCCATAACTTTTTCAATCTCTTCGGGTTTATCATGGATACCAAATCTATCTATAATAGTCGAACTTGCTTCATTTTGACCGATAATTGCAACATCCGCGCCTTCTCTTCGTAATTTTACAACCGCTTTATCCAAAGCATACACAGCAGAAATATCCCAAAAATGAGCTCTAGTTACATCTATAACAACTCTATCAAGACCCTCTTTGAAATCAAATATTTTGTAAAATTTGTCCGCACTATTGAAAAATACCTGCCCGACAAACTTGTAAGTTTTGCTCATGTGATCTTCACTATAGGATGTTTCACAATACATAAAGTGAGAGATTTTGTTGGCAAAGAAGAGTGAAGCTAACAAAACTCCCGTAAATACACCTGCGGCGAGATTGTGCGTGCCTACCGTCACTACGACGGTTGCAAGCATAACAATGTTGGTTGAGAGCGGTAAAGTTTTTAACTTTTTAACGCTCTCCCAATTAAATGTAGAGATAGAGACCATTATCATAACCGCAACAAGTGCCGCCATAGGAATAATCGAAATAATATCGCTTAAAAAAACGACCATAATAAGTAAGAAAAATCCTGCCAAAAATGTAGATAATCTTCCCCGTCCGCCTGATTTTACATTGATCACAGATTGTCCAATCATGGCACAACCTGCCATACCTCCCATAAAACCCGAAGCGATATTTGCTATCCCTTGACCTTTACACTCTCTGTTTGCATCACTTGTCGTATCTGTTAGGTCATCGACAATGGTTGATGTCATGAGCGACTCAAGTAGTCCTACAACGGCAAGAGAGATAGAATATGGCAAAATAATCATAAGCGTTTCAAGATTGAGAGGAATATTCGGAATCAAAAAAACAGGCAGTGTATCAGGAAGTTGTCCCATGTCACCGACTGTTCTGACATCTATTCCCATAAAATAAACCACTACGCTTAGAACAACGATAGTAACCAGAGGTGATGGAAGCAGAGTTCCTATTTTTGGAATATAGGGAAAAAGATAGATGATTCCAAGTCCTGCAAGAGTAAGGGCATACACATGCCATGTGACATTGGTAAGTTCGGGCAATTGCGCCATAAAAATCAAAATAGCCAGTGCGTTTACAAAACCCACAACAACCGCGCGAGGCACAAAACTCATAAATCTTCCAAGGCGTAAATAACCCGCTGCTATTTGCAAAACTCCCGTTAGAAGTGTTGCGGCAAGAAGATACTCTAAGCCATACTCTTTGACCAGCGTAACCATAAGCAGTGCCATAGCTCCGGTAGCCGCACTAATCATCCCCGGTCTTCCGCCGACAAAAGCGATAACGACCGCTATACAAAATGAAGCATAGAGTCCGACTTTGGGATCAACTCCTGCAATAATAGAAAAAGCGATAGCTTCAGGTATAAGTGCGAGTGCAACGACTAATCCCGCTAAGGTGTCGTTTTTAATATTTCCAAACCACTCATCTTTTTTGAAATATGTTTGTATCATTGGATTCCTTTATTTGGGCAAATCTATATACCTTTTGCCGTATTTTATCATCCAAACCTTACAGAAGTAAAAGAGCGCAAGCCTTTATAATAGCCCGTTAAACTTCTTCTATGCGTATCACTTGTTCTTTATTCTCAAAAATTCTTTTCACTCTTTCTTGCCAAAGTACGCCGAATTTTTGAAGTTCATCTGCGTTTGCTTGACCTTTTTGCATCTTCTGCATAATGACTTGCATATCAGGATTTGGAACTATTGAAGATGGATTATAAAAAACATCGACACCTTTTCCCGTATCCGTGCGTGTAAATCTTGCCGAAGCATTTATCGGCATATTAAACTCCATGAGCGAATGACGGGCAAATTTGCCTTGAAGACCTTTAAAGCCGCTTTGTTCCGTTGCACCCGTTATCTGTGAGATAACATTTGCGATAACTCCTGCCACACCCTCTTTCGCATCTTCTTCAAACGCAACTTTGATATTGCCTCGTACAGCGCGCTCATGTGGATACAAAAACTTCAAAGCTTCCAATGTCATCAAATAAGCTCCTGCAACCGTTGGACAACTGTGCCCTGCGGACTTTACAACATCCAGATAACAAAACGCATACATTCCATCATCAAACGCACCAAGTGCCTTGGAGAGAGGATCACTTACTTGTATAGACTCTATCGCATCAAAAAATTTCGGATAACTCATAACAGTTCCTTTTGTGTCACTTTTGCGCAGATACGAACAGTATCACTCTGAAGCTCAAAATCATCATCTCTTTCAAGTTGAGAAATATCTATCACTTTTTTGTTCTGAGATATCTGTGCAAAACCTTTTTTTATTTTAAATTTTGGATGGTTGGATTCTAGCATTTTTGTAAGATTGAAAACTTGATTTTGCGCAAGCGTAAAGAGCATATCTATAGCGTTTGGAAAAGCATTTTTGACATAAGCGACTTCTCTGTTTGCGTTTTGCAACTTAAACGCAATGTTTTGATAAAAATTTTCTTGGAGTTGTTTGAGCTCTTGCATTTTTTGCAAAAGTTTTTTTTCTATAGAGTGCTGCGCATAGGAGTTTGTGAGATAAAGTAGTTCTTGACGTTTATGCGCTATTTTTTGAGAAAGATTATGAGTGTATTGGGACTCTAGTGAGTCTAAGTACTGATAGAGTTCATTTGTATCAGGAAGTGCTATCTGCATCGCCGCACTTGGGGTCGCGGCACGCACATCGGCTACAAAGTCACTTATCACCCAGTCTATCTCATGTCCGACGGCTGAGATAATCGGGGTCTTTGCAGCAAAGATAGCATCTGCGACTCGCTCTTCATTAAACGCCCAAAGATCTTCTACACTCCCGCCTCCACGGCCGATGACTAAAAGGTCATAGCCTTTAGTATCACTCAAAAAGATTGCGTTTGCTATTGCGTACGAAGCACTCTCCCCTTGCACTAAGACATCATAGATATCCATTTCAAGAAGTCTGTATCGTGTATTAGCAACACGTAACATATCTTGCAAAGCCGCACCCGTTGCCGATGTAATCAGTGCGATACGTGAAGGAAATTTTGGCAAAAGCTTTTTATGACTTGGCTCAAAATAGCCCTTGTGTGCAAGTTTTTCTTTGAGTTGTTCATAAGCAAGTGCCAATGCTCCCTTGCCTGAGGGTTCAATATTAAAACAATTGATTTGATATTCACCACGGGGTTTGTAAAGGGTGATGGCCCCATCAAGGATAACTTTAAGTCCCTCTTTGAGCTCAAATTTGAGTTTCATTGCGTTTGTACGAAACATCACGGCTTTGATACTTGAGTTGGCATCTTTGAGGGTAAAGTATATATGCCCGCTGTTGTGAAAAGTGACGCGAGAGAGTTCACCTTCTACAAAAACATGCTCAAATGTCGTCTCAATGATGCCCTTAATCTGCTCATTTAAAGCAGAAACGCTCAGAGTATGCATAAGAGAAACTTACTTTTTCTGCGCGATGATAAGCGTAGAGATATCCATAGAGAAACTTTTTGTATATAAAATCTCAAAACCAGCAGCTTTGAGTTCATTTTGCATATTTTCAACAGTTGAAAAATCCTCTATAGAGTTTGGAAGGTACTCATAAGCTTCAAGATTTTTAGAGATAAAACCGCCCACTTTTGGAAGAATTTTATTCATATAAAAGTCTCTTATTTTTCCTAAAAACGAAGGATTTTCATTTTTCATAAACTCTAAAATAACAACAAGTCCTTTTTGTTTTAAAACCCTGTTAAACTCTCTAAGTGCCTCTTCTCGCTCGACAACATTACGGATACCGTAAGTAATACTCAGTATATCCGCGCTCATGTCAGGAAGAGGAATCTGTGTAGCTTTTGAAACAAAATAGGCAAATTTTGGAAATTTCTGGCGGGCTACATCAAGCATACCAACAGAAGGATCAACCCCTATGATACTGCCTAGAGCGATACCGCTTTTCTCAGCTCTGCTTTTCCAAAATTCCATCATATCACCCGTTCCACAAGCGACATCGACGATTTTGTCTATTGTATCATGAGCGTAGTAGTTGTAGGCCAAATCACACGCTTTACGTCTCCAGCTTTTATCTACACCCATACTCATTACGCGGTTAGCCGTATCATATGTCGGCGCTATATTGTCAAACATAGAGACAATTTTTTCTTGTTTTTCAACTCTTTGTGTTGCGTTTTGGCTCATATCTCTTTTCCTTTTTTCATCCACATTAGTATATCTTCTTCATCTTTTTGGATATTTATTATCTCAAAATTATCATCTAAATTTGTAAATCCTTCATTACCTCCGAACTTCGGAGCTATATAACAAAGATATAAATCAACATATTCCCGCGTCAAATCAAACATCTGTGAGCCACCTTCAATCATAATATTTTTATATGTATGAAGCTTTGAAAAGTTGTCATAGATATAGACATTTCTGCCCGGAACATCAAAAAGAGGTATCGTTCTATCAAACTCTTTTTCTTTTGATATGATGAGCACATCAGGAGCTCTTCCATCCACAAGTCTGGCATCTAGTGTTGGTCTATCACAACGCACCGTGTTGCCGCCGATGACTATAAGATCACAGAGTGAACGCATGGCATGCACATGTTTTCTTGATTTTTTGGAACTAACGACACCTTCATCTATCGTTCCGCTGAGTCTTTGCGCCCATTTGAAAAAGACAAAATTTCTCTCCTGCCATTTTTTAAAAGGAAGCAAAAGATCCTCACACTCTTTTTTTAAAACACTATTAACAACATCAAGACCATTATTTTCTAAAATCCTATTTCCATGCGCCGCTTCTTTGTTTGTATCATGAGCGCCAACATACACTTTTTGTATTCCAAGTGAAGCTATAAGCGAAGCGCAGGATGGCGTTTTTCCTACATGAGCACATGGTTCCAAAGTTGTATAAAGAGATGTTGCAGCAAAACAATTGTTGTGGTTTTTGATAAGATAAGTATGAAGTTCATGTGAACTAAATATATTTGCTATAGTAGTATCGTTTGTAATTTTGATATAAGCATCTTTAAGTGCTAGAACCTCTGCGTGTGCTTCGCCGGCTTTTTTGTGTGCGTTTATCGCTAAAAGCTCACCATGTTTTCCGACGACAACACAGCCGACAGCAGGGTTTGGATAAGTCAGACCTTGATATTTCCAAGCCTCTCTCAAGGCTAGGTTCATATAAAAGTTAGAATCTATTACCATTCAAAGTATGTTCTTGCTTTTTTGATATCACTGTATTCAAGTTCCAAAAGTTCTTCTGGAGTTTGGACAAATATTTTTGAGCCCCGAACATCAGTAAGAATACCTTTGATTTTATCTTTACCTGTAGCGCTTAAAAGGACATTTTCTCCAAGAGACTTTGTGAACTGGGCAAGTGTAGAGATTTTTCTCTCAATACCTGCACTGCCGACTTCAAGTCTATAATCCCCAGAAACAGGTGGAGTAACATCTAGCAATGGAGAGATCATGTGTGTTAGTTCCACACAAGCGTCTAAACTCACGCCGCTGCGTTTCGTTCCATCCATCTCTTTTGACATTATGCCTACTCTGTAGATGGTCTCATCATTTTCGTTTACTATACTGATATCATAAAGCTCAAGATTTACAGACTCTACCAATGATTTTATATCGCTCTCAAGACTCATCTTTTTTATCCTTTGCTATAAGTTTAAATAACTCTTCTATATTTTGTGACTGTTGGAAAAGTTCATCGAATTCAAATGTGAGTTTTGGGCAGCGATACCAACCCTGATCTTTGAGACAAAAATCTTCTACGATTGGACGTGCTTTTGAGAGAAGTTTTATATATGTTTTTTTTTCTTCTTCGCTCAAATTATGCGGATTGATATAAACTTTAGCATCACTTTTACCGCGAGAACATTTCACTTCGATAATATCCAGAGCATGAAGCCTGTTATCATTGAGCGAACCTATAGCCTCAGGTATAAGCTGGAGTAAGATAGACTCAGTTCTTTTGAGTTTTATTTGTGCTTCTGTCACAGAGATACTTTTTGCTCAACTTTTTTGAATGTTTCGATAACATCCCCTACTAAAACATCATCATAGTTCGAAATGATAACACCACATTCATAACCATATCCAACTTCTTCAACATCATCTTTGAAGCGTTTGAGTGAAGTAAGTTTACCTTCATAAGCAACAACACCTTTACGGATAACACGGACAAGCCCACCGCGAACAAGTTTACCATCGACAACCACACATCCGGCAACCATACCTTTTGGTGATTTAAATGTATCACGTACTTCAGCCTGACCTGTATTTTCTTCAGTAAATTTAGGAGACATCATACCTGTAAGCATTCCCGTCATATCATCAAGAAGCTGATAAATGATAGAGTAAGTTCTGATATCTACATTTTTTTGTTTTGCAAGTGCTTTTACAGAACCCGTAGGACGTACATTGAAGCCGAGGAGAACACAGTTTTCACTACCGTTTACAAGTTCTACGTCATTTTCAGTGATTCCACCGACACCTGAAGAGATAACATCGATTTTAACTTCTTCATTTCTTAGTTCACTTAGAGATGAACGAATCGCTTCAAGGGAACCGTGAACATCAGTTTTTAGAACAACTTTAAGAGATTTGAGTCTTCCTTCAGCAATCATAGAAGTCATATCTTCTAAAGTTGATTTCGTACTGTGAGAAAGCTCTTTGTGTCTGTCATATTCATGACGTTTTTTCGCGTATTCTCTTGCTTCTTTTTCATTTTCCATCGCCATCATAATTTCACCTGAAGATGGTACTTCATTGAGTCCTACAACAACAGCCGTATGACTTGGCTCAAGGAACTTAATCATATTTTTCTTATCATCGATCATCGCTTTTACGCGCCCGTAAGAACTTCCACAAACAACGTAGTCTCCTACTCTGAGTGTTCCGTTTTGTACGATTACCGTAGCAACTGGACCACGGCCTTTTTCGAGTGAAGACTCAACAACTGCCGCTTTTGCAAGCGCATCTTTGTCTGCACGAAGCTCAAGCATATCTGCAGTGATGAGGATATTCTCAAGCAAATCGTCGATACCTTTACCTGTTTTTGCAGATACAGGGACAAATTCGATATCTCCGCCCCACTCAATAGGATTAAGACCTTGTTCTGCCATTTGACCCTTAACCATATCTGGGTTAGCAGTCTCTTTATCCATTTTATTGAGTGCAACGATAACCGGAGCACCTGACTCTTTTGCCAGTTTGATAACTTCAAGTGTCTGAGGTTTTACACCATCATCAGCAGCAACAACAATAACGATTATATCCGTTACATTTGTTCCGCGTTGACGCATAGAGCTAAACGCAGCATGTCCCGGAGTATCGAGGAATGTGATCGCTTTGCCGTGTTGTTCTACCGTATAAGCCCCAATATGTTGTGTGATACCGCCCGCTTCGCCTTGTGTAACTTTGGCACTTCTGATAGCATCAAGAAGTGAAGTTTTACCGTGGTCAACGTGTCCCATGATAGTAATTACAGGAGGTCTTTCAGTTGCATTTGAGCCTACTTCTTCACTCAAATCTTCTTCATAGTTAAACTCATCTTTAGGATCGACAATAGTTACTTCTACACCGAACTCTTCGGAAAGAATTTCGATTTCATCTGCGCCTAGGAAGTCATTTTTTGTCATCATCAGACCAAGGTCAAAAAGAACTTTGATGATTTCCGACATTGGTTTATTGAGTTTTTCTGCGAACTCATATACACGGATATCTTCAGGAATTTCCACGTGTGTTACAACTTCATCCGTAGCTTTATCTTTGATATATTTTTTTCTCTTATCACGAGAAACATTTCTACCTTTTGAAGATTGTTTTTTATTCGCATTTCTACCTGCAGGTTTTGGTGCTCTTGGTTTTCTTACCTCTTCAGGCTCAAGCGGCGCTCTTTGCGTTTCGTTCAAATCCAAAAGAACGACCTGATCATCCATGTCCATTGAAAGTTCAGCCATAGAACCACCGAAGATATCTATTTTGATACCTTGATCTTGTTTTCTTGTTGGTGCAGTACCTGATTGTTGTTTTGCTTTTTTCTTTTGTGCGAGTTCTTCTAAAACTTCAGCAGAAATTTTCCCATAAGAAGAGACACTAGGAGCCTGTTTTTCAACTTTTTGGAAGCTCTCTTTTACTTCTGGAACTACTATTTTTTTCTTAACAATTTTTAGGCCAGATTTTTTGATTTTTGACTCAACAGGTTCAATTATTTTAAGAGTATCTTTTTTCGTTTCTTCTACAATCTCTAAAGTGACAGACTCATTTTTTAAAGCTGTTGCTTCTTCAGGTTTATTTGGAGTGTTCACTTCTGCTGCGACATCTACAGTAGAAGTTTCTTGTTTTGGAGTATCACTGTTAGTTTTTTTTGCTACTTTAGGTTCTGTAACTGGAGCTGCTGCTGCAGGTTCTCCATTCATGATATAATTTGCTAATCCTTCTGCTTCTTCCATAGTCACAACACTTTGTGCTGATTTTACTTCAAGACCCATTTTTTTAGCTTTATCCAGAACGTCTTTAGAAGCTATTCCTAGCTCTTTTGCAATTTCGTGTACTCTAACTTTTTCTATCATCAGTGACGATCTCCTTTAGTTTATTCATAAGTTTATCTTTATCATTGCTTCTGCATTGTCGCATGAGCGCTTTATGAACTTTTTTTTCTTGGCAAAAACATTTTTTGCATAGATAAAAACTTCTGCCAGCACCAGTAAATGTTCCGACAGAGCCATCTATGCATTGAAGCCTATAGAGATTATTCTGTGCGTCTCTTTCTCTACATGAGATACACATTCTAGTAGGTTGTTTAAAAATTTGTGCAATTATATCCAAAAGTTACTTTATTTAATAGAGCTTACTTCTCTATTATCAATCCTTCGTTATCAAAGTCTAAAATTTTCACACCAAATTCAGGAAATTTTTGCTTAAATTTATTTGCGAGCATTGCAGAATCATCATCATAAGCCAATGAGAAAAAAGTAGAGCCACTTCCTGAGAGAGTGCTCATAAGAGCGCCACTTTCATAAGCCATTTTTTGCACATTAAAAAGTTCCGGTAGAGTTTTCATCCTTGCTTTTTGATGAAATCTATCTTGCGTTGATAATTTTAGCATTTCCCAATCTTCATTAAAAAATGCAGCAACGGTAAGTGCAGTATGTGAAAGATTATAAACTGCGTTTTCTTTTGAGTACGACTTTGGAAGTAAGGTTCTTGTTTTGGATGTGTTCATCTGCTTGTTTGGGATAACGACAACCGCTTTAAGATAGTCAGGAAGATGTTTTCTTTGGGAAAAAACTTTGTTCTTTTCTACAGTCGCGGCGTTAAATCCGCCCATTACGGCAGGCGTTATATTATCAGGATGGGATTCATATACAAGTGCATGGTTAAGTATTCTGCGTTTAGATACCCGTATCCCCGCTGCTTCATAAGCACTTGCTATTGCGCTTACTATTACGGCTGAAGAGCTTCCAAGACCACGAGACATAGGAATTTGATTGAAAAAAGTAAATTTAAAGTTTTGCTTTTTCTGAGTCAAACGGTTGTAATGTTCGTTGAAAATACTAATAAAAAGGTTATTTCCCTTTAATCTAGGGTTATTTTCACCCTCACCTTTGATGCTTACGCTAAAAAATTTCGACGGGTGAAATTCAACCACATTTCGAAGATCAACTGCAAGACCTAATGAGTCAAAACCTGGTCCAAGGTTTGCGCTGGTTGCTGGTACGCTTATTGTCAATTCTATTCCTATCCAACAGCACCTATCATATAAAGTGGCGTTGCGTTTTTGCTAAACTCGTTATACTGAAGCACATCCGGGAGTGAAAAAGAGGCTTCCGATGCCTGTTCTAATTTTTGAGTTTTTATTTCTGATGAAATTTTAACAAAGTATAGCTTTCCAATCGCTTTTATAGGATGATTTTTATTGAAAAAAAATGCATCTGTTGCATAAAGTGGGATTTTTTTTAATACACTCATAGATTTTAAAAATATATATGCCACTTTTATCGCCATAAAACTCCCAGGACCATTGGCATAAAAAAGTTTTTCTACTGTATATTTTTTAAATAATCCATCAAACAGTAACGGTAAAATATCTGAACTTTTTTCGTGTGTCTCTATTGTTTCAATAAGCTGATTGTTTTCATAGACACCTATAAAAATAGGTGAAGAGAGTGCGATAAGAAGAACATCGACCTGCTTACGCATAAGCTTTTTCAAGTTCTTTTGTTTTTTCTCCGACCAATTCGACAACTTCGTAATTTTCTGGATTTTTGAGAAGCTCAAGCGTGAGCTTGTGATTGAGATCATGACTTCCTGCCATTGCTTCATAATTACCTACAAAATTCATCCCGATAAGTGACATATCGCCGATAGCATCAAGGATTTTATGGCGCACAAATTCATTAGTAAAACGCAGTCCTTCAGGATTTAAAATCTTTTTTTCATCAAGTACGATTGCGTTTTCCAAGGAACCACCAAGTGCTAAACCTTTTGAGCGCAAGTACTGCACTTCATGTAAAAATCCGAAAGTTCTCGCTCTGGCTATCTCATTTTTATAGTTTTCTTTTGTAAACGCAAGAACATATTCTTGTTTTTGAATCACTGGATGAGGAAATTTGATAGTAAAGTTATACGTTAGATTTGGTGATGGAGAAAGCTTAACATACTTTTCACCTTCTACGACTTCTATCTCTTTTGTAATACGCATGATTTTTTTTGCGACATCTTGCTGCGCTATGCCGGCTTCATCGAGAAGCATACAGTAACTAGCACTGCTTCCATCCATTACAGGCACTTCATCGGCACTCACAACAACGCGCAAATTATCGATACCATACGCATAAACGGCTGAAAGTAAATGTTCAATCGTCGAGATAACATAACCATCTTTTCCGATGACAGTAGCCATGCGGGTATCTACAACATTTTCCGGCTTTAGAGGTATAGATACATCAACATCACTACGGTAAAAAACGATACCAGAATTAGATTCCAAAGGTTCAAGTCTCAACTTTACGGGAGAACCTTTATGCAGACCTATTCCAACCAATTCAACAGCTTTTTTTATCGTTGTTTGATACATCTAAAATCCTTTTGTCTTTACTTTTGATCTATCATTTTTTTAGCACTTTCTATAACATCCGTGATATTTAATTGTATCCAAGTGCTATCCATCCACTCTACAGGTCTGACTTCTATACCTTGCACTAAAACACCAAAGTGCAAATGATCGCCCATAGCATAACCACTTTTACCGGTATTGGCAATAACTGATTGTGCCTGAAACTTCTCACCGCTATTTACTTTTGTGCTGGAGCAGTGCCCATAAAGTGTATAAAGACCAAGTCCATGGTGTACTATCGGCATATTTCCATAAAGACCGTTATAGTCTGAAAAAACAACATCGCCATCATTTTGTGGTGTAATATCTGCCATAGAGTTGCTTGCAAGATCCAGACCCATATGATCAGAATCACTTACGTGATTTTCATTGTACGAATAAACCCTATGATCACCAAAAGTCGCTACAACCTGTCCATTTCTCAGTGGGTACATTTTACTTATTTTAAAGTCGCTGATCATATCTGTCGGAACATTAGATGTAATACTATGAATGAGTTTTTCATTTTTTGCTCTTACGGTTTCATTGATAAGTTTAAACTGCTCAATAGAATCTGTTATACCCTGCGTTTCTTCAAATTCATCTGCAAGTTCTGCGATTTTTCCTTTGAGAAAACCATCTGTCAATGCAATATTTGATACTTTGTATGCTGCATCTTTAAGATAAAGAGGGATATATGTTTTTGTTAAATTTCCTGCTTTATCTTCTGCTATAACATCCGCTTTAAAGTCTGCTTCACCCACAGGCCATGCAAAAAGTCCGATATAATATCCCTCTTTGTAAAATGGTTGTGCTTTAAATTTTTTGTTAAAATTTGAAAGAATATATAACTCTTTAAGATTTTCATCTTCTGCTTTGAAAACAACTAAAGCAGAACCGCCTTTTGTAATTTTATAAGAGTTACTTAAGACACTTACTTGTGGTTTTTTCTTGTCTATTTCCAAAGTTGTCTCTGTTGTTATACTATTGCCTTTGAGAAAATTCCATTTACTGGCATCAAGTGCCTCTATTCGTATGCTAACTTTGTTCTCTTTCATCGCATAAGCACTTCTTGGAGGTTTGACTTCAAGTGTAACAGTTGTTTTTGGTTCTACTACCTGCTCATAAAAAAGCACACTCTCTTCTGCAGCCGTTTTCAGTATTACCTTATATGTTTTTACACCGCTCGCATCTGTAATCTCTATTTTAAGAGGATCTTTGAGATTCCAATATCCGTTGTTTACCATTTTAATCTCTGGAACATCTCTCTCAAACATTGCCGAATTGAAGATGTAAATCACACCACCAACAATCAAAGCTAATAACACCAATATGCCAAACGAAGATTTATTACTATTTCTCAAACTACTTTTCCTTATATTTTACTTTTATTATTTCATATTCATGGTCACTGTCCAAAAGTACAACCATCTCTACATATTCCAGTTTAAACGCTTCTTGCATTATTTCGTATGCATCTTTTTTATTTGCTCCCGTTGCTTTAAGCTCATCTTCACAAATGTTAAAAACAGCTGCTTTTGCACTGTTTTGCAAAAGCATACTTTTAAGCATTACGGATTGTAATCTCAAAAAAGCCAACGAAGTACTTTGAAGTAAAGCACGCGTACACAAAAGATGCTCTGCACCACACGCAACCAATACTTCAGCCATAGCAAAAATTGTGCCATCGATACCTTTTGTAAAACCTTGCGTTTCGTAAACAAGGGCTCCATAAAGCGCTGTTGCCATTTTTTTATTGAGCTTTATTTCGTTTATTTGAAACACTTCAAACAAGCTTTTTGCACTAAAATCACATACAATACTTAAATCAGCCGAAGGGGTATCAGAGCTTTTTATCTTTTCAAACCATGGTAAAAACGAAAACTTTTTATCAATATTCTCCGCCTTACAAGTCATCGAAACTTTTTTGTGTAATGTGAGTATATAAGTATAAAGTGCACTAGCAGACCCCATAAAATCAGCTTCCACAATTATTTCAATATGTTTGGCGTTTTGGATACTTTTAAAAATCTCATTCATGAGGCGGGATTATACAGTTTTTTTTATTTTCTATTCATCTTATATACATAGGCCAAAACTTCCGCTACAGCGGCAAAAAGTGTCTGAGGAATCGCCTTATCCAAATCTACCTCCGCATATAAACTACGTGCTAAAGGTGGATTTTGGACAATATGTACATTGTTCTCTCTGGCTATCTTTTTGATTTGTGTGGCAATATTATCGACACCTTTTGCGACTACAACAGGTGCTCTAAACTTCTCTTCATCATACTTGATGGCAACTGCATAATGCGTCGGATTTGTGATAACGACATCTGCGGTAGGGACTTGCGCCATCATCCTTTTTCTTGAAGCTTGCATCTGAATTTGACGAATTTTAGATTTGACTAGAGGATCTCCCTCCATATTTTTCATCTCATCTTTTATCTCTTGTTTACTCATCTTTAGCCCATCAAAATATTGTTTTCGTACGATTACAATGTCAATGATGGCAAAAATAAAAATGATAACCAACATGACAAAAGCGATGATGATACTTTTATCTTTGAGCCACTCCATTTGGTCCGCAAGGCTAAAGAGCGCTACAGTCGGGAGCTCTAATATAAAATAAAAGAAAAAAACAAAACCAACACCCAAAGTAGTAAAGGATTTAAAGGTGACTTTCATCCCTTCAATCAATTTTTTCAATGAGAAAAGATTTTTTGTTCCTTTGATAGGATCTATCTTTTTAAAATCAGGCATGATAGCTTTGGTGGTAAACAAAAACCCAAATTGTGAGACTGCGGCGATAACACCGGCAACCGCCACTGCGATAGAAAGGGGCATAACGATAAGTAAAAACTCCCGTATCGTCACAATAGCAATATCAAGCATAGAAACCTTATCAAGATGCATACCGATAAGAGAAAAATAATACTGAAAAAGGATAATCATATGTTTTGCCATAAAAGGAAAAAGCATCAGAAGTCCTAAAATAGCTACAAAAAGAGTAACAACTCCTGAAGCATCCTGAGACTTGGGAACATTTCCCTCCTTCCTAGCATCTTCTATCTTCTTGTCGGTGGGTTCTTCTGTCTTTTCTAAATCATCTGCCATACATCTCTCCTGAAGAACCCACTAAAATCTTGGCAAAGATTTTACTTTAGTAGCTTAGCGCTTAGCGTAGAAAAAAGTACTTGTTCTTTTTTCGTTTAAAATAATAGCTTCTGTCTTTTCTAAATCATCTGCCATTTAGCGTATCAATCGACCTTCATGGAAAGGTCTATCCAGTTAGCCTGGTGGATAAGTGAACCGCTGCTGATGGCATCAACTCCGCATTTTGCATACGATTCGATAGTCTCTAAAGAGATATTTCCGCTTGCCTCAAGGAGTATATGTTTGAAGTTTTCATCTCTAAACGCAACGACTTCTGCTACATGAGCGGGAGACATATTGTCACACATAACAATATCCGCACCTGCTTGCATCGCCTCTTTTGCAATAACAAGTGTTTCGGCTTCTATCTCTATTTTTGCCGTAAAAGGTATCTGCGTTCTTGCTTTTTTGATGTATAGAGGCAAATCTTTTATGGTTTTGAGATGTGTATCTTTTATCATCAGACTATCATCAAGACCCATTCTATGGTTTACAGCACCACCGCAACGGGTTGCATATTTTTCAAAAACACGAAGCAGAGGTCGTGTTTTTCTCGTATCCAAAAGTTTGACACCGTAGGGTTTGATAATGGCAACATACTTTTGTGTCAAAGTCGCGATAGAACTCGCATGGAGCAACATATTTAGCAAAGTTCTCTCTATACGTAAAAGTGTATGTGAGTCCGCACGGACGATAGCTAAAATCTCACCTTTTACAAAAAACTCTCCATCATGTTTTCCCCACACAATCTCAAAATTCTCCATTTTTGCTAAAACATCGATGTATTTGCGACCTGCCAAAACGCCGTCACTTTTAGCGATAATCTTCGCACTTGCATCAATACTCGGCTCTACCAAAGCATACAAATCTCCACGACCGACATCTTCAGCTAAAGTTGCTTTTACAAATGCTTCTATCATAATGCCAACATTCTCTCAAGAGCGATTTTTGCCCATTTTTGCGTTTTTTCATCTACATCTATTTCGTTTATCGGCGCACCCTCATCAATCGCTTTGAGTGTGAGATAAAGATCTTCCAAAGTTGTCTCATTCATTGTAGGGCATTCAGGTTTTGTAGAAGAGAGTATATAAGTATTTTTAGAACGTAAACGGTTTACCATGTTAAACTCGGTCCCGACTGCCACTTTTTGATCTTCTGGCAGTTCTTTGATGTAACGAATAAGTTGAGAAGTCGAACCTACAAAATCAGAAGCATCACAGATAGCAGGATCACATTCAGGATGTGTCGCGATAAGGATACCGGGATATTTTTTGCGGTAAAACGCAATATCACCCACACTAAAAAGCTGATGGACCGAACAAAAACCGTCGTAGCAGATAATATCCGCCTCTTTTGGATCACCCTCTTGCCCTATAACCATAGAGTTCAGACCCATTTGATTGGCTATATTTTGCCCCAAACATCTATCTGGAACAAAAAGTATTTTTTTACCTTCACTCAGTGCCGTAGTTATAATATGTTTTGCGTTTGAGCTTGTACAGACCATGCCTCCCATCTCACCTACTTTGGCTTTAACATCTGCGTTTGAATTGATATAAGTTATAGGCAAAATATTTTCTTTGGATATGCCATTTTTTTCAAGATATTTTACCGAATCATCAAAGTAGAGTGAATCAATCATTCTAGCCATAGCACAACAGGCAATCTTTGGCATCACTACGCGTTTTTGCGGAGAAAGAACTTTGACACTTTGTCCCATAAAACCAACGCCGCAGAAGACTACAAATTCTGCATCATCATCACGAGTTCGCATAGCAAGTTCAAGCGAATCTCCCGTGATATCTGCCATCTCAAAGACTTCATCTCTTTGATAAAAATGTGCTACTACCGTAACACTCAATTTTGCTTTATATTCATTGATTTTTTGTTTTAATTCTTCGTTTGTGTATTGCAAAAAAATATCCTCTTTCAATAGTCCTGCAATTATATCGAAAAAATTTATATGCTTATAAATATACAAAGTGTAGAATGTCGCAACAAATCGAGATGGGAAAATTATGGAATTTTTATTTAACACGAACGTACAGTTTTTTATTGCAGCATACCTTATTGGAGGCATACCTTTTGGTCTTTTATTGGCAAAGAAATTTGCCGGCGTAGATGTCAAGGCAAGTGGGAGCGGGAGTATCGGTGCAACAAATGTTCTTCGCGTTGTCAAAGAAACGAACCCTGCACTTGCAAAAAAACTTGGAGCTGCAACTTTGGCACTTGATGCCCTCAAAGGTATTTTGGTGCTTATAGTCGCTTATTTCATGGGCATGAGCGAATCAACACTTTGGGGAATATCTGTTTTAGCAGTTATCGGTCACTGTTTTTCACCCTATCTTGGTCTGGAAGGCGGCAAAGGCATCGCAACCGGTATGGGTGTAATGATGTTTATGATACCTCTTGAAACTATTATTGCTTTAGTTGTTTGGCTTATAATGGCAAAAACAGTGCGTATCTCTTCGGTCTCTTCTCTCACCGGAGTAGCCGCACTTTTGATATCAAGTTTTTTTATCCATCCTGATATGGCTCATGCACCGGTTGTATTTATTGTATTTATTCTCTATTACAAACATATACCAAATATTATTCGCGTACTCAAAGGCGAAGAAAAAAGAGTTATCTAAGTGAAGATTCATATTGAAGATTTAGAATTTCCATGTATTATTGGGATTCTAGATTTTGAAAGAGAAAAAGAGCAGGATATTATTATAAATCTCACTATTGATTATGAGTATAAAGATGAGTTTATCAATTATGCTGATGTCGTCTTATTTATCAAAATTCACACAAAAAAAAGTCAATTTCTACTTCTTGAAGATGCTTTAAGTTCTCTGAGCACTAAACTTAAAGAAAAATTTCCACTCACAAACACCCTCTCCTTAAAAATAACAAAACCATCCATTTTACCCGATGCCAAGGTCAGTCTGAGTAATATTTATCATTTCAATTCTTAAGAAAAACTTCATTTTTTTTTAAAGGAAATTGAAAAAAACTTTAAAGTAATCTAAAAGTGTGGTATCATTTCGCCAAAATATTCACAAATAGGAAACAATTAATGCGCATTCTAATTATAGAAGATGAAGTAACATTAAACAAAATGCTAGCTGAAGGACTCAAAGAATTCGGCTACCAAAGTGATGTGGTAGAAACGCTCAAAGACGGCGAATATTATTTAGATATTCGTAACTATGACTTAGTGCTTATGGATTGGATGCTTCCGGATGGAAACTCTATAGATATCATCAGCGATATCAAAACAAAAACTCCAAAAACTGTTGTTGTTGTGCTTTCTGCTAGAGATGACAATGAAAGTGAAATCGAAGCACTTAGAAGTGGTGCGGATGACTATATCAGAAAACCTTTTGATTTTGATGTTCTTATCGCTCGTATTGAAGCGCGTTTACGTTTTGGCGGCAGTAACATTATCGAGATTGAAGATCTTATCATCAATCCTGAAGAAGAAAAAATCACATACAAAGAGGTAGAAATCGAACTTAAAGGGAAACCTTTTGAAGTTTTGACACACCTTGCTCGCCACCGTGACCAAATCGTATCTAAAGAGCAACTTCTCGACGCAATTTGGGAAGAACCTGAACTTGTAACTCCAAATGTAATCGAAGTTGCAATCAACCAAATCAGACAAAAAATGGACAAACCATTAGGTATTACTACTATTGAGACTGTACGTCGTCGTGGATACCGTTTTTGTTTTCCTAAAGAGATGAACTAACTGATATTTACACACTAAAACGAACTCGTCCGTTTTAGTGGTAGGGACTGGAGTCCCTACAACACCCTAAAACTACGAAAAACTACGTTTTTCGAGAACTACAAGGTGTTTTATCTATCTTAAACGCAAGAAGGAACTCATTCTTTCTTGCTTTGCTAGCAGCTTTGGCAGCAAAACTTTGCCTTTCGTCCAAACAATCAACAAAACAAAATAATGCTATAATCCTTCACTTTAAACAAAGGCTGCGTTTATGTTTTCACCAAGAAGTATTCGAAATAGATTTTTAATCCAACTGATATTTTCTTCAGCCTTGCTCATCCTTTTATTTTCTTCTGCTTTGTATTTTTTTATCAAAACATCTATTTATGAAGAAAAACAACAAGAACTCTTGCAATATGCAAAAAACATCTCCAACAACACAGCCATTATGCAAAATGACGGGATGTATCCGGAAAATATTTTATCGCTCAGTATTGAAATCATCTATCTCAAAAACGCAGAAACAGGTATTGAAGTTTATGAAAAAACGCAAAATATGAAAACTTTTCTCACCTTGATTTATCCTTTTAATATCAATGATGCAAGTTACCTCAAAGTCAGTAAAGAGATCACCCCGACTACTTTACTTTTGGATAAAATCCTTCACTATATTTTTATTATAAATATCGGCGGTTTTGTTCTTGTTGTCTTGTACGCAATCGCAATATCCAATATGCTTGTCTCACCAATCAAAACTCTCAGTTCAAGGCTTGCAAATATGAATGAGTACCTCATGAAGCCCATTCATGTAAAAGAACTTCCTCAAGAGTTTGAACCGCTTGGAACAACCATCAACCATCTTATTGCCAGAATACAAAACTTTGTAAAATACCAAAAAGAACTTTTTATCGGAACGGCACATGAGCTCAAAACGCCTCTTGCAGTTATCAAACTAAAAAATCAGGTAACACTTATCAAAAAAAGAACACCTGAAGAGTATATCGAAGCACTCAAAATAACCAATAAAACAATAGATGAGATGAATATCATCGTCTCGAATATCCTCAACATAGGTCGTCAAGAAGGAGCGCAACTTGACAAACCAACAGAAGTCGATGTGATAGCAATACTCAAACAAAAAGCAAATGACTTCAAACTTTTGGCTGAAAATGAAGGAAAAGTTTTAAATATACATTTTGAGCCGAATGGATTTATGGCGATGCTTCAAGTACCGCTGCTCAATCAAATTGTGCAAAATTTTCTACAAAACGCACTCAAATTTACACCAAAAGAGAAAAGTGTAACCCTTAGAAGTTCGCAGGATGATGTAGGTCTTTTGATAGAAGTTATAGATGAGGGCTGCGGTATAGATGAAAGTATGGATCTTTTTGCCCCTTTTAAACGCCAAGGAAATAAATCGGGAGTTGGTCTTGGTCTTTTTTTAGCGAAGAGCGGCGCAGATGCTTTGGGTGCAAAAATCAAAATAGAAAATAGAAAAGACGGCATAGATGGGACTCGTGCATCTTTGCAACTCAACTCTAAATTGTCGTGCATCTTACCTCAAAAAAAATAAAACACTCTATTTAAAATTGAATAAAGCATTATTTTGCTATAAATCGAACAAGAAAAAAATATAAGGTTTACTAATATGGCATTACTAATAAATGACGAGTGTATAGCGTGCGATGCGTGCCGCGAAGAGTGCCCTACTACTGCGATAGAAGAAGGAGATCCGATCTACTTTATTGATCCGGATAGATGTACTGAGTGTGTTGGTATCTATGACGAGCCTGCTTGTATCTCTGTGTGTCCAGTTGATTGTATCGTTCCTGACAAAGACAATATAGAGTCTATTGCGGAGTTGCAATTTAAATACAAAAATTTAGAAGAACTATAGTATTTTGGCGAAAAGAGTCGCAGTTATAGACATCGGTTCTAACTCAGTTAGAATGGTTGTTTATGAGAGAACTTCTCGTTTTGCGTTTCATCTCCTTCACGAAGCTAAAAGCAAAGTAAGAATCTCCGAAAATGCTTATGAGCATGGGGGTTATCTTCAGGAAGTTCCTATGCAGAGAACTTTTGATGCTTTGGCTGATTTCTTAACAATATGTGCTTCTTTTTCCGCAAGAAAAGTTTTCTGTGTCGCTACATCAGCACTCAGAGATGCTCCCAATAAAAAAGATTTTCTTCAAAAAGTAAAAGAAGAACTCAAACTCGGTATCAAAATAATTGACGGTGAAAAAGAGGCATATTACGGTGCTATCGCCTGTGCCAACCTCCTTCCAGAACAGACAAACGCAATCAGCATAGATATAGGTGGCGGTTCCACGGAGTTTAGTATTATAAATCGAAAAAATGTTAGTCATACTCTCTCTTTGGAACTAGGAACAGTAAGGCTAAAAGAGCTCTTTTTTGATAAGGGAGCGATTGATCAAGCTATCATCTACATCGATAAAAAACTTGAACTCCTTAATGGATTAGATGCATCTACACTTATCGGTATAGGTGGTACCTTTCGAGCGATTTCAAGTGCTATTATGAATCAAGAATCGTATCCTCTGCAAAAACTTCATGCTTATGAGTATTCAGTAAAAAAACTTCAAAAATTTATCTCCAATATACTTGAAGCGGATGAATCAGAACTCAAAAAACTTGGTATCCAAAGTAATAGATTTGATGTCATCAAACCGGGAGCACTTATCTTAGAGAGGGTATTACACAAAATAGCGCCTAAAACCGCTCTAACGAGTGGGGTTGGCGTAAGAGAAGGTGTTTATCTCGCAGATCTTTTACGAGGCGCTAAAGATAAGCTTCCTGTTAATTATAATACCTCTGTAAGATACATTTTAGACTCACATCTCTTGGATACAAACTTTTCCAACCAACTAAACGCTCTGAGTAAAAAACTTTTTGATATCACATCCGAGTATTTTACTGTAGATGGATCCTATCGCTATGAACTCGGAGTTGCGGCAAAACTCTACCCTGCCGGAGGAAATGTTCATTTTTATTCCAAAAACAAACATAGCTACTATCTTATACAAACTGCGTTAGAGTATGGTTTTACCCACAAACAAATAGTCCTTATCTCTACTCTCGCAAAATACGCAAAGAAAAAACTTCCAGATGAGTCACATAGCAAAAAATATGCGTCTTTACTTCCGGATACGCATACACTGAATTTTCTTAGCTATCTGCTCTCTTTGAGTATAGCACTACTAAGTCATCGTCCTCGAAACATTGATTTTGATTTACGATTTGAAGAGGGAGTACTTTTTGTAAATTCTGAAAAAAGACTCTATTTGAGTAAAGAAGCAGTCAATAAACTCGATTCTGTCGAAGGATTTAGCGTTACTATCATCTAGTTCTAGATTTTTTAAAATCTAGAATCTTTGCCCCATAGTAAATTCAAAGTTTGCTGTTTTGTCACCCGGTTGTTCATTGAGTGGGTTTGCGAACATGAGCTGTATAGGTCCTACAGGTGAAAACCATTCCAATCCAAGCCCGTAACCACCGCGAGAAATCTCATCAACAGAAGTATCTCCTATAAATCCCCAATCCACGAAACTCACTAGTCGCATTTTTGCAGCAGGAACGAGAGGAAAACTCATCTCAGCAGAGTTTGAAAAAGTCATATTTCCCCCTACTCTTCGTACAACCCCATCAGTAGTGATAGTAGGAGAGAGTGAATAAGATTGGTATCCTCTAACACTTCCTATACCACCCATGTAAAACTTCTCAGCTAGAGGAATATAGCCGTTATCAACAACACCATTAAAGCGCGCTTTGTATCTGAATATAGCATCAAAATCGAAATACTCTTCAAGTCCGTTAAATTTACCAAAAGTGGTTCTGCTTTTCATAAAGTCAGCATCTCCGCCTATACCTGATTTCTCAAAGCTTTGGCTCAAAGTCAAACCTTCACGAGGCAGATAATAATCATCCGTATTGTCAAATTTAGCACTCACAGTTACAGAGCTTTTGGAATAATCTTCAAAATAATAAGCATCATAGTAGGTATTGTTTAGATCAATATTATCTTTAAAAGTATAAGCATTTTTCGAATATCCATAACCAAGATATCCCGTGATGTATCTTGAAAATCTATGTCCTAGTCCAAGATTCACCCCATCAGAGAAAACCGTATAATCATTGTATTCATACACGGATTTGAAGATAGAAAAATTTCCGCTAAAGTCACTGTCATTGAGTCTCGGATTTGAGATGTTAAAGGAGTAGTTTTGACTTGTTTCAGATTTTTCAGCTTGCACACCTACATCGATACCTGAACCCCAAATATTTCTGTCATTTACACCGATAGAGACCAAAAGTCCACCATAGCTTCCATATCCGCCACCAACTTGGATATTTCCAGTCGGAGCTTCTTTTACTTTTACGATAAGGTCCATAGTTTGGTTATCGATACGTTTTTCTTCTATCGTCGTTCCATCAAAGAAACCAAGACGCCCCAGAGAGTTTCTTGAATCTTTCAAGTCAGTCAAAGAGTACATATCTCCTGGTCCAAGGTAAAGTTCTCGTCTGACGATTCTATCAAGAGTTCTTGTGTTTCCTGAGATCACAACATCACGTACTTTTACTTTATCACCCGGAGTGATTCTAAAGACAACTTCAACCGTATTGTTCTCTTTGTTTTTTTTCAAATCCGGGACAACCTGCACATAAGCGTAGCTCATATCGGCAATGAGTGTTTTTATTTTTTCTGCATCTTCGCGGAAAGTTTTGATATTAAAGACTTCACCCTCTTTGAGTGTAATGATTTCACGTATCTTCTCATCACCTATTACCTTTTTCATCTGCTCGATAGATATCCCGCTTATCGAATAAACAGCACCCTCTTCAATTTGGTAGCTCATGTCGGCTGTATAGTGATTAAAGTTTACGCGAACAAACGGTGCATCGACTTTAGAATCAAGGTAGCCGTATTGCATATAATAATCACGGATTCTGAGGTTGTCATATTCTAAGTCACCGAGACTCATTTTTCCATCATTTCGACCCCAAAACCAGCCCATCCATTCATGTTCTTTATTTGCTATGACGCTGTCAAAGCCATCACTCTCTAGTCCGGAAACACCGCTGTACTTAAGATTTTCGATTGTTATCTCTTCACCTTCGCTTACCAAAAATGTGACCTTCATACTTCCATTGGCGAGATATTCTGTCTCTACTTCAACAACACTGTCTATTTTCCCTTTGGCGTTGATGGCGCTGATGATTCTTTTTTTCGCATCTTCAAGTTTTCTTTCATTGTAAAGAGAACCTTTTTTTATCTGAACGACGCTCTCTTTGATATCTTCTTCATCTTCTTTCCAGCCTTTGAGTTCTACTTGAGAAATAACTGCTTTTTCTTTAAAATAAAACACCAAAGTAGTGCCTTTTATTTCTGCCCAAGCATCATTGAAATATCCCTGTTCAAAGTACTTCTTGATTGCTTTGTTTATCATCATTTCATCAACATCGTCACCGACGCTAAACTCAAGCATCCTGAGAGCTACGGGTTCTGACATATGAACCATACCGTTGTATTCGATTGATTTTATAACTGTTGCGAAAGAGTGAGTTGTGAGCAGTAAAAATAAAATAGCTAAAAAGATTCTCATTAATATCCCGTATATGTAAATTAGAAGAGATTTTACCTGCTATGTGGTTAATGTCAACTAAATTATGTATAATTTCTCAACTTAAAATTAAGAAAAGATATGAATGTAGCAATTGTAGGATTAGGATTGATGGGAGGCTCTTTGGCTTTAAGCCTTAAGAAGCTTGATTTTATAAATGAAATCGTTGGCTCAGACCACAACATACAACATCAAAGTGACGCTCTAAAATTGGGTTTAGTTGATAGAGTCGTGGCTTTTGAGGATGTAAAAAATTATGATGTAATTATTTTAGCCATTCCGGTAAACGGCATCATTGGAGCACTTCAAAAGCTTACAGATATACCACAAGCTGCAACTGTGATAGATTTGGGAAGTACAAAAGAGATCATCCTAGCTTCCGTACCGCCAAAGATACGCAAAAACTTTGTTGCAGCGCACCCTATGACGGGAACTGAAAACTTTGGACCTTATGCCGCACTTGAAGGTCTTTATGAGGATAAAGTGGTCGTTTTGTGTGATCTTGAAGAGAGTGGTGAACTTCAAAGCACTATTGCTAGGAAGATATTTAGATCTATCGGTATGAAAAAATATTTTATGAAGTCTCATGAGCATGACCGTCATGCTGCGTTTATCTCACATATGCCTCATGCTATCTCTTATTCACTTGCAAATACCGTGATGAAACAAGAAAACAAACGCAATATTTTACTCCTTGCAGCGGGTGGATTTCGTTCCATGAGCCGCTTGGCAAAAAGTTCTCCGACGATGTGGGAAGATATTTTTAGACAGAACAAAAAAAACCTGCTCGAAGCAATAGAACTTTTTGAAGGTGAACTCACTTCTCTCAAAACAAGCATACAAAACGACGAGTGGGATAAAGTACACAGCACACTGCAGCAGGGCAGCGACTTGCACAACGTCTTAGACTAAGATATCTCGTATTTTTTAAATATCTCTTTTAACACTTTTGTATCTATCTTTATCTCTTCGCCTTCATAGATATTTTTTTCTAAGATATCTATAATTTTTTGCACTTCTTCATTATCTTTATAAGGAAAAAGTTTCATAAGAACTATTTTTGGCTCTTTGATAGAGACGGTTTTTTCTCTTTTGAAATAATTCCAAGGTTGCAGCAGCATAAACGCAACACCAAATATAAAACCGCTCAAAAGCAGAACAAAGCCCATGACAAGTGAGATCTCTTCATTGTCCTCCAAAGCAATATCTGTAGATGGGTTTTGGGCAGTTGTTTCATCTCTTTTGACAAGAAGTTCTTGTTTGGAACTGCTTGCACCCTTGACTTCAATATCTATCGCAGCACTGCTTATACTTTTGACCTGTTGCTCTTTCAAATCAAAATAATGCAGCGTAAACGGTTCTATTGTAAAATTTCCATCGGCTACAAAAGCTATTTTTTGTGTTAATTTTGTTTTATCTATAACTATCTTTTCATCAAACACACTCACACCTGAGATAAAAGGCTTAAAACTTTGGATATCTTCAAGATTGCCTTCACCAAGAACTTCAATCGTGATATTTACTGCTTCATTAGGATTTATCTGCGTTTTATCCGCCGTTGCCTTGAGAGTAAAATCACCAACCAAACTTACTCCATTTGGAAGCGCTTTCGCGGTGATATTGAGGTCGTTTGAGAAGTATGATTTCCAAGTCACATTCGCAGCCCATGAGCCCCAACTATCCTGAGAATTTGCACGAGAAGCGATACTCATCTGTGCCGGAGATATTTGTAGCGCACCTTCTCTTTGAGGCGCGAGTCTATAAGCAATTTTTGTCAAAATAAAATTGCCCTCTTCTGTTCTTTGAGGCTGCGTTTCACCTTTGATCCAAAAGCCTTTGAACTCAGGAGCCACGAATTTACTATCAAGTGCTTCAGCGGAGCGTTTTTGTCTAAAAAGCAGCTCTACATCAAAAGGCTCACCGACATACAGTTCATTTTTAGCACTCTTGAGTGATAACTCAAAATTTGAATCAGCTTTTTTACTTCTTGCTTTTACTTCAATATTTATCGGCTGCGTTTTCTCCACTTTTGCATCAACGATAATATCAATCGGTGCGATAACACAACTTTTTTTAGGCATAAACTTATAAGAGAGCGTATAGGCTTTTTTGTACTCCAAATTGATCATTTGTATGCTTGTCTGCGAGCTTGTTGCGATGATATCACTCTCACAGATACTAAAAAGATTTGGTTTTTTTATATCTTCACCGCTGATACTAAGATTGAGTGTAACGACATCACCGATAGAGACTTCCGTTGCATCAACATAAGCCTTGACTTCAGCATACAAAAAAAGTGGTGTGCATAAAAATATAAGAACTATTTTACCAAGGTTTTTCATCTGTTTTCTCCTCATTTTTGTTTGTATTGTTGAGCTTATACATATACGAATTTTGGTTTAGATTTAGCTCTCTAATCCACTTCTCTTCTTCTGCATCGCTCATTTTGTCCGGTGCTGCGTTTTGTGTTTCTTCAGAAGTGTTTTGTTCTTTTTTATCTTCTTTTTGCAGCTCTTTTAGGGACTCTTTTTCTTTTATATTTTTTGCTTTTTGTTCTTTGTCGTCTTTTTGATTTTCCTCATTTTCTTTAGAGTTGTCATCTTTTTTCTCTTGCTCAGATTTTGTCCCTTCATTATTTTTTGAAGTCTCTTTGTTTTTATTTTGCTTATCCTCTTGCTCTGATTTTTGATTTTCGTCTTTATTTTGCTCTTGTTTATCTTGTTTTTCTTCTTGTTTTTCTTCTTTATTTTGCTCTTGTTTATCTTGCTCTTCTTTATTCTCTTTTTGGTCGTTTTGCTGCTGTTTGTCTTCGTCTTTTTGATTCTCTTTATCTTGTTCTTCCTGCTCTTGCAAAGCTTTTTTCACAAGCTCATGATTTTCTCTTACTGCTTTATCTTCTTCAAACTCCAAAGATTTTTCATACGCAACGAGTGCTTCTTGGAGCTGCTCTTTGCCGCCTATTTTTGCATGAGTATTGCCTATGTTTGCATATTTATTTGCTTTTTCTTGTTTACTTTTCACATCAGCTTTTTCATAATTTTTGAGTGCATCTTCATATTTTTGCGCTTTGTAGAGTGCATTGGCGGCATTAAAATAACTCTGCGCATCATTTGTGCGTTTCGCATACTCCTCATAAATCTTTGCAGCACGCTCATAATCTGCCTCTTCATAAGCACTTTTTGCTTTGTTTAATGCTACAAAATCAAATATTGCAGCCTCTGCGTTTGGCTGATAAACTAAAAACGCAGCAAATATAAACGCAGAAGGAAGGTTGACTTTGACACGTTTGCTCATGGAGCTCGTTGCAAACAGCAAAAGCAAAAGTGCCAATCCCAAAGGATAATAAAACAGCGGTATAAAACGTGCTATCTCTTCGCTTTTTAGCTCTTTTTGTTCGCTGTGACGCTCGATTTCACTGAGCATGGTTTTGATATCTTCTTGAGATTTGACATTTTCTATATAGACACCGCCGCTTTGTGTTGCAAGAGCAGCGATCTCCTGATTGAGTTTGGAGACGATAATTTCCCCGTTATATTTGATAAAAGTTCCATCGGAGAGTTTTATAGGTGCACCTTTTTGCGTGCCTATACCTAAAACAAAAATCACTATGTTTTTCTCTTTTGCAAAGGCAATTTCTTTGGAAAAATCACTCGCATCCGAACCGTCACTGAGTATAAGAAGATATTTTTTTCCCGTACTTTGTATCGACTCTGCCACCACTTCAAGCAAGGAGAGTATATCCGTTCCTTTTTGCGTGATGGAAGCCGTATCAAGTTGTGAGAGTAAAAAACGCACAGCATTATGATCAAAACTCAGGGGTGAAACAAGATAAGAGTTCTTCGCAAATGCAACCACGCCTACTCGTTCATTGGGTGCTACCTCAAGGAGTTCAAGTGCTTTTTGTTTTGCCACTTGAAGTCTGCTAGGATAAACATCTTCAGCCAACATAGAGTCGGAAATATCAAGGGCTATGATGATATCCGCACTTTTTGCTTTCACCAAAACAGTGCCTTCTTTGATGACAGGAGCACTTAGTGCGACAATCATCAAAAAACCAATCAAAAAGAAAAGCCCATTTCTGGCTCTAAGTGTCAATGTATTTGCGTTTACACGGAGTTTTTGCAAGACCTCGTCACTAAAGAAATGTGCCTGTTGTTCTTTTTGTGTGAGTAAAAAACCAAAAAGTATAAAAAGCGGCGGCAACATAAAATACAAAAATTCAGGATGTAAAAAACTCATGCCGACCCCCTTTTGTTGCGTAGATACACATAAAACATCAGAGATAAAAGCGCTAAAAAAAGAGGGTAAAAATAGTAATAATTCATATATGTATAGGTTTCATTTTTTATCTGTGACTTCTCAAGTGAATCAATCTTTGTATAAATATCTTTGAGTTCATTTGCACTTGACGCGCCAAACGCAACCCCACCCGTCCCCGCTGCAATCTCAAGGAGCACTTTTTGGTTGTATTCGTACTCAGCGCCTATACCGATCGGATAGACTTTGACACCCTCTTTTTTTGCCATCTCTATCGCTACTTCAAGCGGCACTCTATCTTTGCCTACCGTACTAAAACCATCCGTCAAAAGTATAGCAACACGGCTTTTTGACTCACTCATCTTCAAAAGATTTACACCCTGCGCCAAAGATTCGTAAAGTGCTGTGTATTGCCCCGCCATACCGATTTGAAGCTGGGAAACTATTCGTGTGAGGATATGCTCATCATAGGTCAAAGGAGAAGCTATAAAAGAATATTCCCCAAAAACTACAAGTCCTATATTGTCATTTTTTCTTGTATTGATAAAGTCCCCTACGATACTTTTGACAACATCAAAGCGGTTGAGGCTGGGATTGCTCATGTCAAATCCTTTTGCCTGCATAGACTGAGAAGCATCAAGAATAAGCGCTATCTCATACCCGTTTTTTGGGTCAAGCTCGTAAGGTTCATCTTTTACGGGTGACATGAGCGCTACAATCATCATCACAATAGCAAACCACTTGAGAAAAAAAAGTCTCTTTGAAGTTGAGACCGTTTGTTTTACGAACTCTCTTGTATGCGGAAAATAGATCGAAGGAAGACGCATCTTACAAACTGCCGCACACGCTATAAAAATAAATAAGAATGAAACAACACGCGGAAATTCAAAGTAAATCCCCTCAAACATCAACCATACCTTTATAGACATCGATATATCCCAAAACTTCGCTCTCAAATGCGGCAACATTTTTTTTGTATTTATACTCTTGAAGTCTGGTCACTATATTTTGATACATCTCCGCGTGTCTTGGACTGTCATCTCTAAATGTCAGTCCGTAGAGTGTGATGCTATAGGCTGCGTTTTTAGTATCATTCAAATCAAGTGTTTTGAGCAAATTGTAATGCTCTGCGCGCAAGTTCAATCTTTGTTTGGTTTTGAAATGTTTGTACAAGATATATCCAAACGCAAGTAAAAGAAGAACTACAAGTATATTCACTGCCACAAAATAATAGAGCGAATACTCCTGAACTTCCAAAATCGGTTTTATATCGTGAAGTGGAATATCATACTCTTGCATCATCGCCCTTCAAATAATCTTCTAAGTTCTACACCTGCATGAGCATGGGTGTAGATTTTTGTAAATCGCACCTGATTTTTTCTAAACATCTCATAGAGTGCCAAATCATGTTCAAGCACTTTGTCTGCATAACTCTTGACACTTGCAGCGTTAAAATCACCTTCAAGCACAGCGCCACTCTCTGGATCCATCAACGAAGAAAAACCCATCTGCGGTGGTTTTTCTTCCAATAAATCACGCACTACAACCGCTAAAACCTCATGTTTTTTTGCCAGAAGTCTCAAATCAGGTACTTCAAAAAAATCACCCACTACAAGGATAAGTGACTTGCGTTTGAGCCTTGCAAAAAGCGTATCGAGAATATATTTGAAATCTACTTTTTTATGAATCGCATCAAATTCGAGAATCTCTTGGACGTTTTTTTGTATCTGACTGAGTTTTTTACTTGGTTTTGAGTGGTATTCTATCTTGTCGGTAAAGATATAAGAACTCAGCAAATCTCCATTTTTGAGCGTAGAAAAACTCAAAAGTGCCACAATCTCGGCAATCATCTCTTGTTTGAAAATCTTTGATCCAAAATGCACACTTCCGTTTAAAATAGAGACGATGACTACATTGAGTTCTCTCTCTTCACGAAATATCTTGATAAAAGGCTTTTGCATTTTTGCAGTGATATTCCAGTCGATATGGCGGATATCATCACCGGGCATATATTCACGCAGTTCTATAAAGTCATAACCCTCACCTTGAAAGATAGAAGGATTGTTGCCAACCATTTCGCTAAAAACTTGACGACGCGCCCGAACCAAAATTCTCTGTAATTTTGACATCTATCAGCCTAAGGTATTGCTACAGTTTCTAACACTTGCTGGATAATTTGATCGGTAGTGATGCCCTCGGCTTCTGCTTCATAGGTAAGCACTATACGGTGACGCATGAGCTCTTTTGCGATATATGCGACATCTACAGGAGTCACAAAATCTTTGCCTCGCATAAACGCCATCGCTTTGACTGCTTTGAACATATCGATACTTACACGCGGACTTGCTCCAAACTGGATATAGTTTTTGAGGGCATCAAGTCCGTACTCCTCAGGATATCTCGTTGCGTTTACAAGTTCTATCATATACTCTTCGACCTGTTCATCAACATGGATATTTTTGATAGCATCTTTGAGCGCATCCAAATCTTCTGGGCTGACAACAGCTTGTATCTCTTCAATTTTTCCGCTAGATATACGTCGTGCGATCTCTAGCTCTTGCTCTTTGGTGTTATACCCGATGATGAGTTTGAGCATAAAACGGTCAAGTTGCGCTTCTGGCAACTGATAAACGCCCTCTTGTTCTACAGGGTTTTGCGTCGCCATAACAAAAAATGGAGGCTTGAGCTTAAAAGTCGTATCTCCAAGTGTTACCTGCTTTTCTTGCATAACTTCAAGAAGTGCGGATTGGACTTTTGCAGGAGCACGGTTGATTTCATCGGCTAAAAGAAGGTTGGTAAAAATAGGACCTTTTTTGATTTTAAAACTGTTGTTTTGGGGATCATAGATCTCCGCACCTAAAATATCAGAAGGAAGAAGATCGGGTGTGAACTGGGCACGTTTGAAGTTAAGTCCAAGCGCTTTTGCCAAAGCATTGACCGTAGTCGTCTTAGCAAGACCGGGGACACCTTCGATAAGAATATGTCCCTCACATAAAAATGCGATGAGAAGAGAGTCAACCATCTTCTCTTGTCCAACGACAACTTTTGCAACTTCGTTTTTAATACTTACGATTTTTGAAATCATCTATAATAGCCTTTAGGAGAGTTGTTTTTTATTTTAATGTGGCAAAAGTATAACGCAATGGAGTAAATGCTTAAATACTCAAACCGATAACTTTTTCAATGCCCTCTTTTTTAATGAGCTCATCAAGTTTCATAGCTACATTTTCTTTTGCTATCTCATACCCTTGTGTTGATTGACCTGTGATATTGAGCTTATTTGAGGCGATTACAGCACCCTCAGCATCTTGTACATTTATCTCTATAGCACTTCTTGCTAGTGTAAATCCATAGGCAAAAGCTTCTTGTGTATTTGAAGTGATGATGACCTTAAAATGATCTGGATTTTCATTTTCATCAAGTGTGAGTTTTTTATCACTCAAACCTTTTGCAACACTTGGAACAAGTTTTATACCATCTTCATTGCTTTGGACACTAAAACTTATACTCTTTTGCAGGGCTTCATACTCTTTGTCAAGCTCTTGCGCCATAGAGAGATATCCCTCAGGATCAAAACTTTTATCCAAAGATTGCATCACCAACAAAGTATCGGGCAAATTTGCAAAAGTCTCTTGCGTTTGCTTATAAAACGCAAGTTTTTTGAGTGCGCTCGCATAAGCAAGGACATTTTTCTTTTTTTCTACCAAAGTGAAGTTCTGTTCTATCTCGCTGTGCATACTTGCAAAAAGTTCTTTTCTATTGGATCTCACGAGGACTACAAACTTTTTGTAGCCGATCTCTTCAATCTCCATGAGCTCATAATTGCTTATACGAATCTTTTTGACATCGCTGCGTATATTGTTTGTATAAGTGGATTGGACAGAACTGTTATACCCTTCTTTTACGATAGTTTCTGCTTCAAATTCGGAAGCTATAGAAACACTCAAAGTTGACACCATAAAACTCAGAGCATTGGCAACAGCCTCTTCTTTGTTTTTTCCATCGCCTCTGCCATAGATATATGTTTCATCATTTTCCGCAATAGCAACATACCAAGCAGGCACCTCTTTTTTCTGTGCGACAACCACCTGTTTGTCAGAGCTACAGCCGCCAAAAATAAAAAATATAATAAAAAAAAGTGCAAATATCTTCATCTTCTACCTTTGTATCTGCGCTTGCGTTTTTTGATGTTGCTCTATAAGTGCTTGTATCCTTACATACGCCTCACTTACCTCAGCAACGGGTTTTACCATAAGAGAGTCGGCTTTTTCATAATACTCTTGCGCCTCATCGTATTGTCCTTCAGCCTCTTTGACAACACCTAAATTGTAAAACGCAACATAACTTTGTGCAGCCGTCGTGTCTATAAGATCAAAAAGAAATTTTTCCGCTTTGTCATATCTTTTTTGTTTGATATATTCGATAGAGACTTCCAAAAGTTTTTCCTGCTCATCCGTATAATCCAAATCAGGATCTTCAAGCAATACAACATCAAAATGTCTGTAGTGCGGCGTTAGCTTAAATGTGAACTCATCTGCCATCGCACTTGCCAAGTTTTGCCCTGCAGCTTCAGGGGAAGGAATCGTTCTTGAATCATCACTACAATGGTAATAATTCGCGACTTTACTCATAGTATCGGCGTAGATAATATCTCCGGCTTCGATATCTACCATCTTGAGTTCAGCCGACAAACCGACAACTCTTTTGACACATCCTACGTTATATCGTACCATCTCTTTACATTTTGAGTCTGCACATCGTGCACGCTCTTCGTAGTAATTTGTATCTGAAGAGCTCAGATGTCCGACATTTCCGGAGATGATAGCTTGCGCACCGATTAGATTGCCGACCTCCACAACTGTTGCAGTTGCGACAAGTCCGCTGTTTTGTATCTTTTGTTCACTGATGATTCTATCAAAATCGCTACGGCTTACGATAGTAAAATATTTTTGGCTGTCAATTCTGTAGCCTGCAAGATTTGCTTCTATCTTATTGGCAAGACCGACTCTGTCGTGTTCAAAACCTGCAACAGTGATCTTTTTTGTCTGAGATGCTCTATCTATTTCAGCAGGTTCAAGTGCTCTTATGGATACTTTTTGTGCGCAGCCACCCATAAAGATGGAAACACCCGTACATACAAAAAATAAAAGTATTTTATTCATAAAGTTCCTTTGATTATCAATGTTTTTGTTTGCTTCAAAGATGTAAGCTCTTTAGTCTCTATCTTTAGAATCAAAGATTCATATTTTTGTGCATCTTCAAGCGCCAAAATCATACACAGCGCATCCAGTGAAGCTGCGTTTTTGACTCGCTCATGAAAGATATCTTTTTGCGTTTTATTTTCTTTGTGCAATTTTATCTTTATTTTTGCAAATAAAAACCCTGCGATGAATGTTAATAAATAATAGAGATACTCTTTTTCAAATACAAAAGAGTCCTCTACTGCATCCAAAAGCTCTTCTTGCTTAAACGCAGGCGCTACAACTTCTACCTGCGTTTGCTCAAAAGAGAGTTTTTTCTCTACTGCGTTTATCGGGTCAAAGTACGCAAGAGTCATTTGTGGGATAGTAAAATCTTTCGTTGCGATAAAAACAAACTTCTGACTCCACACACCTTCGTATCCTTCTTTTGTCAGTTTGATATTTTTTTGCGGTTCTTCTGAGAGGATTTTGACACCTTCTATCTCAAAAACAAAAGGTTTGATAGCATCAAAATTTGCCTTACCGCTGAGGGTGATTTGCATATGATAGGGCGTGTAAGCCTTGATGTTTGGCGTATCTTTTTTGATTTCCATCGCAAGTGCACCCACTAGCGTGCTGTTGTGCTCATGTACGCTTAGCGTGAGTTCTTTTTGTTTGATGATTTTGGTCTCATACTCGGCATAGTGCCCGTTGTCTCGACCGATAACCGTGTTTTCTATAGAGTCTTTGTTTGTCTTTTTCATCTGCACATCAAAAGCAAACTCCTGAATTCCTGCTCTGTGGGCGAAGGCTACAAACTCATATTTGCTTATTTTTTTGCCTTCTACTATTTTTTCATCTTTGCTCAAAAGTTTGATTGTAAGATTTTCATTTTCCTGTGTCGGGTCAAACTCTATAGCGTAGAGCTCCGCCTCATCACTGAAACTACAAGTATATTGCAGATGAATAGCTTCGTTGGTATAGACCTCAGCTTTGCTACTGAGTGCACTCCACTCATAGTCACTTGCAAAAAGCTGCGTTTGGAGTAAGACCCAAAAAAGAAGCGTTTTAATAAGGTTTTTTTTCATCTATTTGCCTTTTGTTGATGAGTTCATACTGTTTTGAGCTGAGTTTTGCTTTGCCTTGGCTCATGTTGAAGATATTTTCCTGAGCAGATTTTTTTTCGTTTTTATTTTCTCCGCTTCCTGCACTTGCACTCACTTTCATATTGGAGCTTCCGCCCTCTTTTTGTTTTGTCGTGTTTTCTTGCTCTTTGGCGATAGAGGATTTTTTATCTGTTTTTTGTTGTCCTGTTTGCATCTCTTTGGACTTTTTTGCCTCTTTGATATACTCAAGGTTTTCATCCGCCTCTTTTGAGTAGAGAAGTGTGAGCGACTTGAGATAACTCTCTCTTGCTTTTTCAAACTCTCCCAAACGCACAAGCGTGTTGGCTTTGTTGTAAAAAACAAGAGCCTTAAACGCAGGACTATCTGACTTCACGCGCCCATACGCGCTGAGTGCTTTTTCGTATTCTCCGACTTTATAATAGGCATTTGCTTCTTTAAACGCAACTCTGTCGGCATCTTCAAAATAGTTCAAAACGCCCCCTTGCAGCTGCAGCCCAAAAAGCAATACAAACGCAATAAGGTAGCGTTTGAGTGTTGTCACGCTCAGTAAAAAACTCAGTAAAGCCAAAAATACGAAATAGTAAAAAAGTTCCACATACTGCACATTGATACTTTTTGTCGTAAAGTCGTTTTCTCTTTGTGCTTCGAGTGCAGATTGTATCGTACCGAAGTCTCTGCTATAAACGCCGCCGCTCACTTGCGCGATGTGTGCTACAGCTTCGTTGGCTCTTGTTGTGACAAGATTGTCCAGTTCGTCTTTGAGAAGTTCGCCGTTTGCCAAACGCAGCGTTGTCCCAAAATCACTCGCTATCATCAAAATATTGACGCGCAAGGCGTTTTCTTTTGCAAACGCAGCTTCTGCTTCATAATCGCTCTCATCCGCGCCGTCTGTGAGCAAAAGCACGCTTGGCATCTTAGAGTTTGACATCTTTCTAGCAAGCTGCAGTGCCGACATGATGGAGCTTCCTTTTGTGATGATAAGTTTTTCATCCAGTGAAGCAAACAGGTGCAGTAAAAGTTCTGAGTCACTCGTAAGCGGAGAGAGTACGATGGCGTTTGTCGTAAAACCCAAAACGCCAAATCTGCTCTTCTGCTCAGACATCACCAGCTCATGCAAACGCTCCTTTGCAAAACCCAAACGGCTTGGCTGCACATCTGTCGCCTGCATCGAATAGGAGAGATCGACCGCTATGATAACATCACTCAGTATTGCATCACTTTCTACAGCTTGCGCCGGCAAAACAGGACGCACAAGCGCAAAAACCAGAAACAAAAATGTCAGCAAATATCCAAACGCAGCGGCGCGTCGTAGGAAAAAACCTTGCGTGGCAAAAAACGCAAGAGGCAATAACAAGAGCCAAAAATAGTGCGGATACAAAAAACTCATCGGCGCATCTCCCGCAAAAATAAAAAGACCAAAAGTGCCAATGCTCCAAACAAAAAGAGGTGGTAATAGTACTCTTTTGCCTTGTGTTGTCGGCTCTTTATTTTTGAAGATTCAAGCGTATCTATCTGCGCATAAATCTCTTGAAGTTCGCCTGCGTTTGATGCGCGAAAAAACTCTCCTCCGCTCTCTTGGGCTATTTTCTCAAGCAAGGCTTCATCCGCTTCACCTTTGTTTCCCATCGCTATGGTGTAGATTTTTATCCCCTGCGTTTTGACTTCTTCAAGTGCTTCTTTTGGGGAGATAGCGCCGCTATTATGTTCTCCGTCGGTGAGAAGGATGATGATTTTTGTTTTGGCTTTTGAGTGTTTAAAGGCACGCACGCTCATGGCGATAGACTCACCTATAGCTGTATTTTGTCCTGCCATTCCCTGCGTGAGATATGCAAGCATCTGAGAAAGTATCTCTTTTTCATACGTGATAGGAGAGGCGATAAAGGCAAAATCTCCAAAAACTACGATACCGATATTGTCTTCTAGCCTTGCGTTTATAAACTCTTGGAGTACGCGTTTACTCAGTTCAAAACGGCTCAGACGCTCCCCGTCACTCAGCTCATTTGCGCTGTCAAAACCAGAAGAGTTCATCGAACCGCTCGCATCAATAGACAAAACGATATCTTTTCCGTCTCTATTTTGCGGATCAAATCTGTCGATGATGATAGGCGAACTCAGCGCAATACATAACAATACAAAAATAAGTATCTTTACAATCCACTCAAGTCTCTTAAAACTTTTTTTTGCTTGCATGAAATGCAGATGGACAAAATATATCGGTTTTTGAAACTCCTTGCATTTGTAGAGACAATACAGCA
>JAQTWZ010000004.1:1605-55223 GCA_028689055.1 Sulfurimonas sp. | reverse complement strand
GCGCAGATCAAAAACGGCGCGCCTTACGGCATCTTTATGTCCGCGGATATGTTCTATCCTGAAGCACTTTACAAAGAAAATATTGCCACGACAAAACCGCTCATGTACGCACAGGGCGCTCTTGCATTTTTGAGTGTAAAACCTCAGGATTACACCAAAGGGATGCAGCTTTTAGAAGATGCAGCTATAGAAAAAATAGCCGTAGCAAACCCAAAAACAGCCCCTTATGGTATCGCAGCTATCGAAGCGATGCACAAAAGCGGCGTCTATGAAAATATCAAAAAGAAGCTCGTTTTTGCAGAGTCTATCTCACAAACCGTCTCCTATACGGTGACCGCCACACAGATAGGACTCATCGCAAAATCCTCTCTTTATAGCCCAAAAATGGCGCAGTACAAAGAAAATATCCACTGGGCAAGCGTCGATTCTTCTTTGTATGCGCCGATAGATCAAGGGATAGTTTTACTCAAATATGCAGGGGATTCGCAAGAGTATAAAGATTTTTATGACTTTATCATGAGCGCCAAAGCAAAAGAGATATTGCGACGCTACGGGTATATCGTCCATGAATGAAATCCGCGCAAAAATCACCGACATACAAAGCAGCGATAACCTCAGCGTACTCTCTTTTGATGCCAATACTCAGACAATGCGGCTCATGGCGCTTGGGCTCAATTTGCCTCTTTCCCTAGGTTCAGAGGTACTTCTTGGTGTCAAATCTTCCAATATCTCCCTAGCCTCGTCCATACAAGGAGAGTTGAGTATCTCAAACCAACTCCCCTGTAACATCGAATCTTTGGAGATGGGTACACTTTTATGCAGTGTGAGGCTGCGTTTTGGTGAGTGCCTTTTGCGAAGTGTTATCACAAAAGCTTCTGCTCTTAAGATGGGACTTCATGAGCAGCAAAATATTATCGCACTCATCAAAGCAAGTGATCTCTCTATCATCAAAATTTTTCCAACAAGTGAGACAAAATGCGACTAAACGACATCGAACTTTGGGAATATATCCGTGAAGATCTGCCTTATTTTGACCTCACAACCCATATGTTGGCACTGCCAAAGCGACAAGTCACTCTCTGTATCAGCACCCGTGAAGATATTATCTGTGCCTGCAGCGAAGAAGCTGCTCGGATAGCCGAACTCTTAGGTTGTGAAGTTCTCAGCTTTGCACCTTCAAAAACGCGGCTCATGAGAGGTGAAGTTTTACTCACTTTTTGTGGTGCTCATGAGGCTGTTCATGAAGCTTGGAGAGTTTCACAAATACTTCTTGAATATGCCTGCGGTATGGCTACAAACGCAGCCAAAATGCTCGAAACCGCAAAAAGTGCCAATCCAAAAATCCAAATACTTACAACACGAAAAAGCCATCCTTTTGCAAAGCGATTTTCTATCCGTGCACTGCTTTGCGGCGGTGTTTTACCGCATCGTTTGGGTCTCTCGGAGAGCATTCTCATCTTCCCGCAACACCGCTCACTCTATGAAAACGCAGCTGCGTTTAGAGAAGCGATATTGGAGCTAAAGTCTCACTGCACAGAAAAAAAACTCGTCATTGAGTCACATAGCCTTGAAGATGCAAAAGAGATGCTCTCTCTTGGAGCCGATGTTTTGCAGATAGACAAGTGTGATGTGCAAACGCTTGAAGCAATAGTAAAGTACAAAAACATACACTATCCAAACGCAACTATCATCGCCGCCGGAGGTATCAACGCCCAAAACGCAGCTGCGTTTGCACAAACAGGCATAGATGCCATCGTCACAAGCGCACTCTACCAATCCCCAATGGCAGACCTTACAAGCGCACTGGAGCACAGATGAGCGAACTTGATTTTGGACCTTTTTTACTCTCGTTCAAACTTGCAGCCATTACGACATTTATCCTCTTTCTTATTGCCCTGCCCGTGAGTTGGTGGCTGAGTCAGACAAAATGCCGCTGCAAACCTTTTGTCGAAGCCGTGGTTTCACTGCCTATCGTTTTGCCCCCGTCCGTGCTTGGTTTTTATATCCTCTACGCACTTTCGTACAACTCGCCGATCGGTGCGTTTTTTGATGAGACTTTTGGAGTCAAACTCGTCTTCAACTTTACAGGACTTGTTATTGCTAGCTGTTTTTACTCTTTTCCTTTTATGGTGCAACCGCTTCAAAGCGGCTTTGAATCACTCAACAAAAATATGCTCGAAGCCTCTTATATCGCTGGAAAAAGCAAACTACAGACACTTGCGTTTGTAGCCCTTCCAAATATCAAACCCGCACTTATCACGGCACTCATCATCACCTTTGCGCACACCGTCGGAGAGTTTGGCGTGGTGCTCATGGTGGGCGGTTCGATAGAGGGTGAGACCAAAGTAGCTTCTGTGGCTATCTATGAGTTTGTGGAGATTATGGACTACACGCATGCGCATATTTACAGCGCCATCATGCTCACTCTGAGCTTTTTGGTTTTACTCGGCGTTTATATCTTCAATCTGCGCTACAACAAACGCATAGGAGTCGCCTGATGCTTCACATAAACATACAAAAAACGCTTCACGGCAATCTTGGAAATATGGAACTTGATGTTGCGTTTCATATCAAAGAACATCAATTTGTAGCCATCTCAGGTCCTAGCGGAAGCGGTAAAACAACACTTTTGCGTATCTTAGCGGGGCTTGAAGAAGCAAACGGTGAGATAGAAGTCGGCGGTGAGACTTGGTTGTGCAACAAAACTTTCCTACCACCGCAAAAACGCGGGCTTGGTTTTGTATTTCAGGATTATGCACTTTTTGCCAACATGAGCGTTGCTGAGAATCTTCTTTTTGCCGCAAATGACAAAAAACTTGCCTCTCATTTGTTGGAACTCACACAACTCAAAGAGCTGGCACATCGTCTGCCAAACAGCCTCAGCGGCGGACAAAAACAGAGAGTTTCCCTCTGCCGTGCATTTATGCGCCGTCCAAAACTCCTGCTCATGGATGAGCCGCTCTCCGCACTCGATCCGCTCATGCGTACAAAACTCCAGCACGATATCCTCACCCTTCACAAAGAGTTTGGCACAACAACTATCATGGTCAGCCACGACCCCAGTGAAATATATAGATTGGCCAACCGTGTTATCGAACTAAGTCACGGCAAAATCATCCATGACGCTTCTCCAAAAGAGCTTTTGCTCAAAACGCAGGGTTCACAAAAGTTCTCTCTCACGGGTGAATTGCTTGAGATACTCAAATCAGATGTCATCTATATCGCTATCGTAGCCATCGGGCAACAGATAGTCGAAGTGGTCATCGACGAAGAAGAAGCACTGCGTTTTAGAGTAGGCGAACGGGTACAAGTGAGCACAAAAGCATTTTCGCCTTCACTGAGCAAAATCTAAAATCTATATCTGAGAAACCCAGACTCCGACGTCTAAAGTCGATGTTGCTACGCCTGCAAAAGTACCCGATATCGGAGGAACAGACTCAGGAAGTCTTGAGACTGCTACGGGGATATGATCTCTTCCGACGATGTTTCCTATAGTCGGATCAAATCCTCTCCACCCTGCTCCGGGAATGTAAACTTCAGCCCAAGCATGGGTAGAACCGACTTCTGAAGCCATCAGTGGCGCATAAAGATAACCGCTCACAAAACGCGCAGCCAATCCCAAACATTTGACAGCCTCCATCAAAAGCAGCGCAAAATCACGACATGAGCCTGAGCCAAGAGAGAGCGTCTCTTCGACACTTTGCACGCCCTCTTCTTCTCTGGCTTGATAACGCAGCGTTTTATAGATATGAGCTGTCAAATTCTGAAGTAGCGTGTAAGTTTGTACAGGTTCGTTTGATTTATAGACATTAAATATCCACTCATTGAGCAGGGTGCGTGTTGTCTCTTGGGGCAAAAGCATATAAGCACTCAGAAGAAATCTCTCCTCTGCTTCATAGACAAAGGGGTAAGAAAGCGCGTAATCTGCGACTAAAAAGTTGAGTGGTGACTCGTTGAACTGCTCAAGTATCACTTCACTCTCTATAAAAAGCTGTTGCGTATTTGCTTCAAAATTTGCAATAGCTACAGAATTTCCCTCAACATCCCGATGCCAAAAAAGTTTTGCTTGGGGGACTATTTTTAAGGTAAAAGAGTTGACATGAAGCTCATAATTTTCGCGTGGGCGTAAACGCAGACTATGTCTCCCTAGCTGTACAAAATCACTATAGTTGTAGTAAGTTCGATGGATGATTTTGTAGCGGGGCATGGCATATCCTTAGGTAGAGCTATTGTCACTTATCTGCAGTACACGCACAGTTTGGGAGATGGGATAGAGTGCTGGACCGTATTGGTTATATACTGCGACATCCGCCGCATCCCGTCCGTAGCCTATGATAACATAACCCGCACGCATCTCAGCTTGGGTCGCGTCAAAAGCATACCAACGATCACCTACATAGACTTCAAACCAAGCATGAAGATCCATAGGTTCTAGGCCGTGAAGATATCCAACAACCATACGCGCCGGAATACTCAAACTGCGACACAGCGCGATGGCTAGGTGAGCAAGATCACGGCATACGCCTGATTGTCTTGCGTTTACCTCTGCAGCTGAGACATGGACGTGTGAGTCATAGGACTCAAAACGGATATTGTTGCGTACCCAGTTTGTGATGGCGCTCACCTGATCGTAGCCCAAAAGCGCATCTGCCGTGATCTCCATAGCCATAGCACTAAAGCGCTCCGACTCACAGTAACGGCTCGGAAGCAGATAAATAAGTGCAGAATCAGGCAGATTTTCTATAGGTACAAAAGGCGCACCGGGAGCTTCTTCTACAACATCAGCCGTCATGACTTTGGCAGTGGTATAGATAGCGAAGTCTCCTACGGGAGCGATGAGTCGCTGGCAAAGGTTGCCGTAAATATCCGTAAACTCAAAGACAGGAACACTCGGAACCACTTTGTATTTTTCGTAAGCAATCCACTGCGAAACATTGCTTCGAGGACGCAACATGAGCACAAAAGGTGTCGGAACAGTTATCTCAAATGTAAAATCGCAGCTCGTCTGTAGCCACATTTTGAAATCCTTTGTAGTAAAAACGCTAAATAAAATATGTTATATTTGGAAAGATTGTATCATAAGTAGGAAACATGTTTTGCTTGTTTTTTCATCATGCAGTAAATGTCAATTTAGAAATATAAACATCAACCTACAAAGTGTCTAATGTTGAATATGTTACAATGAAACAGTTTGATGGCAGTTAGTTGCGTGGATAAAGCTATTTAATTTATTGGTGGTATTTTGTATGAATTTCTATAGTTTATTTTGTATTTTATCTTTATTTTTTATTGGTTGTGGAGATAGTGGGAATGGTGAAGCTGGTGAAGATAATCAAACAGTCAAAACGGGTATTTTTATCGATTCTCCTGTGCAAGGACTTTACTATAAAACTACTACAAAAAGTGGATTTACAAATGAGAAAGGTGAGTATCAATATATTGAGGGTGAAACTGTAGAGTTTAAGTTTGGAGATTTATCTTTGGGAACAGTTGTGGCTCAAACACTCATTACACCTTATTCTATGGAAACAAATAATTCAAATATTCAGGCTATTAATATTGCGGTATTGCTTCAGAGCTTAGATGCAAGCAGAGATGAAGATATGATTTTAGATGTAAGAAAACTACAAAACCATAAATTTATCGGGATAAGTTTAGATGAAAATGAAACTATAATAACGGACAAAATAAAACAATTACTTGATGCAAATGATAGCATAGGTGATCCAAATAATAGGGCGGTTATACCATATTCAACTGCTAAAACTACAATGGATGATTTTATAAATAATTTTCCTCTTATTGGTAATGACCCCAAACGCAATGAACAATGGTATATTGATAAATTAGGCTTAGATACTATCGGAGGGAAAAGGATAAATCAAACTTATATTCAAATTGTTGATGATGGTTTTGAAAGCAATCATGAAGATTTAAAAGAAAATTATGATGCAAATCACTCTTGGAATCCAAAACTTATCACACCACAAAATGACCCAACTTCTTGGAATCCTGACTACAATCACGGCAGCCAAGTGGCTGGTATTATAGGGGCTAGGGGATTTAATGGCAAAGGGGTGCGGGGAGTTGCACCTTATTCCAAATTGGTTGGTTATGCTTTTTTGTATGAAGATGAAAATGGCACACATAGTGGCTTACAAGGTCTTGAGCAGGCTTGGTTAAGTGGAGATGGTGCAAATGATATTTTAGTTACCAACAATAGTTGGGGTAGTTCGATTGATTACTATTACGATGCTGAAAATATTGCAAAAATAGGAGCAACACTTTTGCGAGATGGAAAAGGGAGAATTTATGTGATGGCTGGAGGAAATGCGAGAGTTCCAAAGGCTTCTAAAAATGACAATACAAGGTTTTTAACTGGCAATTCAAATCTTTCAAATATGGCAAACAACCAATATGTAATCGCGGTTGGTTCAATCAATCAAAATGATACTGTTTCGTATTATTCCTCAAAAGGCTCAAATCTTTTAGTAACTGCTTATGGTGATAGTGATGGAAATACTAACAATATAGTAACCACTACAAATAATAATGGATACTCTACAAAATTTAATGGCACAAGTGCCTCAGCTCCTATGGTAAGTGGTATCATAGGACTTGTTTTGGAGGCTTGTCCTGATTTGACCTATAGAGATGTCAAATATCTTTTAGCTACAACCTCCAATATAATTGACAGTAGTAATCCTACTTGGGTCAAAAATAGTGCGAATTTGTGGCATAGTGTAGATTATGGATATGGTGTTGTTGATGCTAGAGAGATGCTTGATGTGTGTCACAACTTCCAAACTTTGCCTGAAGCGAAAGAGATAAATAGCACAATTTTAAATATTTATCCAGCTATAAATATCACTTTTGGTAGTAGTGGAATTGATTTTAATTCCAATAATATTGTAACTAATATCGCAAAAGTTGAGTGGGTAGGGGTTTATTTTCAGGCTCTTAAACATTTGCGTCCGAGTGATTTACAGATTACTTTAACTTCACCATCGGGGACAAAAACGGAACTTTTACAGGGAGAAAATATGCTTGATGAAAAAGATTTGATGCCAGAGGATAATGGAATTGTCCAAGAGATGTATATAAGAATGAGACTTTCAAGTCAAGCATTTTATGATGAAAATCCAAATGGAGTTTGGACAATCAATATCGCAGATAAAAATGACAATGGAAAAAATGGTTCCATTGACTCTATAAAACTTCAAATAGTAGGACATTAGATGAAAAAAATAATTGTAATTATAATTTTTGTAATGAGTTTATACGGTGAAAATTTTCAAATTAAAGAGGATGGAAAAGTGATTGAAATCACTTTTCTAAATAATGGTTCTACTTATGAGGGAATAGGCGAATATCAGGGTATGAAATATAATGAAAATTCTGATATTTTAGTAAGCTTTAAAGAGATAACACCTGAAATAGTCGATACTTTTGAAGCAAAATATGATTTAAAATTTAAACAAATTTTGGTTATTGGGTACTATATTTATGGAGTAAATAGCAATATAAACGATGTGATTCAGTCCATTTCAAAAGAGGAGAATATACATACCGTAAAGCCTAATTGGACATTAAGAGCCATTAAATATTAGGCTTTTTGTATGAACATTGTCTTTAAATACCCTCAGCTATCATCGCATCCGCGACTCTTTTAAAACCTGCGATATTGGCTCCATCGACATAGTTTCCTTCGACTCCATAATCCTTAGCGGTAAGAGCCACGCGTTTGCATATCTGTTGCATCGTCTCTTTGAGTTTTGCATCCACCTCTTCAAAAGACCACTTACTCATTGCTGCGTTTTGACTCATCTCAAATGAACTCACCGCTACTCCGCCTGCGTTTGCAGCTTTTGCGGGAGCAAAACATATTTGATGTGAAAGAAAAAGTTCTATCGCATCAGGCGTTGATGGCATATTTGCCCCCTCCGTCACACTCACACAGCCGTTTGTCACAAGATTGTGTGCATCTTCTTCGCAGAGTTCATTTTGCGTAGCGCAAGGAAACGCAGCATAACATGGGATATCCCAAACAGCATGAGCATCTTTTGGGTACTCCTGTGTCGGTATATATTTCGCTTGGGGATGTTTTTGTACATACTCTTCCAAAGAGACGCGACGCACAAGTTTGAGCTCTTTTAAAAGTGCCAGATCCACACCTCTGCCATCATAAATAGTCCCCTGCGAATCCGAACACGATACGGCAATTGCACCGATTTGCTGGAGTTTTTCTATGGTATGCAGTGCCACATTTCCTGCTCCGCTGACCGTACATATCTTGCCCGTAAGTGGTTCTTTTCCCTCCATCTCCAGCATCGTTTGGGTGAAATAAACCACGCCGTATCCTGTAGCTTCAGGACGCATGAGCGAACCGCCAAACATAAAAGGTTTCCCTGTCAAAACGCCGTCATATTTTGAAGTTATTTTTTTATATTCACCAAAAAGATACCCTATTTCACGCGCACCTACACCGATATCTCCTGCGGGAATATCCATACGAGGACCGATATATTTGTGAAGTTCGGTCATAAACGCAGCACAAAATTTCATGATTTCAAAATCACTTTTTCCTTTAGGATCAAAATCACTTCCGCCTTTTGCACCGCCTATAGGCAGACCCGTAAGCGCATTTTTGAGTATCTGCTCAAAACCCAAAAACTTGAGTATCCCTTCATTGACGCTCGGATGAAAACGCAGTCCACCTTTATAAGGTCCTAGAGAGTTGTTAAACTGGACTCTAAAACCCGTATTTACCATGATGTTTTGATGATCATCCATCCATGTCACTTTAAACTTTATCACACGATCAGGCACGACCAAACGATCCAAAATAGCGTATTTTGCATAGATAGGATCAGATTCTAACAAGGGAGCTATCGAGTAGATAACCTCCTCCATCGCCTGATAAAAAACCTTATTTTCATCACAATTTCCTCTTTCAAACTTTTTAATATCCATTTCTGCTCTTGACACATATCTTCCTTGTAATGTATTTTTTTATAACGCGACTTTGAGCATCATACGACGCAGATAAGCTATCTTACTCCGCAGTGGCAAATCCTTCGGGCAGACATCTTCGCATCCCAAAAGTGTCATACAACCAAAAACGCCGTTTTCATCTCCGATAAGTTTATAATACTCTTCCTCGCTGCGTTTGTCACGCGGATCAAGATGGTATCTTGCTATTTTGTTAAGCCCTACAGCCCCCACAAAATCAGGTCGCATCTGTATCGTCCCACATCCCGCAACACAACAACCACATTCGATACAGCGGTCAAGTTCGTAGATTTCATCCGCCAAAGCAGGTTCCATTCTCTCCTCCAGCATATCTATGTCACGCGTCTGCTCCTGCTCATGTATCCAAGTCTCTAGTCTCTCACTCAGTCCGCGCATCCATTTACCCGTATGGATAGAGAGGTCTTTGATAAGCTCAAAAAGAGGCAAAGGTGCGAGTGTGATATTTGCATCCATTTTGGATGTGAGTGTTCTACAGGCAAGCCCCGGTCGGCCATTGATAAGCATCGAACAGCTACCACAGATACCTGCACGACAGACAAAATCAAACATGAGCGCATTGTCATGATGTTCACGAATCTCGTTGAGTACGATATACAAAGTCATACCTGCGGACTCTTGTATCTCAAAAGTTTGCATATGTGGAAAATCATCCGGATCGTTTGGATCAAACCTGAGTATATTTATCTTGAGAGTTCTTACTGCTTCTGCTTCACTCATAGAGTTTCTCCAAGTCTTGCGTTTTTAGCTCTGTATTTTTGAGGTAGTTTGTCCAAAAACGGCAAAAGCGCACTTTGAATCTCAAAACGCGATGCCCCTTCTCTCTCAAGTGCTTCTCGTATCGCATTTACACTCACCTCTCTTGCGTGGGTTGCGGGATTATGCTTTGTCAGATCTTTGCCATACCCTCTAAATCCCGGAGGCAGTTCCATACTCTCTATCGGTATCTCTTCATAACTCACACTCGGCAGTGTTTGTTCTGCATCCGGCCATGAAGTTATGGTGCGTTTGAGCCAGTTTGCATCATCACGCTGAGGAAAATCCTCTCTTGAATGAGCGCCTCGGCTCTCTTGGCGTAAGAGTGCGCCATAAGCGACGCTAAGGGCTACTTTGAGCATCTTTTGCGTTCGGTATGCGTTGACAAGTGCCGGATTTGCAGCACGGCTTTTTGAGCGAAATACTTCGATATTTTTGCTGCGTTTGTATAATGATTCAAGTTCATCCACAGCCTCTTGCAAATCTTTGCCGTTTCTAAAGATACCGACTTTTTCCATCATGATGGCTTCCATACGCCGACGCAATACATAAGCGTCTTCACCGTTTTTCTTTGTCAAAAGTGCTTCGAGTTTTGCTTTTTCTTCTTTGATTGCGTTTTCGATTTTTGAGGAGTGTATCTGCATAGAACTCGCATCCGTATCACAAAAGTCACTGATATATTCCGCCACAAGCATACCGGCGACTACCGTCTCACTTACGGAGTTTCCACCCAAACGGTTAAATCCGTGCATATCCCAGCAAGCTGCTTCGCCGCAAGAATAAAGCCCGTGAAGTGTTTGCGATTCACCTGTGTATTTGGTACGGATACCGCCCATAGAGTAGTGCTGTGTCGGGCGCACCGGTATCCAATCCACCGCAGGGTCTATGCCCAAAAAGTTCTCACAAATCTCTTTGACTTCTCTGAGGTTTTTTTCTATATGTTCGCGTCCTAAAAGAGTGATATCTAGCCAGAGATGATCGCCATAGCGGCTTTTGACACCTTTTCCTTTGCGTATATGTTCGGTCATGCGGCGGCTCACCACATCACGGCTGGCAAGCTCTTTTTTTTCAGGTTCATAATCAGGCATAAATCTATAACCGTCTTTATCTAAAAGCAAACCTCCATCCCCACGGCATCCTTCAGTGGTGAGGATACCGACAGGTACGATCGCCGTCGGGTGAAACTGTACCGCTTCCATATTTCCAAGTGTGGCGATACCGCTCTCAAGCGCTAAAGCCTGCCCTGTTCCCTGACAGATGATTGCGTTTGTAGAGATGCTGTAGATACGTCCATACCCACCCGTAGCGATTGTCGTTGCTTTGGCGACATAGGCTACAAGTTCTCCGCTCATGAGATTGCGAGAGACGACTCCATAACACCTTCCATTATCCACGATAAGTGCCATCGCTTCTTGGCGCTCATGTATCTCTACCTCTTCTTCGTGTGCTTTATTATCCATCGCATAGAGCATACTATGACCTGTTCCATCGGATGTATAACAGGTTCTCCATTTTTTTGTACCGCCAAAATCTCTTGCAGTGATAAGTCCGTGCGCCTCATTTTTTTCACTGATTGTCACTTTTTGCGCGTTCATGATGGCAGAGTGATCGCCTCGGTGCACTCTACTCCAAGGCACGCCCCAAGCAGCAAGTTCTCGTATGGCTTTTGGCGCGCAGTGTACAAACATGCGCGCTACAAGCTGATCCGCTCCCCAGTCACTTCCCTTTATTGTATCGGAGAAGTGCACATCTTCATTATCGCCCTCACCCATCTTACAATTTGCCAAAGAAGCTTGCATACCACCCTGCGCAGCTGCTGAGTGTGAGCGTTTTGGCGGAACAAGGCTGAGAATGAGTGCATCATGTCCTCTGCGTTTGACACCCGTAGCCACGCGCAAACCCGCCAAACCACCACCGATGATAAGAACATCCGTATAGACTATTTTCATTTATGTTCTCCTATCTTGATGGTTTCTGACTTGTATTGCACCCCATCACTAAAATCATGCGTGAGACCTATATAAGTATATTTTGCCAAAGAAGCCAAACCTATGATGATATAAACGACTATCATGTGCCGCATCAAAAACTTAAAGCGTTTGCGAGAAAGCTCTGTATTTTCACCCTCCATAAAACCCCACTTCAGAGCCACTCGATAAAGACCGATAAAAGCATGTGCGATAACGGAGAGTAAAAGCATAAAATATAACGGTCCCATAAACTCTTCTACGATTCTATAGGAACTTGCATACGGTCCTATGTTTGATGGCTGCGTTATCATGATATAAAGATGCACAGAACCAATAAAAAACATCATAAAACCCGTAATGACTTGAATCATCCATAAAGAACTATCTTCATGTTTCATGCGTTTTGTGTGTTCTTTGATAGTTTTGTACTGCTGATAGCTTGCGGGAAATTTTCTCAGTGCAAGTGTTGCATGAAGGATAAAGATGATAAATATCGCAGATGCAAGAAAAGAGATGATGCCGGGATAGGTCTCACCAAAAAAGTAATATCCCTCAAACATAATAGTCACGCGGTACATCATCTCGTTTGAGATAAGTATAGAAGCTTCAAAAAGAATATGCCCCATGATAAAAACTGCAAGAACAACTCCTGAGATACTCTGAAGAAAATCAAGTCTTGCCGGTGTTTTATCTATCTTTTTAACGTCCATTGAGACTCCATTTTTTCATTATTTTGAAATTTTACTCTCTTTTTATCAATACAAACCATTTGATACTTTTGTAGTATCAAATTTATGTAACTATTGTCTATTTATCAAAAACTTATATTTTTATATGATAGAATAAGAAATTACAATAATAAGGATGTTATATGTTAAGTAAGTTAAGTATTCAGAAAAAGATGAATTACTTCATTTTGATGGTAACGGTGTCTGTTTTCGTAGCTACTTTATTTGTATTTTTCTCGATGCGATATATTGAGACAAAGTATGAGTTTCTTCATGAAAACTCTATGAAAGGTGCTCTTGAAACGCTTGAAATAGAAAAAAGTCTCAACTATGTGAGCCGTATGACACGTGATATCATGCTCGGCGGTGACTATACAATAGGGATGGAAAAACTAGACAAGTCGATAGATGAAGTCGCCTTACTATTTCAAGATCTCGAAAAAATCGCGAATGATACAAGTGCGAAGGGTATGCTCGAAGATGCAAAAACATCTACAATGCTCTTTTTGGACAATTCTCGTAAGATGATGCAAAATCTCACTCCAGAGCAAATCGCAACTTCTAAAGAAGAGATTTATCATACATACAAAACAGAACTCACACCCTACGCGGACGCATCAAGAATCTCGTTTAAAAAACTTGAAGCTTCCAAGCAACAAGAGTTAGACGCGGCTTCTGCCGAGCTTGCAGAACGTATCAACTTTTACAAATCACTTATACTTATGGTCGGCGTTTTTATCGGTATTGTTGTCTTTATTGTGGCGACAATGATTCGTATCTCTATTACAGATGGCATCAAAAACTTTACAGACCTCATTCAGTACTCTGTTAAAGGTGATTTTAGCCATAAATGTTCAGACTGTACTGCGGATACCGAACTTGGAGTGATGGGTCATGAACTTACAAAACTTCTTGATCATATCCAATACCTTATCAATGAGATTAACTCAAGTATTGTTGATGTTTCCAACGGCCGTTTTACATATAAAATCTCAGCTGGCAATATGGAAGGAGAGTTTGTTAAAGCGATAGAAAATGTTTCAAAAAGCATTAACTTTATGGAAACACAGAACAAACAAGTCCAGCGCGATGTCTTTAATGCAAAAATTAGCGGCATGAACATTGGCGTTTCAGAGTCACTCACAGTTATTCAACAGGACTTAAACGGCAATATCAGTGATTTGAAAATCATCACCTCTGCTACAAAAGAAGCGGCGCAACTCGCAGATGAGTCAAGTAAAAGTATCAATCAGATTGTTGATGAGCTCAATCAACTCAGCGATCAGGTCAATATCAACAACCACGGTATCTCTGAGCTTACAAACCAAACCAACAACATTACATCTATCATACAACTTATCACAGACATTGCAGAGCAGACAAATCTGCTCGCCCTAAACGCAGCTATCGAAGCGGCGCGTGCCGGTGAGCATGGGCGTGGTTTTGCCGTTGTTGCAGATGAAGTACGTAAACTTGCGGAGAGAACACACAAAGCAACAGGAGAGATTTCTGTCTCTATCAAATCACTCCAACAAGATATGAATGAAATACAGACAAGTTCTGAAGCGATGAAAATCACGGTTGAAGCTTCAGCAAATAAAATAAACAGCTTTGAGAGCACGCTTCATGAGCTTAGAAATAGTTCATCCGATATTGTGAACTACTCTTACAGCATGGAAAACAGCGTTTTTGTGGTACTTGCAAAAATAGACCATATTCTCTACAAATCTCGTGCTTATAACTCTATCGTAACACTCAAAAAAGTTCTACCTTCTTCAACTCCGCATGAGTGCCGCTTGGGCAAATGGTATGACGGGGAAGGAAAACGCAGATTCTCAGCCACTACTGCCTATCCTCTTATCGCCGCTCCACATGCTGTTGTTCACAATAATGCAAACAAAAATCTTGAGCAACTCGAAACAAGACCTGATTTGATTCTTACTCACTCTGAAGAAATTATTCGTAATTTTACAGAGATGGAACAAGCTTCAACGGAACTTTTTGCCCTGATGGATAGAATGCTCCAAGAGTCTAAAAGTCTCTAAGCTTCCTGCGTTTTATTCCCAATCCTCATATTTGGATTGGGAATGTTTATCTTTTTTATAGCGTCTTGCGTTTTTGTTTTTTTCCAACTGATTGGAGCGGTACAAAATATCTGTTTTGATCTCTGCGATTTGTGTCTCGGAGTTTCTATAGGAGATCATTTTTTTTATAAGATTTTCCAAATCCTGCAAATCACCTTTATATAATTCCACAGCATCAACTCTTTGAAAAACTTTTAATGCTGCATCAATCTTTTTCTCATACGCCTCTTTACCAAGCTCTGCAGTGCTGGATAAAAAAGAAACAAGACTCTTATGAAACCGCTCCATAGCTCTGACATAACGGAGCCTTGAAGAACTCTCTATAACTTTTTTAGATGCTGCCAATTTCTGCCCTATTGTTTATTTATAGCTACAATTATACAATTTAATCCGGAGAAAAAATTGAAAAACACTCTTTTGACACTTTTACTTTTGCTAGCGACTTCCCTTACGGCGGATGTCATAAATGAATACCCCTCACAAAAAATACTCGACAAAAAAATACCTGTTGTTGACATACGCACAGCTTCTGAATGGAGGGAGAGCGGACTTTTCAAGGGTGCTATTCCTATTACATTTTTTAATGAGCAAGGGGGATATGATGTCAATGCGTTTATCACAGAGCTCAACAAAAAAGTCGATACAAAAAAACCTTTTGCGCTCATCTGCCGTACAGGAAGCAGAACAAAAATGCTCTCAGGATTTCTCTCCAAAGAGTTTGGTTATGAGATCATCAACCTTGATGGCGGCATGATGTATGTTCAAGGAAAAAAACTCCCCATTATCCCGTATAAGTAAAAAATGCCTGCGTTTATTAAGTTTCTTTTCTACTTAACACTCAGAATCGTTGTGACTCTGAGTGTTCTTGGTTTATTTATATTTCTGCTTTGGGGTGCGTTGTATCTGCTTCTCTATTAGGGTCGATACCGTTGACAACGGCAAAAAGCGTCGGTAGATAAATAAGATTCAAAAAAGTTCCCCACACAAGTCCAAAACCTATTGAAATAGCGATAGGTTGCAAGATAACTGCTTGACCGGATGCATAAAATATCAGCGTATAGAGTCCCAAAAATGTCGTAATAGAAGTGATGAGAATCGGTCTGAGTCTCAGTTTTGCCCGTCTGAAAAACTCCTCTGCCCTGTGTGTGCCTTTGAGAAAATCCAGCATAATAATCCCATCATTGATAACAACCCCGGAGAGTCCCAAAATACCGATAATAGAAGGCATAGTGAGTGGCATACCCAAAAATTTATGTCCAACAAGCGCTCCTAAGATAGAGAGAGGGATAACGCTCATGACCATAAGCACATATTTGACTTTTGAAAATATCAATAATAGTGTCAAAAAGATGAGAAATAGCGCCAAAAGCACTGTTTTTTTCATATCGCCTTGAAGCTGTTTGTTTTTTTCTTTTTCTCCAAGAAGATCGACCTCTATCCCGTTGAGACTTATTTCTTCCAATGTCTCTTCAAGCTTAGAGAGTATCTCTTGTGGGGTAACACTGCGTTTATAAACATTTGCAAAAACTGTTTTTACGATATTCCCATTGAGTTTGTCAATCTTTTCGTAGTCGCGTATTTTGATAATCTCTGCGATATCTGTGAGTTTGACAAATCTTCCATCAGGCAGAGCGATACTAAAATCAAGCAAGGTTTGTATCTTGTCTTTTTGCGCTTCAAGTGTTTTGATCTCCATAACACCCTGCTCGTTAAAAGTGGTGCTTTGGCGCGCTTCAAGAAAATATTTACTTAATAGTTTTGCTACTGAAGTTTCATTCAAACCTAAACTCTCACCAAAAGAGTTGATTTTGATTTTATACTCCATTTTGCCGTATTTGATGTTGTCGCTAAAATTCGCAACACCTTGTATTGTAGAGAGTTTCTCCTCGATTTTTCTTATAGCGGCTTCAAGTTCTTTATCGTTTGTACCGGAGAGATTTATCTGTATATCGCTTCGGATGAGTCCGGGTTTGTCTTCCATCACACCGAGTTCAAGGAGATTGTATTTCTCTTTATATTTTTCGATGATAGCAGCTGCTCTTGGAGAGAGCTCAAAAGTCTGTTTGAGTCGTATTTTTTCAGGGTCGTTAAAATCAAAACTAAAATTGAGAAACGGATTGAGATATTTATTGATAAATCCTATATCTTCTCTATCATAAAGTTCCATCGTTATAAAAAAGACATTGTTATTGTTTTCCGTATCTCCTGAGAGCGTTCTTCTATATCCGCTTGAAGCTGATGTGGATTTGAGTGAAAACTCTTGCGCGTGTTGCATGAGCTCCGCTTCTATCTCTTTTGCTATGGCAAATGTATCTTCTAGCGGTGTATTGATATCAAGTTTTCCCGAGATATAAAGGTTGTTTCCGTCAAAATTTGGAAAGAACTGAAACTTCATCGACTGAGCCGTGAGAACTGTCAAAATCGGGATAAGTACCAAAAACATCGCGACAAAAGTTTTTTTGTATTTGATATGAAAATAGAGTAGCTTTTCATAAAAATTTTGCAAAGGTTCCCAGTCCACCATAGGTTTTGTTTTTTTGAGAAGTTCTTTTGCGTGCAGAGGTAAAAAGAAAAAACTCTCTATAAGAGAACCAAACAAAATCATCACAACTACAATAGGCACCAAAACCAAAAACAGAGCAATCTCTCCAGTCATCATAAACATAGGCAAAAACGCAGCTGCCGTGGTAAGAGTGGCAAGCGTGACCGGAAGCATCACCTCTTTGAGACCCACAACAGCGGCTTCATGAGCTTCCATCCCCTCATCTATATGACGCTGGATATTTTCGCCCACAACGATGGCATCATCTACGACAATCCCGATAACGATAAGTGCGCCCAAAAGCGAGACGATATTGATAGAATAACCCATATAGTAGATAAACAAAAGTCCGATGATAAAAGAAAACGGTATCCCCAAAGAGACGATAAACGCAATGCGGATATTGATGAGAATATACATCGAAATAAAAACAAGGATAAGCCCAAACATCAGGTTTGATATGACGATATTGAGACGATCATTGATCGGTTTTGAGCTATCTTGGGAGAAGCTAAACGCAACTCCGGGATAATTTTTGCTGATTTTTTCTATGTATTCGCGCAGATCTTTGGAGAGTTCTATAGAATTTCCCTCTTCTGCTTTTGAGACTACAAGCGTGAGTGTCGGTTTGTTGTTGAAAGTCGTGAGTGTTTGCGTCTGCGGATAATAGATATTGACCTTTGCAATGTCGCCGAGTCGTATGTATTTTGCGTCTATTTTTAAGATAGCCTCTTCATACTCTTTTGCGTCTGTTTTGCCATTGACCGTGGAGACAAAAGCAAAATTTCCTTTTTGTTCTATATCTCCTATAGGATAGATATAAGAGAGTCCGGAGATGGCCTCTGTGACGCTAATAGGATTGAGTCCATAAGCCAAAAGTGCTTCAGAATTTATCTCTATCGCCACTTCTTCATTGGAATCGCCGCGGATTGAGACATCACTGATATTTTTGATACGTGCGATTTTGGATTTGATATCTGAGGCGATGACGGTAAGTTCTCCTCTGGAGAGTGTATCTGAAGCGACAGAGATACGAAGGAGGGATTTACTTTTATCCAAAAGTATTGCGATAGGTTCAACCATATCTGAGGGAAGGTACTGCCTGCTTAGAGCGACTGCGTCTTTGACTTTATTGAGTAGATTGATTTTGTCCGCATGTTCGTTGAGTGTGAGCATGATACCAAAACGCCCTGGGGTGATGGTTGTTTCACTTTTGTCTATACCATTGATGTTGGCTATAGCATCTTCAAGATCACGCACCGCCATCTTGTCCATATTGCTTGCACTTGCACCCGAATATGTTCCTGCAATCATAATCTTATCAAGCTCCACATCGGGGAACATCTCTTTTGGGATGTTTATATACGCATGAACCCCAAGATAAAGCAAAAAAGCCAATAATGCGTAGTTGAGGCGTTTATTGTGTATAAAATATTCTATTAACTTGATCATTTATTCTCTTTACTTAAAAATATTTTATATTATAGCAGTGACTTTATAACATTACTAACGCCCTGATGCAGATTGTAGTTTGAGATAGGAAAATCAAGCGATTCGTTTTCCAGATTGACTGTGTAACGGCTAAGATAATCTCCTAAGAGTTTCAAATCAATAGCTTGATAGTTTTTTGTGAGTGCCGTATCGATTTGCGTGCGCAGTAGTTCTCCTGCTGCGTTTGACTTTTGTATCGTAAACGCAAGGGTTTTGAGACTCACAAAATCACTCCACATCAAAAAAAGTTCAGGAGTGAGCGTCTCTACATGAGCACCTTCGGGTGTAAAAAGAAGATTTGCTTCTTTAAGCGGTATCAATATACTCAAAATAGCGCTCGAAAACGGGACAACTTTATCCGCCCAAAACGGGGATTCATTTCTTGTTTTGAGCTCGTCTGCCAAACTCTGCGCTATGGTCTCAAGGCTTGCGTTTTTAAATAGTTCATAACTCTGTGTTTGCATTCATATCTCTTTTAAATAATTTGGGAGTTTTTTTCCTCAAGGTGAGGAGTAAAATCGAAAAATTATATCTCTTAAGCTATGAAGGGTATATTAAAAATTTTATGTGAAAAATGAACTTATGTTTAAAATCTCTAAAAAAATTCTAATAGATTTCTAGGTTATACAAGAAGGCTATTTAGAAAATATGATTCATTTGCTCTTTTTTTGTCGCTATATATTTTTTGTTGTATTTATTTACTGCTGTAATAGCGGGAATACGTTCTACAACACGTACACCCAAAGACTCAACAAAGAGGATTTTGTCAGGATTGTTTGTGATGAGATGGATGGCTTTGAGATTAAATTCTTGAAAAATTGCAGCAACGACTGAGTAGTCTCTCTCGTCTTCTTCAAATCCTAACTCAAGATTTGCTTGAATAGTATCGCGTCCCAAATCTTGCAAAACGTAGGCATTGACTTTATTTAAAAGCCCGATATTACGTCCTTCTTGGCGATGATAGATAACCATACCGCCATGTTTGTCTATAAATTTTAGTGCCAAATCAAGCTGATTTTGACAATCACACTTCAAGCTTCCGAAGGTATCGCCTGTGAGACACTCTGAGTGGATGCGCACATATGGAGTAGTAAGTGTATGGAAATTTTTACTCATAATAACCATATGCTCTTGAAATCCTTGCTTAAATACCTGAATCTCAAAATTCCCATATTTACTCGGTAAAGAGGCGATTTTCGATTTTTCTATAAACTCATTTGATTGCATTGTTTGCACACTCCTTTAAAAATCACATCTGCGATAATGTAGCCTCTGAGTTTATAATCGAGTTTCTCTTTGAGACACTCTATCTGATTGCATCGGTTACATACGAAATGTGCATGAGCACTTTCATTGATTTCGTAGTAGCGTTTTTTATCATTGGACTCAAAACTATTTAATATAGCTTCTGATTCAAATTTGGAGACATTCCTATAAAAAGTTGCCTTATCCATATTGAGTTTTGATTTTATATCTTCAAAACACAGAGGTTTAGAGGAAGCGACAAAAATACCCAAGAGTTCTTTGCGTGCTGTAGTGAGTTTAAGATTTTTTTCTTCGATTATTTTTTCTATTTGCATTTGAAAATAGTAGCGACTTCTCTCTTATGCTTCTCTTAAGTAAATGCGACTAAGTTGCATTTAAGAGCCTAGCAAGTACAATTCTTTTCAAAAAAAAGGTTCTTCAATTATGCTACGATTTCTCACATTTTTCCTTCTTCTCATCGCTTCATCGCTTTTGGCAAAACCTATCGTTGCGGTGAGTATTTTGCCACAGCAGACATTTGTTCAAAAAATTGCAGGCGAACATATCGATGTTTTACTTATGGTTATGCCCGGTAATTCACCTCATTCCTACGAGCCAAAACCCGCACAAATGATGGCACTCTCTCAAGCAGCACTTTATTTGAGTATCGGTGTTGAGTTTGAAGAGGCTTGGCTTGGGCGTTTCGCCTCACAAAACAAAAATATGCGTATCATAGATATAAGTGAGAAAATAGAAAAAATCGCGCATCATGAGCACCATGAGGCAAAACACAAAGAAGATGGAGGCGACCCGCACACATGGACATCACCAAACAATGTCAAAGTCATGGCTCATGCTATCTATGAAGCACTTGTGAGCATCGACAAAAAACACGAAGCCCAGTACAAAAAAAATCTCGATACTTTTTTGGAAGAAATTGCTCGAACGCAAACACAAATCCATGAGATTTTGCGCAACAAACCAAAAACTGCAAGTTTCTTAGTATTTCATCCATCGTGGGGTTATTTTGCGCATGAGTTTGGATTAGAGCAGGTCACTATCGAAATAGAGGGAAAAGAACCAAAACCCAAAGAGATTATAGAGATTCTCAAAAAATCTAAAGAAGAGAAGATTCACGTTATCTTTGCACAACCCGAATTTTCGGATAAAAGTGCTAAAATCATCGCAAAAGAAGGCGATCTCAGAGTTGTAAAAATATCGCCTCTGAGCCCTGAGTGGTCTTCAAATCTCATCAAAATGGCACAAGCAATTGCAGACAAATAACAAACAAACCCTTATCTCACTCCAAGATCTCTCTTTTTCGTATGACAAAGAGATGATTTTGGAAGATATCAATCTTGAAATCCACGCCAAAGATTTTCTCGCTATTATCGGACCAAACGGCGGTGGTAAAAGTACGCTTTTAAAACTCATTTTAGGGATTTTAACGCCAAATAAAGGAAGTATCAATAAAATCGATTCTATAGGTTATGTGCCGCAAAACACCAACATCAACACCGATTTTCCCATCAAAGTCATCGAAGTGGTTATGATAGGGCAAGGCTTGTCAAAAAGAAAACTCTTTGGTTATGCCAAAGAGGATATAGCTCAAGCCAAAGAGATACTAGGAGAAGTCGGTATGCTTGAATATGCCGACAAAAAAATCGCCCTCCTCTCAGGCGGAGAGCGTCAGCGGGTCATGATAGCACGTGCACTTTTTAGCAAGCCAAAGGTTCTCATACTTGATGAACCTACTTCTAGCATCGATGTAGAGGGACAAAAACAAGTTTATGAACTCTTCAAAAAACTTAACGAAGAGATAACTATCATTGTTGTGACTCATGATATTTCTGTCGTGATGGGTTATGCGACTAAAGTTGCGCATATTAACAAAAAACTCTCATTTCACGATACAAGCGCACTGAGTACAAAAATTGACACTCAGACAAATCATGTCTGCGAAGTCGAACTCTTGGAGATGTTAGGAAAATGCAAATGTTAGAAGCACTCAGTTACCAATTTGTTCAAAATGCTCTTATAGCAGGCATCTTAGTAAGTTTTATCGCAGGCATTATCGGCTCTTTAGTGGTTGTCAATCGTATGGTTTTTCTCGTCGGAGGGATCGCTCATGCAGCGTATGGCGGTATCGGACTTGCTCTTTTTACGGGTATTCCTATTTTTGCCGGCACATCTTTATTTGCGATTTTAGCAGCTCTTTTTATGGCATTTATTACCATCCACCAAAGAGATAAAATCGACATCTTTATCGGACTCACTTGGGCCGTCGGTATGGCAATAGGTATCATCTTTGTCGATCTCACCCCTGGGTACAATGTTGATTTGATGAGTTATCTTTTTGGCTCTATCTTAGCGGTAAATCAAGAAGACCTCTATTTTATGGGTGGACTTTTGGCTCTCATTCTTTTAGCACTTCTTTTTTGGTACAAAGATATTTTAGCTGTCTCTTACGATAGTGAGTACGCTGCTATCCGTGGTATAAATGTCCCATTTTTTTATACTCTTATCTTGATTCTCTCTGCTCTTAGTGTTGTTGTTGCCATCAAAGTTGTCGGGCTTATCTTGGTGATTGCTCTCCTGAGCATTCCCATCTATATCGCACAGAGTCTCGCATCATCACTCCTAGGCATGATGTTTCGCTCAGGAGTTATCGCTTCCATATTTACTCTTATCGGGCTTTGGTTCTCTTACAGCTTCAACCTCACTTCAGGTGCTTCTATCATCTTAGTTGCGGCACTTAGTTTGATGTTTTTTATACTTTGGGAGAAACTGCGATGAGTAAAATCCTCTTCTTTTTAGCACTTCTCCTAAGTGATCTTTTAGGCTGTGCCACATGCCAGCTCATGATTCCAACGGCAGAGATCAAACTCTCCTTTGAGATGCAAGAAAACCGACTGCACACTATCCACACGCAGTGGTTTTTTTCAGATATTTATACATCTGAGATAACAACACAGTTTGATAAAAACGCCAACCAAATCTTAGATACCTCAGAACTTCAAGCTATTTTAAAAATCAAAAAAGAGTATCTTTTACCCAAAAATATGCTCACACAAATCAAATATTCACACAAAAAAAACGAACAGCCTATCACACCGATTTATGACAACTTCAAGATTGAAGTAGCCAATGCGCGTATGGTGCTTAGTTATGATATGCAACTCTCGATTGATTTGACCGATCAAGATCTTTTGGGATTTTTATTTGAAGATGATGAGAGTTTCTTTAGTTTTGTTATCAACGAGATAGAGATTCCAAAAACAGAACTTCACTACCAGCAAAACATCTATCTCTTTAGTGCGACTCTGCTCTTTAGCGCAGTACCACTGACACAAATAGAGGAGATAAAGCCACAAGCGCATATCCAAACAAATGAGACAAACACGACACTCCAAAAGCCCACACTTCTTGAAGAAAGTATGGCGAAAATAAAAACACTCTTCAATGAGATAAAAGAGGACTCAAATCCCTATGCTTACGCTCTGCTTCTTCTTTTTGCGTATCTCTACGGCGTCATACACGCCATGGGTCCGGGACATGGCAAAACACTTGTAGCAAGCTACTTTTTAAGTAACGACCGCTCTTACTCCAAAGCACTTTTTATCTCTTTGATGATAGGTGTTGTCCACACTTTTTCGGCTTTTTTACTCACGCTTGTTATCTACTTTTTAGTAGAGACATTTTTAGCGCAAATGATGGACGACACACTTTTTATCAGCACAAAAATTACCGCTGTTATTATTATTGGTATCGCTTTGTATCTCTTTTATCAAAAATACAAAGCGTACAAAACACTCAAAAACAAACCAGCTTTTACTTTTAGCACTTCGCCGCATATAAGCACTTGCGGCTGTGGCTCATGTAAGCTTGAGCAGAACTCTACCGATGTTGCCCTCATCATCTCCGCAGGTATCATTCCCTGCCCCGGAACGATTACACTCTTTTTGTTTTCGCTCTCACTGGGACTCTACACCGTAGGCTTTTTATCTGCTTTTGTGATGAGTCTTGGCATGAGCACTATCATCTTTATCTCCGCACTTTTAAGCTCTATGGTACGACAAAAAACAAGCCAAACAAACACAAAACTGCAACAAATTCTTGAATATACCGCTCTTGGCATCATTCTTTTGCTTGGCATCATACTTTTATTTTAAAAACAGATGTAAAAACAAGTTTTTTCGAGAAAGCTTTGCGTTTTGATATAATTTGGCTTTTAAATAAAGGACTCTGTTTTGAAAATCAATAAAAGTTTTATAACAAACGCTATCGCTACACTTTTGGTCTTGCTCTCTTTTGTCGCAGGTGACTATGCTTCTCTCCTGCTGTTTGCAGGGCTTTTTGCACTCTCTGGAGCAATCACCAACCAACTTGCCATCCATATGCTCTTTGAACGTGTGCCGCTACTGTATGGTTCAGGTGTTATTCCACTGCGTTTTGAGGCGTTTAAAGAGGCGATAAAAAGACTCATGATGCAGGAATTTTTCACAAAAACGCAGCTTGAAGCATTTTTTGCACAAGAAGAAAAAAAGATAAACCTCGAGCCTATTATCGAAGCAACAGATTTTTCACCTGCGTTTGATGCGCTGAGTAAAACAGTGATGGAGTCCTCTTTTGGCGGAATGCTTGGGATGTTTGGAGGAGAGAGCGCACTCTCAGGTCTGAGAGAACCTTTTTCACTCAAGATGAAAGCCGCAGTAATTCGGATCGTAAACTCCGATGCTTTTAACAATACACTCCAACAACATATGCAAAGCTCTTCACTGAGTGATGATTTGCTTCACTCTATCGGGCGCGTCATCGATGCGAGACTAGAAGAACTCACACCGATAATGGTCAAAGAGATTGTTCAAAGACTTATCCGTGAACATCTTGATTGGCTTGTTGTTTGGGGTGGCGTTTTTGGCGGACTTATCGGTTTAGTTAGTTCTTTCCTAATATAGTACTCTTTCAGCAAATTTATAAAAATTTGTATTTTGATTATGGATTTGGAATCATTCCATAGCTTATGGAACAAGTCTATCAAACACCATAGGAGCATTAACAAAGATGTTTAGTTTATATAAAAATTTCATTCAGAGAGATTTATCATTTAATGTTTTAGAATGGAAACTAATCGTATCACAATTAAGTCTAAAAACCTTTCAAAAAGGTGAAATAATCCTTCATCAAGGGGATATCTGTAAAGAGCTTTATTTTATCAATTCAGGTTTAGCTAGAGGCTATGTTATTGATGAAAATGGGAAGGATTTTACTTGGAGTATCTTTTTTAACGACACAAATGCCCATATGTCAAATCTTTTTGTGACCGACTATGAAAGTTTTTTACATCAAAAATCATCAAATATTCATATTGAAGCTTTGGACGATTGCGAAGTTGTCGTTACCTCTTTTGCAGATATTCAATTTATCTATAACAACCTCAAGAAAGGGGAACGATTTGGAAGATTAATGGCGGAAGAGGCTTATAGTTATTTGCACAATCAAATCATAGAAAGGGAAACAAAAAGTGCAAAAGAACGATTTGAAAAGTTTTTGACACAAACTCCATATTTACTAGAAAAAGTCCCACAGTATCATATCGCCACATTTTTAGGTATCACTCCACAACATTTGAGTAGGTTGAAAAGAGAATATAAATAACACAACTAGCTATTACAAAATTTTTAGAAATTTAAGCAAACAAAAATTTAAAATATGAAAACTAAATTACTATAAAAGATTATTGTAGAGATAATAAGTATAGCCCTGAAGATATAGAAAAATGGGAGTCATTTGAGCAAAAGAATTCCCAATTATGCCAAAATGCTTATGTAATTATTAAGGTATATTACAACAAAGAGGATTGGAGGTGCAATTAAGTCACAACCCTCGTGGGGGGGGGTAATCTTCCAAATCATAGTTAGACCGACTCTCTCGAGTAAATCATTCTCTGCCGTTCCACAGAGAGAAGCTACAATTTATTTCTGAAAAGTCTCTTTTTCAAAGTCGTTCCCAAACTCAAAACCCTTTTTGCTAATAATAATTTCAGAGGTGTTTGCAGATCTATTGAGATTTCTGAGGGTATCTAGTAACAAAACGGCTTCACCATTACTGAAATATCTATTTTTATGCTTATTGACAGGTTTTGTGTTACCGAATTTATAATTAGGCTTAAAAATTCTTATGGCTTGGTCTATAATAGCAAGTTTTTCATCTGCTAATCTTGCTAACTCTTTATAGTAGATTATATCTCCTCTCAGTTCACTTCTTTTACTTACAAGTGCTGAAATTAAATGTGATTTCGCCATAGCAAAACTCCCTATTTTATGATGTTTTATAGGGAATGTTTTAACTGATTTTTAAGTGAAAGTCTTGTGCGTTTGCTACATAATATCGGGGAAAAGTAGTACTTTTTACTCCAAAGATTGCACTTCAGATTTGATTTTTGGTCTATTTTAAACCAAACACATCATCATTTTCATCTACTTTTACATTTTCAGCAGAGGTATTCAAAATTTTTCCACTTGTAAGTCCGCTGATTTTAAGTGCCAAATCCGATGGACTTGTAGCATTATCCATCGCGCGTTCCTTGCTTATGACACCTTCTTCATATAAACCCAAAAGTGACTGATCAAAACTTTGGGAATTGTAGTGATCTCTACCATTTTCTATAGCATCATGGATCTCATAGTCACGGTTTTCCATAATAAGTTTCTCAATTGTTGGGGTGCGAACCAAAACCTCCATTGCTACTGTTCTTCCTCCTGCAATGGCAGGAATAAGTCTTTGAGATATAATCCCTTGGATAACCCCAGCAAGAGAAAGGCGTACACGATTTTGCTCCTCGGTCGGGAACTGCGCAATAATACGGTTGATTGTCTCTTTTGCATCAATTGTATGTAGTGTTGAAAAAACCAAATGCCCGGTATCCGCAGCATGGAGTGCAAGATTTATGGTTTCTCTATCTCTCATCTCACCGACGAGAATGATATCTGGATCTTCACGGAGTGCCGCACGCAATGCATTCCCAAAAGATAGTGTATCTTGCCCAACAGAGCGCTGGTTGATAATACATCCGCGATCTTTATGCACAAACTCAATAGGATCTTCGATAGTGATGATATGCTTCTTTTTATTGAGGTTTATGTCATTGATCAGTGCTGCAAGTGTACTTGACTTACCACTTCCCGTCACACCCGTCACAAGAATAAGACCACGTTCTTTTTGTGTAAATTTATTTACAACATCAGGGAGTTTTAATTGATTAATGGTTGGAACTTCAACGGGAATAATACGAAAGACTGCCGAAACACCGTCCATCTGGAAAAAAACATTGACACGAAAACGATTTTTTTCATCAAAAGGATAAACCAAATCTATCTCTCGATGTTCTACAAATTCTGCAAATCTTCCTTTAAGAAGTTCTTTAGCAAAGACAAAAGCATCTTCTTTAGAAAAAATTCCTCCAGAAAACTGCACAAGATTTCCATTTATTCTTGCTCTTATAACAGAATTTGCTTTGACATGCAAATCACTACCGCCATTTTCTATCATTTTTTTAAGATATGTTCGTATTTTTTTCAACTGTTCAAATGTTAGCTTACTTATATCATCTTCGTTCATAATGCCTCCAATATATCCTTAAATGCGTCTTTAAACGCAGCAAGTCCATCCTCTATCTGCTTCTGAAGTACCGCATCAAAATCAATACCTGCTGCAGCAATTGTAGTAAAATGTTCTTCGATTATTGTATCCGAGATCGGGAGTGCTTTTTCTCTGCCTCCATTTGCATGAAAAGCCTTAATCGTATCTATCGGGGCAGTATTTACACTGTTGTATGCGAGCAAGCCCTCTACATAATAGTGCGCAGGCAGAGAGTCATCTTTGACTCCCGTACTTGCAAAAAGAACACGGCAGCCTTCTACTTGCATTGCGTTTACTCTATTGTAAATGTCCGCGCTGTTATAAATACCACTCAGTGCCGTAGCGATACCGTGCTTGGCAAGATCGGCGTCAAGCGCTCTATCAACTCTACTCACAAAAACACTAATAACAGTGTCAACTTTTGAGCCATGGCGTTTGACACCTTCTTCAAAAGCTTTTGCACACTCTACTGCCTGTTCTTTTGAGAAAATAAGTGTTGCGTTTACAGGAATCCCGAGTGATACGAGTTCTTCCATAGCTTCGTATCCTGCTTTTGTCGCAGGAACTTTAATCATGACATTTTCTCTATCTATCGTCTCAAAAAGTCTCTCACCTTCATCTATAGTGGCGCTTGCATCATCACACAAAAAAGGATCTACTTCTATACTCACATACCCATCATCCTTTGCTTCATACAGAGGTCTCAAAATATCAGCTGCTTTTGTGATGTCATAGATAGCAAGTGCTTCATATTTTTCTTTGGAACTGAGTCCCTCAAGTGTTTGAAGATGTGCTTTATATGCAGGTGCATTTAAAATAGCACTCTTAAATATAGCAGGGTTGGAAGTTGCTCCGTTGATAATGCCTTCATTGATCAACTCTCTAAATTCGTTTTCCAGATAGTCTCTTTCGATAAAATCCGCCCACAAAGAAAACTTCAAATCTTCTATATACATGCACTATTTCCTAATTAAAATTTTTTTATTATATCCCAATATCACAAAAATCAAAATATGTAACAGCGTCAATAGGAATACAATATCCATAAAAAGGTGATTCACTTTATCTTGAATATTTTGCAAAATATAAACATCATAAATCTGCTCATGTAAAGAGATATAACCAAAATATAAAAACGCCATATAAAAACTCCACCAAAGGAGTTCGTGCATAGATAAAAGAAGTGCATTTTTGTCTAAATAGTTAAAAAGAAAAATCAGATTGATAAAATAGAGAAGATAGACAGATGAAGCGAATATTTTTACCAAAGCTAAAAAAAACGCTGGCATATACAAAAAATAAAATATCTTTTTATTTTTGAAAAATGTAGATACAAAAACAAGTTGTAGCAGTAAAGCCAATGTATATTCGCCGATAAAATAAAGTGAGCAGCTCAGTATGATATGCAAAAAATATTTCATTTATGAGATATTTTTTGGTATCTTTACACTAAATGTAGAACCTTCTTTTGAAGTAACAACAGCAATAGTTCCGCGAAACTGTTTTTCAATAATCATTTGGCTCATGTAGAGTCCGAGTCCTGTTCCGTTTTTGCCTTTCGTACTAAAATAAGGCTCAAAAATATGTGGCAAATTTTCTTCACTTATGCCTGTCGCATTATCTTGTGCGCTCAAAACAATACTCTCATCTTCGCATCTTGCAGATAATATAATAGTTGCATCTTCTTTTTTGAACTCACTCAAAACATCGATAGCATTATTAAGTAGATTGAGCATCACTTGAAGCAGTTCATTGGGATAGGTATGTATCACAATACTCTCTTCTTTTTCTATGCGTATCGTTGTTTCTACCTCTTTGAGTCTCGGATGCACAAAATTGACCGCTTTTTCCAAAAGCTCATAAATTTCTATTTCCGCCAACTCTTTATTTGGATGAAAGTAGGTCTTAAAATCATCAATCGTCTCAGAGAGGTAGATAATCGTATCACTGATTTCAGTAAGCGTTTTAGAGATCTCTTCTTGGCTTGGCGGTGTACCCAAAAGCCTTTGAAGTTCGAGATTTGAGATTTGAAGAGTAATCGTTGAGAGAGGCTGTCTCCACTGATGGGCTATCATACTTATCATCTCACCCATTACAGCCTGCTTCGACTGTACGGTTAAAATTTTATCTTTTTGTATAAGTTCTTCTATTTTTGATTTGACTTTTTCTTCAAGTGAAAAGTTCATCTCTGTGAGTTCTAGAGTCTTGTCACGCACTTGTTTTTCAAGTTTTCCGTTAAAATCTTTGAGCATATTTTGCTGTGAAAGAATAAGCGCACGACTCTCATCCATCTTCAATTGATAAAAATAGATTGCCAAAGTAATAATCAAAAACACAACAATAATATAAGAGCTCTGAAACAGTGAATATTGCACCTCTACAAAAGGTTGTAATGGCGCGATAAGCAACATACTCACAACAAGTATAACCCAAAAAATACCGCGTTTTGTGCCCTGAAAATACAAAAGCATAATCGGATAAGACAAAAGCCAAACGTGTTTTAAAGAGGCAGGATCACTTTTGTAAAACAAGAAGAGAAACAAAAAGGTAAATTCAGCCGTTAAAAAAGTTGCAATCGGAAAAAAACTTTGTTTATTTCTTCTCAGAATAAAAAGAAGCGTCAGATTGATCAACATGATAGAAACTTCTAAGGGTATAAAAAAAGGCGTTTCTCTAGCTATATTCCAGATAATCCCATAAATGAGTCCCAAACTAGAGAGAACAATCGTGATATTAATCATATGAAATCTATTTTTTAATTCCCATTCACTTTCGCTAAACGCAAGCCCGCTACATAAAAAATTTTCAAAATTATTTTTCATTTATTACCCACTTCATGGAAGATATACTTTATCAATAAGCTCATTATATTCCAAAAGAACATCACTGTCGAGTGTGATGCCGCCACCACTTTTGTAAAGATATTCATCCTGCGTTTTTTCTATAAAACGTATCATCACACCACTATCAAGAGTTTTGCCATCATAAATACCAAAGACACCGGAATAAAAACCTCTTTCATATCCTTCAACTTCTTCGATGATTTGAAGTGTGCTTTTTTTTGGTGTCCCGCTGATACTGCCCGCCGGCAAAAGTGAAAAAAGGATATCGCCTATACGCTCATGCCAATCCTCGCCTACAAAACCACTGATATGTGAGCTCACTTGCAAAAGCTTTTTTTCACCTGCTTCTATCTGCGTGATATAGCGAAATTTTTCTACGCGTACATCCTCTGCCACGATTGAGAGATCATTTCGCAGAAGATCCACAACCATCACATGTTCAGCCATCTCTTTTGTATCTGCGAGTATCTTATCTGCCGCGTTTGGCACAGAAGCGTCAATCGTCCCTTTCATCGGGTAGGTATGTATTCTTTGCTTATCAATTTGCACAAATTTCTCAGGTGAGAAACAGACAAATTCATCTTTAAAACGCAGCTTATAATGCGCATTTGCAAGCGAATAAATCTCTTTGAGAGTAAGCTGCGTTTGGATTTTTGTACTTTGAGTGAGATTTGTAAGATAGGTATCACCCGACTTTATCTTTTCAATGATACGATCAAATTTTTTTTTGTAACTCTCAAAATCTGGTGGCGTTTTTATAAAAGTATGGATATGTTGTTTGTAGTTGTAATTTTCATCGATAGTAAATTCAATATCATTTTTCTCTAGCTCATGTAGAGGAAATACTTCTAGTTTTGTCGCTTTAAAATCTGTAACAAACAAAAAAGGCTCTTTTTGTTTGCCAAGCATATTGAGCGTATCAAATGTCATAAATCAATTTTTTGAGTACAGCCATTCTGATAGAAACGCCGTTGCTGACTTGTTCTAAGACTTTGCATCTTTTATCTGCCAAAAGTGCATCACAGATATCTATATTTCTATGTACGGGTCCCGGATGCAAAAGGATGATATCTCTCTCACCCACAAGCTCACTCGTGATACAAAAATCACTTGCATAATCTTTAAGAGAAGCATAATTTTGTGACGAGTGTCTCTCTGTTTGTGTGCGAAGACTCATAATAGCATCGACTTCATCAATAATTTCGTGAATATTATTTGTAGTTCTTAGCTGCGTTTTTGGTAAAAACTGAGGCGGAGCTACGAGAATCACTTCCATACCAAACCTTCTCAAAAGCTCAATATTGGAGTTTGCCACACGGGAGTTTTTGATATCACCGACTATGGCAATTTTTTTGCCTTGTATATCTCCAAAGTGTTCTTTTAAAGTATAAAGATCAAGAAGTGCCTGCGTCGGGTGTGCATGAGCACCGTCACCTGCGTTTATGATAGAGGCTTTTGTATGGTTGGAAAGTATTTTCGGTACACCTGAGTTTTGATGGCGTACGATGATGGCATGCGGTCCCATCGCATCAAGGTTCATCGCTGTATCCACAAGCGTTTCGCCTTTTTTTGTCGAACTGTTGACTACATCAAGATGGACGATCTCCGCACCGAGTCTCTTTGCAGCTATCTCAAAAGAACTTTTGGTTCGCGTCGAATTCTCAAAAAAAAGCGTGATAATAATCTTATCCTGCAGAATCCTCTCAAAGCGCCCATCACTAAATCTTTTGGCATCTGCTAAAATTTCTTCAACTTCTTCATTTGTAAAATCATCAGTGCGAATTAGGTGTTTCATCATACTCTTCTTATTATTTTATTTTATACGCACAAACGAACCCGTCCATCTGTGCGGTAGGGACAAAAGTCCCTACAACCCCCTAAAGCTACAAAAAACAAGTTTTTTGAGATTTATCAGTAATATTAATTTAGAGATTATACAGAACATCACATATAATTTCAATATCACTCTCCACTTTCAAAACTTTTTCTCCGATTTGCTCAAAATAAGGTGCAGAAATCTTTGAGAAACTCTCTGCGTTTTCACGGCAATTAAACGCAACTGCATAAGGGATTTTTTTTGCTTCCAAAGCTCTTGTACTCAAAAGCGTATCGTTGATACAACCAAGAGAGCAGTGGCTCACCAACAATGCGACGGCATCAAGTTTTGTGATAAGATCTATCATCATGAGCTCAGAATCTATGGGCACACAAAGCCCACCTGCACCTTCTATGATTACAATATCACAGGAAGCTTCGAGTTCTTCTAGTTTTTGCATTATAAGCTTAAAGTTCAAAGGTCTATTGCCCGAAGCGACTAAAGGAGCTGCCGCTAAGGCATAAGTAATAGGCACAATATCTTCAACTTCAAGTGACCAAAGTTTTGGATTGAGCTGCTTCACACACTCCAAAAGTGTTTCACCATCAGGCGCAAAATCATCTAGGGCACCTGTTTCTATCGGCTTAAACACTCCAACAAGTAAACCACGAGAAGCAAACTCTGCCAAAAGAAGTTTTGTTGTGTAAGTCTTACCTATATCTGTATTTGTAGCGGTAATGAAGATGCGTTTTTTCATAAAGTCTCGATTATTTTAAGTTAAAAATTATACCAAACTCTTAATTAGAACGCTAATTCTAAAAACAAGTGCAATTTTGTAAGATAGTCGGAATGTATGGTTAAAGAGTAATCAGCTACCATTTTTTGGTAAAAGTATCATAGTTTTGAATTGTTAGTTATAAAAACTGGTCTAGAGTGCCTATGTTTTGAGCGCTGTGGCTCCGAATACTGGAGCTAACTTTATAGACTAGATAATACTACTAAATACCGTATCTACGGAGTTTTTCAAAATGTTTGCTTTTTAAATTACTTTAATTTAGTACTAATATATAGCACCGAACTGACACCGAATAAAAACTAATTAAAAGTAGTTCCCTCATGATAAGATAATCAGTATTAATTAACAACATATTTACTATAATGCTCAGCAAATATGTTGCAAATAGGGAAATAATGAAACTTCAAACAATATCATTCTATAGAGAAAATTTTGTTGATAAGTCCTTTTGGAAGTATGAAAATTTGAATTTTGAAAATATCAATTTAATTGTAGGTCAAAACTCTGCTGGAAAAAGCAGAATTGTACGTACAATATTTGCATTATCAGAACTTATAACATATAACAAAATTAATACATTAGCAAATATTAAATTTCATTGGAACGCTAAATTTTTGTCGAGTACAGATGAGATATATCACTATGAAATAATATATCAAAATAATCATGTTTTATTAGAAAAGTTAACTTTAAATGGTGAAGACTTTATTATAAGAAATAATAGAGGTTCTGGAAAAATTAAATCATCAAAGCTAGATGATTATTTAGATTTTGAAGTTGATTTGGATGTTCTAATATTATTCAATAAAAAAGATAAACTACATCATCCATTCATAATTGAATTAGCACAATGGGCTGAAAACTTAAGTTATTATAATTTTGGAGCTCCTTTAGGTCAAAATACTAATGCTGTTGTTACTAATAAGTTCATGCCAAAAATAAATCAAAATACGAAAAAAATAAAACTTGATTCAGTAGATAAATCATTTATAAAAAATGATATGCATGTTGTTGTGAAATTTCATATAGGAATAGATCAAATAGGAGATAAATTTAAAAATATCATTTTAGAAGATATAAATTCATTAGGTTACAATGTAACGGATATAAAGTTAGATAATTCACCAGAAACAGCATCTAATGCGGAGACCTCATTAATGTGCTTATATGTACAGGAAAACAATTTATCCTATATTCCTCAAGTCTATATTTCTCAGGGAATGTTTAGAGCATTGTCAATAATAATACAAATAACTTTTAATAGATATTTAGCTATACCAACTTCATTAATAATTGATGATATTGGTGAAGGATTAGATTTTGAGCGTTCTAGCAAGTTAATTAAGTTATTAATAGACAGAGTAAATGACAACCCTGATAAACAATTATTTTTAACTACTAATGATAAATATGTTATGAATTCAGTTCCATTAAAATATTGGAATATAGTTTATAGTGAGAATTCAGAAATCAAATGCAAAAATATAAATAATTCTAAACAAATATTTGAAGATTTCGCTTTTACAGGGTTAAACAATTTTGACTTTTTTACAGGAAAAATTTTTCAAAAAACTTCATTAATAGACCATGATTAATGAAAAAACTTGCTATTTTTGTAGAAGGACAAGCAGAAGAAATTTTTGTTGAAAAGCTATTACTAGAGTATGCTAGGCAAAACTCTATCGTTTTTAATGTTCAAAGATTATATGGTGGTAATGATTGTCCAAGAAACCCTACTGTAATTAAATCAGAATCAGCAACAAGTCAAACAGAGTATTACATACTGATATATACATCGTGTAATGATACAAGGGTTGTCTCTGATTATATGGAAAGATATGACAATTTAATATCCAACGGATATAGTACCGTATTAGCATTACGAGACTTATATCCACAATCATATGAAGATTTAGAACGAGTAGAAAATTCTATAAACTCTGTACTACAATTTAAATCAATCCCAAATAATATTCATATAGCTTTAAGAGAAGTAGAAACATGGTTTCTTGGTGAGTATACACATTTTGGAAAAATAGATGCAAGAATCACGTTAAATGCTATACAAACCGAAACAGGATATTTATTTCCATTACAAGAATATGAACAATCTATATTACATCCTGCAGATACATTGGATAAGATATATACTATTGCAGGTTATAGATACAAAAAAAAAGTCAGTCATTTTAAAAGAACAGTAAATCAGATAGACTATGAAAACCTTTATATAAATGTTAGAAGCCAAATACCACGTTTGGATAAATTTCTTGCACAAATTGACTTGTTTTTTCAATAAAATTATATATACTTTTTTATCAAAAACTTAAATTTATTTTATATTATGATACAATAATACTATCAAAACATTAGGATATTTATGAATAATACCGATAAATCAGGTGTGATCCTTAAATTTTGGAATGAAATAGAGCAAGACAGGTCATTTCAAGAGAATGATCGTTTAGAGCAAAACGATAATGAATCTAGTGATAAGTATGCTCAACGAGTGTTAGAAGTTATAATACTTAAATTTCCCACAAACAAGTATGCAAAATCACTCTTTAAACGCCTTAAAATGGATGGCGTATTTAAAGTTACAGACGATGAAACTAATCCAAATGGAATAGAAATTATTTATAATAATGAATATATTCCTTATAGGCTTGATTTGATTGAACATTCACCTTTTGGATTTAGTCTAGGGAATGGGTCCTCCAGCGCAAGACAACTCTCACTTGCAATACTAGCAACTGCCTCAACTGACAGCTACGCAAAAAAATACTATAATGACTTTCAACCATTCTTATTAAATATTTTAAATAATCCAAAAGACCTTTTAGGTAAAAAACAAGAAATCTCATATATACAAATCCAGCAATGGATTATTAAGAAAAAAAGGGAAGATATGAAAAATATAGTTAAGTATGTTTGTAATGAATTAAATATCACTCAAAAAGCACTTTCTGAAGAAATAGGAGTAAGCGAGGGAACTGTAAATCGTTGGTCTGCAAAGCCTGAAGATGTACCATTACAAACGCAAAAAACTTTAAAAATTTTATTGGAAAATGCACAACTAAAAGAAAATCAAAATAAACTACTAACTGCAATATCATTGCTTGATGAAGTAAAAAACACTCAAAATATTAGTCTTTAATAATACTTAGCTATCATAATATTTGTAAATCTATTGACTTTACACTTAAATTATAGGTAATATTTCAATATGCACAATCAATTCGTTGGTTTGTGTGTAATTTATTTGAAAGGCTACCTATGAACTTAGAACTTATCCAAGAGATTCACACTCTCATAGATGAAAAGAAATCTTATACAGAGATAGCAGAGTTCACAGGTCTTGCTAGAACAAGTGTTGTGTTATCTGTTCGTCTAAGTAAAATCTTCAACAACTCCCATTCTCAACAAATTTCATCTTTAAATAGTGATATAGAACTTTTGACATCAACTATTAAAAACTATAAAAATAGTTTTTTAGAAAAAGAATTAGAAATACAAACATTAAACACTTTTATTGATTTTGATTGTGACTGCAAGATGTTAGTTGAAAAAGATGAGTTTATGGCGCTTAAAAATGAATTGGAAAAAAGCAAAAATGAGGTGGATATATTAAAACGTAAACTGAAATACAAAAGCATATATCTTAGCAACTTGTCTTTCGTGGGAAAGATGAAAATATTATTTAATCAAGGAGATTAAGAAGATGAATGTAATTATAGAAGGGTATCACCTTAACGGTTTCGTTAAAGAAAGAACTGACAAAAAAACGGGTCAAATTATTGCTGAGTATGTTGAGCAGATACAACAAAGAAAAGAACTACCAAACGGTCAGATACAAGTTGAAAGTTTTGATATTCCGTTAGATATCAGTATGCAAAAACAGTTTGCTGAAAAAAAGCTAGGTGATAAAGTCAGTGTACCATGTAATGTGTATGGTGAAAATTTTGCTCAAATAAAAATTGGTAAAGCAAAATAATTATTGATTAATAGCTGTTAGAGGAGCATATCTTGGCGGACTGCTTCCCTAACGGTGTAATTTCCTTGGAGGGAAAAACAGATGGATTATATCCTAAATAAAAATAACAGTGCCATAGGCAAAGCTCAAAGCATCGGCTCGGCACGCCTGAGTGAGAGAGAGGCTGTGAGCTGTGCCATAGGCACAGCCTTGACTAATTATAAAGAAGTTGTGGACAAGATACAAAGAAGCGTTCATTATGGATTGTCTAGCAATAACTTTTTACATGTAAAAGCGAAGCTCCAAGAGCAAAAGAGTTTTTTAGAATACAGTTATATCTATGACCGTATCAACAGAAACGCAATCCCGCTCTCTGATTTAATCATATCAGCCAATCACGCACCGCACAGATACTATTCTGAAATTCAGAACAGAGTAAATACTTTGACAACTATTGCAGAGCAGAAAAGTTTAAGACCGCTCTTTATGACATTAACTCTGCCGAGTGAATATCATATCTGTAAAACCACAAAAAAAGGCAAGCTCAAACCTAATCCAAAGTACAACGGCACGACGGCAAAAGAGGCTGTAAAAGTCCTTACAAAAATGTTCGCAAAACTCAGACAAGACAGAGCGTTAAAAGAACTCTCTAAAGAGCAGAGAATATATTTCAGAGTCAATGAGCCTCACAAAGACGGAACACCACATACGCATATTTTACTATTCGTTCCTGCTGAGAGAGTTGAGAAAGTAAAAAAAGCATTTCAAAGACTCTTTGATACCAGAGGCAATGATATACAAGATGATATCAAAGGCAGTACGGCATATATTATGAAGTACATAAACAAGACCCTTCCTCTCTCTAAAAGTGACAAGCTGAGTGAAAAAGATGAGTATCTCAATGCTTGGTATTCGCATAACAGAGTAATACGCTTTAACTCCTCACGCACACTTGCACCGCTTGGTATATATAGACTTTTACACCGCAGATATTCGATGTTTGCCCTCACAAAACTTATCAATGAGAATCACTTTACAATTTATGTGACACTTGACACTGCAAAAGTAATGGAGATAATTGACGGGTTTGGGGATATTGTTTATGTACGCAGTAGTAATTTCGATGTCAAACTCAAGGGGAGTTATGTCAATAACTCGCAAACAAGCGATAGCGCGATAGGGGTGTCGGCATGAATGTAACAGCCTTTGAACACTTGGAACTTATACCAAAACTTTTAAATGAGATAAAGTCGCTCAAACTCAGCCAAGCTATGAGCAGCGAAAAAAGATGGCTCAACACAAGAGAACTCAGCGATTATATAGGTTACTCGCTCGATGCAATCAATAAAATGGTAAAAGATGATGTGTTTGTCGATGGTATACACTATCACAAGCCCTCAAAAAAGCTCTTGTTTGACAAAGAACAAATCAATAATTGGATAGTCGGGATTAAAGATGAGAAGCATCAGCAGAGAGTTAATTTAGCGGTTGAAAATTTACTTGCAGGTATTAAGTAGTTATTTAAAGATAAAAGTAACTACTAATGCCCTATAATTGAGACTTGAAAACTTCGTAATATGGTATTTGTGGTTACTGATAATGAGGTAATTTACAGATGAAAATATATATAAAAAAGGTCAAAAACTCTCAAGGTGCAACGAAAGAGTGGATTTGGATACGCTTTACCCACAACGGAAAAAACTATCGAAAGACACTTAATTTAGAAAACACCAAAGCTAATATGAAATTAGCGAAAAACGAGATTATGCCGACAATGCAGTTAAAGCTGTTAAACGGCGAGTTATTTGAAAAAACAGTTCCAACGATTGATGAGTATTCAAAAAAATCGTTTGATATACATAGCGTCAGTAGAAAAAAGACAACGCAAGATGATTACAGAATCTCATATGACAAACACATCAAACCTTATTTAGGCAAGCGAAAGATAAACTCTCTCAAACCGAGTGATATCTCTCTTTGGCAAAATAAAGTTTTAAAGAGTGTCAGTGCAAGTCGTATGAAAGTTATAAGAGCAGTCCTGAGTACAATTTTAAATGATGCACTAAGAGATGAGATTATAGAGCGTAATCCGCTTACGCTTGTAAGCACTCCAAAAATTGCTAAACCTGTAATCTCACCATTTAGTTTAAGTGAAATCTTTAGCATTATTGACAAAGCAGACGGACAGTTTAAAAACTTTTTTGCACTCGCATTCTTTACGGGTATGAGAAGCGGAGAGATGATAGGTCTTAAATGGGAAAATGTAGATTTTTTCAGAAACGAGATTTATGTAAAGCAAGCTTTGAAAATGGGGCAGGTTACCACGCCAAAGACTACAAGCAGTGTTCGTTATGTGGATATTATAGATACATTACTTCCATATTTGCAAATGCAGTTTAGGTTGACGGGAAATCAGAATAGCTATGTATTTTTAAATGAAAGCGGTGAAAATTTCTATGATATTAAAAGGATTAGAAACACACATTGGAAAAGAGTACTAAAAGAGTGTAGTTTCGAGTATCGTCCTATTTATCATACGAGACATACATTTGCAACATTGATGTTGGAAAACGGTGAAGATATACTTTGGGTATCAAACATGTTAGGTCATACAGATTCAACGATGACACTGAGCAGATATACAAGATATATTAAACAGGATGATAAAAAAAGGGCTGCATTTTTGGAAAGTAAGAGTGTACCTAATGACACCGAAACGACACCGAGTAATTTAAAGGTTGTCTAAAAGTAAGGGTTTCTGGGGGTTTGAAGCACGATGGCTCCGAATACTGGATTCGAACCAGTGACCAAGTGATTAACAGTCACCTACTCTACCGCTGAGCTAATTCGGAATGTTGTTTTGAGCTGAAATTATACTTTGTGACCTTGTAAAAGTCAAGTAAATTCGGCTATTTCTTGCGTTTTCTTTGAATGTTTTCTGATGGAAGATAAAACTCCAAATTTCCTACACTTTTTGTTGTGATTTTTCCATCTTTTATAAGCGTGAAAAAGCGTTTTTTACTCTCTGTGTCGAAAAGTAAATCAATATCTTCTTGTGTGAGAGGGCGCTTATCGAGGGTGTTGAGGATTTCTTCTTCACTATACTCTGCATTGTTTGGTTCTGCATGAGTGCGTGAGGCGATATGGATAGGCAGTGATTTATCAAATAGCTGTGCTAGCTCATGTAGCTCTTTATAGCTAATTCCCATCACAGGATAGGCAGGCGGGCGGTCAATAGTTCCTAGGTCTATTCTTGTTGCGTTTAGCTGCATGAGTACATCGCTGAGTTTTTTGACCTCTTCTTTTGTGTCATTGAGCTCGTAAACAAAAAGTATTTCGATAAAAAGTTTGCCTTTATAGACCTTGCCAAACTCTATGACTTTTGTAACGATTGCGTTTATATCTATATTTGTGTGCGGTCTGTCTATCTTTTTAAATACTTCAGGACTTACTGCATCGAGTGAAAGTTTGACTTGATCGAGCTTCATGAGCGATGCGAAGATTTTTGGATCTACCAAAGTAGCGCTGTTTGTGAGTATCAATGTTTGGGTTGCGTTTTTGATCTTGTCTATCTCATCTATAAGTTCATCGAGATAAGGATAAAGTGTCGGCTCTCCGTTTGCAGTGAGTGTGATGACATCCATCTTATCATCGAGATGTTTTTTGAGTTCTTCTATGATTTTGGATACAGGAATACTCTGCGCTTGTATATCTACGGTTGCGGCGGGAGCAAGTTCACAATAAAGACAGTCAAAGTTGCATTGTTTGTTGGAAGGAGAGAGATCGACTCCTAAACTCCTGCCAAAACGGCGAGAGTTTATAGGACCAAAGATGATTTTATTTTCCGCTGACACGGTGGCATTCGTTTACAAAGTGGATGGCGTTTTCTACTGGCACATCAGGAAGGATGCCGTGACCGAGGTTAAATATGTGGCGTTTGCCTTGCATCGTCTCTTGGATAACTTCTACACATTTCGTAGTTGCCTCTTTTGAGTAAAGACGGCATGGCTCCATATTGCCTTGAAGGACATATTTGTCTCCAAGTTTCTCTTTTGCAAGTGCCATAGGCGTTGACCAGTCAACCCCAAATACATCAAAGTTACCATAGACTTTATCCAAAAACGCAGGGATACCTTTTGGAAACATGATAACAGGGATATGTGGATATTTCTCTTTGAGATACTCTGCGATTTCCACCATATATTTCCAAGAAAATTCATCATATTTACCCGGCTCTATAGCAGCAGCCCATGAGTCAAAGATTTGCACGACATCGATACCTGCTTGAATCTGTTTTTCCATATAAAGCTTGACGACTTCGGTCACTTTTTTAAGGATGTTGTGAAGAAGTTCAGGGTTTGAGTACATCATTTTTTTACAAATATTGTATGTTTTTGTACCTTCGCCTTCTATCATATAAGTCGCAAGTGTCCATGGCGCACCCGTAAAACCGATAAGAGCTTTATCATCACCGCGTGCATTAAGCTGCGTTCTTAACAGTGCGATAGTTTCATAAACATAAGTGAGTTTACTAGCCGCTTCTTCGCCGCCGATAAGCTTGTCCAAATCTTCTTGTGAAGTAATTGGATTGGCAAATTTTGGACCTTCGCCTTTGATGAAATCCAAATCCATCCCCATCTCATCAGGGATAACAAGGATATCGCTAAATAAAATAGCTGCATCCACGCCTACAATATCGAGTGGTTGAATCGATACTTCTGCAGCTTTTTTGGGATCATGACAAAGATTGAGGAAATTCCCCGCCTGTTTTCTGACTTCCATATACTCAGGAAGATAACGACCTGCTTGTCTCATCATCCAAACCGGAGTATATGGCGTTTCTTTACCAAAACATGCATCTACAAATATTTTACTCATTCAATAACCTTTGTATTTAAATTATTAATTCTTACTTTTATCGACTATCACTTTTGCAAAAAAAAGTGAAACTTTTTACGGACTAATTAATGTTTGCCAACTTTACCTAAAAAGTATAAACCAACTGCCACAGCAGTGATAGAAAGTGCAAGATAGAACAAATCTAAAGCACCATTGTATTCGGTATGTCCTACTTTTTGGAAAAATCCTACTACGAGAACCATAACGATAACTTTTGAGATTTTATCTTTGAGCTGATCAAGTGAATGGATAGCAAGTAGCTGGTTTTCTTCACCATGTTCATCTTTTGCGGGATCGATATCGGAGATAAAGAGTTCATACAAACCAAAAGAGAACAAAAGCATTACGACACCGATAAGATAAAGATCCACGGCACCGATAATCCCACCAACCACATCTTCGTGGAAGTTTTCTGGATGTGCGTGTGTTAAGTAGGTGTTGATGACAAATTTTGCTGTGTCGTAGATATCAAAACTCGCAACCGCAAAAAGTAAAACAGCACCGATAAGACCAAAAATAACAGCTAATAAAATTACAAAACGCGAATTCCAAAGTGAATGTTCAAATATTTTTTCAATCATTATTTTTCTCCTTCCATCTCAACCCATTTCTGAGCGATTCTCACTGCGTTTGTAGCAGCACCGACGCGAAGATTATCCGCTACAACAAACATATGGACCATTTTTTTATCAAAAGTGTCACTTCTGATACGCCCGACAAAAGTCTCATTCATATCGACGCATGTAGCCGGCATAGGGTAGAGTGCTTCAAAAGGTTTATCGAGGATCACGATGTTTTGTGCTCTGCTGAGAACATCCCTTACGGCATCTGCACTTACTTCATTTTTAAATGTAAGAGTCAGTGCTTCTGCATGACCGCGAAGCGTAGGTACACGCACACAAGTTGCACTAAGAGGGATTTTTTTGTGCATGATTTTCGTAGTTTCATTGACCATTTTCATCTCCTCTTTTGTATATCCGTTATCGGTAAATACATCGATCTGAGGGATTACATTGAGAGCGATTTGGTGTTTAAAAGATTTGTGTTCAGACTCGTCGAGCTTAAACGCAAAGAAGTCTTGCATCTGTGTCACAAGCTCTTCCATAGCAGTTTTACCTGCACCTGAAGTAGCCTGATACGTCGCAACATCTACACGCACTAAGTCATAGGCAAGATCAAGCGGTTTTAGTGCCTGAACCATTTGGATAGTTGAGCAGTTTGGATTGGCGATGATACCTGTATCACTCCATTTTGCGATATCTTCTGGATTGACTTCAGGTACAACCAAAGGAACATTCTCTTGCATTCTGAAGTGCGATGTATTGTCGATGACAACAGCTCCGGCTGCAACAGCTGAAGGTGCAAACTCAGCACTTACACTTCCACCTGCGCTAAAGAGTGCGATATCAATTTCTTCTTTTTCAAAAACATCATGTGTCAGTTCTATGATTGGCAAATTTTGCCCATTGTATTCAACTGTTTTTCCTAAACTTCTTGCACTTGCCAATGGCACCAATTTATTTAGTGGAAAATCTATCTCTGAGAGAACTGTTAAAATCTCTTCCCCAACCGCTCCATTTGCTCCGACAACCGCTACATTATATTTTTTCATTGTATCTCCTAGATTCTGTTTTGTAAAAAAAGCTCATCGGCTTTTATCTCATTTGTTTCACTTAAAATTACAGCTCTCTCGACCACAGAGAGCAATTCTCGTATATTACCAGGCCATTTATAGGCCAAAAGCTGCTCTGTTGCCGCTTGGGAAAAAATCTTTTTCTCAAACCCGTATTTCTTGCAGTTTTGTTCGGTCATAGTATTTGCTATTTGCAGTATCTCTTCTGTTCGCTCTCTAAGTGGCGGGATGTGCAGAGGAATAGTGTTGAGTCTATAATATAAATCTTCTCTAAACTCACCATTTTTTATCTTTTCTTCTAGCTTTGCATTTGTTGCCGACACTACTCTGATATCAATTTTAATCGACTTAGACGAACCAAGACGACGAATTTCCTTCTCTTGCAGAGCACGCAAAAGTTTTGCCTGAACGCCATAAGGCATTTCGCCTATCTCATCCAAAAAAAGTGTTCCGCCGTTTGCGAGTTCAAACTGACCTGCTTTTGCTTCACTTGCATCTGTAAACGCACCTTTTTCAAAACCAAAAAGTTCACTTTCGATAAGGTTTTCAGGAAGTGCCGCCATATTGATAGCTACAAATGCTTTATTGACTCTTGGCGAGTTGCTGTGGATATAGGAAGCAAAAACTTCTTTGCCGACCCCACTTTCCCCAAGCAAAAGGATACTTGCATCCGTTTTAGATGCTTTGTTCGCTATATTGAGGATTGCTTCAAGTGCTTTAGAATTGCCTAAAAAACCACTTGCGTTTTTTTCTTCTACATGAGCTGTTTTTTTGATTTTTTGGATCTTGTCTTCACGCTTTATTGCATCGACTAAAGTATCTATATCAAATGGTTTGAGTAAAAAATCTTTTACACCGAGTTGTATAGATTCGATAGCACGACCAAGGGTTGCGTTTGCGGTCATGATGATGACTTCAAAGCGGCCACCGAGAGTTTTTACAAATTCTATACCGTCCATACCTGGCATATTGATATCTGTAATAATCAAATCGAAGCTCTCATCAAGACCTTTAAGTGCATCTTTGGCACTTTTAAATGTCTTGACCTCAAACTCTTTATAATCACTCATAGAAATCTCAAGAGATTTTCTCATGTTGATATCATCTTCAACTATTGCTATTTTCAATATAAAATGCCCTTAATTTAAAGCAGTGATTCTAGCGAAATTATCATTAAAATCGACTTTGAAACAAGTGGTTTTGAGTGTGAGGATAGTAGTAGAACTGTTTTGCAGATTGGTATTTATCTCAGAGTGTTTTACATCAAGTCCAAGTGTATGGATGAAGGATAAAAACTCATCTTCATTTTTAGAGATAATTTGTTTGAGATTATCACTCCCGTCACTTTCTAAAAGTAATGCATCATGAGCACTACCCGAGCATTTTTGCATACTTTTGGCGACAGAAAGTGTTTCGTTGTAAAGTATAGCATCTTGAACGACATAACGGTAAGATATAAGATATTCACTCGCACTAAGGGCGAGCGAATAGAAGAGTAGTACTAGTTTGAAAATTGAGCGTGCGCTAAGACGATTTCCATCTCTACTTCGCATAAACCCTCTTTGAAAGTTGTCTCAACAACATTTGCGTTTTTGACCATGGCTTGGACTGTGGTGCGAACAGTAGAGCGCTGTACCATCATATTTTTGATCAAATCTTGACCATCGATTCGTACACCCTTAACTTTTTCGGCTAAAAGTCTGTAAGCATCAGCCGTCGCTGCACGTTTTGCCAAAGCATAAGCCTGTGCAGGAGAAGATGTGTTCATAGGAGCAACACCTTGACCGATAACGCTGATACGAACTTCAGCACCCTTTGCCAAAAAATCTTCTTTTTTAGGCACATCTGTGACAACAGTATCTAAGCCGGTAGCATCAATGACTTGTGTTTGTGGCTTAGAACACGCAGCACCTGTTTTTGCATTTTCACAGTTAATAGTAATGTTGCTTGAGGGAGTTTCATCTGCCGTAACTGAAGCCACAGTTAAAAATGCGATTAATAGCAAAGAGTATTTCATAAGTTTTCCTTCTTTAAAGAAGCACCATGCGGTGCTTATGTTGTATCTTGTTGCCAGTAAGCAACTACTATTCCAAATCTAATAAAGATGGTTCGGTATCGAAGTCATCTTCATCGTCCTCTTCTTCTCTGATACAGCGAGAGATACTTGCTACATCGTCACCTTTTACTATATAAACCCCAGAAGTGTTTCTGCTTGATTTGGAGATACTTTGCATATCTACACGAATCATTTTACCAGCTTTAGTAAGTGCCATCATATCCATGCTCTCATCGACCATAAGGATACCGACTACATGCTTACCAGTTTTTGCTGTCATTTTCATAGCGATTACACCGGATCCGCCGCGATTAGTAAGTCTATATTCACCAGCGTCTGTTCGTTTCCCGATACCTTTTTCACTGACGATTAGGATTTCCTCATCATCGTTTGCTATGATATTTGCATCGACAACTTCATCAGCTTCATGTTTGAATTTGATACCGCGTACACCACGAGTACTTCTACCCTGATCACGTGTTTTTTCTATTTCAAATTTTATACACTGAGCGAGTTTTGTAACGATAAAGAGATATTTGATACTCTGATCGGCAATTTTTGCAGTGATAAGTGCATCATCATCATCCAGAACAATTGCTCGGACACCATTGCTTCTAATATTTGAAAATTCACTTAGATTTGTACGTTTTACAATACCTTTTTGTGTAAAGAAAACAAGTGATTTTTCATCACTAAAGTCTGTAGTAGGGATAATAGAACGGATTTTCTCATCTGCTACAAGACTCAGGAGATTGACAACTGCTTTTCCTTTTGCGATACGGCTGCCTTCAGGAATGCGATAAACTTTTAACCAATGCAACTGACCACGGTCTGTGACAAATAGAAGTGTATCGTGCGTATTACAAGTGAAAAATCTCTCTATAAAGTCATCTTCATAAGTTGTTACGGCAGTTTTGCCTTTGCCCCCGCGTTTTTGTTTCTCATATGCACCCAGCGGCACACGTTTGATATAACCACGGTGAGTAATTGTTACAACCATCGGCTCATTTGGGATTAGGTCTTCTATATCGATATCATCATAGTCGTCTTCGATTTCCGTGCGTCTTTTATCTGTGTAAGTTGCAGCGACTTCATCAAATTCTTGAGCAATAATACCGTGAAGTACCTCTTCACTTTTGAGGATTGATTCCAAGTATGCGATAAGTTCGATGAGCTCACGAAGTTCGTTTTCGATTTTTTCAATCTCAAGACCTGTGAGTCTTCCAAGTCTCATAGCAACTATACTTTGTGCTTGAATCTCTGAAAAATCAAACTCAGTTACAAGGTTGTTTTTTGCAAGTTCTTCACTATTTGAGGCACGGATTACGCGGATAACATCTTCGATGATATCGATAGCTTTTTTAAGACCTTCCAAAATATGTGCACGTGCTTTGGCTTTTTCAAGATCAAAGATAGTTCTGCGTATAATAATCGTTTTACGGTGATTGATAAAGTATTTGAGGATATCTATAAGACCGAAAACTCTCGGCTCTTGATTTAATATAGATAACATGATGATACCAAAAGTGGTTTGCATACTAGTCTGTTTAAAAAGATTGTTAAGAACTATTTCACTCATCGCATCGCGTTTGAGTTCGATGACAACACGCATTCCATCGCGGTCTGATTCGTCACGTATTTCAGAAACACCGTCTATCATCTTGTCTTTTACGAGGTTTGCTATATTCTCAATCAAACGCGCTTTATTTACCTGATAAGGAAGTTCATCGATAACAATGACTTCTTTTTTGGCTTTTTGCTCTATATGCGTTTTTGCGCGTACTTTGATACGACCTCTACCTGTCTCATAGGCATCCATAATCCCTTTTTTACCAAAGATAGTTCCACCTGTTGGAAAGTCTGGAGCTTTGATGTGTTCCATAATTTCCATAAGAGAGATATTAGGATTTGCAAGAAGTGCTTTGAGCCCGCTCATAATCTCCGTAGGGTTATGCGGAGGGATATTTGTAGCCATACCGACAGCGATACCTGATGAGCCGTTAATAAGAAGGTTTGGAACACGTGTAGGCATTACGTCTGGCTCTTTTGTAGTACCATCGTAGTTGTCTATCATGTTGACTGTATTTTTATCAAGATCTTTTAAAAGCTCTCCCGCATATTTTGTCATACGTGCTTCTGTATAACGCATCGCAGCAGCAGAGTCTCCATCAACAGAACCGAAGTTACCCTGACCATCAACAAGTTGCATACGCATTGAGAAGTCTTGTGCCATACGAACAAGTGCGTCATAGACAGCTGTATCACCGTGTGGGTGATACTGACCTATAACATCCCCGACGATACGTGCTGATTTTTTAAATTTGGCTCCATGCGATAAACTGAGTTTATCCATCGCATAAAGAATTCTTCTATGGACTGGTTTGAGTCCATCTCTAACATCTGGAAGAGCACGACCGACGATTACACTCATTGAATAATCGAGGTAGCTACTTTGTAGAGTCTCTTCAATCTTTACAGTCTGAATATCATCATTGTTTAACAAGTCACCCATATAAAACACCCTATGTAAATAAAATTGCTTTTATGATATCCAACAATCCCTTAAGAAACGTGGAAAGAGGGTTGGTTTATGTTTACTTATTTATATATGTGAAGATGTGAAGCTTAAAGAGTAAAATAAAAATACTGATTAAAAATTAATCATTATGCTGCACAACAAGCATACATCTTGATGTTATACTTTTCCCCGAAATACATAAATCCGAAAGTCAAAAATCGGAAAAAAAAGGAAATTACGATGAAAAAATGGTTATTGCTAGCGTTAACGCTTTTGCCTTCTTTAGTGCTTGCTGAAGATGCGCCTACTATAGACAGTGGTAACAATGCATGGATGATGATATCTACAGCATTGGTACTTCTTATGACACCAGCTGGTTTGGCTTTGTTTTATGGAGGCATGACAAGAAGTAAAAATGTACTCAATACTTACGCTATGGTATTTGGCGCATTTGTAGTTGCGTTTGTTGCTTGGATAGTTGCTGGATATTCTATGGCATTTGGAAACGGTGGGGCTATGCAAAGCTTCATTGGTGGATTTGGTAATATGTTCTTAAATGGGATTAGTTGGTCTGACTTAACGGCTCAATCTTATTCTATGTATGTATTTATAGTATTTCAAGGGACATTTGCAGCGATTACAGTAGCGATTGCAGCTGGATCAGTGATTGAGAGAATGAAGTTCTCAACTTGGTTGATTTTTGTAGCTATTTGGACAGTATTTGTATATGCTCCAGTTGCGCATATGGTTTGGGGTGGAGCTGGTGCTTTACTATTTGATGCGGGTGCTTTAGATTTCGCCGGTGGTACTGTTGTTCATATGAATGGTGGTTTGGCTGGTTTAGTTCTTGCAATCCTTATCGGTAAAAGAAAAGATTTTCAAAAAGCAGCTATGAAACCTATGAGTATCATGCTTACAGCATTAGGTGCAGCGCTATTATGGTTTGGATGGTTCGGATTTAACGGTGGATCTGCGTTTGGTGCATCAGAAATCGCTGGTTTAGCGTACCTCACAACAGCTTTAGCTCCTGCAATAGCAGCAATCACTTGGATGGTGTTGGAGTATATAGTATTCAAAAAAGTAACACTTCTTGGAACAGTTTCAGGGGTTGTAGCTGGACTTGTAGCAATCACTCCAGCAGCAGGTTTTGTGGATGTAAGTGGTTCATTTGCAATAGGAATCTTTGGTTCAATTATCGCTTTCTTCGGTGTTGTGACTTTGAAGAAAAAACTTGGGTATGATGATTCATTAGATGCATTTGGTATCCACTTTTTAGCTGGACTTTGGGGAGCGTTAGCAACTGCAATCTTCGCTGTAAATGATCAAGCATTACTATGGGACGGTCCACTTAAAGCTTCAGGTGATAGAATGGGGCAATTCATGGTACAACTTGAATCTGTAGTAGTCGTAGGAATCTTTACTTTGATTGGAACAATAGTAGTTTACTATATCGCTTCAGCACTAACAGGTGGCGGAAGAGTAGATGAAGAGAGTGAGTCTGTTGGTCTTGATGAAAGTGTTCATGGTGAAAAAGGTTTAAACCTCTAAGCTGATCTTCTAAAGGAGAAGCCTCCTTTAGAGTTGATTTAAACACTAAAAGTGGTTACAATTTTAAAATTAATAAAGAGGTAAAAGCCTCTTTGCATACATATGGAGTATAAATTATGAAAAGAGTAGAAGCGGTTATCAAACCATTTAAACTAGAAGACGTAAAAGACGCATTAGCGGAGATTGGAATTACTGGTATGACAGTAAGTGAAGTAAAGGGTTATGGACGTCAAAAAGGCCATAGCGAACTTTACCGTGGTGCAGAATATGTTGTAGATTTTCTACCAAAAATCAAAATGGAAATGGTAGTAGATGACAAAGATGTAGATCAAGTAACAGCTACAATTGTAGAAGCTGCTAGAACCGGTAAAATCGGTGATGGAAAAATCTTCGTAAGTGAAATAGAAAAAATCATCCGTATCCGTACAGGTGAAACAGATAACGAAGCTATATAGTTTTAGCTTCGTTTTTTCCGCATATCCTCATGCGGAAATACTTTCTGATTAAAAATTAATCATTTTTTTTTATTATTGCACTTTTTTTTTGCTAAAATCATCAACTTGACTTTATTTTAAGGTAGTAATGATGCTCGAAGCTGATTTTAAATACATAATAGACACGTTCTTCGCACTTTTTTCAATGGTGCTTATAATCTTCATGGTCCCAGGTTTTGCTATGCTTGAAGCAGGACTTGTGCGTACAAAAAACGTCACATCCGTTCTTACAATCAATGTAATGATTTATGCAGTAGCTTCTATTGCGTTTTTACTTGTGGGGTATAGTATCGCCTTTGGTGTTTGGGAAAATGCCAACATGAGCATCTGGGCTGCGTTTTTGTTTCAGATGGCTTTTGTAGGTAAAACTATCAACATCATGAGCGGTGGTGTGAGTGAGAGAGTACGCATCATCCCTTTGGCTATTTTTGCTGTAATTATGGGCGGTTTTATCTATCCAAGTGTGGTAAATATCAGCTGGGGAGCAGATATCTTAGCCGAAACATTTTTGGATATCAAGATGTACGATTTGGCTGGTTCTACCGTGATCCATTCTACGGGAGGATGGGCACTTTTAGCAGCTATCATTATCATGGGCGCACGTAAAGGGCGTTATGTAGATGGTCGGGTACGTGTTATCCCCGCATCAAATATTCCTCTTGTTACACTTGGCGCTTTTTTACTTTGGATCGGGTGGTTTGGTTTTAACGGCGGCAGTGTCGGGAGTATCTCAAGTGTAGAAAACGCAAACGCAGTAGCGAAAACTATCATGAATACAAATACGGCAGGTCTAGCCGGTGCAATTATCGCGGGTGCAGTTATGTATTTTAGATACAAACTTTTTGATATTACCATGATTTTAAATGGAGCTTTAGGCGGACTTGTCGCAATAACCGCCGGACCTGATTTGTATAATATGTATTTACCGATACTTATCGGTGCTGTCGGTGGCGCTTTGGTCGTTTTGGCTGTTCCTTTGTTTGATAAACTACAGTTAGATGATCCTGTTGGAGCACTTTCAGTCCACCTAGTAAACGGTATCTGGGGCACTTTGGCCGTTGGTATTTTTGTGGAGAGTGTTTCATTTTTTGATCAACTCAAGGGCGTAGTTATTATTGCGTTTTATGTGTTTAGTATCTCTTTTGTCGTTTTGTTTATTATCAATAAGTTCGTAAAATTTAGAGCTCAAGATGATGATCAGCAGCAAGGTATGGATGTCAGCGAATGTGGTGTTGAAGCCTATCCAGAGTTTAGAAGATCGATATAAATATATGACATGAGCCTTTTGCTCATGTCATATTTCTTGATATATATTAATGCTTATGTAACAGACATTTTGCTACCATCTCTTTCATGAAAAGACACACTCACTCCATCCTTATTTCTATTTTTATCCATTCTATTGTTTTTATAGCTCTTTTATATAGCTTTAGCAGTGTCTTAAAAGTACAAACGCAGGAGGAGCAGAAGTTTTGCTTACATCTTTGTGCTGTGCAGCCTAGGGTTGCAGTAAATGAAGTAAAAAAAATACAAGAAGAAAAAGTAGAACCATCCAAAACAATAGAAATACCAAAAGAGATACCAAAAGTCAAAACGCAGCTCACTCCGGCTATCAAAAAAGTAGAAGTGAAAGATGCTCCTGTCCAAAAAGAAGAAACAGCTCCTAATCCTCCTGCTCAAAGTACGCAAACAGATGAAGCAAATACACAAACGCAGCCCTTAGTAACTAGAGAAAACCCAAGCGAAAAAGAACCTGCACCTGTCATAATCAAAGAAGAAGATGCTTATTTGCAAGAGCATTTAGCGCTTATAAAACAGCTTTTGGAAGAAAACCTTTATTATCCGCGAAGTGCAAGAAAAAGAGGTATTACGGGAGAAGTTATTGTAAAGTTTAAGCTCATGCGAGATGCCAGAGTGGAGTATATAAAAGTGGTAAAGTCTCCAAATGATATTTTAAGCAGAGGTACTATCGAGACGATAGAAAATATTGCTTCAAAGTTTCCAAAACCAGAAAATGATTTGATTTTAACTGTTCCGATATTTTATGATTTGAATAAATAAAAGGGTACCTTTAAAAGCTCTCCTTAAACCTACCCAAACAGTTGTGAGTGACTGCCTACTTCAACAAGTGCTAAAGAGTGTGTATTTCACGACAACAAATCTTCTCTTAGTTTGTCAATACTACTAAAGCTTTTACCCTCTTTTTTTTCTAGTTCATCTAGCGCTTTTTTCATACGCTCACTTGGCACCTTTAGCTCAAATGGAATAGAGTGTGTCATAGCTACTTGTTTACAAAACAGATTTATACCCTCACTCAGGCTCATGCCATACTGCTTAAGCACTTCAGAAGCAACGAGTTTGGCTTCATCATCTATACGTACACTTGTACTTGATCTCATAAGAACTCCTTCAATTTTTTATTATTGTACCACAAATGTAGTGCATAAGTAAAATTCTTCCGACTTCACCTATTAAACGCAACAAAGACATAATAAAGGTACTTGACATAGCACTGCGTTTAACAACATCGGCTCAGCTCTACAAACTATCACACTGCAGTTAGTAAAAGCCCTCACATTATCCGCTACATCAAAAGTTCATGAACGATAAAAGAGCCTTTAGAAGCAGGGTTATGAATGAGACAGTTCAAGATATGGCTTGGTGTTTTAGTGTGCCAGAAGCTTGTCATCAAGTACATGATGCGGTTTACTCAATAGAAGTGATAGACCCAAGACTCATGGGAGAGTCTGTTTTAGATGGGACTGGGTTTGTGGTTAAGATTTCATGAAACTTACATGTGGAATTTTTACTCTTATAGATAAAAAATATATTATAAAAGTGGAGATTCACTCACCGGGGTGTAGTTTACAAAACCAGAAAATGATTTGATTTTAACAGTGCCGATATTTTATGATTTGAATAAATAAAAGGGTACCTTTAAAAGCTCTCCTTTAGTCACAACCTCTCTTGAGGATAGTGTGTGTTTCACCTCGAAAAAGTAGAACGAGGGAACACCAGTCTATCTTTTTATTTCTGTACCCAAACCCCACTGCCAGCAGGAACAGTAGTTAAAAGATTCACAGAAGCATTATCTATAATTTTTTGTCTCATAGCTGCGTTTGAAGAGTAGGCACTCCATGAAGATGCAGTGTTATTATAAACCCAAACTATAGCAGCGCTATCAAATACCGATAAGTCTGTGATAGCAAACGGTGTACTTATAAGTGTCCATCCAGTCGATAATGATGCTATATTTGAAGGTGTAAGTTCCATATTTGCTTTTACAACAAGACCAAACTCAGGTAGATTGTCCTGAACGTATTGTTTCCCAGATGCCACACCTGTGGCCAATGCATCACTGACAGAACTGTTTAGATCTGCTTGACTCACAAGACCATAAGCAACAGGACTCGCTATGACCATATCTCTACCAGTTACGATTCCTGCTGCTGTTGCTGCAGTTGTAGCTGTTGTTACTTGAGTTGCTGCATCTGCTGCTGTAACTAGGTGGAACTCTGCTGGATTTGTCTGAACGTATGTTTTACCAGTTACGAT
>JAQTWZ010000004.1:0-1505 GCA_028689055.1 Sulfurimonas sp. | reverse complement strand
GTTGCTGCAGTTGTAGCTGTTGTTACTTGAGTTGCTGCATCTGCTGCTGTAACTAGGTGGAACTCTGCTGGATTTGTCTGAACGTATGTTTTACCAGTTACGATTCCTGCTGCTGTTGCTGCAGTTGTAGCTGTTGTTACTTGAATTGCTGCATCTGCTGCTGTAACTAGGTTGAACTCTGCTGGATTTGTCTGAACGTATGTTTTACCAGCTTCTTCTGCGTTTGATTCGGCTAGTACTTTTTCTGTGTATGTTATCAATTCAAACTGTGCCAAGTTGTTCAGAACATACTGCTTGCCTGATTCATACGATGCAGCGATAGAAGCATTACTCTCTGTTTGGCTTACAAGACCGTAATTTGATGGATTGTTGATGACTGCTTGGACAGCATCTCCAACTGATGCATTTGCTTCGGCTTGCGTGAGCAGGCTAAATGCAGCTGGATTATTTTTAACATATTCCTTGCCATCATACAAGCCAAGCTCATAGCCGCTTGTGTTTGAAGCAGTTTTACTCTCTTCTATGATTGCTACTACAGCATCGTAATACACTGGATCTATTGCTTTTATCAGCTTTTGCTCATCTGTCATATCTGCAAAGGCTAAAGGTGCTACTGTCACAGATAAGGATGAACTAGAAAATTCTCCTGCACTGTCTGTAATTTTGACATTCACTTTATAGGTTCCCGTACTGTTGAATGTATAAGTATTTGAAGTAGTGTATGTTCCGTTATTTAAGTAGTCATATTCGACAGACTCAAGTGTTCTGCCATCTGCTAAAGTGTAGTCCACATTAATAGTAAGTGTGCTCTGTTCTTTGGCTACGCCTGTGTAAGTTATAGAGTTTATTGTCGGTCTTGTAGTTGAGAACTCATATGGTCCTATGTCTATACTTCCACCTACGATTCTAGCATTACCATTTAAGTCTGTAGTTGGTAAAGTTATTCCTGTGATAGTTGTAGTTCCTGCGTCTATCAAGTCTGATGATGCTGTGAGGTTATAGTCTCCGTTTGCTTCATTTACAAAGCCAAGCGTTACTCCATCATAGATGTTGTTTGAACCAAAATAGTTCATAGTAATTTTTGAGCTGTCAAGATAATTGTTATTGAGTATATTAATAATAGAATTTGACGTTACTGGATTAAAATAAGTCTCATCTCCGATGAATATAGAATTATAAATTTCAAACTTATCTCCTAAAACGTCAATTGGATTGTTAGAAAAAATAGAATTTAGAATTTTTGTATACGATCCTGTGTTTAATGAAAATGCTCTACCATTGTTTGAATGAAAAACAGAATTTTGTATATTTAGAATACTATAGGCATTAAACCCACCACCATGAACAGCTGAGTTATTTAAAAATAATGAATTTGAAACGGGACCGTTCATAATTCCGTGTCAATCGGGTAAAATTATATTTACTCAAGGAATGACACATGAAGATAGAAATAGATGTAGAGCAATTTGCTCGTGATATAAAAGCTGGTAAAAGTATTGGTGGTT